>CALAMC010000023.1 GCA_937925655.1 uncultured candidate division Zixibacteria bacterium | reverse complement strand
TGAAATTAAACAAAATGGTGGAGATTATCAAGTGTCGGATTTAAATATTCAACCGCGGATGTTTGCCGCTGATATATAAGTGGTGAATTGGCTTGCCTTTAACCGGCCGCGGTCTATATTGGGAGATAAGGCTTGACCCGCGCCGTATGGCCGGGAAATGGGCCCGCGTTGTTTTTCCGGAGTATATGCTTATGGGGTGGTTTAGCAAAGGTTATGATGCCGGAGATGAAGAAGTCAAAGTTGTCCTCGAACAACTGAAAAAGAAATTTGATATTTTCACCCGCCTGCTGGAAAAAAACAACCACATTCTTTCAATCATGGGCGACTTGAAAGAAAAGGCCCAGGGCGATTTTATTTTTGATACCAATTATATCCGCAACACGCTCGATGAAGTTCGTTTCAGTGTCGAGGAACTAATCTGGCTTCTGGTTGAACTGGGCGGCGAAGATTATTTCCCCCTCAAGTACCAGTTCGACATAATCGATGCCCGCGTGGAAAAACTCATGCCCGGTAATCAGCCGATTCCACAGGATGATTTTATCATTGCCTTCGAAAAGATAAACAGCAAACGCGCTTTCAGTGTCGGCAGTAAAAACGCCCATTTGGGTGAAATGAAGACGAAACTTGGCCTGCCGGTTCCCGATGGCTTTGCCATCAGTGCCTGGGCCTATAAACATTTCATCGACTCCAACCGGCTTCAGCATCGTATCAGTGAGCGGCTCAAGACGCTGGATATAAAGCAGTTCAGGCAACTCGAAGAAGTCAGCCGGGAAATAAGCGATATGATTATCTCTTCACCGGTGCCGGATGATCTGGCCGCCGTCATCCGGGAAGCCTTCGACCATTTGACCGGCGGTACTCCCGGCGCTCGGGTGGCCCTGCGCTCGAGCGCGCTGGGCGAGGATACTTTGTTCAGTTTTGCCGGACAGTATGCCACCTATCTTAATGTCACCCGCGAAAATTTGCTCGACCGTTATCGGGATGTCATCGCCAGCAAATTCACCCCCAAGGCCATTTATTATTTTCTGAGTCATTCTTTGACCGAATCGGAACTGGCCATGTCGGTCGGGTGTGTGGCCATGGTTGACGCCGCCGTCAGTGGGGTCGTCTATTCGCGCGACCCGGTTAACCCTGATAGCGGTTGCCTGATTATCAACAGTTTGTATGGATTGGGTAAAAACCTGGTTGACGGTAAAGTCGAACCGGATCGCTTCCGTGTATCACGCAAGGACTTCAATCATCAGGAAATTCATCTGACGCCCAAGCCGGTTTGCCTGGTCAGTGATAAAGACGGTCGAATTATCGAAATCGCCGTACCCATCTCGCGCCAACTCGAAGCCAGCCTTGATGGCGACCAGATCCGTCAACTGGCCGAATACACGCTGATGCTGGAAAAGCATTACGGCTGCCCCCAGGATATTGAATTCGCCATCGACCATTCCTGTCAGTTACATTTTCTCCAGGCCCGGCCGTTACGGGTTCTGCGATGCGGGATCATCGCGGTTGAACCGGATATAGGACAGCTCAAAGTTCTGAACCGCGGAGGATTCACCGTTTGCCCCGGCGTCGGAGGTGGACCCGTGTGCGTGGCGCGTTCCGCGGCTGACCTGGCCGGCATTCCCGACAAAGCCGTCGTGGTTGCGCCTAGCCCGTTTCCCGGTCTGATAACGGCCATGGGCCGCATCAGCGCCCTTGTGACCAAATCCGGAGGCGTCGCCAGCCATATGGCCACTATCGCCCGCGAGTTTCGACTGCCAACGATCATGGGCATGGCCCATGCCGATGACCTTCAGCCGGGGCAGGAAGTCACCGTCGATGCCTGCCGCGCGACGATCTTCGAGGGTTTTCAGAGAGAATTGATCGAAGTGCGCCGCATCGATGAGGAAGTTTTCAACGATACCGCCATATATGACATTCTGGACAGGGTCCTGACCGGCGTCACGCCGCTTAATCTGGTTGATCCAACCTCGCCCGATTTTATTCCCGAGAAATGTCTTACCCTGCATGACATCACTCGCTATGCGCATCAGAAAGCCATGGATGAAATGTTCACCATTTCGGCCGGAGCCGAAAATACTCTGCGCATCGGTATTCGGCTCAAAAGCAAGATGCCTCTCAATGTCCGCATTTTATACCTCGACCAGGAATACAATACCTATGCCCGGCGGGGTTATGTTAAAGAAAGCGCCATCGAATCGGTCCCGATGCGCGCTTTCTGGAGCGGCATTGTCGAAGAGGGCTGGCCCGCCCATGCCGATGATGCTCGTATCAAAGACATGGTCGGGTTCAACGCCGTCACGTATGGCCGTAAGCGCGGACGGAAAGACTGGTCCGATGATAGCCTGGCCGTGCTGGGGGAGACGTACATGATGCTGTCGATGCGTATGGGCTATCACTACACGACATTCGAGGCCGTTTGCACCGAGGAGGTCAGCAAAAATTTCATTCGCATGCAGTACAAGGAAGGCGGAGCATCGCTGGACAGGCGCATCCGGCGTATCCGGGTCATTACGGAAATACTGACCATTATGGGCTTTGAAAACCACAGCCATGAGGATTATCTCAACTCGATCATTTCTTATCAGGAGCATGGCGCGATAGAAGAAAATCTCCGCCTGCTGGGGCGGTTGACCATGATGACCAAGCAACTCGATATGGCCCTGTCGTCGGACGAAATCACCGATTGGTACATCCGCGACATCGCTCGGCGGCTGGGTCTGAAAAAGAGTTCAGGAGTGTAATAAAAGTGCCGGAAAACACACCCGGACGTAAAAAGAGTCTGGCTTTCCATGAGACTATTCTGGAGTGGCGTCATACGCTGGCCATCGCCGCGTTTTTGCTCTTTGGTATTCTGGTGGTGGCGTTCTGGCTGGAAAGGACCGGGGTCTTCGAGAATTTATCTTATTCGGGGCATATTGTCATCGAGGTGGCGTTGATTGTCGGTCTGTTTTTCCTCGGTTGGCTGGCTCTGCTTTACCAGTATCGCATTTCACGGTCGCTCAAAGAACGGGTCAGTCAGCAACAGGAATTTATGGCCAGCATCCTGCAAAATTCCATCGACGCCATCATCTTTATTGACCTCGATAACCGCGTTAAGGTCTGGAATCATGGGGCCGAACTGATTTTCGGCTACACCGCCGCCGAAATGCTGGGGCAGTCGTTTCATCGCCTGGTCCCGGCCGATATCGATGCGGAAAAAGAACTCGGCCAGATCCGCGCGGAGGTTGAAAAGCACGGCTTTGTCAAAAATCACCGGGCGGCCCGCGTGACCAAAGACGGCCGTCGCATCTGGGTCGATATTTCACGGACGCTGGTCCGGGCGAAGACGGGTGAGACGCTGGGTAGTACCGCCATTATCAAAGATGTTACCGAGGAGGTCGAACTGTCCCAAAAAATATACAACGCCGAAAAATTGGCCTCGATCGGGACGCTGGCCGCCGGTGTGGCCCATGAAATAAATAATCCCTTGAGCATTATTCTTGGATTCGTGGAATTGCTGGGAGATAGGTTCAAAGAAGGCACTCCGGAACGCAATGACCTTAGGATAATCGAGCAAAATGCCCAGAATGCCAAACGCATCGTCGATGATATGCTCGGTTTCGCCCGGGTAACCGAGGGATTTGAAGATACGGTGAATACGGCCGAGGCCGTCCACACTGTGGTCAATATCGTCAGAAGCGTCCTGCGAGGAGATAAAATTGAAATAGACGTCGATATTCCTGAAGATCTGCCCCATATAAAAGGGGACCCGCGCGAGATCCAGCAGGTGCTCTTAAACCTTATTAATAACGGCACGGCGGCGATGGCCGCCACAGGCGGCAATTTGACCGTCGCGGCATCGTTGCGAGGGGCTTGGGTCGATATCAGCGTCACCGATACCGGCGCGGGTATTCCCAACCGATACAAGACGAAAATATTCGACCCGTTTTTTACCACGAAAAAGGTTGGCGAAGGAACAGGTTTGGGATTATCATTATGCTATGGCATTGTCCATAAATATGGCGGGACGATTTCGTTTGAATCGCACGCAGGCGAAGACGGCGGGGACCGACCGACCGGCTCAACTTTCATTGTCTCCATGCCGGTTGCCGAGCCGGATAAACTCGAATAAGGAGAAAAGGCAGCCATGCCTGAAATTTTGATTATTGACGACGAGCCGCACATGCTCCAGCTGCTGGAACGAATCATCGCCGAAAAAACACTATTCAAAACATTGGCCACCAACAGCTCGTTGGAAGTCCCTCATTTGCTGGAGCAAAACGTCTTTGACCTGATAATTACCGACCTGCGCATGCCGGGGCTGGATGGTATGGAAATTATCGATCTTGTCAACGACCGTGACCGATGGGAGAAAGTGATTCTGATTACGGCCTTCGGGTCGATTGACATCGCCCTGTCCGCACGAAATAAAGGGGCCTTCGACTATATCACCAAACCGTTCAAGCGGGAGCAGATTGTCTTTGTCATCGAAAGGGCCATGGCTTTTCAGGATGTCCGCCGCAAGCTGAATATGTACGATGATATGCTCGCCGCCGAACCGTATACCCTGGCCCTCGAGCAATTCAAAAGTGAATACATTAGAGCGCTTGGTCGTCGATATGGAGGCGACACGGCGAGCCTGTCCCGGAAATCGGGCCTGACCATCGAGGAAATCTCCGCCGTCTTGAAACATGATGAAAAGTGAAAGGAATATAAAGTTATGAGAAATATCCGCGCCGGTGACGTCATGATCGATCTGGAAAAATATCCCCATGTCCCTTACTGGTTCACCCTCCGTCAGGCTATGGCCGAATTCGAGGGGTCGGCCCTCGAAACCGGCGGCCAGGTGTCCTTGCCACGGGTATTGCTGGTCTTCGATGAAAAGTACAACCTGATGGGTATGCTTCGACGCCGCGACATCCTGCGCGGGATGGAACCAAAAATCCTGTCACAAATGAGCGACGAAGAAAGGCTGGAGATGTTCGACTCGGCCAAGGACCCGGATTTTTCCCGAGTCCCGTTCGATGAAATACTCAAAGGTATCGAAAACCAGGCCGAGCAGGAAATCGGCGATTACATGATTCCGATCGAAACGGCGGTGGATTTTAACGACCATATTTTTACCGTCATTTACGAAATGAATTTTCAGGATACTTATTTATTGCCGGTGCTCAAGGACGGAACGCTGGTCGGCGTGGTGCGAACGGTGGATGCTTTCCGCAAAATCGCCGAATACATGGTCGGCGACATGAGTCGCAAAAAAGGCGATTGACCGACCTGCTTTGGCAGACGTTTAGACCAGAGCGAGGTTATGCCGTCCGGGAAATTGTTTTTCTTCTACTATTCAATTTCATGCAATTCAAACCGACCAGATATCGAATCAACCGTATAATAAATGACCGCCTGGGTAAAACGATTTAACTCACCGCCGATAACTGTTAAAGCGGGCGATGGGCGCCAAATTTGGAAAATCCGGAAACTTTGTTATATTATGACTGATAAAATAAAAAAGAATGCCAAAAATAACCGAAGGATGGAAATGCCGGCCGATCCGTTTCAAATTAAAGATTGCGCCCTGATCGTTCGCATCAGCGATATGCTCCCGGCTATCAATCTGCGCGAATTCCGTCAGCAACTGACACAATGTCCGATCGATTGCATCTATCATCATTTTTTCGAGTGCGTCTTGCGGCCGACATTCGACGACCCCGAATTTCACAACGATTTTGCCCGCTGGGCCAAACGTGCGTTGCATGACAGCGTTCTCGCCGAACGCTTGGAAATTATCAACCCCTACGAATTGTCCGACCTCGAGGAACTCCGCAAAACCGTAGTGGAAATAGTCGATGACCGCCTGAGCGAAATCCATAATATCCCCTGGGCGCTCGACGATAATGCCTTTATTTTCCACAGCGCCACCACGGTTGTGTTCAACACCTCGCACGTTATCTCGTCGCCCGAAGAATTGGGGCGGGCCGTAAGGGAAATGTCGGCCGGTTCGGTGTACTATCACTTCTGGGAAGCCCGACGACGCACCGAACAGCGTACCGATGATTTTACCGTCTGGCTAAATGGATGGGATGACCGGGCCGCCGACACGATTTGGGCCTTGTCCCAGATAGATTTTTATTTCATGAGTCTGGGTGAGTTGCAGCGGCGACTGGTCGATATTTTCGATCGAACCTTTAAAACGCGGGGAACTTCATGAGATCGCTTGCCGAGTATCAGCCGATTGTCGGTACCGCCGTCCTGCAACAACTGGAACAACTGGCGGGTAACCTGGCCGGGATCAAGGTGGTTCATGTCAATTCCACCCGCTCCGGCGGGGGCGTGGCCGAGATTCTGCACTGGATGATTCCCTTCATGCGCGAACTCGGTATCGATGCCGGCTGGGAAGTGATTGAAGGTAACGAACCCTTTTTCAATGTTACCAAAATGTTCCACAACGGTCTTCAGGGCGAAAGGGTCACGTTGCTTGGACAACATATCGAAGCCTATGAAAGCACCAGCCGACAAAATACCGAACGCCTGCGGCCGATACTGGAATCGGCCGATATCGTCGTCATTCATGACCCGCAACCGGCCATGTTGCTGAAACTGTGCCCCCGCCGGAAGGGCAAATGGATCTGGCGCTGTCATATTGACGCCAGCCGTCCGGACCGTGCAATCTGGAAATATCTCCGTCCTTTGCTCGAATGCTATGACGCCAGCATCTTTTCCATGGCGCAGTTTTCCAAATCGCTGCCGCATCCCCAATTTCTGGTCGCGCCCAGTATCGATCCGTTAAGTGATAAAAACATTGACCTTGAAAAAGGCGAAGTTGATACTGTGTGCAAAAAATTCAACCTCGATACAGAGCGCCCGATTCTTACCCAGGTCTCCCGCTTCGACCGTTTCAAAGACCCGCTGGGTGTGATCGAGGGATATCGCCTTATTCGCAAGTTTGCCCCCGTGCAACTGGTTCTGGCCGGGGGCGGTGCCGACGACGATCCCGAGGGCAAACAGGTGCTTGATGATGTTCGGCAGGCGGTCAATGGTGATAAAGACATTCATGTTTTGCTGTTGCCTTCCGATGCTCACCGTACTATAAATGCCCTGCAACGATGTTCCGATATCGTCGTCCAGAAATCTACCCGCGAGGGTTTCGGTCTGACCGTTGCCGAGGGCCTTTGGAAAAGCAAACCGGTTATCGGCGGTGATGTCGGCGGTATTCGTCTTCAGGTTATCAATTATCACACCGGTTTTCTGGTCAACAGCCCCGAAGGCATGGCCCATCGGGTGCGTTACCTTTTGAATCATAAGGAAATGATGAATATCATGGGAACCAAAGGCCGCGAATTCGTGCGCGAAAATTTCCTTCTCACCCGTCACCTGCGCGAGTACCTTACCCTTATGGTCGGACTGCGTCGCGGTTTTGCCAGCCGCCTGATCGCCGCGGCCTGATAGTTACTACATTGGAGTGGTTATTGAATGAGATTATCGAAAAATTCTTTGAATCGTTGAAGTCTGCCCCCCGACGGCTGTTGCTCCTTGATTACGATGGTACTCTGGCCCCATTTGTGGTCGAGCGCGACCGGGCTGTTCCGTATCCCGGCATTGAAATAAGACTCGATCGATTGATTGGTTCCTTGCGTACGGATGTTATCATCATTTCCGGACGGGCCATAAATGACCTCATGCCGCTGTTAAAATTGGAAAAATTCCCGGAAATATGGGGTTCGCACGGCTGGGAATCGCTTGCCCCTGACGGACGCTATACACTCAAACCTTTTGGGACCGAGGAGTTGGCCGGACTGACCGATGCCCGTGAATATGTCTATAAGAACCGGCTGGAATCACACCTCGAAGAAAAACCGGTCTCTCTGGCCATTCATGTCCGGGGTCTCGATGACGGAAAAACCCTTGATGTCATGCGGAAAATAAAGCTATATTGGGACAGGATCGCGAAGGATTCGCATCTTTTGTGCGACGAATTCGACGGCGGAATTGAATTGAAAGTCCCGGGATTCAACAAGGGCCATGTCGTTAATGAGATCCTGAATCGTTTTCCGACACCTCCCCCGGCGGCATACCTGGGCGATGATACAACCGACGAAGATGCTTTCCGTGCTTTGGCCGGAAAAGCCCTTCGGGTTCTGGTCAGGTCCCATGAAACCCAATCCGCCGCCGATACGAGAATTGTCCCGCCGGATGAATTGCTTGAATTTCTGGACCGATGGATTGAAATTGAAAATG
>CALAMC010000022.1 GCA_937925655.1 uncultured candidate division Zixibacteria bacterium | reverse complement strand
TAGGGGACGGCGTTGATGGTCAGGTTCGAGGGGCCGTCCATCTTGTAGCGCAAATATCCGGTCGCGGCGATCATGGCGGCGTTATCGGTGCATAAATCCGGCGGCGGAAAGAAAAACCTGACGTTGGTTTTCGCCAGTTCTTCCTGCATCAATTCCTTGAGGCGGCTGTTGGAGGCAACGCCGCCGCTAAGGGTAACGGCTTCGACGCCGTATTCATGGGCGGCCCGGGCAGTTTTATCCACGAGTACTTCCAGCGCCGCTTCCTGAAACGACGCGCAAATATCGGGCAGGCACGCCTTCACTTTTTTATCGCCGATATCTTTGACATAAAGGGCTACGGCCGTTTTGAGGCCGGAGTATGAAAAGTCGAAATTGTCTTCTTTGATCATCCCGCGCGGGAATTTGTGGAAACGGCGGTCACCATCTTTGGCCAGTTTGTCGATGAGATGTCCGCCGGGATAACCGAGTCCGAGCAGTTTGGCGACTTTGTCGTAGGCCTCCCCGACGGCATCATCGCGCGTCTGGCCGAGCATGATATAGTCGCCGAAACCATTGACCAAAACCAGCGAAGTATGTCCGCCGGAAATAATCAAAGTCAGATGTTTTTGCGGCAGGGCGTCTTTATGGGTAATCATGTTGGCCGTGATATGGCCTTCCAGATGATTGACCGCCACGAAGGGTTTATCATAACCGAAAGCCAGGCCTTTGGCGAAATTCAGTCCGACCAGAAGGGCGCCGACCAGACCGGGGCCATAGGTGGCGGCGAACAGGTCGATTTGTTCGGGGGCGATACCGGCTTTATCCAGCGCTTCGCGATAGACGGTGGTTATGGCTTTGAGATGTTCCCGGCTGGCCAGTTCCGGTACAACGCCGCCATAATCGGAATGAATCAGCTGGCTTAAGATGACGTTGGAGAGGACGTTATCGCAATTTTCGACGACGGCCACAGAGGTCTCATCGCAGGAACTTTCGACACCGAGGATGATCATGGTCGGACAACAATCTGGACCGAATCGACGGTGCGGGCGAGGATTTGCACTGCGTCGGGGAGTGTGATTTTTACGGCGGTAAAACCTCCGGCGTCGGCCCGGTTGTAATCGGCTTCGGCCGGGATATTCGTGGCTTTGAGAGTATCGACCAGATCGGGGCGGCCGCGCAAACGCAGGTCAACCGTGCGGGGATAATATGCAAAGCCAGTGCTGTCGGGCAAATTGCGGATTGTTATCGGAACATTGACCAAGGTAATGGTCCTGACCGGGATAACATTGACGAAAAGAGTGATGGTATCGGGCCGGACTTTAACGCCATAGGCGCCGGGATTGATCAGGGCTACTTTCATGGAAAAGTCATTGCGAACGCCGGTAAGTGAATCGAGTTCGGTTTCCACGAAGTCAATGCCGCGGATGGCGGTGCGGGGGCCGGAGATGGTCACCTCGGAGGGCACCAGGGAATCGGCTTTGCCGAGGGCAAATCCCTCGCCGGGCAGAGCGACAAAACGATTGATTACCGAGACGTTGCGGCTTTCGACATGGTCGCAATTGAAATTGAATTCGCGGGGGGCGATGACCTCGACCAGACCGACCCGTTCACCCCGGACGAGGCTGATATTATCGGTGGACAGCGTGCCTTTGAATCGTCCCGGCCGGCTCTGGGAAATTACCAGTCGCAGGCCGCTTTTTTTCCAGTCGTTGGACAACAGACTTTTGCCATCGGCCGTGACCACCACCAGCACCGATTCCGGGGGTGGTTCGATCAGGGTCAAGTCGCCGGATAATTCCACCTGCGTCAGGGGAAGAGCCAGTTGCATCTGGTAGTTTTTTTCGGTGGCGACATGGAGCCACAATAAAAAGGCCAGTCCTAAAGCGGCGATTTTAACCCATAGATTTTCGAACAACCTTGGCATAATTTAACGTCTTTTCCCCCGGTTTTTTAGTATAGTAATCCGGTCAAATTTGCCCTTCAAATTATGTTCCACGACCATATCGGCCAGACCATCGCCACCCATGCTGACCGGCATAACGGTCGCGGGATGGTCCAGCGGGATTTCGAGGTCGGGCCGATTCGACAGGAAATCCTTATAATCGCCCCAATATATCTTGATATTACCCCCGCCATCAACAAAAACCAGGTCATGCAGATTATCGCCGTTGAAATCGGTGGACCAGTCCAGCGACACTTCCCGCGTGGGTTGAGGATGATCGAAATTGAAACGGAACTCGACCTTTTTGCGGGAGCGCGGCTCTTCTTCGGGGATACCTCCGACCAGGTTATATATGAGAAGGTGCAGATCGGCTTTTTTCATCAAAAACATTTTGGTGGCCGCAATCGTCCCCAATTCCAGCGCTGGGACAACCAGTTCGGGCTGGCGGTCATTATTGTAATCATTGATAATCAAATTGCAGTGTGAATCGGACAGTCTTATTTCCCGTTTGTTGCTTTTCGACATTTTTCCGTCGGGACCACACAAATAAAAGGACAGCGTTGTCTCGGCATTGGTAATGCCGCCGGAGGTGTATGAAACGACGGCATCGATGCGGTCATCGCCGTTCAAATCATCAAGCCACGTCTGCATAAATCCGTCCATATTCTCCGGGAAAAACGAAAGGTTCACGTTCGGGTCGGTCGGGAAATTACCGGTGCTGTCCTGGATGAAACAGCATATTTTATGACCCCAATAGAAATACAGGTCGGTCAGACCGTCTTTGTTGCAGTCATTGGCGCGAATCGAGGCCAATTCGGTGCTGAAGGAGGCCCGTCGGCCCCCCCGGAAATCTTTCAATTCTTTTTCGGGCTTATAGCTGAAAATCGGAAGGGATAATTGGTTGAGAATTTCATAGGTGCCGACTTCTTCCCTTTCGAAAATGACATACCCTTTGGAAGTCGGGATGACGGCCACTTTGTCATTTTTTTCTTCAAACTGGATGAAAAACGGTTCAACAATAATGCCGCTGAATACCGGCATGGAGTAAATGGTATTCTGACGAATCAGGCGGCGAGGGCTGGTCAAACCAGTGGCGGGGTCAAAATCGATAAAAGCGGCTCCATCGGCATCAAGAAAGACGATTTCGACGGCGGCGTCGGCATCGACATTGCATTTATCCACCTGCACAGCCGTCTGGGGAAGACGCATCAGATAATCGGGACGTTCAGCGAAACCATGAGAACCGCGATTAAGGCATAACCCGGCAAATCGGGTATCGGGATTATCGGTCGGTGAATAGAAAATGACGACGTCATTAAGATTATCGCCGTTAAAATCGCCGATGATTTGCCCGTAGATTTTTCCTTCAACCTGGATGGGGAAGATATCGAAGAAATCCTGTTCGGCCGCTGATAGTGAACCGCCGACAAACAGACAGCCCGCCAGTGTTATCAGAATCGCCGCTTTGCTTAAACCATTTGACATCTTCATTTCCAATATACGTCAAAATCGACGACGGGTTGGATTTATACAAAATAGGCAAATATTTTAAAGTCATCAACCGGTAATTTCGCCGAGGCAGGAATTAATGATATAAACCGGGGTGGCGGTGCCAGAATCGGGTCAGGCCCCGATCGGAACCGACCCAGAGATAATCGCCGTCGAATTTGACGGTTTTGATATTGTTCGACGGCAATCCGTCATTTTGAGTATATAAATAATTATGATATTTCTTCTTTCCGAAAAAAAACAGCAGGAGGCCATTGCCGGTCGCGGCGGCGACGATGTCGCCCTGTGAATCCACCGAGCGCACCCCGTTATAGCTATAGACTTCGGGATAATCGACCACAGCTCCGGTTTCGGGGTCAATCGCGATCAAATTTTCGCCGGTGGCAATCCAGATTTTATCGGGGCCGATGGTTATATCAAAAATTTCCGTCGCCCCCGATACCTGCCAGATATTAAGTTGTTCCATAATTCCGGAGGCATACACCAGGCGATAGACGCCGCGATTGGTTCCGATCCAGAGGGCGTCATCGGATGATTCCATCGACAGGGCAGTCAAGTCAGGCAAAAACAGGTTTGGTTCGAAAGAAATCGAATCATCTAAAAAACGTATCAGCCCGACGCCATAAGCAAGGCCGACGAAGACGGAATCGCCACAGGCAGCAACGCAGTTCAGCGCTTTATCGGGACCCCACTCGGGCGATGATTGAATCACGGCGGATACTTTAAAATCTTTATTATCGACGACCAGCAAACCGTTGTTGGTCGCGGCATAGGCGTTTTTCGAACCAATGGCGATGTCGTTAATAATACTTGTTCGGGAATAGCGGTTGTAATCGGGCTGGGCATAATTGAATGAATTATTTTCGATGGAATATATGGTCAGACCGTGGCGAAGGGATTCTGTCAACTCCCCACCCACCCAAAGTCGGCCATCATGCACGGACAGGCAGGACACATCCTGGTACAGCAAACCATAATTTAAAAGCTCCATCTGGTAATTGGAATTGTCGGCGCGGATAACGCCCAGTCCCCAAGTGCCGATCCAGAGGTTACTCCAGCCGTCGTCGATAATATCGGTCAGGGGGAAACGGCGGTTTTCGAAATCCACTAACACGCCGTTGGGCAGGTAATTGAATCCTTGCGGGGCAAAGTAGACCGGTTCCGGTCTCAAATGGCGTACAAAACCATCGTCCGGCGGGAATTGGTTTATTCGTGTCCAGAAGTTGTGAGTACGGTTGTATTCGAATTTGCCCAATTCGGTTTCGACCCAGAGGTATTCATCATTGCGCGAAGTCTGGATGCAAAGGATATCCCCACCCAGCAGGCCGCTGACACCGGTCAGGGGGAGGTCCCACATGCCCTTGGAGATATTAAAACGGGTAATGCCGTTGGTTGTCCCGACATAGGCGTATTCATAACCGGCCGTAATTGAGCGGACGAAGGAAAAGTCGGAAAAATTGACGACCAGCCCGGACAGGTACTGATAAGCGCCGATATCGCCCGGCGCGGCGAAAATCGCCAGGGCGATAAGAATTAGAATAACCGAATAAATTTTAAATTTTTTCATTACCTTTTAAAACCGCATCGCACAGCAGGGAGGTCCCGTAAAATATGGCTTTTTCATCGACCATAAAATCCCCGGCATGCCATGATTTATTGGCGCCGATTTTATCGTTGCGAATGCCCAGTCGGAACATCGCTCCCGGGATTTTTTGTATATAATAAGCGAAATCCTCTCCCCCCAAAGTCGGCGGCGTTGCGACCATAGTATTTTTGCCAAACAATTCGGTTTGGCATTGGCGGAAGATATCGTTGACGCGTTCATTATTCGAAAGCACCGGATAGCCGGACAAAAAATCGAGAGTATATTTTGCCCCGCGTGCCCGGCAGACGCCGTCGAGGGTGCGCTTAATCAGGCGCAGAATGATTCGGACATTTCCGGGCCACAGAGTTCGGGCAGTTCCTTTAAGCTTGACACGATCAGCGATGACATTGCGGGCTGTCCCGCCTTCGATAGTGCCGAATGAAATCAAGCCCGGTTCGAGCGGACGAAGTTCGCGAGAGACGATTTTTTGCAGGGATTCGACAACTTCGGCGGCGACGGCGATGCTGTCCACGGCGTCATGGGGACGGGCCGCGTGCCCGCCTTTGCCAATTATGGTAATATCGAAATCGATGACCGAGGCCATAGTTCGGCCGTCGCGCAGTCCGATTTTCCCGGTGGGAACACCCGGATCGACGTGCAAACCGAAGACCATTTTAACATCGGGTTTTTTCAGTACGCCGGCGCGGATCATTTCCACGGCCCCACCCGGCGGGTTTTCTTCGGCATGCTGAAACACGAATTTGACGGCGCAGTTGAGGCGGTCCCGTAGCCGGTTCAGAATAATGGCTGTCCCCAAAACGACGGCCATGTGGACGTCGTGCCCGCAGGCGTGCATAATACCGGGGTTTTGCGATTTGAAGGGCAATGCGGTTTTTTCGAATACGCGGAGGGCATCGATATCACTGCGCACCATAATGGCTTTTTTAAGGCCATCATTGATAATGCCGACCGCCCCGGTCTTGCAGGGGATTTTTATTATTTTTATTTTTTCCCGTTTCAATTCGGTTTTTAAAAGGCGGGTTGTGGCAACTTCTTCGAAAGAGGGTTCCGGGTGCTGGTGCAAAAAGCGGCGGATTTTAATCTGGTATGGCAATAATTCTTCGGCCATTTTTAATATGACATTATTATCGAGCATAAAGCCTGTCCTTCGATGAAATGACGCCGTTAATATATCGTCCCCTTTAATTTTTAACCGCATCCTCGTTATTTTGGGCCGTGTCTTTAAGGCGGTTAGCCGCCATGCGAGCCAGTCTAAGGGGGCCGGGCATACGATAACCATTGAGACAGTTTTGCGCCAGTTTTAAAGAGAAATCAACGTTGCATTTGTGTCCGGGCGAGACGAAGACCGGTTTAACGCCGACCCGGCTTCGTAAAACGTATCCGCATATTTTCCTCCCGCAATAAATCGGAGAGGACTGGCCGAAAACGTCTTTAGGTTCATCAAATCGGCCGAACAGTATTCTTCGAGCGCAACCGACCGAGGCCGTATCGGCCAGAAGGCCGATATGCGAAGCCAGCCCGAAGCCGAGTGGATGGGCCAGGCCATGGCCCGCCAGAAGCAGGACATCGGGCGTGACTTTGAGACGTTCGAGGGCTTTTAATATCAGCGGCCCTTCGCGAAAGCTCAACATCGATGGCCGGTAAGGGAACGTTACATCGCCTTCGGCGCGACTTCGCTCGACTTCGTTAAAATCAGATATGTCAATGGTTACGGCTACGGCATAGGCGCGGCCCGATCGGTCGTCCCAGGAAGTATCGATGGCGGTGACCAAATTATACTGGAAATCATCGACCTCGGTAATCACCAGGCGGCTCAAATCTTTCTGAATCGATTCCGCTTCTTGCGGGGTATTGGGCCAGTCATGTAATTTTTTTATTCGCAAACAGACTCCCCGTCGGTCTGGGACAAGTGTACGAAACGTCACTTGCATAAAATAATGATTCAGGCCGGGGTGTCAATCGGCAAAAAATAAAAAATGAACGTCGCGACATTGAATGATCGATTTGTTTTTTATTGCAAAATGATGCCAGGTCTGTAAAATTGAAAATATGCTGGCTATACGATTGATGGCGATTACTCTGTCTCTGGGGCTGTGCGGCGCAGTTACGGCCGATGCCGGCTTTATGGTCGGAGTCGGCGGCGAGATGGTGAATCTTTCCGGAGGTGATGCTCCCCGGTTCGTCTTCGGACCGTCATGGCGCGTTCATGCCGGGACCAATCTGTCACCGAACTGGCTGGCCGAGGTATCAGTTAGCGGTTATAAATTGTACGATGACACGCAAGCCGGTTCGCTGTTCACATTCAGTTCCGATGAAAGCCATCGCACCCGCGCCCGCAAGGCGACCGACGTCACGCTTTTATTACGACGGCATATCTATAGTATGGGTGATCGTATTACGCTTCATGGCGATCTGGGCGGCGGCGTTTCGATATGGAAGATGCTGGACCCTTTCAGCGGAGCGATTCAAAAGACAACTTCCGAAACGGGGGGGCCGACCGATGTCAGTGTCAGCGAAGTATTCCTTGCGGCCGGTATGGGGACCGATTTTCGTTTGAGTGGAAATTTCAGAATCGGCTTTCTGGTGACGATGAATTATCTGACCGGAACCGGTCAGGAATTCGCCGCAGAATACAAGGATAGTCTAAGCAACTGGATCTATCGCTTCGGCGTAAATATTTCCTACTCGTTCGGCAGAGCGGAGAGATCGCAACCCGCCCATCCCAAATCGGTATCGGGCAAAATCCAGCCGATGCCGGTCAAGGCGAGCAACGATTATGGACCGGCATCCGCCAAGGCGTTACGGGGAAAGGTCGGAGATGACAGCGACGGCGACGGCGTCCCAGATTTATATGACCTGTGCCCGAATACGCCCAAAGAGGCGAGCGGGCTGGTCGATATCAACGGCTGTCCCATCGATACCGACTTCGATGGAATTCCTGATTACAGGGATGATTGCCCTGACAGTCTGCCCGGCGCCATCGTGGATAAAAGCGGTTGTCCGATTGACAGCGACGGCGACGGTATCCCCGACGGAATAGACAATTGCCCAAATACCAGGGCCGGCGTGGAGGTTGACTCATTCGGATGCGTCGATTTGACGCCGCTGGCCAAGCCCATGATTTTGCATATCAAATATGACCCGGGGTCATTTGAAGTGGACCAGGCCACCCGGGCAAAACTTGACAAATTGGCCAGCTTGCTTTTGGCGGCGCGCGGCGTCCGGGTCGAAATAAACGGTTATACCGACAATATTGGTCTTCCTGAAGACAACAGGGCGCTTTCGGAGAAGAGAGCCCGGCGCGTGCTGGATTATCTGGTGGGCCGGGGCGTAGACAGCTCGCGTCTTCGAGCCATTGGTCGTGGGGAGACGAATTTCATAGCCTCCAATGATACGCAGGAAGGCCGTCAGCAGAATCGCCGCGTGGAATTGATCTTTTACTAATCGCTTTTTGGTCTTTGGCCTG
This sequence comes from uncultured candidate division Zixibacteria bacterium, assembly GCA_937925655.1. Classification (GTDB taxonomy): domain Bacteria; phylum Zixibacteria; class MSB-5A5; order GN15; family PGXB01; genus CALAMC01. The sequence continues at coordinate 38,473 of CALAMC010000022.1, read as the reverse complement.
AATTGGACAAGAGGGATTTTTCGCCCGAAAAATGAGAAAGATTAGTTGACAATGTCGATTATCTCATTTACATTCATCCAATTCCGGACAAAGAGGGAATCCGGGATAAGGAGAATAATTAATAAGTCAAGCCGGTTGCAGGAGCACGGTTTTTTTATTGGATAATTGCCGGTGGCTATAAAAAATAATATAATCGGTGAATTCCGACACATCCATGTCGTTGAGTATGTATAAGTTGCGTCGGGGTGGTTTTTATATTGATTTTTAGCGGTCGCGGGAGTAGATTAGAGGATTACGATTCGGTCAAGGATGAGAATACTACTTGTTACACAACATTTTCCGCCTGAAAAGGGTGCGGTAAGGCGGTTGCATGAATTTGCGCGCCATTTCCGTGCCAGCGGTCATGATGTTACCGTTCTGACGGCGATACCGAATTATCCTGATGGAATAATTCCGGAAAAATACAAAGGGAAAATTTTTTGCCGCGAATATATGGACGGGGTGGAAATTCTGCGGTCATTTGTGCTTCCGGCGTCTAATGCCCAGCCAAAGAAGCGCATGATAGGATTTTTGATTTTTTTAGTTACTGCCCTTCTGAACAGCTTCCGCTTGAAGGGGAAATTCGATATTGTTCTGGCCTCATCGCCTCCGGTAACTTCGGCTTTTCTCGGCTGGCTTTTGAGTCGCCTGCGTCGCGGAAAACTGGTGCTTGAAATTCGGGATTTGCAGCCGGAAATGGGTGAGCAGTACGGCAGTCTTAAAAAATCAATTCTTACGGAGTCCATCCGCAGGATGATGCGATTCGTGTACAAGCGGGCCTGGAAAATCGTCTGTGTCACCGAAGGCCTGACCAGCTGGATGAAGGAAAACGGTTTCGGTAACGGGCAGTTGACAACCATCAAGTCCGGAGTTGGCGAGAGTTTCATCAACAGCCATTCCAATGGAATCCGTGCCAAATACGGGTGGGAGGACAAATTTTTGGTGCTGTTTTGCGGGACGATGGGTTGTGTCCGCTCGCTGGAACCGGTCATCGAATCGGCCCGCCTCATGGCTGATGAAAAGCAGTTTCATTTCGTTTTTGTCGGCGACGGCCAGAAAATGAGTGAATACAAAAAGCTGGTCCGTCAGTACCGTCTGGACAACGTTTCCTTCACCGGCCTGCAACCGCTCGATGAAATACCGTACTTTTTAAAAGCCGGCGACGTGCTGGTGGACTGTCTCAAAGACGTTCCCTTTGCCAAATCGGTTTTGCCGGTCAAGATGTTCGAATACATGGCTGCGGGCAAACCGATTATTTTCGGCTCTCCCGCCAAGGAAGCCACCCGCCTTTTGGATGAAGCCGGAGGAGCTCTGATTTTTTCCAACAATCGGCCCGATGAATTAGCCGATTTGATTCGCCAGATTTATAATCGCAAAATCGACGGTGAAAATCTCGGTCGTCGATATCACCAGTATGTCAAGACCAATCATTCGGCGGATATCTGGGCCAGGAAATATCTCGAGATTATCGAGAACAAAACGACTGTTTCGAATTAAGATCAAGCTACTCATCCAATAATGCCAGAACCCGACCGTCAAAAACTGTCTTTAGTTTATCGATTTCAGACGGTGACCGCGTAATCACAGACATATCCGAACCGTCGAAGGCGCGCAAATCCAGATCGCCAAGATGGCGGTACTCCCGTTCTTGTTCCCAATCCCCGATAGTCCCGATATTCTGGAAATATGGCTTTTCGTCAGCCGTAAGATAAGAGATCATTTCGCGGTTGCCGTATATGGCCTTTTTTATACCAGTTCGTTCGGCGGCGGATTTCTTTATGGCGATGCCGTATGGTTCAAAACTCATTTCGCGATAGCGTGAGCGCCAACGCATCAGAGCGACGGCCTGCGAGGGCGGCAGGGATGAAAAAGATACGGCCGAAACACCCTTACGCAGATGCCTCGATGAAGCCCGAAGGCGCCTCTCCCCCAGAATTCTCATCAGCGTAAAAAAGGCGGAACGGGGATAGATATTGTTTGAGTGGATTATGGCGTCATAGAAGTCACGTTTGGATTCACCCGGCCAGGGATAATGCACACTTCGTGTCCAGTGCATGATATAATCCCGTAAGGCGTCATCCAAACCGGGCATTAATTTTCCAGGCGGCGGGGGTGCCAGACGGTTTATTTTTCCGGATTGCCAGGATACAGCAAACGTTCTATCAATGACTATGTTTTGCATGGGCGGTTCGGACAGAATTTGGTCCAGATTGCCGCGCGGACGGATCGACACGGGATAAATGATGTCGGCCATTTCGATAATTTTGTTGTCGCGTGCAGTTGGAAAAAGGCGGCGTTCGACCGGGGCTGTACCGTTGATGATTTTAAAAACTTGCACATAGCAGGGGTCAAGGCGAAATTCGGCGCAGTAATGGCTTAGTATACGGTTTTCATTTTCTCCGGGGGTAGCGGGAACAAAGAGCATTATCGGGAGTTTTTTTTGTCCGGCCAGGCAGAGACCAATTTCCCAAGCCGGAGTTCCGACCGAGGCCAGCAGGGTCAGGTTTTTTTTCGCGATATCATCGATGGCCCATGCGGTTGCACCAATCCAGGGATCGGCGCCGCAGGGATACAGCGATTGCCGCGAATTCAATATGACGGCTCTGCCGGACGCGACAAAAGACATAACATAAATATAGCCGCACGATATGATTTTACAAATATCAAGTTAATGAAGTTAGTATAGCCGAACCAGGTCGATATGGGAATAATAGTATTTCAAAATGTTTTCGAATTTCCATCCGGCGCGCGACATTCCGATCGCCCCGGTCTGGCACATGCCGACCCCGTGGCCGTAGCCCCGGCCGACAAAATCGACCCGGGTCAGGCGATTTTGCGAATCGAATTGTTTCTGGAGTCGAAACCAGGCCGACTGCAGAATCATTTCGGGGTTGGAGGAGCGGGTGAAAACCCAGCGGACTTTATCCTTGCCGAAATTAAAGGTGCCCTTGTCGGTTGTCACGGTCATTTCGGCGACGCGCCCACCGGCGGTAAGGCCGGTAATTTCGATGTCATCGATGCGGTCGATACGAATGACTCTGCCGCGCTCGGCCGAAAGATATTCTTCGAGTCTCAAGGCGAGCTGTTTGACGCTGTATGATTCCGTCCACCGGGCGTATTTCGACCAGTCACAATAGCCGCTGTCGGAGACGGCCCGCAAGTACGGTTCCGCTTTGCGATCCCAGACTTCGTCGATGTCATCGGTCGAACCGCCGCAGGTGGAATGATAATAGGCGTTGATCAGTTGATCGTGGAATTTCATGACCATGCCGCGGGTGGCATCGACGGCCTCATTTACCAGGTCTTTTTCGACATCCACGCCGCGATACACCTGATCGCTGACGTCGGATTTCAGGTCATACGGTTCTTTGGGGTATTGCTCCAGATGCGAAATGGCATAGGTTCGCGCCGCCACCGCCTGGGCTTTAATCGCTTCCCGTTCCGGTTCGGAGGTAAAGCCAATTTCCAGCGGAACGACGCCCTTGAGATAATCATCGACGTGCACGATATTGATCAAGCGAAGATTGTTGCCGTTGGGCAAAATGCGGAGCATGCCGCGATAGCGCTGGTTGAAGGCCGTCAGGAAATTATGTCCGGAGCGCGGTGTCAAGAGGACTTCATCAAATCGGTCACCCAGCGGGTTATGGCCCATCTTGATGACAAGGCCGTCGCCGGACCGGCTGAATGTTACCGGTTGGGAAGAATAATAGACATAGCTTTTCTTGCCCTTCAGGCATTCCACGGAAAAGGAACCCTTGCCGGAGACGACAATTTCGCTTGAGGTATTCTGCAGAAGAACCCGAACAAAGGGTAGTCGCAGATAGGTACCCTCGGAGCCTTCTTTCAGCTTCGGCACGGCGGCGCATCCCCAGACCAAAAATATAATCAACGCAATCGTGCCATAATGAGCGGTCGTTCTTATAATCCTATCCCATGACGATGTTAAACTGATATTCATAGTCGCCTATTATTCGAAGATATCGATTATTTTTCCGCAGACCACTTTTTTTTGCGCGCCGGTGACATCGGGCAAGTTGCCCGTTTGGCGCCACAGCGTCATGGCGCCCATAACGGCATAGCAGACGGCTTCCAGATAATCACCTTCATATCCCAGACGTTCGACCGTTTCGATGTCGATTTCCGGCAGGCCCAGTTTCAGACCATCGACGATAAATTTATTTTTGGCGCCGCCTCCGAAAAGGTGAAGAGAATTTATATCATATTGCCCAAGCAGGCGGCGGATATGATCAACGATTGTGACGGCGGTGAGTTCGGCCGTGGTGGCCATGATATCGTACCGGTTGAGATTCAGTTTCGCGGCCCAGCGGACTATTTTCTCGACGAATTTTTCGCCGAACCGTTCGCGGCCGGTGGATGGTCCGAATTTTCCCTTGAGATAGTCATCGGCCATGAGTATTGTTAAAAGCCTTTGAGAGATCCGGCCTTGTGCGGCCAGACGGCCCATAGCGTCATATGGTTGGTGGAAAAATTTATTTGCCAGCAAATCCATCAGGCTGTTGCCGGGACCGCAGTCGCGGGCGATTATATGGTCCGGCCCTGTCCCGGCGGGAAAGAAAAAATAATTGGCGATGCCGCCGATATTCAAAAGCAGGCGGTTACGCTTTTTATCGGAAAACAGATGCCACATGGCTAAAGACGTAATGGGCGCGCCTTCGCCGCCGGCGGCAATATCGGCCTGGCGAAAATCGGCGACGATAGGCAGGCCGCAGTGATAGGCGATGGTTTCCGGATGACCGATTTGCATGGTGGCATGGGATGTACGGCGGGAGATTTTGAATCGTCCCGGCAGGTGGCGCAGGGTTTGTCCGTGGGAGGCGACCAGGTGGGCCACGACATTTATTTTTTTCAAATCGGCACTAAACCGGCGGGTTTGGCGGCCGATAAAATCCCCCAGTTCGCGGTCGAGAGACATCGCTTCTTCGAGCGACAGAGAGCGATTAAGCACGGCTTTCTGCAGGCTGTCCGAGAAGGGCCGGGGGTATGGTACCGTCTTACCTTTAAGAAATTTAACCGATATTCCCGATTTTATATTTAAAACCCTGACGGCGGCCAGGTCGAGGCTGTCGGCCGAGGTGCCCGAGTTGATTCCGATTACGGTCAGGCTTTTTTTGTTTATAATCTTTTGAATCATGACCTTGTCACGCCGGTACAGTCAACTTGGACTTGATACCGGATATTCTTTCCAATGAATTAGTCAGACGATCTTCGCTCAACAGGCCATTTTTATAGGCCTTTTTGAAGTATGTCACGACTTCCTGGGCGACACGGAAATTTTGTCCGAATAAAAGTATATCATGACCGGCGTTGAACGCTTTGAGAGCCCGTTCACCATAATCACCCATGACGCGGGCGCCCTCCATCAACAGGTCATCGGTGATGGCGATGCCGTCGAATTTAAGCGTTCCCCGGAGCATATTGTTGACCACCGCAGTTGATACGGTGGCCGGTTCCTTGTCAATCCGGGGCAGGATAAGGTGCGTCGTCATGATCATATCACACCCGGCGGCGATGGCCGCCTGAAAGACGATGCCCTCGCGGTTGAGGAAGGTCTGATAATCATAATCGGCCCGGGCCAGTTCGTGGTGGGGGTCGATCACCGACGCGCCCAGTCCGGGGAAATGTTTGGGACAGGTCAACAGGCTGCACTTATGGGCAATCTTTATGGTGCGCTCGATAAAAGGTATGGCGCGGGCCGGATTCTTGCCGAAAGTGCGGCCTTTAAGGCATGGATTTTGATCGTCGAGGTTAAGATCGGCGACCGGGCCAAGAATCAGGTTAAGCCCAAGTGATTGCAGGTAATAGGCGGCCCGTTCAAAGTGCTCACTGTACAATTCCAGGTTATAGGCATCGGCGTAATTTGACGGTGAATCGAATTCAGCCGGGGCGCCCCGGAATCGACAGACTCGCCCACCCTCCTGGTCAACCGCAAAAAACGGGATACACTCCGACTCGGAGAGAAATTGCTTTATATGCTTTTCGGTGTGATAATGCGGGTTGGCGTTATCCTCGAAGAATATAACGCCGCCAATCCGCTCTTTCACGAAGAAACGCAGGAATTCATCGGAAGGGTTAATTCCTTTATAGCCGACGATGAACAGTTGTCCGATTTTGTTAATCATATCAAATCACACATACCAGGTTTTTCCCGGCTCCCTTGGCCCGGTAGAGGGCCTGGTCGGCCAGGGACAGCAATTCATCATATGGTTTGCCGTTTTCAGGGAATGACGATGCGCCCACCGATACGGTGACTTTGAGGTCGGGCACATTATCGTGGCCGCCGAAGGTGGCGGCTTCGACCGATTCGCGTATTCTTTCGCCGATACGAACCGCTTCGACTTTAGGGGTCTGGGGCAGGAGTATCGCGAATTCTTCTCCGCCGTACCTGGCGAAAACGTCAACATCCCTGATACACTTTTTGACCACCGAGGTCATGCCTTTTAATACGATATTACCGACCTCATGTCCATAAGTATCATTAAATTTTTTGAACCAATCGATATCAAGCATAATCAGGGATAAGGGCAAATCATAGCGGGCGGCACGCCTCTGTTCTTCTTTTAGTTTTTGTGTGAAATAACGATAATTATATATTCCGGTGAGTTCGTCGGTTATGGTCAGCTCTTCCATTTTTTTATGGAGCATGGCATTATCCAGAGCCATAGCCGCGGAGCGGGCAACCACCACCATCGATTTTTCATCCTTATTGGAGAAGGCATCGGTGTCGGGCGACTCGGCAATCAGGACCCCTTTGGCCAACCCGTGGGAAATCATCGGAACCAGCATAACGGCATGGGTCGTTTTGCGAAGGGGTTGATAATCATCACGCCCGGAAATATCGGCGACCCGAACCGGTTCCCCCTGTTCGAAGACCAGTTGCAGGAGCCTGTTTTTATCTTTATCCATGGCCTTCAAATGGAAATTGGACTGCCCGGCGATATTTCGCCCGCGATAGATGAGGTTGTTGCCGGGGCCGATCAATAAGAGGGCGCTGGCCGGATAGGCCAGAATTTCGCCCATGATACGCATGGCCTCTTCGATGATGCCATCGACATCCAAAAACGATCCCAGAGTGCGCAGGTTTTCGTAGATCATTTCCAAATGGACCTGGGATTTTTCCAACTCGGTCGTTCTTTGATTGAGGGTATTAAAGAGATTGAGGAGTCTCTGTTCCGAACGACGGATATAATCCGAAACAAACGCGATGGCCAGGAAGAAAAACCACATTATGCCCATCCTGATAATGATATCGGGAATCGCTCCGGTCGAAAATCCAGACAGGCAGACGGCGACATATATAAGCGACAGAGCCGCCATCATCGTCATCGCCGCCCAAAAAGCCAAAATGTAACCGGTGAAGGCGACGGTCAGATAATAGAATAGGAAATATTCCGATTGGTATCCCCCGGTCATATTAATCAATACCGATGTGAATACGAGGTCGAAGATAATCATGAACAGGTAAGCCTTCTTGAGGTCAGGATTTTTATCGCGCATGATTGCCCAGAAGATTAAAAGCTGCAGGACAAACGCTCCCGATAATGACAGCAGAATTAATTTGGAGGTGTAATTCAAATCGGCGGAGAAATATACCCAGATCGCCCCGAAGAGAATCATCAGGCGCGACAAGAGGAATATAGTATCCACCCTGGGAAGAAGGGTTCTTCCCCTGTCATGAAAAATTTTCATAATTATCCAAATGCGGGCATTACCTGTCCGCTTATAGGAAATATCGGCACGGTAATGATTTTATTTATTGCCGTATAAGCAATTAGGCGGAAATCGCGGGGGATTCCTGCTGTCTTTTGGCGCCGAATGATTTACGACATGTCTGGGAGACCACGCCAAAGGCCAGAATCAACAGTATGAAATCGGTAATGATCAGGGCAATATTGCCCGTCGGTATATATTTTTCGACAAGATAATAAATCAGTGCGGCAATAGTGGTTGCAAGCATGATAACGGCCGGAACCAGGGTAAACCAGTTGGCGCGGCCACGAAGCCTTAGCCAGGCGGAGACGGCCAGAAGGCTCAATGCCGCCAGAAGCTGATTGCTGGCCCCAAAAACCGGCCAGATGAGTTTGTAACCGTTGCTCACGGCCAGGATAAACATAAGAATTACGGCCAGGGCGGAATTAAACCAGAATTTGCCAAAGAGGGCCGGCGTATTTTCAAAGATGCGCTTCCAGAGTTCCTCGAAAATATAGCGATTCAGGCGGACCGCCGAATCGAGGGTAGTAACCACGAAACCCTCGACCATCAGGATACCAATAATGGCGCCGAAGGCGACGGGAATTCCCAATGCCCGGTGGGCCAGATTTCCGACCGCCAGAGCGTAGGCCAGAATCGGATTGCCGGTACCGGCCGCCGGCCAGGTGATGGTCATATAATCGGCGTATTTGAGCGACGAGGCAATGGCCAGAATAACCAGGACGGCCAAAGCCGATTCGAGAATCATGGCGCCATAGCCGACCACTTTGGCCTGTGATTCGCGGGCCAGTTGCTTGGCGGTTGTCCCTCCGGCCACAAGGGCATGAAAACCGGATATGGCCCCGCAGGCAATTATGATAAATAAAATCGGCCAGACCGGGCCCATCTGGGCCTGACCCTCGGCCAGATTGAAGGTCGGCATGTGGATGGTGCCGGCTCCACCGAATCCGGCGATAATAACCGACAGGGTCATAACTATAAGCCCGAAATACAATATCTGGACGTTGATAAAATCGCGTGGCTGCAAAATGGTCCAGACCGGCAATCCGGCGGCAATGAAGACGTAAATGGAAATAATAATCATCCAGGTCAGGCTCGACATCGAAACCGGCCATTGAAAGCCGACATACACCGAGATGACGCATACCGCAATGGCGAGGGCAAAAGATAAGCCGGTATTGATACGGCGTTTGAAGATCAAGAAACCAAGAAACGGTGCGCAGGCGGTTATGATTATGACCGAGGTTGAGGCGATACCACCGATTATACCCATCGGCTGACCATCGACAAGGCGCACTTTCAGAAGGGTTTGACCGGCTTCAAGGCCGAGTTTGTCGATGGGCCAGATTGAAGTCAGCGAGACGGCTGTCAGTGACAAGAAGGCCGATGTGACCAGAATCAGCATGATTCCGGTAAAGGCGATAAACAGCAGGAATCCAAAATCACCCAAAGCTTTGCGGGCGATTTCGGCTATAGATTGTCCCCCCTCGCGTATCGAGGCAAACAGGGCGGAAAAATCATGGACGGCCCCGAAAAAAATGCCTCCAATGACAATCCACAACCAGGCCGGACCGACGCCGTATAAAATTCCCATGGTGGGGCCGATAATCGGCCCGGCCCCGGCGATGGTCGCATAGTGATGGGCGAAAAGCACCGGGACTGAAGTCGGCACGAAATCTTTGCCATCGTTTTTATCGACGGCCGGTGTCGGGCGGTCGGCTTTTTCGCCCATTTTGCGCGCCAGATATCGGGCATAAAATCGGTACGCCAGGACAAACAGGACAATAGCGAGTAAAAATAACTCAAGGATATTCATAGCAAAAATATATTGCCAATTCTCAAATCGGCATGCATTATACTCATACAATTTATTTCAGGCAATATATTTGTGTACCCGAAAGGGGCAACAATTGTTATGGGCGGCCGTATTATTAAAGCGATGTATTGTATTAAACCGACAATATTAAAGGGGCTGATTTGCCTATGTTTGGCGGGGCTAATTATGGCGGTGCCGCAGACGGCCCGGCCGTCGATATTCTGGTCGGGACAGGATATTGCCGTCAACCGGGACGAATTCATAGAAGACGATATTTATATTTTCCAAACCGACGCCGAAATCATGGGCCGGGTCAACGGCGATGTCAGCGCCCTCGCCCAGGACTTTTTTCATAGCGGCGAAATCAACGGCAATCTGAATGTCTGCGCCATCCGGGCCGACGTCGAAGGGACCGTTGCCAAGTCGCTTCGGGCCCTGTGTAATGACATTCAAATCAGTGGCCGGATAAACGGCAACGTGTTGGCGGCAGGCAATAAGATCAGTATTCGCCGTAATGCCGTAATCGGTCAGGATATAACCTGTGCCGGAGGCAGGATTACCATATCCGGCGAGTGCGGCGGCGATGTCGAAATTGCCGCGGAATACGTGGTAATAGCGGGCAGTATCGAGGGAAATCTCAAGGTCAAAGGCGGCGATATACAAATAACCGACAAGGCCCGTATCGCCGGTAACTTCGAGTATGAAAGTTACAATGAAGCCATTGTCGATGAAAGCGCCCATATTGGCGGAAAGACGCAGTGGACTATACCCGAGGAAAAATCCGAAATAAGTCTTCCATCGGACTTCCCTTTTCTGTTCCGGTTGGCAATGTTTCTTCTGGTCCTGGTGACGGGCTATGTTATCATTTTGCTTTTCAAGAGGCATACGCGGGCGGCCTCGGAGCAGGTACTCAAAGCTCCGGGGATGGCATTTGCGGTCGGTATTTTGACCTATGCCGTAGTCCTCATCGGAGGGATAATTTTCTTTGCCCTGTTGATCGGTATCCCGGTGGCGTTGATGCTGTTTTGTTTTGGGATCGCGTTGTTTTATATCGGCAAGATCTATGTCGCCATCGGACTGGGACGACTGATATTCGTTCTATTCGGCCGGGACAAGGGCCCGATCGGAGTGGAATTTTTAATCGGGCTGATAGTACTCTCGGTATTGTTTTCCGTTTCCATTCTGGGTTGGATAATATACGTCCTGACATTCATTATCGGCGGCGGCGCGGCCGTGCTGGGATATCTGAATCTGAATAAACAAGCCCGTAAAGGACTCATACCGGTGGAAACTCCGACTCCAGGGTCATCCGGCAATCCTCAATAGGCGGCGACGGCCCCCTCGCCGCGCGGGTCGGAAGCACCGATCAGAAAACCATCATCATCAATCATAATGGCTTCGACATCGGAATAGCGTTTTATTTCTTTGATGCTATGACCGAGTTTTTTGAGAGCGTCTAATATTTCCGGAGCGAATGATTTTTCTTCAAGAGCAAGAGTATCGGGCAACCATTGATGGTGAAAACGCGGAGTGGCAACGGCGGTTGAGAGTGTTTGATTGAAACGAACCATGTTGAGGATTGTTTGTGCCACGACGGTGATGATCCGTGAACCCCCCGGTGAACCCAAAACAAGGTATGGCTGTCTCTTTTTCAGAATGATGGTGGGACTCATCGATGACAGCATTCGTTTATGCGGAGCGATGGCGTTGGCCTGACCGCCGAGCAGTCCGAAAAAGTTGGGAACGCCCGGGCTCAAGGAAAAATCATCCATTTCATTATTGAGCAAAAAGCCGGCGCCATCGACAATCAGTTTCGATCCGAAGGCGGTATTGATGGTGTAGGTTATACTGACGGCGTTGCCGTCCTTGTCGACGACAGAAAAATGGGTCGTATTTTCCGATTCCTGATAAGTATCGGGTAAGCCGGACCCGATTTTTTCGGAGCGGCCGGCGCGTTTGATATCGATCTGGCTACGCCGTGATTCGAGATAGGTCGAGTCGAGCAATTCCACGACGGGATTATGAACGAAATCGGGGTCGCCCAGATGTACCGCCCGATCGGCGTAAGCCAGGCGGCAGGCCTCGGCAAACAGGTGTATGTACTCCGGATGGTCGGGGTTATATCCGTAGAAATCGAACGGTTCCAGAAGCTTCAATATCTGCCCCATGATAACACCGCCCGATGACGGCGGCGGCATGGAAAAAATTTGCAGGGTATCGAATTCAAAGGCAAGCGGCTGGCGCCAAACCGGCTTGTACTGCTCAAGGTCAGCCTTCGTGATCAAACCGCCGTGCTTTTGCATCGCGGCGACGATCAGATCGGCGGTCGGTCCAAAATAGAATCCGGAATCACCGCTTAAACCGATTCGCTCAAGGGTTGCGGCGAGGTCTTTCTGGATCAATTTCTTACCGGCTGATAAGACGGCGCCGTTTTCGAAAAACACCTTTCGGGTTTCCTCGAATCGGGCCAGGTCTTTCTGGTATTCTTTAAATGCATCCGCCATGTGAGGACTTAGCACGAACCCGGAATCGGCCAGGTCCATGGCCGGTTTTACCAGTTCAAACCAGGGTAGTGAGCCATGTTTTTGCCATAATTCGTATAAACCCGCGACTGTCCCGGGGACGCCGGCGGCTTTGGCTCCCAAAAGCGATTCATTTTCATTGACCTTACCGCTGTCATCCAAAAACATATTGGGTGTCGCGGCACCGGGAGCCATTTCGCGAAAATCCAGAGCTTTGACTCTTTTAGTCTGTGAGTCATAAATCAGAGCAAAGCCACCACCGCCGATATTCCCCGCCTGCGGAAAGCTCACGGCGGCGGCCAAGGCAGTGGCCACCGCGGCGTCGAACGCATTGCCGCCGGATTTCAGTATTTCCAGACCGATGGCGGATGCGATGGGCGATGAAGATACGACAACGCCGTTGGAATACAGCTTTTCGACATTTAAATCGGAACAGTGCGGCAGGGTCAGACACCCGGCCAGCACGATGACAATCAGTTTAAGCGCACGCATGGTTAAATTGGTCGGTGCCTTAGCCCTTTTCAAACATCAGGATTTGTCCGTCGGGGTAAGAGACATTCATGGCAATCCCCCGTCGAAGATTATCGGCCGAGATTTTCAACGGCGGCGTTTCTTCGGGAGCCAGAAGGTCTTTGACCTTTAATTTGGCGGAAGCCAACCCGGCTTTCCGCAAATCGGCACTTATCACCAGTTCCCGCGTGGAAGCATTGGACAAAGCGGTTAGTTCGCCCGACGGCGGCGCTACGATATACATGATTACCTTTTTATCGGAACGGTTCAGCACAATATCGACCGACGGGTCGGAACAATAGACAAACGGTTGAATTTTCAGTTCATTAAATATCGATTCCAGAAAGACCAGTTTGTTGTGGTCGGTATCGGACGCGATATCAAAGGTAAATAAAAACAACGTTCCTTTGAATCGTGAGGAGGCAACCCCCACCGTTTTTCGGTTCGAGGTCAACAGTTTTTTTATTTTGCTGTCGGTGGAAACGACATGCCCGTAAACATAGGCGGTGAATTCTCCGGCTTTACCCTTGACCCGATCGATATTGCAGCCGAGAGAAGTTTTAATACGGGTCTGGCGACTCAAAGTTTGACATTCCTTGAAGTTGCCATCGAATTTGGGCATCAGGCCGCATAACATGACGTTGGTGCCCTGCTTGAGCAACTCGATAATGCCTTCCTGCATTTCCTCGCCCATAAATTCGGCCGAGGCGATATAGACAAGGTCATATTTTTTCATCCGGGCCGGGTCAATCGTTTCGCGGATATCATAATCGATTTTCAGTTTAAGCAGGTCGCGACACAACCCGGCCGACGACGACTGCACCAGTTTTTTGATATAAGCGAATTGTTTGGGATTTTCGAGCTGGGTATACCATTGGTATGAGCGGTTTCCCACAACGCAAACTTTCACCAGACGTTCCAGAGAATGCAATTTGGATTCCAGAACGGCGGCGTTGAAATTACGAACCACGTCATAACCGCTGGTGATAGTCCCGTCCGAAGCCAATGGGGCACCGCGCCAATGATCCCGGCTGACAAACATGTAATGGTTAAGTCCCTTGAAGCCACTGGCCAGGCCGGCGGTAAGATAAAAACGGCGTAAACCGTCGGGATAATCGGCAAAGCCCGCATTGAGTTCCTTTTCGGTTGCGGGAGCGCCGGACGTGAAGGATGCCGCCCAGGCGAAATCGTACTGGCCCGCCAGATAGCGGCCTTTCTGGGCCAGGTCAAAATAGGTTCCATGGGGAAAAATGTTGGTTCCCAGCATGGGAATTTCTTCCCCGGTAACGAGTGCAAATGCGGGCAATAGATCCCCCGACTTGAAATAAAGCGACCGGAAAAAGAGCGGCTCCACCGTATATGATTTGAAAATTTCTTCCAGCGTGGTCAAATAGGCTTTCAAGGTCAGTTCCCGAAAACGAAACCAATCAAAAACAATCGGTAAATCTTTGAAATCAATTTCATCAAATTTGCGCGGCGGTTCGACGGCCTCGAAGGAAGTATCCTTGGAATGATATTCCTTGTTCAAACGGGCGATATCGCCATAACGCGATTGCAGGAAACTCGGATAATAACGCTGGATGACTTCGGGATTATAGTCGGCCGATCCCGGATGTAAATTGCGGCCAAATGACGTTTCAAAATCCAGTTCCACCATAAAGACGGGTCCACGCGGGTGAATGTAATTTTTGGTTGTTTCAACCAGAGTTTTGAAATAATTTTTCAAAGAATGCTGAAATGTCGGGTTAAGATAACTTGGCAGGTAGCCGCCTTCGACGCCGTGATCATCAGGCATGGATATTTCCTGCCCCTTGCAGTCTCTCGCGAAAACCTTTATGTCACGGAATAAAAACTTTGGCAAGCCACCCTGCGGCCATTGACCGGAAATCCATGGACCGGGCCGTAAAATGACCTTAAAACCAAACTCGCGGGCCAATTCGAGAAAAACAATTAAATCCTTTCGGGAATCATTGTAGCCGGTAAAATCGATATCTTTGTTTGGTCCCTGATGCAAATTCCAAGGCACCCCTGTCGACAGGAGGCGAAAACCAGCTTTTTTTATCCTTTCAAAGCAAACTGACCAATATCTCTTATTAACCCGGAAATAATGCATTTCAACCGCAAACGGGTAATAGACTTCTTTTCCAATGGTAAATCGGCCCTCATTCACCCCTAACATATAACATCCCATGTATCAATAAGTTACAATTATAATCCACTTATAAAAACGACATACAATCTTAATTAAAATGGATGCAGAAGTCAACAAGATTTATCTTATGTGACGGCTTACATCCATTTCATAAACAAACGAAGAAAATTATATGACCTAATATACTATCGCTTAATAATTTAATGAACGCTTGGATATTATCATAGAGCAATGCGAATTAAAATACTTTTTATACTTGGATAAGCCATATTATAACAATAAGATACAAAACCTAACATGCCAATCAACGGGTTTTCCACAAGTTATTCACAGGCAATGAAGTTCTACTGATAGAAACTGATAGGCATTTTGATTGATATTTAGATAAAATCAAAGGTTAATTATGATGGCCCTTGAGGAGGGCAACAACCTTTCGGGATTGTCAAACGGAGGTTTCACTTTGGCCGGAATATTGGCAATCATATTGGGGGGATTGGCGGTCGCTTATGATTCCGTAGTTGGCAACGGACAAAAAAAGGCCCCCTGAAAGGGGGCCCTAAATGTTTTTATCGAAATCGGGCTTACTTCAGGAGCATCATTTTGCGGGTGTTTTGATATTCACCGGCTTTGATTTCATAGAAATAAATGCCCGAGGCGGCCGCTTTACCTTCATCGGTGTCGCCATTCCAGATTACATTATAGACATCGGCGGGTTGTTCTTTATTGACCAGAGTTTTGATTTTCTGACCCAGGACGTTATAAATGGACAACTCCACATAAGACTGTTTTTCCAGCGAATAGGTAATAGTCGTGGCCGGATTGAAGGGGTTGGGATAATTTTGTTTAAGGGAATATTCCAACGGAATCAAGACGCCGTTGTCACCCACCGGGTTAGTGGGATCATTGATAACAAAGCAGTATGACTGTCCGTTATTCCACGTTGCGGCTTTATCCCAGAGCCAGTTATAGGTGGGATTTGGGGCATAATTAATGGAATCAATACAAACGGTTCCCTCCTGTTCACTATAAGCACCAATCTGGAAACGCATTCTGCGGGTATTATCGCTTGCCGGCCAATTGGTAGTAATACCAATAGTGGTATGATTAAACGTATCCGGGAGAATGCCGTCCATATTGAACATACTATAGGAATTCAGAGCGCTCCAATAAAAGGCACCGGGAGTAAAAGACGGACGCCAGCCGCTTCCGTCAACCGGGTTAATACTGGCCGGAACACCAAAGGGCACACCGCCGAGATCCCGATAAGTGATCTGGGTGACACTATCGGGGCTATAAATCCGCCAGGTGCAGCTATATCCATTGATATTCGTGGCCGGGCTGGTGGCATTGTGAAAATAGAAATCGATAGTAAAATTGGTGTTAGGTGCGACGGTATCGGTACTTATTTCGGGAGAAACTTCGGCATCAACATAAACTTCTGCGGAAAACGCCGTACTTCCGGCGAGCACCAATGCCAAGGTCAATAATTGAAAAATCCTTTTCATTCCATTCTCCTATGTATGGATTCTCGTTAATTTCCTCGCCTAAGATATTCTCGTCCCGGGGCGGCATATCCAGCCGGACCGTCCTCGGATTTGAGCATTGACAATTATAAAAACTTTTCCAAAACCGAAAACATTTTTAACAAACCGATCTCTTTAGACCCACCTCCTTTTCGGTTTTTGTCTTCCCTTCAGACAAGCAAATCTTAATCTGTTTGGTAAATTATACATTTCCAAATATATATAGTCAATAAAAAAATAAACCGGGCCGCCAAAGCCAGCCCGGTTAAAATCGGCGGAGTCAATTTCTGCGCCTTAATATATAAGGTCGATAAGCATCAAAATATCCAGCAAATTAATTATACCATCGCTGTTTACGTCGCCCAGATACGGATCACAAGCGGGACCGGACCCGTAGATGTCATCAATCATAAACAATATGTCCAGCAGGTTCAGCAGACCATCCTGGGTAACATCCCCAACCTGCAGGGTCTGGACAACGAGTTTCCCGGGTTTGAATACCGGGACATAGTCGGTGTAAACGGAGCGGATTCCGAATAACTTGCCGCCCCCGAAAATCGAAGTGGTATCCAGAGTTGCTACGGTTCCATTGGTGGCCGACGCGGTGATAGTGACAAACAGATTAAGAATTACTCCGGTATCAGGCTGAAGGTATTTTGTCCCGTCAATTATCGGGTCGGGCTGGACTCTGATATAATAACGGTTATTCCATACAGGATCCCAATTGGGCGTACTCGTTCCGTTCTGATACACGCAACGCGCGAGGCCTTCAATATTGACCGAATCCATTCTGATCTTGTTGGTGGTTGTATTAAAGACAAGAGGCAGGGAAACCTGTTTGGCCAGAAATTTATTATCCAGGTAAACTTTCATGACCACGCTGGTATCCGGCTTGACGCGAAGAGAGTCGATTTTGATAGTATCGGCTGTGGCCATGATATAATGGCTTTTCAATTCGGTATTGGTTCCGCGCGGTTCAGTGATGGTCAGAGAAACGTCATAAATACCATAATCGGTATAGGTATGAGCGGCATTCTGGGTGGTAACCACGGGACTGCCGTCGCCGAAATTCCATTGCCAAGTTGTCGGCGAATTGGGCGAAGCATCGAGGAAATTGACGGTCAAGGGAATCTGTCCGGTCACCGCGCCGGAAACCGTGAACTCGGCGTTGCCAAGAGTGTCCAAAGCCCTGAAGGCGTTAATGCGCCCGAATCCCATCAATCCAGCGGCCCAAAGCGGTTCCGACGGCATGGGATCGCAGGTTTTTTGAATTATCGAATCGATGACAACCTTGGTTAAATTGGGGTCATGCGAGCGCAACATGGCGGCCAAACCGGCCACATGCGGCGCGGCCATGGATGTCCCACCGGTATAGACATAGGAGGGCGTGAAGTAATCGGAATAGGTGCTTAAGATATTACTTCCCGGGGCGGTGACATCGACATCGAGGCCATAATTGGAAAAGCTGCTTTTCACATCGCCGCTGGTACTGCTGGCGACGGTTAATACCAGTTTGTAGCCGTTGTAGTATTGATGGTCAACGAGGTCCAGAGTGGTGCTACCGTCATTACCGGCGGCATGCGTGCTGACAACGTTATAATTGGCGGCGTTCTGGAAGGCCGTCACGACACCGGACGTGGCCGCACCCCAACTGGCGTTAATCATATCGGCACCCGAAACGGCGGCATAATTGATTCCGGTGGCACAGGCCGCGGAGTTGACATATCCCATGTAGTCGGAAGCAAGCGCGCCCACGCGAATACACATTATTTTCGCACCGGTCCCGATTCCGGCTCCCCAACCACCCGCCAGACCGGCCACACCGATGCTGTTATTGGTTGCCGCCGCCATCGTGCCGCCGGTATGAGTTCCGTGTCCATCGTAATCTTTCGGGTCATTGTCCCATCCGCTACAATCGTCATCGATACAGGTTAGAGCCCCCCCAAAACCATCAAAGAAGTCATAACCGATGAAGTCATCGGCATAGCCATTGGCGTCATTGGGGCTGTCCAGATAGTCGATGTCGTCGGGATCCATGACAACCATGTCGCCATCAAGGTCCTCGGCCGGATTTACCCAGATGCGGTCGGCCAGGTCGGGATGCGTGTAAAGAACTCCAAGGTCGATGTCGGCGACAATCACATGGTTTTTGCCGGTTTCAATGTCCCAGGCATCTTTAGCCTGGATTTTATTCAAGGCCCACTGGTTATTCTGATAGGTGTCATTCGATGTTACCCGAACGGGGATGGCATAGACTCCGTCAACCGTTCTGACGTAGGGATTTTTGCGCAATTCGTCCATAACATCCCGGACATTGACCGATTCGGGGATTTTAATGATATGGAATTTGGTCATATCATTGGTTCCGACCCGGTCTTGTCCCGGCATCAGCATCGGGAACAAGGGACGGGAATCATAAGCGCGATATTTCGTAAAGATATCATCGAGGGATTTGATACCGACCATGAGATTACCGCTTTTGGCGGCCAGGTTGCTGACATTGACGTCGGATTCGAACTGGACCTCGATTTCTCCCGTTAACAGGATCGGTTGAGGCTGATCCCGATCGGGGAAAATGCGGGCTCCAGCGTGGCCGGCAAATCCCATAATCAGAATCAATGCCAATCCAATGGTGGCCGGGATGTAAAGACTGCGTTTCATTTTTGCCTCTCTTTTATACAGAACCTCTTGTTTTTATCTAATTTATGTATAAGCTCTTATTTTTCAACACTATAA
The DNA here is from genome assembly GCA_937925655.1 of uncultured candidate division Zixibacteria bacterium. Lineage (GTDB taxonomy): Bacteria > Zixibacteria > MSB-5A5 > GN15 > PGXB01 > CALAMC01. The sequence continues at coordinate 19,447 of CALAMC010000022.1, read as the reverse complement.
AGCAATTCATAGTTCCCCGGTGGGTACAGCCCCATGGCGGTCTAACAGCCGGGATTCATATATTTCTTATCGGACAAATCGCGCATACCTCAAACAAAGATTGGCCCCGCTTTTGAGATAAATCCGTTGGCTGGCGGCGATCGGTAATTAAGAGAAATCCATTCACAAATTCAGGAAGCCGCCGGTCTGGCGGCTTCCTGATTTTCGTCTATTGTCAAAATGACAATGTCGGCTTCAAACCTGATTCCTTATTTGGTCGGCGGACAAAGCGGCGCCGGACCCGGAGGATTATTGTACCTGTAAGCAATCAGGTAGAGGATATCGAGCAGGTTGACGTTGCCGTCACCCGTCGGATCCATCAGTTCCGGACAATCTTCGTTGGCCGGTCCCGGAGGAGTATTGTACCTGTAAGCAATCAGGAACAGGATATCGAGCAGGTTGATATTACCGTCACCAGAGGCATCACCCGCGTTAACACCGACTTCGCAACAGCTCGGATTTTCCAGCAGCGGGGGCCACTGGAAGATGTTATGCTGCTGAATCCATTTTCTGGCTTTGACGATGTTAAGCTGCAGGTCGGACAGGCCGGTGTAGGTGGTCGAGAAGATCTTGACAAAAACCAGGGTGTCATTCTTGCCCAAGTCGAAATTGCCGAAGATCGAGACCATATGCAGATCCTGATACAGCGAGTCTTCCATGCCAGAGTTGGTGGCTTCCCAAGCCTCATAGCCGCTGAAGGTAGCCATCTTTCTGTACAGGAGCGACGGGACAAAATTACCGCTCGGGTAAACCCAGTCGGCGTTCATATGGGTCCAGGCACCCAGGGCAATCGGGAAACTGTCGGTGTTGAAGGCATCGACGTTGTAGTGAGGCACCCGGTAGCCACCATAGTAGGCCAGACCACCCATACGATTGTTCGCCAGAACGCAATCGTTATTGGCGATACTGTCGGCACCATATTCGCCGCCGAAGCAGTACATCAGCTGGAGAGCCTGGTCGAAGTCGGAACCGTTTTCAACGGCGGAGTCGGACGGAATATCCCAGTCCATAAGTTCACCGATGAACAGTCCGGTCAGAGTGCCAGTCGCACCGGGCTTCTGATAGACGCGCAGTTTCTGAACGAAGAACTTGCAGCTGTCGGGATGCTGGGAAGCATACATTTCGCTTTCCAGGACGATCGCGGAGTCACGGGTCAGGAACTTACCGGTCTTGCCGACCATGACACTCGAATTAGTGGTCGAATCGATCGTCAGACCTTCGGTCGGACGGAAACCATCGTTCTGCAACCAGTTGGCATCATAGATGTAACTGAACAGGACGGTGTCATTGCCGATGATTCTCATAATAAACGGTGAAGATTCATACAGGTAGGTGGCCGAATTGTCGTCACCGCCCTGAACATTACCGGTCGTATCGCAATCATCGTAGAAGTTCATATTATAGCCGAAATTGTTGCCACGAGCATCGGCGCCCAGTTTGCCGGCGTTATTCATATAGACCGGGCTGCAGGACGTACGGATAATGGCATATTCCGGGAATTGAACGGTATCAGCCACGATCAGATAAATCGGCAGGGTATCGGGTGAAGTCGGGGCATCGGATATGAAAACCATGCCACCGGTCAGTCCGATACCATCGGTCGAAATACCGGTTCCCAGTGTCAAAGTAATATCAACATAGTTGGGATCCAGATATGGAATCGTGGTGACGGCCGGAGCATAGCTGATCCAGCCCGTCGGGCCGCCGGCTCTGTAGAAGATATTGACGGCACTAATATGCAGATCGGCATTACCGATGTTTTCAATCCGAACAACCGTATCAAGCGGCGTGAGCGGCTTGGTCCAGGTCGGATCGGCAATCTGGCTGGGCGAGAAAATCGGAAGCGGGTTCGGGACCGGTTCGACGCAAGGGACGCGGAACCACTTCATCGGGTTGACGGTCCAAACACCGGCATCCTGAACGGCGCCGCCCGGATGCTTGTCGTTGACATAGAAGACATCCAGGTACCAGTTCGAGGTCCCACCGCCGGCCGGGGTGACAATCGGCACACCGGCGAAGTTACCGGTGGTAACCTGCATACCGTAGCGGGAAATAGCCGGCCACATGTCGGCGTCGCATTCCAGCGTGCCACCCAGGGCTTCCGAGGAGTCGCAACGCGGGGTGCGCGAATTGGTCAGGTTACGAGCCAAATCCCAGTTCTTACCGCTATTGTTCGATATCGAAATGAACAGCTCGCCGTTGGCTGTGCCGCTGGCTTCGCTGCTGGCAAAAGCGCGATTATGGCAGTCATCATTGATACCGTTGTAAATGTCATTGAACATGACAAACAGGGCATAGAACTTGCCATCGCACTCGGCCAGTTGCATCTTCACGATCGACATTTCGTTCCAGGCACCGCCATGGCACGGATTGTCGGGGTCGAGATCCCAGTTGGCGTCCTTGATCACACGGGGACGGTCACCTTCGACATAGTGGAACAGACGCGAACCGTAGAAGTGCTGATAAGTTCCGAGACCGCCGGACGGATCCGGGGCTACTTCACGGGCGTCCCAGATAACGTGCAGGAGGTCGTCGGTCTGGCCCACCAGGGCCGACAAGTCGGTGTGGAGAACCCAGCCCGGTTGCGAGCTGTCCCACGCCGTGACGTTAACTTTGCCGCCCCAGGTTCCCGGAGTTCCCATATCGGTCGACATCATGTAGAACAGGTCGTTCACACGCTGCAGACCACGGGAAATCGATTCCGAAGCACCCGGTATGCCCGGAGGGTTGGCCATCCAGACCAACCAGACTTTATTGCTGTTGCGCGAAGCAACCACGGTCTGGCCGATGTCATGGACGGTATCGACGACCATCGGGGGATAATCCCAGGCATAGGTGACATAGCCACCGACGCGACGGAAATAGTGAATCTTCTGCGGCGCACCGGCGTCGCTCAAAGATTCCTGTGCGAAAACGTGAATAACGGTATCCGGATCGCTATTGGGGTCCCAGAGAAAGTCACGGATCTGCATTTCGCAGGATGGCCAGATGAACGACGAGGTGTCGGGATCGGCGTCATAACCGGCGGTGGTGTCGGGCAGACGGCTGCGATAAGGGGTAAAGAAGCCGCCGCCAACGCTCAAGTCCGGCCAAACCGTCGATTGGTTTCTGGGGTCGCCCAGTTGATGGTGGTTGTAGATAATGATACGGCCATCCGGGGCCATATCCATACCAACATAACCGGAGTAGTTATTGCCGCCGCCCAGACGCGGGTGCACGGCAGTACCACCGCCGGCAGCGCCCTGGAAGACCAGTTTGGGCGGAGCCGCCGAGGCGTTCCAGTATTCATAAGAAGTACCGCGGTCACTGCCAAGGTCGAACGAGGACTGAACCATCCAGGTGAAATGAACGTTCTGGGTGGTCCGCCAGTCAACCATACGGTTCATACGACCATTTGCCTGATAATCATAGGTGGTCGTGCCAACCTGAAGACCGGGAGAGTTCGACACGAAATAATCATCGAAACCCAGGCTTTGGTTGACCGAATTACGGTCGGCAGTAATCGGGTTGTAAATTTTTTCATTACCAGCCATTTTGGCCAACGGCATCGAGCCAATCTTGCGCTGGTTGAAATATTTCTTCTTATCGGCATCAGTCATACCAAATGAGGTTGTTGCCAGAAGCGCCAACATCACAAAGGCAAGGATGAAAATCACCGATAATTTCTTCGTCATTTCCTAACTCCTTTCGAGACGAATCTTGTCAGAGTTCCCAACTTATACCCTCTTTCAGTGGTATACGAGAACGAAAACACAACGTGCGCGCGGCTTCCATGAAAAACCGGTGCACGAAACGAATTCTGCTGTCGGTAACCACCTCCCTTCAGCTACTCAATTAGTTAAAGGTTCCGTTTACTTTTTTACCTGTAGATAGCTTTTCAATTGCATTACGCCGTCAAATACAGCAAAGCAAATTGTGTTTTAAAGATTTACACCCTTTGGGATATTAATTCGTCGGCTTTGCAGGACTCGCAATCATGCTAAACATGCCGAACCAACCAAGCAAGTGAGGTTTACTTTGACCCTTTTGGTCTGCGATATTTTTAATTTCCAAAAACCCAGTAGCATTAATAAAATATGTTCAGGGGCAGTTATTGTCAAGAATTTTAATGGAAATAAGCCCAACAAAATTTGCGCCGAACAAGCCCCTTGCCAAAGATGGATTTAATTTTACAAGTTGTTAAATGACAATAAAAAAGGCCGATCCGGACATATCCGGATCGGCCGTGTTCGGCACAATAAAATTACCTGTTAATCGGAGGGCGGCGGCGGCCCCTGTCTGAAGAAATAATTCAGCAGATAAAGGGCATCAATCAGGTTCACATCGGTGTCGCGGTTGGCATCTGCGGCATCCATCAAGGCCGGCGGCTGGCCCTCGCGATACAGGAAATTGAACAGAAACATGGCGTCGGCCATATCCAAGTCATTGTCGGAATTGGCGTCACCGCGCACGAATTCCAGCACTTTGAAGGTTGTTTTCACGACGGTGGCGGCACCGCTGGCATCGGTCGCCGTAAAGGAAACATCAAAAATCTGGCCCAAATCCGAGAAATTGGGCGAATAGAGGTAACTTGCGGCGCCGTTGCCGGAATCAACAAAGTGTGCATTCAACGGTACAAAACTGGCAGTTATGGTTATGCTTTCCAGTTCCGGATCGACAAAAATCAGATGAGTGGTGTCGGTTCGGTTGACGATGGCGATTGAAGTGTCCGCCAGCGATGATGTCAGGCGGGGCGCCTGATTACCCGCTTCAAGAACCGTGATAGTAAACGCGGCGGTATCAATAACAATGTCATTGACGCCTGGGCCATACTGGTCGGTGGCGTAGATCTCGATCGGATATACCCCGGATTGCAAATAATTGGGAGTCCAGCCAAAGACGCCGAAATTATTCCCCCAATCCAGGAAATTGGCACCTGCGGGCAATGGGGAGGTGGTAATGGGAATAGCCTTATCCACATCGTGGACAATTATCCCGAATGAGATGGACTGACCCTCGGTGACGGTGACATCGGCAATGGGCTCGATTTGAGGCGGCATATTGCGGTTGAGAACGAAAATCTGTGTATTGGGATTGGTATAGAAAATCATGCCGGGGTCTTCGGAATCGATAATCAGAAAGCGGACAAAGTACTGGGTTCCGGGGGTCGGGCCGCCTTCAGTATAAGTCGGAATAAATCTTAAAGTCGCCACGCCATTGCCGCTGTCAACAAAGGTCATGCTGGAACGGAGGGTATAATTGGTCGAATCAAACCGGATTATCGGGATGGTCAGGTCGGGATCGGTTCCGGTTACTCTTATGACCAGCGTATCCTGTTCGTAAATGGTTCGGGTATAAATCGACGGCATACCATAAGGCATCCGGTTTATGTTGTTAACGGTTATGGTAAATGACCGTGAGTCAGTCCCGGATGCCGGGTCGGTGACGGTTACAGTTATATCATAGATACCGTCATCAAAGTATCCGGTAACCCAGTTGAAGGTAGCCGTATTGTTGCCATTATCGGTCAATGTAGCCGATCCGGGCAAGGCGCTACTGGTAAATTCCAGGATATCATTATCGGGGTCGGTGGCGGTAATGGTGAAATTAATGGTCTGGCCTTCATCTACGGTTACATTGGCGATTGCGGCCAGTGACGGGTCCTGATTGCCGGCTTCAAGCACAGTCAGGGTCACCACCAGCGTATCCTCGAACTCGCCGTCCGAAGCGATAATGATAATGTCATACAGTCCGCTCTGGTAATAAAGGGGCGCAAAATTGATGGTGCCGGTTCCGTTGCCATTGTCGGTGAAGGTGGCGTTTTCGGGAACCGCTTCGGCCCTCAAAGTCGGAACGGTGCCGTCGGGGTCAGTCGCTACCACATCATAGACGAGTGTTTCGCCTTCGGTAATGGCCGGGGGTGATGCCGGTTGAACCTGCGGGGCCTGGTTGCCGGCTTCATAAACCTGAATCAGAACCGGGTCGCTTTTTTCCATGTCGATGCCATCATAGGCCTGGAAATAAATACCATACAGGCCCGACTGCACATAGCTGGGGTTGAACGTAAACAAACCGGTCCCGTCGAGATTATCGACAAAGGTGGCATTGTCCGGCAGACCGGTGGTTCCGGGACCAGTGGCACTAAGCATCGGGATGGTGCCATCGGGGTCGGTCGCCGTAACGGTAAACGACAAGGACTCTCCTTCGAGGACCTCGCCCGACTGTGGAAGCGACACGAAAACCGGTTTGCGGTTTTGAAGAACAACGGATATGGTCAGAGGATAGTTGGTTGACAATTGTGGCGTCCCCTGATCGGTGGCAATAAAGGTCACAATAACCTGACCCACTTGAGGCGGCTCCGGAGTGAAGGTGAAGGTTGCCGTATTATTGCCATTATCCAGAAATGTCGAATTAGCCGGAAGTCCGACGGCAGTCAAGAACAGCCGATGGGACGAAACCGGGTCGGTCGAGTCGCTGGCGATAATGGTCAGATTCAAGGTTCTGCCGATTCTGACGCCGACGGTACCAAGGTCAACAAACTTCGGGGGCTGGTTGACATCATTGATTGTGATAGTCATAGTGGCCGAGCCGGTGGCGATGGGCGTGCCATTGTCAATGGCGAAAAATGTCAAGGTTTTAACTCCGGCATCGAAGTAACTGGCGGCTGTCCGGAAAACGGCGACACCATTGCCGCTGTCAACAAAATTATATGAAATTATATTTGTGCTTAAGGTAAAGAAAACGGAGCCATCTTCGGGATCGGTCGCGGTGACGACCACCACCAGTGAATCGCCTTCATCGATGGTGACATTGGCCACACCGGAAATTACCGGCGGTTGATTGCCCAATTCATTGACGACAATCACGACAATCATGGTATCGACGAATTCGCCGTCGTCGGCCATAACGAGGACACGATAGGTTCCGCTCTGACTGAAGTCGGGGGTAAAATCAATAGTCCCGGTGCCGTCGAGATTATCGGTAAAGGTGGCGTTATCGGGAAGCGAATCGGCCGTGAGTACCGGGATGGTGCCGTCCGGGTCGGAGGCGGTAATCAGGATGGTCACAGGATAGCCCTCGGCCACCGTCTGGGGTTCAACCGGATCGACCGCGGGAGGTTGGTTGCCCGCCTCGGCGACACTTATAAGGACTTCTTCATAAACCTCATCGGTGCCGTCATTGGCATAAAAGGTGATGGTGTAATCACCGGCCTGGGTAAAGTCGGGAGTCCAATCAAACAAGCCGGTGCCATTGCCGTTATCGGCAAACAGGGCCGACCCCGGCAAAGTCGAAGTAGTCAAAACCGGAATAGTACCATCGGCATCGGAAGCCGAAACGGTAAACGTCAGCTGAACGCCTTCGGTAGTATTCCGGGTGCCGATGGCGGCCAGAACCGGCGGGCGATTGGTATTGATGACGGTGATGGCAACGACTTCGGAGTCCACCAGAACGCCGTCGAAGGCCTTGAAGACAACCTGATAAATACCGGCCTGGTCAAAGTTGGGATTGAAATCGAAAATACCCGTGCCGTTAAGATTGTCGTTGAACGTAGCGTTGACCGGAAGTCCGGTGGCCGATAGAGTCGGGATGACTCCTTCGGGGTCGCTGGCGGTTACGATAAAATTCAGATTAGCATTTTCGGCCACGGTTTTAGGACCGATCGGATCAAGAATCGGAGGATCATTTTCACCGGATACGGTAAAGACAGCGTCGTCGGAATCGGATAACAAACCGGGGTCAGTCGCGGTGAAAGTAATCGTTTCCGAACCATTCCAGCCCGAAGACGGCGTGGTAATGGTGGCCACGCGCGAAGCACTGATATTAACCGTCAGCTGGGTATTTCCGCTGTATGTCCATGTTATTTCATTGTCGTCGTTATCAACGTCGGTCACGTAATCATCGAGATTTATGGTGGCAAAAGAAGCGCCTTCGGCGATGGTCTGGTCTGGAATGTCGGCCACAACCGGGCCGTCGTTGACGGCGGTAACCGTGAAGCTGGCATCATCGCTGTCGGACAACAGTCCGGGATCGGTGGCCGTGAAGGTAATGGTTTCAACTCCATACCAGTCCGGGTTGGGGGTTGAGATAGTAGCCACGCGGGAGGCATTGATACTGACCACGAGGTCGGTATTGCCCGAAAAGGTCCAGGCAATTTCATCATCGGTATTATCAATGTCGCTGACAAAGTCATCGAGGTTGATAGTCGCAAAGGTTTCACCTTCGATGATCGTCTGGTCAGGGATACCGGCCACGACGGGCGCATCGTTGACGGCGGTGACGGTGAAAGTGGCGGCGTCACTGCCAAGGAGAAGTCCCGGATCGGTGGCGGTAAATGTTATCGTTTCGGCGCCATTCCAGTTGGCATCGGGGATAATAATCGTCGCCACGCGCGAGACAATCGACACGGTCAAATCGGTATTGCCGCTAAATGTCCATGTCATTTCCGTGGGGAGGTTATCCACATCGCTGACATAGTTATCAAGGTTTATAGTGGCAAAGGTTCCGCCCTCGGCCACCGTCTGGTCGGGAATGTCGGCCACGACGGGCGCGTCGTTGACGGCGGTGACGGTGAAAGTGGCGGCATCGCTACCGGACAACGATCCCGGATCGGTAGCGGTAAAGGTAATTGTTTCCGCGCCATTCCAGTTGACGTTGGGAATGGTAATTGTCGCGACGCGAGAGGCGCTGATATTGACAGTCAAATCCGTATTTCCGGAATATGACCAGCTCATTTCGCTGTCGGCATTATCAATGTCCGAGACAAAATCATCAAGATTGATAGTGGCGAAAGTTCCGCCCTCGGCAATAGTCTGGTCGGGAATATCGGCCACGACCGGAGCGGCATTGGAATAATAGGTAAAGGCGCCGGTCAGGGTATTCGAACTCAAACCAGAGGCAGTATTAATAACGGTCACATTGGTAGCACCCAGAGCGCCGGCAGGAGTATTAACGGTCAGGTGGTACGGCGAAACATATGTTCCGGCGGCAAGTGTGCCGCCAAACGAGACTGATGTTCCGGCCGGGTCGAAACCCGAACCGTACACGTTAACCAGAGTGCCGCCGGTATTGACGCCGGTAGTCGGGCTTATCGAGGCCAAAACGGGAGATTGGATTTCGGACGCATTAACGGTTAATATGGCAGAGTGGGGCCCGAGATCACCGGAACCATTCTGGGCAATAATAAGATAATGATAAGTAGTGGCGCCATCGGCGGTGACATCGACAAAAAAGCTATCGGCCACACCGGGATTGGCCATTGAGCCGGCGGGATTATCCAGACGGAAGAAGGAACCGCCGGATGAGGCGATTTTGCGATACACGTGGTAGGTCAGCCCGGGGATTCCGTTCCAGGCAATCAGAACGGCCGAACCGGATATGGCGGTTCCGCTCAACCCGGTCGGGGCCGCCGGCCAGACAACCGTGCCCAGAACGATGTTTTCCTGCTGGAAGGAATTATTGGGGATAACTTTGGACAGTACGAAGCCCTCGCCATTGGCGATATTATAGAAATGGTAATCATAGGGATTACCGGGCGCTTCGGTCAGATAATTCTGAAAATCGTCGAACCAGTTGCCGGCATCGTATCCGGCACCGGTACTGGTTTCGATACGGATTTCCTCGTCGGTATTGTCCAGATACCCAAAGAAACTGATGTCGCCGTTAGCGGGGACACTGGCATTGGAATTGGTAACCGTGCCGAATATAGATCCCTGCGCGAACGCGGATGAAGCACTTAATATTAATCCTATCGCCAGCCAAGCCGTAATTAACGGCCATTTTATTTGGCGCTTATTCCTACGCACTTTACAACCTCCGTCTATATCAATATGTCTTTTTATCGTCATAATACCGCTCCTCCCTTACGGCCCCGGAAATACGGCAGTTGCGGCCGCATTCGCCTGGTATGGTTTCCCGGCCTTAACCGCAAAGTTGGTTCCGAACCCCGCGGCGAAGCGTGATTCATAACTTTGCGAGTTGGCAATGAATCTATTTAGAGTATTGAAACTTCCGGGGAGATAATTGAGAACGTCCTGCGCCACCGAAAAGACCGATGCCATGTCAAAGGGAATCACGATGAAGCTATAATCGGTCGTCGGCGTGGTGACCAAATTATAGTTTATGGTACCCGGCGCCGGGACATTGCCGGCCACCGAGAAGACGGTTTGAGCTTTGGCGTTAACCTGATAGACACCGCCCGGATTGACGGCGAAATTGACGCCGAATCCGGCGGCAAAGCGGGATTCAAAACTCTGTGACAACGGCTGATAGTTGTTGACCGTGTTGACATTGGCAACGCCGATGGCATTAATCAGGCCAACCGCGTTGGTTATGCCCGTGTTTTCGAACGGGACGCAAATCAGGTTGAAATCGGTTGTCGGGGTGATGACTATCTGATAATCGTACTCACCCACGCGGTTCGACGGCGCCGAGTGGTTTTCGAAAATATCGACGGCGACAACGGTATAGAAATACTGGTTTACGGTATCGCCGACCACATCGGCCCCACCGAGGTCACTATCGGTGAAGGTCAAAGTCAGTTCATCGGTGTAGCCGATCGAATCAAAATCGGTCGGAGTAAAGTAGGCGGTCGTGTTCCGGTAGATTACATACCGTCCGATATCGGTGGCAAAGCCGCCAACGTCGGTGGTGATGGCCGACCAAGTCAGGATAATGTCATCGCCGGCGATGGCAATTTGCAAATCATCGATAGCTTCGGGCGCGTCGCGGTTGATGACATTGATCACCACCTGGTCGGGGTCGGAGAACAGGATGTTGTCATCCACAGTCAATTCGAATACATAATTGCCGGGACTAACCGGGTCAAAGGTCGGCCGGGCGATATTCGGGTCGGACAGGGTTACCGTCGGACCGGACACCTGGTCCCAGCTATAATTAAGCGGGTCATTTTCCGGATCGGAAGAGCCTGTACCGTCGAGGGTAACGGTATTACCCAGGACAATTCCGATCTGATCGGGACCGGCATCGGCCACCGGGGCACGATTGGTGCCGGTAACTGTGATCTGGACTATTTCACTATCGGCAAGGGCTCCGTCGAAAACGATAAAGGTGATGTCGTACACACCTTCCTGCGTAAAATCGGGATTAAAACTGAAGGAACCGGTGCCGTTTAAATTATCATTGTAGGATGCATTGGCCGGGAGGTTCTCGGCGGTCATGGTCAAATCGTCGTCGTCAACATCGGAGGCGGTGACCATGAAATTCAAATTCCCGCCTTCGGCTACAGTTTGCGAACCGATCGCGGCCAGAACCGGAGCGTCATTGACCGCCGTCACGGTAAACGTCGCGGCGTCTTCGTCGAACAGCAAACCAGGGTCGGTCGCCCGGAAGGTGATGGTTTCCGAACCGTTCCAGTCGGGATGCGGAATGGTTATGGTCGCGATGCGACTACCGTCGATAGTGACGGCAAGTTCTGTCTGGCCGGTGGCGGTCCAGGTCATTTCGGCGTCGGTATCATCTATATCGCTGACATAATCGTCAAGATTGATGGTGGCAAAGGTTTCGCCTTCGGCGATGGTCTGATCCGGAATGTCGGATACGACCGGGGCGTCGTTATCGGCCGAAACGGTAAACGTGGCGTCGTCACTATCAGAGAGCAGACCGGGATCGGTCGCCGTGAAAGTAATGGTTTCGGAACCGTTCCAATCGGGGCCGGGAGCGGTGACGGTGGCCACGCGGTTAATGTCGATTGATACGGCTAATTCGATATTGCCGCTGTAGGTCCAGGTCATTTCGGCGTCGGCGTTGTCAACATCGGAGACATAATCATCAAGGTTAATGGAGGCAAAAGCGGCGCCTTCGGCGATGACCTGATTGGGGATATTAGCCACTACGGGAGCATCATTAACGGCGGTTACCGTGAAGGTGGCGTCATCACTGTCGGACAGTCCGCCCGGATCGGTGGCAGTGAAAGTAACCGTTTCGGATCCGAACCAGTTGACATTGGGGATGGCAATGGTGGCAACGCGGTTAACGATATTCACGATCAACTCGTTGTTGCCGGCGAATGTCCAGGACATCTGATTATCAAGGTTATCGATATCGGATACATAATCGTCGAGGTTGATTAGAACAAACGAGGATCCTTCATCAACGGTCTGGTCGGGAATATCCAGCACGACCGGCGCATCGTTGACGGGCGTAACCGTGAACGCAGCCGCATCGGTATCGAACAGGAACCCGGGGTCGGTGGCGCGGAAGGTTATCGTTTCGGCGCCGTTCCAGTCGGGATTGGGAGTGCTGATCGTGGCGATGCGGTTGGCATCGATGGAAACGATCAGCTGGATATTGCCGCTGTACGTCCAATTTATTTCGGAATCGTCGTTATCTATATCATCGACATAATCGTCGAGACTGATCGTGGCGAAGGTGCCGCCTTCGGCAATCGTTTGGTTCGGGATGTCGGCCACGACGGGGGCGTCATTGACCGGATTAACCGTGAAGACGGCGTCGTCGCTGTCGGACAGGCCACCGGGGTCGGTGGCAGTGAACGTGATCGTTTCCGTGCCGTTCCAGTCGGGATGCGGAATACCGATGGTGGCGACACGGTTACCGTCGATGGAGACGGTGAGCTCGACATTGCCGCTGTATGACCAGTTGATATCGGAATCGGGGTTGTCTATATCGGACACATAATCATCAAGGTTAATGACCGAAAACGTACCGCCTTCGGCGATCGTCTGGTTGGTGATGTTGGAAACGACCGGGGCATCGTTGACGGCGGTCACGGTAAATGTGGCCGGGTCGCTGTCGGACAGCAAGCCGGGGTCGGTGGCGGTGAAGGTAATCGTCTCGGAGCCGTTCCAATTAGTATTGGGAATACCAATCGTGGCGACACGGCCACTGCTTATGGTTACGGTCAGTTCCGTGTTGCCGCTGTAGGTCCAGCTAATCTGGGCGTCGGTGTTGTCGATGTCCTCAACATAATCATCGAGATTGATGGTCGCAAAGGTTTCACCCTCGGCGATGGTCTGGTCGGGTATGTCCGATACGACCGGGGCGTCATTGACACCCGACACCGTGAATATGGCGTCATCGCCGTCAGAAAGCAAACCGGGATCCGTCGCCGTGAACGTGATCGTCTCGGAACCGTTCCAGAAGGCCGTCGGAATCGTGATGGTGGCCACACGGGCATCGATGGTAACTGACAGGTCGATATTGCCGCTGTAGGTCCAGGTCATCTCGGCGTCGGCATTATCGACGTCGCTGACATAATCATCGAGATTGATGGTTGCAAAGGAGCCACCCTCGGCGATGGACTGGTTGGGAATATCGGTGACAATCGGGGCGTCATTGACGGCGGTTACAGTAAACGTGGCAGCGTCTTCATCGAACAGCAGACCGGGGTCGGTGGCCCGGAAGGTAATCGTTTCGGAGCCGTACCAATCGGGATCGGGGATACCGATGGTGGCGATGCGGGAACCATTGATAGTGACGCTAAGCTCGGTCTGGCCGGAAGCCGTCCAGCTTATTTCCGCGTCAGCATTATCTATATCATTTACGAAATTATCAAGATTAATGGTCAGGAATGTCGCCCCTTCGGCAATAGTCTGGTCGGGAATATCGGCCACGACCGGGGCTTCGTTAATCGGGTTGACCGTAAATGTCGCCGCATCGGAATTGGCCAGCAGGCCCGGATCGGTCGCGGTGAAAGTAATCGTCTCGGAACCGTTCCAGTCGACATTCGGAATCATAATGGTAGCCACACGGTTATCAATACTCACGATTAGGTCGGTGTTGCCGCTGTAGGTCCAGGTGATTTCATTGTCGGCATGATCGAGGTCATCGACAAAATCATCGAGATTGATGGTCGCAAAGGCGCCGCCCTCGTCGATGGTCTGATCGGGAATATCCGAAACCACCGGCGGGTCGTTGACGCTGGAAACGCTGAAGGTGGCCGGGTCACTATCGGACAGTCCACCCGGATCGGTGGCGGTGAACGTGATCGTTTCGGCGCCGTTCCAGATCGGTGATGGGGTGGTTATAGTCGCAACGCGGGAGGAACTGATTGTGACCGTCAGTTCGGTATTGCCATTATAGGTCCAGTTGATTTCATCATCGGCGTTGTCAACGTCGGACACATAATTATCAAGATTTATAGTCGCAAAGGTGCCACCTTCGGCGATGGACTGATTGGGAATATCGGCCACGACCGGGGCGTCATTGACGGCGGTGACGGTGAACGTCGCGGCGTCGGCGTCCGAAAGTAATCCGGGATCGGTCGCGGTGAAGGTGATCGTTTCGGAGCCGTTCCAGTTAATATTGGGGATGCCGATGGTGGCGACGCGGCTAGTATTTATGGTAACAGTCAGTTCGGTATTGCCGCTATATGTCCAGTTTAGCTGGGCGTCGGTATTGTCGATGTCTTCGACATAACTATCGAGATTGATGGCTACAAAGGTTTCGCCCTCGGCGATGGTCTGGTCGGGGATATCGGATACTATCGGGGCGTCGTTAATATTGGTGACCGTGAATGTAGCGGCGTCCTCATCGAAGAGTGCACCGGGGTCGGTCGCCCGGAACGTAATGGTTTCCGAACCGTTCCAGTCGGGATGTGGAATGGATATGGTCGCAACGCGATTACCATCGATAGTGACGGCAAGTTCTGTCTGGCCGGTGGCGGTCCAGGTCATTTCGGCGTCGGTGTTATCCAAGTCGCTGACATAATTGTCAAGGTTTATGGTCGTGAAAGTCGCGCCCTCGGCAATGGTCTGATTGGGGATATCGGTTACGACCGGGGCGTCGTTGACGGCGGTGACCGTGAAGACGGCCACGTCTTCATCATACAGGCTGCCCGGGTCGGTGGCTCGGAAGGTAATTGTTTCCGAGCCGCTCCATTCACTATTAGGGATAATTATGGTTGCGATGCGATTGGAAATATCGACGAGAAGCTCGACGTTGCCGCTTTTTGTCCAGGTCATCTGCGCGGCGGAATTGTCCACGTCGGTCACGTAATTATCGAGGTTTATCTGCGTGAAGTTCGAACCTTCGGGAATAGTTTGATTCGGTATATCCAGTACCACCGGAGCATCATTGACGGCGGTGACGGTGAAAGTGGCCGGGTCGCTGTCGGACAGCAGGCCGGGATCGGTGGCCGTGAAAGTAATCGTTTCCGTGCCGTTCCAATCCGGGTGGGGAATCGAAATTGTGGCAACCCGCGCGTTTATGGCTACCGAAAGGTCGACGGCTCCGGAATATGTCCAGGTGATTTCATCATCGGCGTTATCGATATCGGTTACATAATCATCGAGGTTTATGATCGCAAATGCGGCGCCCTCGGCGATGGTCTGATTCGGAATGTCGCTGACGACGGGGGCATCATTGACGGCCGTCACCGTGAACGTGGCGGCGTCTTCAGCGAAAAGCAATCCGGGGTCGGTGGCGCGGAAGGTAATCGTTTCCGAACCGTTCCAGTAGGGCGATGGAACTGTGATGGTGGCGATGCGCGAAGCATCGATGGTTACGGTCAGTTCGATATTGCCGTTATACGTCCAGTTGATTTCGCTATCGACATTGTCAATGTCGGTGACGTATTCATCGAGGTTAATAGTGGCAAACGAACCGCCTTCGCTGATGGATTGATTGGGAATATCGGCAACGACCGGGGCGTCATTGATATTGGTCACGGTGAAGGTGGCCGGATCGCTATCGGACAAAAGACCCGGGTCGGTGGCGGTGAAAGTAATCGTTTCGGAACCATACCAGTCAACGTTCGGGACGGTAATCGTCGCCACACGGTTGGTTATATTTATTATCAGATCGGTGGCACCTGAATAGCTCCATGACATCTGATTATCGGCATTATCCACATCGCTGACATAATCATCAAGATTGATCAGCGTAAACGCGGAACCTTCGGGTATGGTCTGATTGGGGATATCCAGCACGACCGGGGCGTCGTTGACGGCATGAACGGTGAAAGTGGCTTCGTCCTCGGCGAACAGAAAGCCCGGGTCGGTGGCCCGAAAAGTAATCGTTTCCGAACCGAACCAGTCGGCATTGGGTGCCGAAACGGTGGCCACGCGCGAGGCGTTGATATTCACGATAAGAGAAACATTGCCGCTGTAAGTCCATGTAATCTGCGCATCGGCATGGTCGACATCGGTCACATAGTCATCGAGGTTAATGGTGGCGAAAGCGGCGCCTTCATCAATGGTTTGGTCGGGAATATCGCTCACCACCGGAGCATCGTTGACGGCCGTGACGGTAAAGACAGCGTCATCGGAATCGGACAGCAGACCGGGGTCGGTGGCCGTGAAAGTGATCGTTTCGGAGCCATTCCAGTCGACCGACGGAATGGTAATCGTGGCAACGCGGGAGGCATCGATGGAAACCGTCAGTTCAACGTTGCCGTTAAAGCTCCAGTCAAGTTCCGAGTCGGCGTTATCCACGTCGGATACGTAATTATCGAGATTTATGGTCGCGAAGGTTGAACCCTCGGCAATGGTCTGATCGGGGATGCCGGCCACGACCGGTGCGTCGTTGACGGCTGTGACGGTGAAAGTGGCATCATCGGAATCGGAAAGTCCACCCGGATCGGTGGCCGTGAAAGTAATCGTTTCGGAACCGTTCCAGTTGGCGTGCGGGATGACAATCGTTGCGATTCTCGCGATACTAATGGATACCGAAAGCTCCGCTTCCCCGCTGGTCGTCCATGATATCTGATTGTCGGCGTTATCTATATCAGACACATAATTGTTGAGGTTTATCGTTACAAAGGAGGCGCCTTCGGCGATAGTCTGGTCGGGGATATCGCTCACGACCGGGGCGTCATTGACATTGGTAACCGTGAAAACAACCGAGGTTTCATCAAACATCAAACCCGGATCGGTCGCACGGAAAGTGATCGTCTCGGTGCCATACCAGTCGATCGAGGGTATCGTGACGGTGGCAATCCGCGAAGCATCGATGGTCACGACCAGGTCGGTTTCACCAGAAGTCGTCCAGGTCATTTCTTCGTCGGTATTGTCAGGATCGCTGACATAATTATCGAGGGCAATGGCAGTGAATGTAGAGCCTTCGGCAATTGTCTGATTAGGTATAGCAGTCACGACCGGGGCGTCGTTGTTAAAGGATACGGTGAAGGTGGCCGCATCGGAGCCGGACAGAAGGCCGGGGTCGGTAGCGGTAAATGTAATCGTTTCGGAGCCGTGCCACTGGGAATAAGGGACGAAGATGGTTGCAACCCTATTGGTGATATCAACCAGTAGTTCGACGTTTCCGGATTTGGTCCAGGTCATTTCGGCGTCGGTATTGTCAACGTCGGTGACATAATTATCGAGGTTGATGGTGGCAAAGGAATTTCCTTCGGGGATGGCCTGGTCGGGAATGCCGGATACAACCGGGGCATCGTTGACAGCCGTGACGGTGAACGTCGCGGCGTCGGAGTCCGAAAGCAAACCGGGGTCGGTAGCTATGAACGTAATCGTCTCCGAGCCGTTCCAGTCGGGGTCAATCGGAGTGATAGTGGCCACCCGGGCGTCGATGGTAACCGTGAAATTGACATCACCGCTGTAGGTCCAGGTCATTTCATCGGCGGTATTATCAATATCACTGACATAATCATCGAGATTGATGGTGGCAAAGGGCGAACCTTCGGCCACCGTCTGATTAGGAATATCCGACACGACCGGGGCGTCATTGACATTAGTCACCGTAAATGAGGCCGGATCACTATCGGACAGCAGGCCGGGATCAGTGGCGATGAAGGTTATGGTCTCCGTCCCGACCCAGTCGGCATCGGGTATCGTAATGGTGGCGACGCGGGAACCATCAATGCTGACGGTCAGCTCGATATTACCGCTGTATGTCCAGGTAATTTCCGCGTCGGCATTATCTATATCGTCAACGTAATCATCAAGATTTATGGTAGTGAAAGTGGCACCTTCGTCGATGGTCTGATCGGGAATATCCGATACGACCGGAGCGTCGTTAACGGCATTGATTGTGAAGGTCGCGGCGTCGGCATCGAACAAGAGGCCCGGATCGGTGGCGGTGAAGGTGATCGTCTCCGAACCGTTCCAGTCGGCACCGGGGGCGGTAATGGTAGCTACGCGGCTGGAGTTAATGGAAACCGACAGGTCGGTATTGCCGCTGTACGTCCAGGTTATGGCGGCATCGGGATTGTCTATATCGGTAACATAATCATCGAGATTGATGGCCACAAACGATTCGCCTTCGTTGATGGTCTGATCGGGAATATCGCCCACGACCGGCGCGTCGTTGACACCCGTGACGGTAAATGTCGCGGCGTTAGAGCCGGTCAGAAGGCCGGGATCGGTGGCGATGAAGGAAATTGTTTCCGAACCATTCCAGTCGGGATGGGGGATTATAATAGTAGCCACCCGATTGGCATCGATTTGGACCGCCAACTCAATTTGGCCGCTGGTTGACCAGATTATCTCGGCGTCGGCATTATCGATATCATTGACATAATTATCAAGGTTAATGATGGCGAAATCCGAGCCTTCGGCAATGGTCTGGTCGGGAATATCACTCACTACGGGAGCGTCGTTGACATTGGTAACCGTGAACGTGGCGGCATCCTCGCCGATCAGCAGGCCGGGGTCGGTGGCGCGGAAAGTAATTGTCTCCGAGCCGTACCAATCGGCATTGGGGATAATGATCGTGGCCACCCGGTTGGTGATGTCAACCAGAAGCTGGGTATTACCGGATTTGGTCCAGATCATTTCATCGTCGGAATTATCCGGGTCGGTCACATAGTTATCGAGATTAATCGTGGCGAATGTGGAACCCTCGGGAATCGTCTGGTCGGGTATTCCGGCTACCACCGGGGCATCGTTAACCGGTGTAACCGTGAAAGTAGCCTCATCGCTGTCAAAAAGCAGACCGGGGTCGGTCGCCGTAAAGGTAATCGTTTCCGTACCGTTCCAGTTGGGGTCGATCGGCGCGATGGTCGCCACGCGTGAACCGTTCATGGTTACGGTCAAATTCGATTGACCGCTGAATGTCCAATTTATTTCACTGTCGGCGTTGTCAATGTCCGTGATAAAATCATCAAGGTTGATAGTTGCAAAGGGGGTTCCCTCGGCCACTGTCTGATTGGGAATATCCGACACAACGGGAGCATCGTTGATATTGGTCACGGTGAAGGTGGCCGGGTCACTGTCGAACAGTAAGCCCGGATCGGTGGCGGTGAAGGTAATCGTTTCGGCACCATACCAGTCCGCGCTCGGAATAGTGATGGTGGCCACACGGTCAACAATGCTGACGGTCAGTTCGGTATTGCCGGAATAAGTCCAGCCGATTTCGGAATCCAAGTTGTCAATATCAGACACATAGTTATCAAGGGTAATGGTCGCGAAGGTCGAGCCTTCGTCAATGGTCTGATTGGGAATATCGCTCACCACCGGCGCGTCGTTGATATTGGTCACCGTGAAGGTGGCCGGGT
>CALAMC010000021.1 GCA_937925655.1 uncultured candidate division Zixibacteria bacterium | reverse complement strand
CGATCTGAATATGGCATTTGGTTATATCGAGAAAATGTGGCGCATTGTATGCATACTCCACAATTCCCGATCCCTGCACGCCTTCATAATGGGCATACCAGCCTTTGGCCAATGCGCTGGCTTCTTTTTCTCTAATGTGACCGTCATTTAAAATCATGGCGTCCGCGACCGAAGTATCCGTAATAGAATAAGCCTCCGTTAATGCTGAAACCATTGCCGTTTGCTTTAGCACAATATAACAATTTTCTCTAGCCGGTTGCCACCCAAAACCAAGACCAAGTTCATCGTTTAATCTAAGGGCCAGCATAGCGGCCAGCGTAGTATCTATGTCTCTAAATGCCCCCTCCTCCCATGTGTCGCCTTCCGGTGTTTGAAACATTTTGCAAAAAAATGTTTCCGTACGCTGAATAGTTGGGCCTAAGGAATTATGGTGGATTGAAATAAAAGACCTCGCCCTTATGGAATCCGCCAAAAAAGCTCTACGCTCCAATGGTAAAAATGTGTCAATATAGCGGGTATAGAATATGTCACAAGTATCCGTGAATAAATATTCATATAAAAGCGTATCTCTTAGCATTAGCAAAATGGACAAATTTAGTTCCTTTTCACAATAAGCAGTATCCAGCGATGTCGCGGCACATGGGCCCCCATCTGAACCACCATGCCCGGCATCTACACATAAAAGCACTTGGGCCTGATTTTTGGATAGCAATACAAACAGCACGCAAATAAGGCATATAAATATGTCCAGCAAACGCTTTGTCATCATTATTCCTCCCTGATAATTATATACCCCTTCCCGGTGCAGCACATGGCTATCTTTTGCCCATCTGGTGAGAATCGAGCCACTTGGCAGTAATCTTCATTTACTTCTTGCGCAAGCTCGATGAACTTATTCAAATCTAAGTCCATTAAATACAGATAACCGGTCGTATTATGCTGGTCGATATCACATGTATAATAAAAGATCACTTCGTTGCGTTTTGGATTAATTTCCTCATTCATAAATCCACAACCCAGATAGCTTTGTTTTGCATTCCTTAATACCGGAAAAGTATCTAATAGAATGGACGACGAATCTTTCAGATTAGTTACAAAGCCTCCACTAACGTAATATTTCTGTTTTAGCGATTGCACCGTATCCACATAGCCTTTATCATAAGCATAAATCGAATCCTTCAAATCGGCGCGTATCAAATACAGCCCGCCTGGCGTCAGCCTATAGATATAATTGCTTTCGTACGGTGATTTTTCTTGATATTTACTTTCGGGAAAAGTCGGGACCTTTACTCCGGCCGCATATATATAATAATACAAATTCCCCTGAACCGTCAAGTATGGTCCCTCGAAATACCCTTCGTTCAGGCCTCGCGGAAGCGGCCAATTCTTTTGAAATTCCTCTATTACGGCCGATTCGCCGGTTGTAATATCATACCTAACAAGTCTTATATGCTCGATTTGTCTGGACCGTAATTGCTCAAAAGCGACTATTTCCTTTTCGGATAACCATTCGAACCGATGGAGGGATAGCTCTGAACCGATGGACAGGATTTTATGCCCCAGTGTGTCTACCGCTACTAGTTTTGATTGGTAGGCGTATGCTATTTTATCGCCAGAAGGTGCCCACTTCATCGGCCCGCTGATGGGAACACCATCAATTTCGCCTATTTCGACGACCCTAAAATCCTTGTCGTCTCTGCACAGCGATACCGAATAAATGGCAATAACTGCTACCACACAAATAACGATCCCGAGATACAAGCCTTTCTTTTTCATTTCATTCTCCTTCGTAGGGCCGCCAAATAACATTGCCAACAGTCATTTTAGAACAAACGAGTTGCAAATACGCTCCTGATCAAAACGGGCCTTGAATTCCTTGAATCATCCCGCTATTTATTTATACACATTAATGGATAATATTGTCAATATTAAAATCCAATATTTTGAAAGATGGTTTAGGCCGGTCCGGCGGGCATCTGCACCACCACTCCGATGGTAATTCTGCCCGTCGCCCTTTATTATGACGGCTAAACTTATATCCAAAATTTTGCATCGGGGAAGGAGCGAAAAATGAAAAAAATTCAAG
>CALAMC010000020.1 GCA_937925655.1 uncultured candidate division Zixibacteria bacterium | reverse complement strand
GATTCGTCTCGGCCGCCGCTTTGGGCTCGGTCGCTCCAGCCTCTGTGGACACCGGTGGTTTTTCGACCGGCTTTTTCTTGGGTATAGGCTCGTAGGGTGTATTGCGACCCATATCCTGCAATTTGGTGGTGTGCCAGACGAGGTCGTCTTTGTTCTCGGTCGAAAATTCGTATTTCGTGTCCATTTTAATCGCCGCGAAATTGCAGGCTTCCTCGCACAGTCCGCAAAAACAACATAATCCGAAATCAATCACAAAATCGTTTAGAATTCTTTTGCCTTTTTCGCCCTTGTCATAATGTATCTGAATCGCCGCCGTCGGGCAGGCTTTCATGCACAGCAGACAGGTGGTGCAGTTGAGTTCGCCGGTTTCCTTATCGGACAAAAGCACGACAATCCCGCGCGAACGTTCCGGCATGGGCCATTTCTGGGTGGGGTACTGCAACGTGATGGCGTGCCGCCCCAGATGTTTTCCGGTCGTGAAAAGACCGATAACCAGATTTTTTATATCTTTAACCAAACCCATTACCAGTTAAACCACCCCGAATATTTCATCAAGCCGGCCAGTATCAAATTGGCGAACGAAAGCGGCAAGAGGAATTTCCACGAAAACTCCATGAGCTGGTCCACCCGCAATCTGGGGTAGGTCCAGCGAAACCACATCAGAATGAACACCAGCACCAGGGTTTTGCCCAGAAACCACATCCACGACGGCAGAAACGGTCCCTGCCAGCCGCCCAGAAAGAGGGTTGTGCCGATGGCCGAGACGGTGAACATATTGACAAACTCGGCCAGAAAGAACATGGCGAATTTCATTCCGGAGTATTCGACGTTGAATCCGGCCACCAGTTCCTGTTCGGCTTCGGGCAGGTCGAACGGCGTGCGGTTGGTTTCGGCGGTGCCGGTGATTATATATATGATGAAGGCGATAGGGCCAAACGGCAGGCGGAAAATGTACCATTGATAAATTTGCGCCTGCGACTGGACAATATCGACCATCGAGAGTGACCCGACAAAAAGGACGACCGAGCAGATGGTCACGACCATCGGGATTTCATAGCTGACGACCTGGGCGGCCGAGCGCATTCCGCCCAAGAGAGCGTATTTATTGTTGGAGCCCCAACCGGCCATAAGAAGCGAGATGATGGTGAAGCTGGTTATGGCGACCACGTATAAAATACCCACGTTCAAGTCGGAAACGATTAAACCGTCGCCGAACGGCATGACCACGTAGACGGCGAAAGCCGCCACGAAGCACATGATCGGGGCCCAGTAGAAAACCGCCCGATCGGCTGTCATGGGTGTAATATCTTCCTTTTGAATCAGCTTAATGGCATCGGCGATAGTCTGGCGCCAGCCGTGCCAGCCGGTCCGCATCGGGCCAAAGCGCTGTTGTATATGGGCCGAGACTTTTCGCTCCCACCAAACCAGAAACAAGGCGCACACGGCCAGAAATCCGAATATGATTACCGCGGCCGCAACCATAGCGATAATATCTACCCATACCTGGGGCAGGCCGGTCGAAACCAATAGTTCGTAAAAGTATTTAAAAATTCCGGCAAGTTCCATCAGCGGTCAACCTCCGGCATGATGACATCCATTGACGCCATGATCGCGACCAGGTCGGCGATTTTATGCCCGCGCGTTATTTCGGGGATTACCTGCAATTGATTGTATGAGCCGCCGCGCATTTTGACGCGCACCGGTTTGGTCGAGCCATCGGAAATGACATACATGCCCATTTCACCGCGGGAATTTTCGATCCGGCTGTACACCTCTCCCGCCGGTGGTTTAAACACCATCTTGACTTTGGCGCGCGTTTCGCCTTCGGGGAGTTTGTCCAGCGCCTGACGGACAATCTTGGCCGACTCACGCATTTCCTTGATGCGGATAATGTACCGGTCGTAGCAATCACCGTTCTGACAGGTAGGAATTTCAAAATCGAAACGGTCGTAGATACAATAGGGGTCGTCGCGGCGAAGGTCGTGCTTGACGCCTGACGCCCGCAACGCCGGCCCGGAAACACCCCAGGCAATGGCTTTTTCGGGCGGCAACACCCCGACATTTTTATTGCGGACGACGAAAATGACATTTTCGGTCAAAAGGCGTTCATAGTCATCGACACAGGCGTCAAATATATTCAGAAATTCGCGGCATTTCGGAACAAACTGGGTGGGGATATCGCGGGCCACGCCGCCGACTCTTATGTAATTGTATGTCAGTCTCTGACCGCAGGTCATTTCAAAGAGATCAAGAATAAATTCACGTTCGCGGAATCCATACAAAAACGGGGTGATAGCCCCCAGGTCGAGGGCGGTCGTGCCGAACCAGATCAAATGTGACGCGATGCGGTTCAATTCCAGCATGATGATTCGCAGGTACTGGGCGCGTTCGGGGATTTCCATCGCGGCCAGCTTCTCGACCGCCAGCGCGAAAGCCATGTTGCATGACATGGAAGTACAATATTCGAAGCGGTCGGTAACCGGAATGATCTGGGCGTAGGTGCGGTTCTCACAGATTTTTTCGAGCGCCCGATGAAGATAACCGACCACCGGTTCGACGTCCTTAATGACTTCGCCTTCCATTTTGAGGACAAAACGGCAGACGCCGTGGGTTGACGGATGGTGCGGGCCCATATTGAGCACGAATTCTTCGGTCTGCAATTTATCTATCTCGCTCAATTTTCGGGCATCCTCACGAAATCGGGTGCATCCCAGTTCTTGCGCATGGGATGTCCCTGGTTCCAGTCATCGGGCAACAGAAAACGTTTCAAAGACGGATGGCCGGTGATATTTATACCATACAGTTCCCAGACTTCGCGCTCATACCAGTTGGCGCCCGGCCAGACGTCGATAACCGAATCGATGGCCGGATTTTCCCGTTCGGGGAAAATCTTGAAATCGAAGCGAATTTTATTTTTAACCGAGGCTACCGAATAGACGACTTCATAATGCTCGCCGCTATCGACCCCGGCGATATTACACAGATAATCCATGCCCAGGGTGGTGTCGTCTCTGATTGCCTGGCAGAATTCCTTGAGAAATCCGAGCTCGACTTTGAAAAACGGCTCGACTCGGCCGCAATCCAGAAGCGTAACTTTTCCCGGAAATTTATCCTGAATATATTTAATGAGCTGTTCGCGGTCCATGAGTGATGTCTTCCCTTCAGCTCCAGTCCTGCATTTTGAGACGTTTTACTTTTTTCTGAAGGGTCAGACAACCCTCCAGAAGCGATTCCGGTCGCGGCGGACACCCGGGGATATAGACGTCGACCGGGACGATATGGTCGATGCCTTTTTCCACGGCATAGCTGTCGTAATAAAACGGGCCGCCCTTGACGGTGCATCCGCCCATAGCGATGACATAGCGCGGCTCGGCCATTTGATCATACAGCAGGCGAAGCCGCGGCGCCATTTTCTTGGTGATCGTTCCCGCGGCGATGATCAAATCCGATTGTCGCGGCGAAGCTCGGAAAATCATGCCGAGGCGGTCGAAATCATAACGGGAGGCACCGGTGGCCATCAGTTCAATGGCACAGCAGGCCGTCCCGAACAAAAGATACCACAAGGAACTGGCCTGCGATTGACTGAAAATATAATCCAGTGAAGTGGTAACAATGCCGCCACCGGGGACTTTTTCCAAAAATACCGGGAGTTTTTTGATTATACCCACTTGAGCACCCCCTTCTTCCAGGCGTAAGCCAGACCCACAAGCAAGATGCAGATGAAGATAACCATCTCCACCAGAGCGAACAGACCCAGCTGACCGAAGGCCACCGCCCAGGGAAATAAAAAGACGATTTCGACATCGAAAACCACGAAAACCAGAGCGAAAATATAGAAACGGTTGTTGAACTGAATCCAGGAATCGCCGACCGGTTTTTCGGCGCATTCATAATTCTGGTTTTTCTCTTTATATGGATTGGCCGGCCTGACCAGGCGCGCCAGAAAGAATGTAAAGAGCACCATCCCGATGCCCACGAGCAGGAAGACTAACACTGCCGCATATTCGGCCATTTAATCAAAACCTCGCTGCTGTCAGTTACGCTTGTGACTAAAATCACAAATTATTGGGACAAAAAAGCAGCCTTTAAGTCAAATGTCAAGCAATTTGTGACAGGAAATATTATTCTTTTTATTATTTTTGGCAAGATTATAAACCAGAGCAAGTTAAAGCCATACTCGCTAATCCCCGGCGGGGTTTTCCGCCCGCGTTTCGATACGATTGAAAGCTCTATATAATAAAGGTACCAGGACAGCCGAAATTGCCGCGAATTGGAAAACGCCGTTAATGCCTTGTTGAGAAACCATCAGTCCGGCCAGTAAGGCCGCAGCAACTTCGCCGATTGAGCAGGTAAGATTATAGCCGGATAACACCGTCGCACGCTTGCCGCTGTCGATTTTAGAATTAATCTGAAATGAAATGGCAGGTTGGAAAAGTTCTTTGATGGCAAACACGGCAACAATGCCGGCCACCGCCCAGAGGATATTTCCGGCGGTTACCCCCCAGATCCCGGCGGCGGCTATGATAAAGCAAACTAATAAGTATATTCCCAAATGGTTATAGAATTTTTCGGTCCAGCGGGCAAGAATTGTAACCAGCAATAATCCGGCGGCAGTCATAAGACCGAAATAACGGGCGTCGATTTTTATAACCTCCGAAAACTGCACCTGCCAGAACTGATCGGGGCCTTCAAAAGCGAAATTAGCCATAAAGCCGACTGCGAATAATGGTCCCAAACCGGAGGTAAAAACCAGCTCCTTTACGGGTTTTTTGCGGGCATATTCAGCCGATTGAACAGGTTTAGTCTCGCAGAGCGGCTCGGCCAAGGCAAATGTTAACAATAAGCCTATCAAAAACATAACAGCCACCGGAACAAACAGAGAATCGAGAATCGTTGCAGCCAGTGCGCCGCCGGTTAGCATGCCGACCAAAAGACAGCCGCTTTTAATGCGGGCTCGGTTGGAAAATAGCCGTCGGCCGAATGTGTCATCGAAATCGGAACCGGCCGAGTCCACCGCCAGAGCTTCAAGGGCTCCGGAAATGAGCGCTTCGCCGAGTCCGAAAAAAATCTCCGCAATTAGAAAACCCTCGAAACAGAGCCAGAGGACAAAAACCGCCCCAGACAAAGTCAATGAGGCAAAACCGGCCATGGTGGAAAGTTTGCGGCCGAAGCGGTCGGCAAGAATACCAGTGGGAAGCTCGAATATAATAATGGAGGCTTCAAAGACCGCCGCCAGAATGGCCACCTGAAACAGGGTTACTTCATAATTCCTGAAATAGAGGACGTAGGCGGGCCAAATCAGCCCCAGTCCAAGGGCCTGGCAGCCGACCAGAAGATAGAACAGACGGATGTTATTTTTTATCACGTCAAATTACGGCAATCGCCTCGATTTCCACCTTGGCGTCTTTAGGCAGGCGGGATACCTCGAAACATGCGCGGGCGGGCAAATCCATAGTAAAATAGCGGGCGTAAACCGTATTGACCGCCTGAAAGTCAGCCATACTGGTTAAAAAGATGGTGGTTTTGACGACATTTTTAAGTTCGGCTCCGGCGGCATGAAGCACGGCGGTGAGGTTTTTCAGCACCTGGTCGGCCTGTTCTCCCGCCGACGCACCCATAATTTTGCCTGAAACCGGGTCCATGGCAATCTGGCCGGAACAGAAGATCATTTTCCCGGCATCGACTTTGACCGCCTGCGAATACGGTCCGACGGCGGCGGGGGCTTTGTCGGTATTGATTAATTCCTTCATGGTTATTCCTTAATAATACTCGGTTATTTACTTTAATCATACGCAATATCCCCCGTCAAGACAACTCAAAACTGGATTTCGGCCGATCCGGGAGGCATAAGCTCTTCGCATTAAAGGAATAATCTCGTTTTCCGATATTTGAGTTATATGGACAGAGATTTTCTGCTGGAGCAGTTGGGTCAGGCCGACACCAAAAGCTCTGCAAAGATAACGCGTAAGAGGGTCAAAGCCAAAAAACAGAAACCTCTCTGGCGTGAGTATGTAGAAGTGGTTGTCATCTCGCTGGCGGCGGCCATATTTTTGCGTATTCTGGTCGTCTCGGCCTATCGTGTCGATTCGTCCTCGATGGAGCAATCGCTGTATGAAGGCGACTATATTTTTGTCAATAAGCTGACCTACAAATTCGGCAATCCGGCCAACGGGGATATAATTGTCTTCAGTAATCCGCTTGATCCCAACAAGGAATTCATCAAGCGTATTATTGCTTGTCCCGGACAATCGGTTGAAATTATCGATAAAGTTATTTATATTGATAATATGCTGGCCGAGATTGTCCCCAATGCGGTCAATTATGACCCCAAAATAATGCCCGCGCAACTATCGATGCGGGATAATTTCGGGCCGATTCAGGTTCCCGACGGCCAGTATTTCGTCCTCGGCGACAACCGCGATTTCAGCCAGGACAGCCGTCACTGGGGATTTGTCCCCGAAGACAATATCAACGGCAAGGCGTTGTTCGTGTACTGGTCATGGGAACCGGATGATTCCGCCCCGAACTGGAGTTTCCCCTACATCCATTCGGTTTTCGAGATGGGTTTTTATTTTTTGACCAATTTTCCGTCGAAAACCCGCTGGGACCGTCTGTTCACGTCGTTATAGGAATATGAGCTTATCGCTTTATATTCACTTTCCTTTTTGCTCCAACATTTGCAGTTACTGCGACTTTTATAAACGGAAGTTTTCGCTGGAATTTCAGCAATCGTATTTCGAAACCCTCGGCCGTGAACTTGATCTGGCGGCAAGTGAACTGGAAGGGCATCATAAAAAGATAGAGACTATCTATATCGGCGGCGGGACACCGTCGCTGGCCAATCCCGACCATCTGGAAATGTTTTTGAACCGTTGCCGGGAGTATTTCGATATCGAGCCGGGGATAGAATTCACGCTGGAGATTAATCCGGAATCGGTCGATGACATCCTGCTGGCCCGTTACAAAGAGCTGGGGGTTACCCGCCCGGTGCTGGGCTTCCAGAGCTTTTTTGCCGACCAGTTGGCGGTGCTTCGGCGACGGCACAATGTCGATCATTCGTACAAAGCGGTGTACTTACTGCGGGCGCTGGGGTACACCAATTTCGGGGTGGACATGATTTTCGGCCTGCCCGGACAAACCTCGGCCCGGCTGGGCGACGATTTAATGCAGATAATAGATTTGGCGCCCCCGCATATATCGTACTATCAACTGACGGTCGAAAAAGGCACACCGCTGGCGGTGCAGGTGGAAAACGGCAAGGTGGCTCTCCCCGACTCGGATTTGTGCGCCGCCATGTATCGCGGTATCAACGAGGAATTGAAACGGCATAATTACATCCGCTACGAAGTCTCTTCATTTGCCAAACCCGGATATGAGTGCCGTCATAATATGCGCTACTGGGAGGGCGATGATTATCTGGGGCTGGGGCCGTCGGCGCACAGCTTCATAAATAACCGACGCTTCGCCAATGTCGCCGATCTCGATGAGTACATTAAGCAAATCAATCAGGGGGTTCGGCCCATCGTGCTGGATAACCGTAGCCGCGAGGAGCAAATGTATGAAGCAATAATGATGGGGCTTCGCACCGCGCGCGGAATAGTGCGGGAGAATTTCCGTCAGCGTTTCGATATCGATATCGAGCAGGCGGTCAATGCCGAGGCGTTTTGTATTTTTTCCGAGCGCGGGTATATCGACCGCCGCGACGACGCGGTATGCTTAACCGACTCCGGGTTGCCGCTGGCCGATGAAATCATCAGTCGGCTGGTGTAACAAGATCTTCGTAGGGCAGAACCCCTTGCGGTTCTGCCGTCTT
This sequence comes from uncultured candidate division Zixibacteria bacterium, assembly GCA_937925655.1. Classification (GTDB taxonomy): domain Bacteria; phylum Zixibacteria; class MSB-5A5; order GN15; family PGXB01; genus CALAMC01. Next base: position 64,973 of record CALAMC010000020.1, on the reverse strand, counting down.
GATTAATTTTCATATTGGCAGAACCACGTCGCTTCGCTCGGGTTCTGCCCTACTTTATTTTCACCTCAAATGCTCAAGGATTTGCAATACCCTGAAAAACGGGTTCCCGGTGTCGTTGGTGGTATGGGCCGCTTCATGTCTTAATACCTCAATGCAAGCAGAATAATCTTTATTTATTATGAGATCCAAGCCCGATAATTTCCTTAAATTATTGGTGATGTACCCTTCGGGAACAACCGGAGACCAAAACATAAAATGACGATTAGGAAATTGCTTTAGATGCTTTTTTGCGTAATCTTTCTGTCTCGCGTATTTCGCTTTTATTCTTTTTATGGTCTCGACATTATTTTTATAAAGAACGCCGCGAATATGTGTCGTGACTTCGCATAAGTACGCCGTCTTATTCTTAAAATCCAAGCCGACAACGTCGAGTTCTTCAAGTCCTTTTAATCCACCGCCCGGCGGCCTTGCATTGTAATCGATAATATCACATTTCTTTATTAATTTAAGATATGCCCCGACTATGTATTCCCCGATATCGGTGTTATTCATAATGAGATTTTCTCCAAATTCCGATCATTTCCCGAACTTCCCGAAATTTACGATTTATATCACTTAAGATAGCCCAATACAAGAGACCATGTCAATAACTTTAAAAATTGGTGCTCCCTTCAAAATCCCCATCAAATCAATGGTATTTTCCCTTTCCCCCATATGTATGAGGCCTATAGATATGCCAAATCCGGATTCGGAACCCGACCGTTTTGCCAATAAGTCTTGCCGTGCAATTACTAAAAACGACAAAACGAAGCCAACTCCGCACAAGCCGGTCGGTGGCAATTAATTATCCATGCCAAAATAATCTAAAACTCGGTTGAAATTGGGGGCATGAACTACAAACATAATAGTGTTTTTGACAGGATATTAAGAAATAAGAATAATGTCAGGAGCTCCCGCGCAAAGCGCGGGACCTTCGGCAGGGCTCCTGACCTACGAGTTTTCGCGGGTATGACATTTATAACAAGGGTGTTATAAATGTCACTTTTTCACCGGGCCAAGGGGGAGGATCGTTTTGGCGTACACTTCGTTCAAGACCTGCGCCAATGCCGTATAGACCGCCGAGAAGCCGCAGATAATGCCCTCGATGCCGGCCACTATTTTTATAGTTTTGTTTTCAAGAATATCGCCCAGGGCCAGCAAAAAGAATAGTATTGTCAATGATGCAAACACGAATTGCAAGGCACGGTTGAGTCTAAGAGTGCCGATGAACATGACCAGCGTAAACAAGCCCCAGATAAATAAGTACAGCGCCATCGCGGCGGGCGTGTTGCCGTCGGACCAGCCAATTTTGGGGAAAACGATCAAAACGACCAGCGACAGCCAGAATATGCCATACAGCGTGAAGGCGGTCGTGCCAAAGGTATTGCCCTTTTTCCATTCCAGCATTCCGGCGAATAGTTGCGCCAGGCCGCCGCAGAAAATGCCCATGCCCAATATCATGCTTCCCAGCGGGAAAATACCGGCGTTGTGGAAATTCAAAAGTACAGTGGTCATGCCGAATCCCAGAAGTCCCAGCGGGGCGGGATTGGCAGTGGTGTCTTTGATAACGGTCGGGACCGATTCGTGTTGCATATATAGGTTCTCCTTTATGTTATTTAGAAAAGATGTCAGGAGCTCCCGCGCAAAGCGCGGGACTCCTGACCTGCTACACCCTGTCGGGTTTCTCTCCCGACTGTGTCGGGATCGGAACCCGACCTGCTTATGTACGATTCCTATGCCGGGGGTTGGCCGGCGGCGCGATTTTTGCTCCGTTCAATCGATTGCAGGGCCAGATAATTGTCGCCGAATTTGGCCATGGACTCGATTTCGTTGTCGTACTGATCATAGTGACGTTCCTCATCGAGCACCAGGTCCTCGAACAGCTTTTTGGAGGCGCTGTCGGCATTGGCGGAACATTCGTTGGCGAATTTGTTGTACATCACGACGCTGCTTTCTTCCATCTGTTTGCCTTTTTCGAGCATGGCTTTAACGTCGTGGATTTTATCGACCTCGTGGGCGGCGACCAGTTCGACGTCGCCACCGATAAACAGGATGCGTTCGGCGAGGCGTTCGATATGAAGCATTTCCTCGATAGCGGTTTTCTTGAACAAAAGCGCCAGAAGATCATAGCCCTGGTCATCGCAGTGGAAATGGAAATACATATACTGGTGGACCGCCGCCAGTTCGTCGGCGACGGCTTTGTTCAGAAGTTCGCGGCTTTTTTCATGCATGGTTTCTTCCTCCAAAAAGTGCGTTTGGAATTTTTAGGTGACGGATATATAAGAAAAATCGCGGGCGTTGTCCAAAAGAAAAGACCAGAATATCCATTTTGGGGTTAAAAACCGGGTGTTGCGGGTATGTTGCGGTTAATAAAAAAATACATCTCTCATGAGAGTATTGCTTTAGCGCACAACAGGATACCGATTATGGACAGGATTTTATGCTTGACCGTCGGGCATATGATCCTTATATTGATTGTGTAAACTTCGTTAAAAATGGAGCACGGCAGATTTCCACTGTCTGATACTTTCTGGTTTCCTTTGATCCTCTGGTCGTGCCGGGTAAAAAATGTCTATGAGTCCTATAAATTTAATAAATAAAATTATTTCGGGTGATGCTGCACCCGGAAGGGAGGTCGTGTGAAGTACCGCCAGATCTTTTTGGTAACCTTGATGGTGCTGTTGTGGGCGGCGCCATCATACGCCGGATATGTCCGCGCCGAGGGCTATCCGCTGGTATCTCCGGGCGTATTGCCCCAGGGGGATGTTTTCATTGATTTGTATATGGATAATGGTTCAGATGGTTGGCTGGGAGTGGGAGTACCATTTTCCATATATAGCCCGAACGGGAGCATTACCAGCGTAATTCACCGCAATGTCGGCGGGTATTACGATGATGGATCTTTTGTGCTGGAAAATGGATTTCAACCCGGAACCGGTACCTATTTCAGGTTCATTGCACTAATCGGGGCCTGGAGTTGGGATGGCGCGTTGCCGGATACATTTTGTTATGTCGGAATAGGTGACAATCCGGTTCCGCCGGGTATCGGCGAGCATCGGTATATCAGAATTGCCCTTACCATAGGCCAGGAGGGAACGATTTGCATTGATTCCATCGATTCTCCCTATGTCGGCTATGATTGGATGTTTACCCCCAGTGGCGGGGGATATTTGAGTGTCCCCTTTAATGGCCCCTACTGCTGGGATGTGGTTTATTATTGTCCGGACAGCGACGGCGACGGTTATGCCGATGTTGCGGGGTATTCCTGTCCGGTGGATAATTGCCCGTACGTTTATAATCCGAACCAGGCCGATTCCGATGGCGACGATATCGGCGATGTCTGTGATAACTGCCCCTACGTCGCCAATCCCGATCAGACCGACGAGGATCAGGACAGTATCGGCGATGTTTGTGATGAATGCTTTGACAGCGACGGCGACGGGTATGGTGATCCCGGATATGCCCTGAATACATGCCCGGAAGACAACTGCCCCAATATTTATAACCCCGACCAGGCCGACGCGGATGATGACGGGATCGGTGACGTCTGTGATGCCTGTCCGCTGGATCCGTTGAATGACGCTGACGGGGACGGCTGGTGTGCCAACGAGGATAACTGTCCCACAATTCACAATCCGGATCAGGCCGATTCGGATGGGGACGGTATCGGTGACTATTGTGATTTGAATTTTGTCTGCGGGGATGTTACGGGGGATGGCAAAGTTAATCTCATTGATATTCTGGCCATGATTGCCAGAGTATATAACGACGGTCCGGAACTGTATTGTGGCGGCAATAAATAAAATTCGCTTTTACTGCATTCGGCCCCGACCTCCGGTCGGGGCTTTTTTATAGTCGTAAATCAAATGTGAGCCGGACGGCCCAAAATTGATTATATTATTATTCCGAAATATTAAACTGGCGTGAATCAATGGAATTGTTTGAAAAAGGCGATCAGGGCGGGCATGATATAAGCCGGAGTATTCCGCTGGCGGACAGGATGCGTCCGCGGTCATTCGATGATTTTGTGGGGCAGGCAAAACTTGTCGGTCAAAACACGCCGTTTCGCCGGGCCATCATGGAAGACCGGGTGACATCGGTGATATTCTGGGGGCCGCCGGGTTCGGGCAAGACGACGCTGGCGGAGATTATCGCCCGGACGACAAGCGGCGAGTTTGTCCCGTTTTCGGCGGTGGCGTCGGGGATAAAGCAGGTCAAGGAAGTCATCTCAAAGGCGGGCAATTACAAAAAACTTACCGGGCGCAAAACCTATGTTTTTATCGATGAAATTCACCGTTTCAACAAGGCCCAGCAGGATGCTTTTTTACCGTATGTCGAACGCGGCGATATCGTATTGATTGGGGCAACGACGGAAAATCCCTCGTTTGAGGTTATTTCGGCGCTGTTATCGCGGGTCAAGGTATTTGTGCTGGAACGGTTGTCCGAAGATGACCTGAAAGAGATAATCCGACGGGCGAAAAACGATAAAGAACGCGGGCTGGGCGGGATGAATCTTGTTGTCGATGACGATGCGCTGGATTTTATGGCAAAGGCCGCCGACGGTGACGGGCGTCGGGCGTTGAATATTCTCGAAGCGGCCGCCGATGACGCCGGGCAGGACGGTCATATCACGCTGAATCAGGTGAGGAAAATTTATCAAAAAGCGACGCTTCTTTATGATAAGGCGGGCGAAGAACATTATAATCTTATTTCGGCCCTGCACAAGGCGGTCCGTGGCGGGGATCCGGATGCCTCGCTTTACTGGCTGGCCAGAATGTTGACGTCGGGTGAGGACCGGCTTTATGTTGCCCGGCGGTTGATTCGTATGGCTATTGAGGATATCGGGTTGGCGGATCCATTTGCCCTGACGGTGGCGCTTAACGCCCGCGACACCTATCATTTTCTGGGAACACCGGAGGGTGAACAGGCGCTGGCGCAGACGGTTATATATCTGGCTTGCGCTCCCAAATCGAATGCGGCGTATACCGCTTTTGGGCAGGCCATGGCCGACGCCGAGCACAAGGGATCGCTTCCGGTTCCGCTGTGGATTCGCAACGCGCCAACGTCGCTGATGAAAGGTCTTGGCTATGGGAAGGATTATAAATACGCCCATGACTACGAAGACGCTCTGACCGATCAAGAATATTTTCCGGAGGAGCTGGCGGGGACGAAATACTATCACCCGAAAGGCGCCGGGCGCGAAGCCAAAATCGACGAATATTTAAAAAAATATCGGGAATACCGCCGGACCATGCTCGCCAAAGCGAAAAAAGACGGCAAATAGAGCTACCAGGGAGATTATAACCGAACTGCGCGCGGGCCGGGATGTTTAATAGGTAATAAGTCTGTCGAAAATATGGATATGAAGAAAATATTTATACTTCTGATTCTTCTGATATTCGGCCGTGGTATCGGGGGTAACGCGCAGGTTATGTTTATCCCGATGGATAATACCCAAAGCGATCATCTTAAGGCCTACGGCATTGCTTTCAAGGCCCTCGAGAAGGGGATGACGGTCGAATGGCTTTTGAATTACCGGGGCGGGTCGTTTATTCTTAATGCCGACGATGAATTAGGCGGCCTGTGTATTCTGCGGGGGGTCAGAACGGAAAATATAAGCTCATCGCAACTGGCCGATATATATCGCACCATAGACGTCGAAAACATGGAGCGGGTGACACTGGAGAAAGTTCCGGCGATCGCGGTCTATTCACCCGATAACGTGGAACCATGGGATGATGCCGTCACGCTGGCGCTGACCTACGCCGATATCAAATATGACCTTATCTGGGACGAAGAAGTTCTGGCGGGGGTGCTCGATGACTATGACTGGTTGCATTTGCACCATGAGGATTTCACCGGGCAGTATGGTAAATTTTATGCATCGTTTCGGAATCAGCTCTGGTATCGGCAGGAAGTGGAACTGAACGAGACTCTGGCCCGCAAGCTGGGCTTTCACAAGGTATCCGAAATGAAACTGGCGGTATCGGAAGCGATCAAGGATTATGTGCGTCGGGGCGGATTCATGTTCGCCATGTGCTCGGCGTGCGAAACGATCGATATCGCGCTATCGGCCTCGGGAGTGGATATTTGTCCGCGCGAATTCGACGGCGACCCGCCCGACCCGGACGCCCAGAACCGGCTGGATTATTCGCAGGCGCTGGCCTTCGAGAATTTCACTATAACGCTCGACCCGATGCTGTACCGTCACAGCGACATCGACACCTACCCTGACCGCCTGGCGCGCTTCCCGGCGGCGGAGACGGACTATTTTTACCTATTCGAGTTTTCGGCCAAGCTCGATCCGGTTCCGACGATGCTGGTGCAAAACCATGTTGGACGGGTAAACGGTTTCATGGGCCAGACGACCGCGTTCAGAAAATCCCTTTTGAAAAAATATGTCACGGTCATGGGCGAAGTCGAGGGGTTCGATGAAGTGCGTTATATACACGGCAATTTTGGCCGGGGCACATTTACCTATCTGGCCGGTCACGACCCCGAAGATTATCGTCACATGGTCGGTGACCCACCGACGGATTTGTCGTTGCATAAGAATTCACCGGGATACCGTTTGATTTTGAACAACGTCCTCTTCCCCGCCGCCAAGAAAAAAGAACGCAAGACCTAAAACTGCACGGTCAATAGTACAATCAGGACTCCGGCTATAACCATAGCCAAACTTATTAAAGACAGGGCGGTATCGTTCATATCATTGGCTCGGCGGTCGGCCCCGGTTGTACGGCCGGGGAAGAAAAGATGGCCGCAGGCTTTGATAAATATAAAAATCGACAGGCCGATGATAAGCCAGCCAAACCGAGAATAATCCCTCACGTTTTCATATATGCCCCATCCGGAAAACAGCATTAGAACCAAACCGGTAATTCGAACCGATATTATCCTGTCGGCGAAACGGTTATAGATCGTTCTGAACGTCCGGGGAGAAAATACGGCAGGCAAACGATGAGCGACGATGATTAATCCGAGCAGGAAGGCATATAAATCGGCCGCAGACATAGTTCGTCAGCCAAGACCAATCAGGCGTCCGCCCTGATAAATAATGAAGGCCGCCAGCCAGGCCAGAATCAGCTGGAAAACGACGGCAAACCACATCCAGCGCATGCCGATTTCGCGCCGGATGGCCAGGATACTGACGATACAGGGCGTATAAAGCAAGACAAAAACCATGAAAGCATAGGCCACCAGCGGCGTTATGCCTTTTTCGGGGTCTTGTAAGGCGGCAATCAGGCTGTTGGATTTTTCGTCGATATCCGCGCCCAGTTGGTACAGAACACCCATTGAAGAGACCACCACCTCTTTGGCGACAAACCCGGTAATGAGCGAAACACCCATCTGCCAGTTGAACCCGATCGGGGTCACGAACGGTTCGATGGCACTGCCGAGGCGCCCGATGTACGAATATCCCAGAATTTCCGAGGCTTGTTCGGCTTTCAGCGACGCAATGGTTTCGTCTTTATCGGGCAAGGCGCTTTGCTCGGCTTGAATAATCATGGCATCATAATCGACGTCGAAGGTTTCTTTGCGGGGGAAATAACCCAGGGCCCAGAGTATAATCGAAGCGATGAGGATGACCCCACCCATTTTTCGAAGATAGATTTGCGTTCGTTCCCACATGTGGATTAAAACGGAGCGCACGGTCGGCCAGCGGTATGGCGGAAGTTCCATGACGAAAGGAATATCCTCGCCGCTTAAAATGGTTTTTTTGAACACTTTTCCGAGAACGACGGCGGTGGCAATACCGAGGAGATAAATCGAGAAAATGACATTACCGGCGTGAATTCCAAAAAAAGCGCCGGCAAACAGGATATAAACCGGCAATCGGGCGCTGCATGACATAAAGGGAGTCAACAGCGTGGTCAAGATACGGTCGCGCTGCGATTCCAACGTGCGGGTGGACATGATGGCCGGAACGGCGCAGCCGAAGCCCATCAGAAGCGGTATGAAAGATTTGCCGTGCAAGCCCATGAAATGCATGGGGCGGTCCATCAAAAAGGCGGCGCGGGACATGTAACCGGAGTCTTCGAGCAGTGATATTCCCAGAAAAAGTATGACAATGTTGGGTAAAAAGACGATGACGGAACCGACGCCGCCAATGATGCCGTCGACGATCATATCGGCCCAGATTCCCTTCGGTAATATCGAAACCATGATGTCTTGCAGGGCCGATACTCCGGCTTCAATCCAATGCATGGGGTATTCACCGATGCGGAAGGTGGCCTGAAAAATCAGCCACATCAGAATAAGAAAAATGGGATAGCCCAAAATTTTATGGGTCAGCAATTGGTCGACCTGATTGGATATTTTCATCCGGTCGATTTCGGAGCGACGCATGACTTCACGGATAATCCCGGCCACATAGCCATAACGGCCTTCGGTGATGACTATTTCCGGGTCCTGCTCGGTGGTGCTTTTGATGTGTTTGAGGGATTCATTGACCTTTCCCGAAAGCATGTCATAAGCTTCCTTGCCGGTCAGATAACGACTGGTGATTTCCTTGTCGCCTTCAAGTAGTTTGATGGCCATCCAGCGGGGATTATGACAGCCACGACATCCCGGGCATCTTTTAACGTGGTGAGTCAGGCCGGTGACAATGTCATCGAGCTGGGAACCATAAGATATCGGCGGGCTAATACCATCGCGACAGCCGCAGGTATAAAGGTCAACGCAGGCATCAAGCAGTTTATCGATGCCCTGATTGCGGTTGGCGATGGTTTTGACGACGGGAGCGCGAAGCAACAGGGACATTTTTTCGGTATCGATTTCGATGCCGTTTTCGACGGCTTCATCCCACATATTAAGGTCGATAACAAGATTGACGCCCATTTCCATGAGCTGGGTGGTCAGATAGAGACTGCGTTCGAGGTTGCCGCTGTCGATGACATTGATAATCAGGTCGGGTTTTTCGTTTATAATAAAATCGCGGGCGACTTTTTCATCGAGGCTGTATGCGGTCAGGCTGTATGTGCCGGGCAGGTCGATGAAAGTAATATCATGGCCTTTGTATTTTTTATGCCCGATGCGTTTTTCGACGGTGACGCCGGGGAAGTTGGCGACTCTCTGATGGGCCCCGGTCAGGCAGTTGAAAATCGAGGTTTTGCCGGAATTGGGGTTACCGGCCAGGGCGATTTTTATCTCGTGGGCTGCATCCACCATTTATTCAGTCACGGGATCGACAAAAACAAGAGCCGCTTCGCTGCGCCGTATCGATATATGACCATTGCCGAAAGAAATTTCCAGCGGGTCTTTGAGCGGCGCCGCTTTGATCATCTGAACCGTTTCCCCGGAATGCAAACCGAGGTCGTAAAGGCGGCGCCTGATGGCCCCATAACCACCGACCCTGATGACCCGACCCTTCTGTCCGGGCTTCAATTGCCCGAGATTCATTGTTTCACCCATGGTATCAGTCTCTATCCAGTGCCATACTATTTACGGGAAGATATGACGGCATCATAATCAATTCTTCCCAGCTTCGAAGATTGCATTTTTTCGACCAGGATCTCCAGACGGTGCATCGTTTCCCGGCTGATAGCGTGTTCCATCTGGCAGGCTTCGTTTTCGGCGATATTATGCGGGAGATGCAGGATATCGGTCAGGAAAATCCGTATGGCCCGATGCGCCCGGTATATTCCCGCCCCAATCCGACGGCCGTCTTCATTGAGAATAATTTTACCATAAGGTTCCTGACAAACCAGGCCGTATTCTTTCAGTTTGCTGACGGCGGAATTGACGGTCGGGAGAGTCACGCCCAGTTCGCGGGCGACTTCGGTAATGCCGACGGGGCGGTTATCCCGTGACAGGAGATAAATGGTCTCCAGATAATCTTCTTCGCGTGATGTTAAATCCATAGCCTTTTATAATATTAGATTAATCTAACAATGTCAAGGTATTCTTTGAGATGTAGAGGATGGCCTTTCCGGAGGTTATCTTGCATTGCATCAACAGGTTACGCTACCAAGGCGATGGCAAAGTCGATTTTCGAACCGCTTTTAATGTGCTAAAATTCACTTTGAGAATGAGCAAGCGGTTTTATATTCATTAAGTTATATTAAAAGTGTATGACGGATATGAAACTTATAATCGGGACTCGCGGCAGTCACCTTGCCTTGCGCCAGACCGAGGAAATTAAGAAAAAGCTGATTGACCTGGGAGCGCAAGTCGAGATTAAAGTCATTAAAACCCAGGGAGATAGAATTACGGACTTGGGTTTTGATAAAATGGAGGGCAAGGGCTTTTTCACCAAAGAATTGGAGGAGGCCCTGCTCGACGGTCGTATCGAAATGGCGGTCCACTCATTGAAGGATTTGCCGACCGAACCAGCACCGGGGCTAAAGATAGCGGCTTATTGCAGTCCGGAGGATGCTTCGGAAGTTATTCTGATGAAGCCCGATTTTTTCGACCGCTATCGCTTTATGCAAATCAAACCGGGGGTGTGTATCGGAACCGGATCGGTGCGCCGGGAGGCACAGATAAAGTATTTCAGGCCAGATCTGGAAATCAAACCGCTTCGGGGCAATTTGGGCACGCGTATTCAGAAGCTTCGCGACGGTGACTATGATGCCATCATGGTGGCCAGGGCCGGACTGGATCGGTTACAGCCGGATATCGAGGATTTGACCATGGTCGTTCTGGATAAATCCGAATTTTTGCCTGCTCCCGGGCAGGGCATTTTGGCTGTCGAGATCACAAGCGACAATGATAAACTGGCGGCCATACTGGAAAAGCTGAATAACGACGACGCCGAAAAGCGGGCCCGCCTTGAGCGGGGTCTTCTGGCCCGATTTCGGGGCGGCTGTGGTCTTCCATTGGCGGTCCATTCGGAACAGACCAAGACAGGGTACGCCCTCAAGGCATTTTTGGGGATCAGGGACAGAGACAAATGGCAATTACCGGTTATTTTTGAAGGGACGCATCACAATATCGAAGTTCTCGTGGATATGGCGTACAGGGAATTGACGGAAATGACCCAACCCGCAACAGAAGGTGCGACGTTAAAAGTTTTGATTACTCGCGCCAAAGAGGAAGCGTCGGAATTTTTCAAAGGCCGACTGACGCAGCTGGAGCCGATATATTATCCGGTATTTCAGATTGTCCCCAAAATCGACAAGACCCGAATGAACCGCATTGTCGCCAATATCGACAAGTACGACTGGATAATATTCACCAGCAAAAACGGGGTGCAGATATTTCTGGACGAGCTGGCCGATCGCAAAGTCGAGATAGCGTCGCGGACAAAGATTGCGTCGGTGGGTCAACGTACGGCCCGATTATTGAGGGTGCGCGAGGTGGCGGTGACATTTGTCCCCACGCGCGAGAGCGCGGAAGGTATATTAAACGAATTGCCGTCGCTTTTGAAAAAGGGTGAGCGGGTGCTTTTGCCGCAGGGCGAAGAAGCACCGAGGTGGTTGCAGGATGGCCTGACGGCGAAAGGTCTCAAGGTCGAAAGAATTGATATTTATAAAACCATGCCGACACCGGCGGAATCACTGCCGGTGATAAATTGTTCTGAAATCGGGGCATATATATTCACCAGTCCGCTGTCCGTAAAATTTTTCAAGGATTTGGGACATGATATCCCGGCCCGTGCCTGGGTGGCGGTTCTGGGAAGCCCGACCGCCGAGGCGCTGGCGGAATATTATCGCAAGCCGGATTATATTCCCGGCAAAGCCGACTTGCACGATATTGCCGAAAAAATACTGGAGATGATACACAATGGACATGAATAATCGCCCGCGCCGTTTAAGGCGTAACAAAATCATTCGCGACCTGATCGCGGAAACCCGGCTCGACGCCCGGAAAATGATCATGCCGTACTTTATCACCGAGAAGGGCGGTTCGCGGGTCGAAATCGAGTCTTTGCCCGGCATATATCGTGACCCGGCCGATAAATTTGCGGAAACGTTCAAAACCGATTATGAACTCGGCATCAACAAAATCATGCTGTTCGGCGTGGTCGAAAAAAAGGATGAAACCGGTTCGTTCGCTGATGACGCTCGCAACCCGGTCCTACAGGTAACGAAAGAACTCAAGCGGCACTATGGCGATGGTCTTTTCATCGCGACCGATATTTGCTTATGTGAGTACACATCATCGGGCCATTGCGGACTGGTGACCGACGGTCGTATCGACAACGACAAGACGCTGGACCGCCTGGCCGAGATTGCCGTTGCGCACGCGCGGGCGGGGGCCGATTGTGTCGGGCCGTCGGACATGATGGACGGCCGGATCGGGCATATTCGCGGAGCGCTGGAAGGCAATTCGTTGTATGACACGATCATTCTGGCGTACACGGCCAAATACGCCTCGGCGTACTATGGCCCGTTTCGGGATGCGGCCGGGAGTGCTCCGAAGTTCGGGGATCGGTCGTCGTATCAGATGGATATCCGCAACGCCCGCGAGGCATTGTTCGAACTGGAACTCGATCTGGAGGAAGGCGCCGATATTGTCATGGTCAAACCGGCGCTGGCTTACCTGGATATAGTCAGGTTGTTCAAGGAGCATTCGCCGGTGCCGGTAGCGGCCTACAACGTTTCCGGGGAGTACAGCATGACCAAGTTGATAGTGCGTCAGGGCCTGGCGGACGAAAAAAAGCTGGTGCTTGAAAATCTTACGTCGATATTCCGGGCCGGGGCGGATCTGGTATTGACCTATCATCTGCGCGACATATTGAAAAACGGATGGCTGAATGACTGACCGCGCGAAGTCCAACGAGCTTTTCGAAAGGGCAAAAAGGATTCTGGCCGGCGGGGTCAATTCGCCGGTGCGGGCGTTCAAGGCGGTCGGCGGGACGCCGATATACATGGATCGCGGCGAAGGGGCATATTTATATGACGTCGACGGCAACCGTTATCTGGATTTCTGTTGCAGCTGGGGGCCGCTGATTCTGGGGCATGCGCATCCGATAATTGTCGAGGCGATATCATCGGGGGCCATGCTCGGTACCAGTTTCGGAACGGTGCACGAAAACGAAATCCATCTGGCCGAGAAGATAATCAAACTCTGTCCGCATATTGAGAAACTGCGGTTTGTATCTTCGGGAACCGAGGCCGTCATGTCGGCGGTGCGTCTGGCGCGGGGATTTACCGGGCGGGATAAGATCATCAAGTTTTCGGGATGTTATCACGGTCACGGCGATTATCTGCTGGTATCGGCCGGTTCCGGGCTGGTGACTTTCGGAATGCCGTCATCAGCGGGGGTGCCGGTGGATTTCGCCAAGCATACGCTGATTGCACCAGTTGACGATAAAAAGGCGATTGAAGAATTGTTCAACAAGTACGGCCATGAAATCGCGGCGGTGCTGATTGAACCGATTCCCGCCAATAACGGACTGCTTCTGCAATCTGAAGAATACTTGAAGTTATTGCGCGATATTGCAAAACAAAATGGCACATTACTAATATTCGATGAAGTCATCTCCGGTTTCCGGGTCGCGCCCGGCGGGGCGTGTGAATTTTATGGTGTCGTGCCGGATTTATGTACTTATGGCAAAATTGTCGGAGGCGGCTTGCCGGTGGGGGCGTTTGGCGGACGAACGGATATTATGGATTATCTGGCACCCGACGGGCCGGTGTATCAGGCGGGGACACTTTCCGGCAATCCGCTGGCCATGATTTGCGGCTGGGCGACGCTGGAGTTACTGGAGAAATACGACGGCTGGAATCAGCTTGACAGGATATCGAAATCTTTCGTACGAGAATTGAAGAAACAGACGTCGGATTTGCCGGTGAATATCGTTTCAATCGGCTCGATGTTCTGGATATGTTTGCAAGAAAAAGCACCGTCGCGGGCGGAAGATATAGATACATCCTGTGTCGAAAAGTATGCTCGAATATTCAACAAAGCGCTCGACGCCGGGATATACCTGGCGCCGTCGGCGTATGAGGTCGGGTTTTTAAGTACCGCACATACGGAGCAGGCGTTACAGGATGCGGCGGGCGTGCTGGGGGGGGTACTTCGTGAGGTTCTGGGATAGATAAATAAGGATGTTGAAGGCGCCCCGCACATTGCGCGGAATCTTCGGCAGGGCTATCAACCTGCTCAAGTTACTTACCGCTTTCGCGGCGTATGTAATGATAGTGAATCGTTCGTGTATTTGACCCGGAGACATCCGTTTCGACGACGCCTTCCAACAGACCTTCCCGCGTATAAATATACTGTTGGCGGACCGCCATGCTGTCGTTTGTCATGATTTTAACAACGGTGTTAAATTCGCCGCTGGGCGTATAGGTATAGGCAAATGAATACAATAAATTATCATCCGGGCCATAAATCAGTTTTTCGGATCGTTGGCCATTCATGTAGCGATTATGCACCCTCATCTTAAGTGAACCGTCGGCATTATTCTGAATCGCTTCGGTCATTGACCCAAAATCACTTCCCGGTTTATACTTATATAATATGGAATACTGAAGGCTATCCTGCGGTCCCCATTTTTCAAGCAAAATGCTCTGATCCGGTTCATTATAATGATAATTCAATCGGTCGGTAAGCTCGCCCGAATTATTAAAACTTGCGATTTGACGAACAAGCCCGGCGCCGTCGTACACGAATATCGTTCTATCCTCGAACGAATCCCCGCCATAAGATAATTCCTCCAGCAATAAATTCCGATCGTCATATAGGCAAATGCTTCTAAAGTTGCCGGAAGTATCATACACAATTTGCTCCACCAAATTTCCCATGTGATCGAACCGATTGGACAGCCAAAGACTAGAATCCGGGGCTATGCCGGGTTTCACAAGCCAGACCTGTTGCAGTTCGATGGCCGCCGCCTTAATTCTATCGCGACTTTTTTGTTGATCGTTTTTCTCCCGAATCGTTTTGGGCGGTTCATCGTGTGCCCTACCCTCCGGCCCGATCATGGCGATCAATAAAAGCCCCGCAAGCAAGTGATTCACCCAATGTCTCATTCGGGATACCTCGCTTCGATGATTGGCATTAGCGATTTATGAGGCGAAATTATACCCATGTTACCTGTACTGCTTGCCGATGAACTCTTCGACTTCGGGGATGCCGCCCTGTAATATCAGATAACCGTCGAACGGCTCGCGCTCGGTGATCTCCCCCGCGATCGGGGTCAGCATCATTTCGCGGACTTTGGCCGGGTCGGTCGTTTGGGCCAGAATCCAGCCCAGTTTGACATAAGCCACTTCGGGGAGCATATTTTCGGCCGGGACCACCCCCAGCTCCATCATATCGCGCCCGGTATCATAGACGTACATCTGCACATAACCCCAGAGGGTCTGCACAGTCATGAAGATAGCAATGCCTTTTTCATGGGCCTTTTTGAGCGCCGGATAGAGCGGCTTGTTGACATGCCCCAGGCCCGTTCCGGCGATGACGATGCCTTTGTAGCCGTTGTCGATGAGGGATTCGATGATATCCGGTTGCATGTTGGGATAATAGTAAACAATCGTGACTTTATCCTCGAAGACGGCTTTGACGTCGACGTTGCGGTCATCGCGGCGGCGTTTGTAGTTGGCCATGATGGGCGTGACTTTTTCCGGCGTCACCATGGCGATGGGAATATCGCCGATGGTGCGGAAGGTCGAGCGGTACGACGAGTGCATTTTTCGTACCCGCGTGCCGCGGTGAAGCAGATTATATTCATCGGAGGTCGGGCCGAACATGCAGACCATGACCTCGGCGATGTCGGAATGACCGGCGGTATAGGCGGCACAGCGAAGGTTGAAGGCGGCATCGGACGATGGTCGATCCGAAGAACGCTGGGAGCCAACCATGACGATCGGCACCGGACTGTTTTGCACCATAAAGGACAGGATACCGGCGGTGTGGTGCATGGTATCGGTGCCATGACCGATGACAATACCACTGGCGCCTTTTTTTATTTCATTGCCGATTTCGATGGACAGTGTTTTCCATTGTTCGGGGCCCATGTTTTCGGAAAAGACGCCGAACAGCTTTTTGGTTTCGAGGTTGCACAGGTCGGCCAATTCCGGCACGGCGCCATAAAGCTCCCCCGGCGTGAAGGCCGGTATGACCGCGCCGGTGCGATAATCGAGACGGGAGGCGATGGTTCCGCCGGTACCGAGCAGGGTTACGGCCGGTTTATTCGGGGACATCGGGAATTCTTTTTCGGGGATTTTATAAACGGCTTCTTTGAAGCTGTTTTCCTTGATGCTTTTTATCCGGTCGGCGCGTATGCCGATATTGTAGCCGGTCGAAAGTTTCAGGACGATATGGTCGCCGTCGGCGGTTTCGGAGCGCGGCAGAATAACGCCGGAAAAATCGCCCCGGTCGGTTTTAAGTGTCACACTGGCCCAGACACGCCCACCCAATGACTTCAGGGTTTCCAGCGCGCGGCCTTTATATCCTTTGAATGATGCGTCGGTAGTCATAATTTTCTCTCATTTAATATTGCCGGATAGCAAAAAACGAAATATTGGGCCCAAGTCAAGAAAAACGGCGATTTTTGCTAAAATTGATTGCCAAAACGTATTATTTGATTAATTTGAAGCCGATAAAAGAGGATAAGATAAGGATATACCCCACCCGCGCGGCGAGTGGGGCTTTTGTGCTTGGATAGAAATTTATATGCCGCTTCTGGTGCAAAAAGAAAAAGGTTATTTGGCGACGCTAGTAGGCGAATTCGCCAAAATCCCGCCGTTTGAAAAACTGGTCGGGCGGCTTTCGGGTCAAACCCCGGAACCGGTCACTATCGCCGGGCTGGCGGGCTCATCGAATGCCATCATGTTATCCGAGCTGGCCAAAAGGACGGACAGGCCGATTGTAGCCGTCATGGCGGATTCCGATTCGGCGGCGGATTTATATGACGATTTGTCTTTTCTGCATGATAATAAAAAGATCGGACATTTTCCGGCCCGCCGTTGTGTGCCATACGAATTTCGTTCTCCGACCGCCGAAATTACGGCTCAAAGGCTGTATACCCTGTCGATGCTTTTATCCGGTTCTCTGGAAATAGTGGTCACATCCATCGAGGCCTTGATAGAACCGACCATCGGTCGGAAAACGTTTGACCAGGAGAGATTGTACATAAAGGCCGGGCAGGAAATGGCAATAGAGGATTTGGCGACCAAGCTGGTGGCGATGGGTTTCAACCGGGAGACGCTGGTCGAGGAAATCGGTGATTTTTCATTGCGCGGTGGCCTGGTGGACTTTTTCTCGCCCGGCTTCGATTATCCGATACGAGTCGAGTTTTTCGGCGATGAAATCGATACTATCCGCCATTTCGATGTCAGTTCGCAACGCACCACCGGGCGGCTCGATGAAGTACTGCTTCTCCCCCGCCGCGAGGTGCCAATCACGCAGGAGACGGTGGAGCGCTATATATCCAATCTGCCCGAAAATGATGCCGATCTGGTGCGGGCGCGGTACCTCAATGATCCCGATTTGCCCGGGCTGGAGTGGCTGGCTGGATCATTCGGTATTGATGGGGGTTGCCTGACCGATTTTATGGATAACGGTTGTATTTATTATCTGGGCGGGTATGATCATATTAAGGGCATGATCAAGGATATATTCGAAACCGCCGGGCGACACCGGGAGAGGATTCTCGACCGAATGACATCGCCGCCGGAAGTTTCGCGTTATTATGCCAACCTGGGAATTGTGCAGACCGCGATTGAACGCAATTACCGTATTGACCATATTCCTTTCAAAAGAAGTATGCTCGATTTAATCGACTTTGAGTGCAAGGACCATCCGGCGCTGGGTTCGCGGCTCGACTGGCTGGATAATATAATCGGGGAGTTTCGTGCCAAGGGGATTCGTCATCTGGTGGCCGCCGACAACCCCGGTCAGGCGGCGCGCCTGGGCGAATTGATTGCCGACAAGGTCAAAGACGGTTCCGAGGTACCGATCGAGGTGGCGCCGCTCAAAGGTGGGTTTGTCAGCGAAAAGTACAAACTGGCGGTGCTCACCGATCATCAGATATTCGGGCGGTATTTTCGACGGGTACGGCGCAAGAAATTCAAGGAAGGCGTCGCCATCCAGAATTACACCAGCCTCGAGAAGGGCGATTATGTAGTGCACTCCGATCACGGGATAGCGCGGTATATCGGCTTGACCACGATCGAGGTCGGCGGCAATCCGCGTGATTGCCTGCATCTTCAATATGCCAACGGTGATAAGCTCTATGTCCCGATCGAGGAGTTCAATTATGTTTCCAAGTATGCCGGGAAAGATGCCGCGCCAAAACTATCCATGCTGGGCGGCTCCGCCTGGGAAAAAATCAAGGCCCGCACCAAAAAAGCGGTGGCCGATATGGCCGAGGAACTGTTAAAAATATACGCCGAACGCAAGACTCGTCCGGGGTTTCAATTCGGTCCCGACACGACCTGGCAACGGCAGCTGGAAGCCTCGTTTCCATATGAGGAAACACCGGACCAAATCAAAGCCATCAATGCCATCAAAATGGACATGGAACGGCCGCAGGCGATGGACCGTCTGGTATGCGGGGATGTCGGTTATGGCAAGACCGAGGTGGCTATAAGGGCGGCGTTCAAAGCGATCGAGGCCGGCAAACAGGTGGCGGTGCTTGTCCCGACGACAATTCTGGCCCAGCAGCATCTGACGACTTTCAAAGAACGACTCAAAGATTTTCCGGTTAAGATCGAAATGCTCTCGCGCTTCCGTACCCGTAAAGAGCAGACGGCGATTGTTGATGATCTCGCGGCGGGCAAAATCGAAATAATAATAGGGACCCATCGCCTGTTATCCAAGGACGTTCGTTTCAAGGATTTAGGCTTACTAATCGTGGATGAAGAGCAGCGGTTCGGGGTTAAACATAAAGAGACGATTCGAAAAATAAAGTCAACTGTGGATACGATCGCCATGACCGCCACGCCCATACCACGGACGCTTCACATGTCGCTGTCGGGTGTACGGGATATGTCGCTGATCAACACCTCACCCAAGGACCGTCTGCCGATTATAACGGAGATTCGTGAATTCGAGCCGGAAACGATAGCCGATGCCATCCTGCGGGAAATCGACCGGGGCGGACAAGTATTTTTCGTGCACAATAGAGTGCAAACAATCGAGGCGATGTATCGTTACCTTAAGAAGCTGATACCGCAGGTGGAGATCGGGATCGCGCACGGGCAGATGCATGAGCGTTCGCTCGAGGGCATCATGCTGGCGTTTTTGGCCGGACGGTTCAATGTCTTGTTATCAACGACCATTATCGAATCGGGACTGGATATACCCTCGGTCAATACCATGATCATCAATCGGGCGGATCGATTCGGGCTGGCGCAGTTGTATCAACTTCGCGGCCGGGTGGGGCGCTCCTCGAAACGCGCGTACGCCTATCTTCTGACGCCCGCATATCGATTGCTCACCGATGATGCCCGCAAACGGCTCCGGGCGATTGAAACCCATTCCGATCTGGGGAGCGGTTTTGCATTGGCTATGAAAGATCTGGAAATTCGAGGAGCGGGGAATATTCTGGGGCCGCAGCAGTCGGGATTTATCGAAGAGGTCGGATTCGATTTATATACCAAGCTGCTGGAAGAAGCGGTAGCCGAATTGAAAGGCGAAAAAGTCCTGGGGACACCGGATACTAAGCTCGATACTGACATGGAGATGATGATTCCGGGCAGATATATTTCTATCAATCAACAAAAGGTTGATATCTATCAAAAAATCGCCGGGGCAAAAACACTTGATGAGATTGAGAGGATACGCGATGAAGTGGAGGATAGATTTGGGCGACTACCGCAGGAGACGGCCAATTTGTTCGAAGCGGCGGCGGTACGCATTTCGGCCTGGGCTAATGATATTATGAAAGTGGTATTCAAAAAGGGTCGGGCGGAATTGACATTTGACGGATCTAAAAAATTCGATCGTAAACAGGTTGAAAGCTGGCGACAAGCCGTCAATTTTCCGATGGAATTCCAGTTATCGGGAAGTCCGAAAATATTGATTGATTTGACGGCAGTCCCTGGCACGGACAGACTTAATAATTTGCGCGGGATACTTAATAAAGTGTAGAATCTGTTTGTTTCCAACGGGTTATCATTTTTTCTCTATTGTCTTGACATTGGGCTTGGGATTGATATATTGGGAAATCTGATCGCGGGGTGGAGCAGTTTGGTAGCTCGTCGGGCTCATAACCCGAAGGTCGGAGGTTCAAATCCTCCCCCCGCTACCAAAAAACTTCTGGATTTCTGAAGTGTGTCTTGGGGTTTCGGACTGATAACCTCCCGTGATGCGGGGCAGGCTCCAGTCGAAAGTTACCTTCGAGGGTCAGTCTCTGCGACAAATCATCCCCCAGTTGCCAAAAAGCATATTATCTTGACAAGTTCCGTTATAAGACTAACTTACTTGAGATATAAAAGTTGGATTTGAAAATATGTCCGGAATGACCATTGACCAGCATTCGAGCGGAGGAACCAATTAAAAGCCAATGAGATACAATGCTAACACCAAACAGTCTCCGGTGTCCTCATGACCAAGAATAAAACATCACTGCCGAAAATTTTACGGAATTATGTCCAATTCGGGTTTCATCTGTCGCGAAGGGCACTGGATTGGCTTGAACTTGCGCCACTTGTGAATATGTCGTCGGAAGGCTCTCCAGCTTCCGAAATCTACAAATTACGTCAGCTGGCCGACCGCATAAACATAAAGCGACTTCACAGCGCGCACTTGCCCGACCCGATGCATGCCGGGCAGTTAGCCTCTGTCAGTATTCTGGTCGATGTGTTCCGCTATATTATCGAAATTTACTGCCATGAGGAACAGCCCGGAACAATTTCTCGCGGGATAAACTGGACCGCGCAACAACGCGGACAATTCACTGTGACCGGACCGCCGGTATCATTTGTCAGGCTCTTTCCGCCCGTTTCGGTGCTCCGGGGCAAACAGAGCGAGAACGAATACCTGGCCGATTCGACATCGTTTCCATCGACGGCGGACACGGTTGTACGCGAAATCATGCTTCTGTTTATCTCCATTGCGAATCCCGCGTTTCGTCCTTTCCGCTTACTTTTCGACGATACCGATTTAGAAAGAGAATCACCCTACATGTCCATGGTGCAGGGTCTGGAGCATTATTTCGCGACGCAACCTCCTTTCCAACCGGTCGGCCTGACGCTCTTTGAATGTCTTTTTGAGCCGATACGAGCCTGTCCCGATTCGCTCGCGGGACAGCTTGCCTATATTCGTCAGCATTGGGCTCAATTTCTTCCGCCCGAATTGCTTGAACGGTTGCTGTTGGCAATTGATATTCTTGAAGAGGAGAATACTCTTCGAGGTCTGGGTCCGGGGCAAATCAGTGCCCTGCATTTCGATATCGACACCTATTCGGGTTATTCCGAACCGGCCGCTTTCAGTCGTGACGCCGACTGGATGTCGAACGTCGTCCTGATTGCCAAAAGTGTTTATGTCTGGCTTTATCAGTTATCGCAAAAATACCAACGCGACATTCGCCTGTTGAGTGATATCCCGGACGAAGAACTGGACCGACTGGCCGGCTGGGGATTCAACGGGCTCTGGCTCATCGGTCTTTGGGAAAGATCCTCGGCTTCACAGAAAATAAAGCAGATAATGGGCAACCCCGAAGCGGTATCATCGGCGTACTCGCTGTATGATTACGTTATTGCACAGGATCTTGGCGGAGAAAAATCTTTCAATGATCTGAAGAACCGTGCCTGGCGACGCGGCATCCGCCTGGCCAGCGACATGGTTCCGAATCATACGGGGATTTATTCGAAGTGGGTTATTGAGCACCCGCAGTGGTTTTTGCAGGCGGACTACCCGCCCTTTCCGGTGTACCAATATACCGGTGTCGATCTTTCAGAGGATCCGAGGGTCTGCATACAAATTGAAGACGGCTACTGGCAACATCGCGATGCCGCCGTGGTGTTCAAGCGGATCGACAAATGGACCGGCGACACGAGGTATATCTATCACGGCAATGACGGTACCAGTATGCCGTGGAACGACACTGCCCAGTTGAATTTTCTTTTGCCGGAGGTGCGCGAAGCGGTCATTCAAACCATTTTGCACGTGGCCCGTCAGTTTCCGATCATCCGGTTCGACGCGGCCATGACCCTGGCCAAACGTCATTACCAGCGGCTCTGGTTTCCCCGGCCCGGCGAGGGCGGGGCGATTCCCTCGCGAGCCGAGCGCGGCATGACCAAGGCACAATTCGATGCCCTGATACCCAAGGAGTTCTGGCGCGAGGTGGTTGACCGAATCGCCAAGGAGGCGCCGGATACGCTTCTTCTGGCGGAGGCCTTCTGGCTCATGGAGGGATATTTCGTCCGCACTCTGGGAGTGCACCGCGTTTATAACAGCGCCTTTATGAATATGCTGAAAATGGAGGATAATGCAAAGTATCGGACGACCATAAGGAATGTGCTGGAATTCAGCCCGGAGGTTCTCAAGCGATTCGTCAATTTCATGAATAATCCGGACGAACTTACGGCAGTGGAACAATTCGGCCGCGGTGATAAGTATTATGGTGTGGCCGTCATGCTGGTAACCATGCCGGGACTGCCGATGTTCGGCCATGGCCAGGTTGAGGGTTTTGCCGAAAAGTACGGCATGGAATATCGCCGCTCATATTGGAATGAACCGGTGGACCAGGAAATGGTGCGTCGGCATGAGACACAGATATTTCCGCTCATGCGTCGTCGTTACCTGTTCAGCGGAGCGGCCAATTTTGCATTCTATGACTTCAATACGCCTGATGGGTGGGTAGATGAAAACGTCTTCGCCTATTCCAATCGAGCCGGAGATGAGCGGGCCATTGTCCTTTACAATAATGCCTATAATACGACGCGCGGATATATTCACACATCCACGGCTATAAACGTCGGCGATGCCGACAAACCCAGGCTGGTCCGTCGGACACTGGTCGAGGCGTTGGGATTAAGTACCGACGATAACTGTTTTTATGCCTTTCGCAATTATCAATCGGGGCTGGAGTATATCCGGCCCGCCCGTCAACTGGCCGAGGGGGGGTTGTTTGCCGAACTATATGCATACCAGTATCAGGCCTTTCTTGATTTCAGGGAAATTCGCGATACCGACGGTTCCTGGCGGGCGCTGGAACAGCGCCTTGGCGGAGGCGGCACTTTCAGTCTCGATGAAGCCTATCGGGAGCTTCAACTGGAGCCGATATTAAAACCCTGCCGGGTGCTGATAAATCCGGGCATGTTAAGGGAACTGCTGTCCAATTACCCGGGGTCCCGCGAGCGCTTTTGTACGGCGATAACTGAATTCTACGAATCGGTCAATCACTTCGTCGGGACCGCCATAGACCTTAAGCCTATTATCCATCGATCCTGTGCCAGGCTGGAGGCATTGGCCGCAACTCGTGCCGCCGCGGGCAGGCAAGAGATTCCCCTCGTGTCCGACTCGCCGGTGCCGGAATCCGGGCCGGCATTGCTCACCGAACAGGACCATGTTGTCATTGTATGGCTGATGCTTGAAGCCCTCGGCGAGTTTGCGGACAGCGCGGACAGGACGCCTCCTGCGGTTATTGCCGCGACTCGTTTCGACCAGTGGCTTTTGCATAAAGTTATTAACGCCGCTTTCAATGAGCTTTTGGGGGATGGCGACATAGCCTATTGGGATTCGCGACTGGTGCTCATATTGCTGACCCATATTGACCAGCTGACACTGACGGATGGCGATGATCTCGGTGAGTCATTCCATCGGACTTTGATGGACGTTAATATTCAGAAGTATCTGCAATTGCACAGTTATAATAATTCATATTGGCTAAACAAAGAGCGGCTCGAACGAATGACCGCTACTCTCATTTGTATGCATCGGATATCGACTCAAGCCGATAATACTCCCGGCGAAATCGATCTTGACGAAGTTCAGAAGAACGCTCAACACCTGTTATCCGTTGCCGAGCAGGCGGGCTATCAAATCGAAAAGATGCTGAAACTATTGGCAAAAACGCAATGAAGAACGGCCGTGGGGCTCATCGAGATGACGGGATGACGCATGACCATAGTCAAAGCCTGAAACATAAGTCAATAAAATGAGTTTCGATTCTGATATACTCAAGGCAATAGGAAACACATCATTAGTACAACTGCGCAATGTGGTCCCACCGGGATATGCGAAAATATTCGTAAAACTCGAATGGGAAAATCCAACCGGAAGCATGAAGGACCGTACGGCGCAGGCCATGATTGCCAGAGCCGAAGAAGACGGCCGGCTCAAACCTGGTGATACCATAGTCGAGTACACCGGCGGGAGTACGGGAATTTCGCTCGCCTTGATTTGTGTTGCCAAAGGATACAAGCTTTATATCGTCACGTCCGATGCTTTCAGTCAGGAGAAGCTGAAACATATGGCGGCCCTTGGGGCGGGACTGACGCTGGTCCCGAGTGAAGGGGGTCTCACGACCAGGAAACTGATATTGGATATGATTGAGACCGCGCGCGAAATCAGCAAGAGACCGCATACTTATTGGACCAATCAACTTTATAACGTTGATAGCATTTCAGGCTACTTTCCCCTGGCCGAGGAAATCTGGAGCCAGTTAGAAGGAAGATTCGATGCTTTCGTCCATTGTGTCGGCACGGGGGCGTCATCGAGGGGTGTGGCGACGGTGCTGAAGCGTTACCGTCCCGGAATCAAAATAATAATTGTGGAACCGGCCGAATCGGCGGTATTATCGGGTGGGGCGGCGGGACCGCACAAAATCGAAGGGGTCGGGATCGGCTATACGCCTCCTCTCTGGGATCCGTCTCTGATCGATGAAGTAATTCCAGTAAAGACTGAAGATGCCAAAGCCATGGCCCGGCGCCTGGCGCGCGAAGAGGGTTTATTTGCGGGAACGTCGTCGGGGGCCAATGTCGTTGCGGCCATCCGGGTGGCCGAACGCCTGGGGCCGGACGCCAGCATTGTCACACTCATGGTTGATTCCGGCCTGAAATATCTTAGTACGGATGTTTACAGAGCATAGGGAAGTCTTCGAACCTGCCATCACCATTGCATGCATTACCGATACAATTCCACCTCAAACCAATAATCCGATGTAAGGCTATCGGAGTTGGGCGGAAACGTCTTGTCGGGGCGTTTTAAGTGCGCCATTATCTTAAATGTGCGCAATGGAAGTAGCACCTTTTTGATTTGAAATTCAAAAACATCAGGAAACAAGAATTTCATTTGGCCATTTTCAAAAATGCTTTCAATAACGTTGGAGCTCCATGATTCCGGCGGACCATAAATTATTTCGTCCCAGCCGCCATTTTCCATTCGCCTCTGGCCGTGAGCCGATGAAACATGAAGCATCATAATTTCGCCGGCCATATTATCAAGATACAGATCCAGACCAGTATGTACAGTATCCCGATCGACAACGCCGATGTAAACGAAGTGTGAGTCCTGTTTCAAGCGAACCAAGACACCATTCCATCCCCATTCCATAACAAAGGGGTAAAGCCATTCATTTGTGCTTTCCCGTCCGTTTAGTAACGGTGGTGGACCATAGGGGATAACTTCTACTTCAGTGGCGGCAGCCATCATACTGGCACCCGCCAATACAATCATCATTAACATTTTGCATCTCATAGCTTTTCACTCCCTGATAATATTCCGACGAACCATACCAAAAGTAAATAACCGGACAATATTGTGCAAGGAAAATGTCGATGGAAGAAAAAGCACCGGGCAGACAAATTCCCGCGCATCCGTCTTGATTCCGGTTATTCTCCCAGCTTATGACAGATTTTGACGAAAGGCAATATCCACGAATCAGCTTTGGGACAAAGGCCCCTCATGATAGTCCACAAGCAATCAATAACTTAGCCAGTCATAATGGATAACCGGGGCGAATACCCGGCCAAGTCGAATATTAAGAACCTTTGCCATCACGGCTGTGATTGTCAGTGGAATTCCTTGCCTTAAATGCGCTTATTTATTAAATTTGAAAAAACTTGAAAGACATTAATGGCAAAAACAGATAATCCAAGAAGGGGCAGAATGGTCCTTTTTCACGCGCTTATTGACGTTCATCCAGAGGTTATTTTTGAATGAGTTTTGACGGTCGATTTGGAAAGGCGTATCGCGTTTTTTAGTCGATCGACAGAAAGATTACGGGCGTTTCCCGCGAGAAAACCGATTGGCCACCAATGCCTGGTGGTCTTTCACAATAGCATGAGAGAAGGTCAGCCATGTCTTTAATGGGAAGCGGCATCCGCCGGTGCTATCTTCAAGACTGAAGCCATTAATCATCGGCGATAAAACCGCTCCACTGCCCATCATTCAGGGCGGCATGGGTGTCGGTGTTTCGTTGTCGGGTCTGGCGTCGGCCATGGCCAATGCGGGTGGCATCGGCGTCATCGCCGCTGCCGGTATTGGTATGTATGAAAGCGATTTCTATACCAATTACCTGGGGGCCAATGCCCGCGCTCTGCAACGCGAAATCCGCAAGGCCAGGCTGCTAACGCGCGGCATAGTGGGGCTTAATATCATGGTGGCCCTCTCCAATTATGGCGATTTGATGCGCGTTGCCATAGAAGAAGAGATCGATGTAATTTTTTCCGGCGCCGGACTGCCCATGACAATGCCGCAGTATCTTGACCGAAACGCACATACGAAACTGGTGCCGATCGTCTCTTCCGGCAGAGCGGCCAGCCTGATCTGCAAGCGGTGGCTCAACAGGTATGATTATCTGCCCGATGCGGTTGTCGTGGAAGGTCCCAAGGCAGGCGGCCATCTCGGCTTTTCTCCGGAGCAGATATCCGATCCTGCCTATGCATTGGAAAAGCTGGTACCGGAGGTAGTTGAAACCGTCCGAAGTTTCTCAACCCGTTATGGCAAATCCATTCCAGTCATTGCAGCCGGCGGCATTTATACCGGCGCGGATATAAGGGGAATTATGGAACTGGGTGCCGATGGCGTTCAGATGGGTACGCGTTTCGTGGCCACTCATGAATGCGATGCCGATATCCTGTTCAAACAGGCGTATATCGACGCCAAACTGGAAGACATTGTCATTATTAACAGCCCGGTCGGAATGCCGGGGCGGGCGATTCGCAATCAATATCTCGACGATGTCGAAAAGGGAATAAAGAAACCATACCGGTGTCCATACCACTGTATCCTGACGTGTGACTATAAAAACTCCCCGTATTGCATCGCGCACGCGCTCATATGCGCCAAACAAGGCCGTTTCCGCAGCGGTTTCGCCTTTGCCGGCGCCAATGTCCACCGGGTCAGCGAGATTGTCTCCGTTAAGGAACTCGTTTCAACCCTGGTTGCCGAGTATGAGCAATCAACGGAAGAGGCGATAGAATCCCATGACCGCAATCTAACGGGTTGATATTGATCCCTAACGTGGTCGGGTAGTAATACAATCAGAGCAGAGTATAAAATTATTGTCCTATTATCAGGGGCACAATGGTTCCGGGCCAGGTGTGATGCTGTAAAGGTAATCTATTAAGTATAATATATCGATCAGGTTTATCGCACCATCGGCGTTGACGTCGCCGGCATTAAATGGTATCGGCTCCGGTCCCGGAGGAACATCGTATTTATATGAAATCAGGTACAATATATCAATTAGATTCACGATTCCATCGCCGGAGGCGTCGCCGCAAATATATGACGTGGATACAGTGGTTCCAAGGACGATAGGGTTGTAATCCAGAATTGTGCTGTTGAGTACGGGGGTATATGACATAAAACCATCGAATTCAAGCGATACCGTCCCGGAGGCCGAGGCCGGTATAGAATAATACAGCTTTATGGCCGGTCCGTAACCCGGTTCCAGATCCGGCGAAGTGCTTTTATAATTATAAATCGAAAAAACGTCCCGTCGTCCGTACAAATCGCCGAAAATATGCCTGACAGTATCCATGGCCGCCGTTCGGCACCCGGCTGTCGAAAACGAATCAAAAGTCATGGCAAAATCGCCGGTATTATATTCAACCGGTATTCTAATTTTATAAAGCGGGAGGTTATTGCGGACATAGATGGCGACCTCGACATCGCCGCCGGGGTGGGCTTCGGCATCAAAGCCCATTAATGTGTCCGCTATGACGTTTATGTAATTTAACCGCTGCCAGAATTTCGTCCCGGTATCAGTCGTGACCTGCAAGGAAATATCGTAGCGTCCCCCGGTTTCAAAGACGTGAGACGGGGTTTCGAGGGTCGATGTCGTCCCATCGTGGAAATTCCAGAGCCAGTCGTTCACGGTATAACCATATATGGGCGTAAAGGCCACTTCCAGCGGCGCCCAGCCAACCATGGTATCGGCCGCGAAAGACACGGGCTCAAAGGTAAAGCCTCCCCCCGGTCCGCCATAGGCTCCGATGTCACTGGTCAGCGTCCCCATGGCCGGCCAGAGGGCGTTGCCGCTCGAGGCGGGGTTTTCGGGGTCATTGTAAAAAACCATCGGATTACCGGCATCGATGCACGACGAGGTATTGGTAAGATATAAATATTCGCCGATAAGCCCCGGCTCCACATTTATATTGCCGGTTCCGGTCACTCCGCCGCCCTGGACGTTACAGTATTCCGTATTATAATATCCATAAACCTGCGGGTAACTGGGGGCCACGTTGTACCAGATAACGTTATTGCGTATGATCGGGTTGGCGCTGAATACTCTAATACCCCCGCCCTGTGAGCCGGACACGTTGTAGGCAATAGTATTGTTTTCAATAAGAGTGGCTCCACCGGCATTTTTCTGAATCCCGGCACCGCCATATAGTTCGCCGCCGTAGTTATAGGCAATGACATTATTGCTGATGGTGCCGGCGCAATAGTCCATTCCGATGCCGCAACCATATTGGCCACGGTTATATGCAATAATATTATTCAGAATCTGGGGACTGCCGTGCTTGCCTTCGATACCGCCGCCGCCGGCTCCATAAATACCGCTCGAATTGATGGCTTCATTATTATAAATATAATTGTACTGAATTATGGCGGAGGATCTGTGAATCATTATTCCTCCTCCCTGTCGGTCAAATGTCCCCGCGGTCCACTCGAACAAAGTGCCCGTGCCTCCGGTAATCGTAAATCCCTGCAGGCGTGCGGCCGGGCCGGCATTGTCCTTTATAATTACCGTGGATCCTGTATCCGGATGAGATTGATTGCTGCCGTCGATAATGGTATTAAAAATATATTCGGTATTTCGGTCGAACATGAAATAGCTGGTGATGGCGATGTTCTTGCCATTATAATTGATATTTTCGACGTAACGTCCGGGAGCGACCAGGACGGTGTCATTATCCACGGCGGCGTCTATCGCCGCCTGGATGGTCGGGTGGTCACCGGGGACGTTAATGATGGTGGCCCGGGTCAAGGCGGCGATTAAAATAACCACTGCGAACGCAAACATAGCCGCGATTTGTTTTAATATTCTCGCGTGGCAGACATAGGTTCCAACCATGGAGGGCTCCTATTAATTAAAATGTTTCAATGTATTGTCATATCCGGGCCAACCGGGATTAAAGCGGCGACGCCTTATCGTGGGAGTCAGTATTTTGACCATAATCCACCGGCCCGCCGTTTCAATCATGGGTATACGGGGTTTCCAAACCCGGTTGGCCCCAAAAGCCTCTTTATTGTGGTTAGTCGCTTTGGAGGGGTCTTTTTCTCAATGAGCCGACTATAAATGCGGGGGGAGACAATAAATATTATTTCTCCTATGAATATATCATTGTCCCAAAACGTCTTATAATATATTTTTGGATTTTTGGCGACAATGATGATGGACGTAAATACCTTATATAACGCAGTCATAAACGGAGATATTTGTGCGGAAAGACGGCTTTTCGAGCAATTATCAGAGTCACTCCGGCTACTCGTGAAACATAAGGTATATGACGCCAATGATGCGCAGGAACTGGTTCAGGAAATTATGATGGTGATATCGGAAAAATATCGGAAGACCAGAATTCACATCAGCTTCGGCGGCTGGGTTCACATGATATATGAAAATAAATTGAAGAGCTACTACCGCGACAAGAAAAGAAAAGGCCGTCTTGACAGGCAATATTACGATTCAAAAGCCGGGCATACGGAGGTGTCGGTGGATCTGGAATTGCGACACCGGGTGGTTGAATGTTTAAAAAAAATCTGCCGGACCAATATGGCCTATGCTCGCGTGCTAAACTTCCATTATCAAGGGTACAGCACGAAGGAGATCGGAAGAAAATTGAGCATTACCGATAAGGCGATATATAATATATTGTTTCGGGCGCGTCAGGCGATGAAAATATGCATTGATGAAGCAAAGGCAGGGGAAAATGGAAAATGACGGCCGCAAAAATGACCTTATTGCCCTGATTCATGCCTACGAGCTTGGCCTGCTTTCCGAAAAGCAGAAAAGGGAGTTTGAAATTCTAATATTGGAGGACCCCTCTGTCCTGAAGGATGTGCAGGATTTCGAAAAGATTGCGCATATTCTGAATCTCGACCCGGAAGTGAAAAAAACTATCGAAGGTATGGTTCGACCGGAGGAAGAAATTCCGGAGAAACGGGGAATTTGGGGCATACGTTATTTAAAGCCATCGATAGCCCTGGGCTGTTTATTGGTTCTTATTCTAATCTTGAAACCCTGGTATATAGAAATAGGGTCCGACAAGTCGGCCTTTGCATCAGGGAACAGGATTATCGTCTTCGGTTTTGAAAACAAGGTTGTTCCGGAGGACCCTGAAGACCTCGGACGAATTTTCGCGGGTCTGTTGACGGCAGACTTAAGTGAATCTCACTACATTAAGGTAGTCCCGAACCATCGAATCGAGAGTATTTTACAGATGGCGGCCAAACAATACACCAGTCAACACGATTCCGGGTTTGCGCAATACGCCGCACAACAGGCGGGCGCCGGCGTTTATATTACGGGAGCGATCGAGGAAGTTGATCCACATTACAAAATAAAAATCAGATTGACCGACATGGCGTATCCCGATTCAGCCGTCGATTACAGGTACGAAGCCGGGGCGGACGAATCAATATACGAACTGACCGACCGTCTGACGGTGCAGATCAAACGCGCCCTGCGTCTTCCGGACGAGGCTTATGGCGAGCCTGACCCCAGAATAAGCGAAATTACGACTCAATCACAGACGGCTTATCGTTTTTATCTCGAAGGCGTAAAGGCTTATTTCAAATTCTATCAGGATGACGCCCGCCATGCTTTCAGGTTGGCACTCGAATATGATTCCACCATGGCCATGGCTTATTACTACCTGTCGCTATTGGCCGACACCCGACTAATAAATAGAGCAATTCAATACATTGACAAGGCCGGCCGCGTCGAACGGGCGTATATTCAGGCGCGCGCCGCAATGGTCGATGGCCAGACGGACTCGGCCATAGTCATATTGAAGGAGTTGACGGCTTCGTTTCCCGACGAGAAACTCGCCTACTATACGCTTGGCGAACTGCTGTTTGGCAGGCGGGATTATTCCAACGCGATTGCTTATTTAGATTCCACCCTGCTGATTGATTCGACTTTTAAACTGGCCTACAACATTCTGGCATATTCGCACGATAAACTGGGAAACACGGAAAAGGCCATCGAAGCAATAAATACATATATACGACTGGCCCCGGATGAGGCCAATCCTCTGGACAGCCGCGGAGACATTTATTTGAATCACGGCATGGTCCATGAGGCCATTGAATCATATAAACAGGCGGTGAAGATAAAACCCGATTACTACATACCAATTATGAACCTGGGGCATGCCTATTTCTTTGCCCGCGAGCTGGATTCGGCTGAAAGTTATTATCGGAGAGCGAACCAGTCTCCCGAATACATCATCCGCGCCGAAGCCCGGCTGTATCTGGCCTGCCTTCCGATTGCCTCCGGTCAATTCGATAGTGCGTTCAAAATGCTGGATGACTTCATCACCGCCGATATCGTTGAAAATGGCGAAGAACGATATTCTTCCTATCGTTTTATTCGGGCATACATACTAATGCTTTTGGACCGCCGGGAGGAAGCCATCGAAGATATGAGTCAAAGCCTGAAATTAAGTTACCGGGTCTTTCCCGGTTTTCGTGCCAGTTCCAATTCATTTTTGGCGGAGATTCTGGCACAATGTGGTCAATACGCAAAAGCGGAGGAAATAATCAGCCGGATCGACAGCCTGTTGGTGCACGATAAGATGCCGGCAATGCCTTTATGGTATGCACACGGTGCGTTGGCGGCGGCGCACGGTGATCTGGAGGCGGCCATAGAAAATTATGAGAAATCGCTGGCGGAACCGCTGTTTGAATTAACCGCGCGCTTTGCCATGGGGAAAATATATCTCATGCGCGGCGACTACGAAAAAGCTCGTGGTATATTCAGTGATATCATCGGCAATCATTATTTGGATTATACCCTGTGGGCCATATTTATCGTACAGGCGCATTATTATAACGGCCTCGCGTGCGAGTATCTTGGGTTGACGGAGCAGGCAGTAACCGCTTATGAGGGATTTTTAAGGCATTGGGGAAATTCGCAGTTTCCACTGAAGATGGTCGATGATGCCCGTGACAGATTGAAAAAACTCAAAACAAACATTTAAGTTACGTCTATAAAATCGACCGGGTGGCCCATGACGAGCCACCCGGGGTGATAATACGATACTGCCCGACTATTACGAACAGCCGCACGGACTCCATTGACAGTCATGGCAAGTGCAGGCGGTGAAGCGATCCTGGACCGCTTTATCGCAGGTACATAAGGTACCGGCAGTGCAGACTTTGGTACAATCGTCATGGCACGTGCAGGCATCGCCGCACCGGAAGTTATCGCCACAACAACAGTTGGCGGCCTTGGCCGCATCGGCGCCGGAAATGATATCCATGCCGCATCATTTTTCTCCATTAGGGCTGTCTCCATTCACGATTATTGCCCGAAGAAAGGCGAACCAGACTCTCCTTTGGGAATCCCGTCTGTCGCCTACCGGCAATTCATATCGTGCTTTATTTCCAGACATCCCTGGTTCATTGCCCGATCCTACCGGTGGCTTTTTCCCAGTCAAAATAGGCTTCGAGATACTCATACACGGCCGCGTAATACCCGGTCGTGGCATTATCCAGGACAATGCGGCTGTCTTTAAGCTCCAGCTGGGTTGTCAGACCGACGTCGGAAGTAGCTTTGGCAATATCGAAGGCCTTTTGGGCCGTTTTCATGGCCGCTTCGGCATAGAGGATACGTTTATACGCTTCCTGCAGGCGAAGCCGGACGCTTTCAAGTTCCCGTTCGATATTCTGTTTGCTACGGTCGATGGCAATGCGGGTTTTATCGCGTTCAATTTTCGCCTTTTGCACTTTGGCACTGGTAGCCCCACCGGTAAAAATGGGTAAAGACAGATTCAAACCGAGCATAAGACCATTGTTTTCCTCATCCAACCGCCACTCGTCGGATTGCGCCGAATAGGCATAAGTCAGGCTACCGGCAAGCGTCGGCAAGTATGAGGTTCTTTCCGCTTTGACGTTGGTGGCACGGAGTTTTTCTTCCCACAGTAAGGCGTTGAAGTCGGGCCGACGATCCAGGACGGTTTCCATTTTCACCGTTTCCGGCAGTTCGGGATAGTCATCCAGTCGGCCATCCAGTTCCATATCTTTGTCAATTGGTATGCCGGCCATATTTTTCAGGTTAATCAGGGCAATATTGTAGTTCTTTTCGGCCTCGGTCGTCCGGGGAATATAATCCTTGAATCGAACGTCGGCCTGTAGCAGTTGAAATTCAGAAGCCAGTCCCAGATCATAGGCTTTTTTGACATTGTTATAATTTTCACGGGCATTCTGTTCGGATGCCCGCGATACATCCCATACCGTCCTAAGTAAAAGGGTATGATAAAACGCCTTCTTGGCGAAAGTCATGATTTCCTGGTACGAGGCATCATAAACATAGTTGGTCAGCTGTTGGTATTCTCTGGCGGCCCGGATGGCATTGTACACGGCCCCATTAAACAGCGTTTGGCTTAAAACCACATTGGCGCTGTATTCGTTGTTGCGGGTAATGGGGAGTTTGGTGGCTTCCTCTCCCATATCCACATACATATACATATCCGTCAGGTTGCGTGTATATCCGGCTCCGGCCGAAAGTTTTGGCAGTGCTCCGGATACGGCCAGTTTCTTTTCGTTCGCGGCGATATGTACATCCAGTTCGGCTAACTTCAAATCCTTGCTGTTTTGCTCGACGAGGTCGAGAAAGCGTTCAAGGTCATATTTTTCCGCCTTTATCGGCAGTGCCAGAAGAAAAGTCATGCTTATTGAAAGGAATATTGTTTTATTCATTATTTACCCCCTGTTCTCGGTTTTTAACAGTCAATGAGGCGGGTTTAGATTTTGTCAGCAAGCCCGTCAGGGCCGGTATGATAAACAGGGTTAAGATCGTCGACACCACCAAACCGCCAATGGTGACGATACCCATGGGTTGACGGAATTCGCGACCGGAAGCCCCCATGCCCAGAGCCATCGGCAGCATGCCAAGAATAATGGCAACGGCGGACATGGTGATCGGTCGCAATTTAACAGGGCAGGCCTCGAGCAACGCTTGCGTAACCGTCATCCCCTGTTCGCGCATCAGAATATTGACAAAGTCCAGAATCAGGATGGCCGTATTGACGACAATTCCCAGGAGCATGACGACGGACATCATGGCCAGGATATTCATGGTCGTCCCGGTCAAGACCATGATGCCGATGACACCAATCAGGGCCAGCGGAAATGTTCCCAACACGAGAAGCGGTTGTTTCAGGTCTTCCAGAATGGCGGCCAGAAGCATATAGGTCAGAACGATAGCCATGATAAGAGCCGTCAGCATATCGACAATGGCTTCGTTCATCATCTCCGCCGTTCCGCCCCAGCTCACTTTGTATCCCGACATGAAATCAATTTCGGCCAGACGGCGTTCAATTTCTGCGGTCACGTTGCCGAGCGGGACGCCCGCCGCCGGCGACCCGGAAAATTGGATGGCTTTGTATTTGTCGATGTGCAGTAATTTATTGACACCGGCGGCGAATTCAACGTCGGCCAGTTCGGACAGGGTATAAATCCGGTTGCGTCCTTTAACCGACAGATTGGCGATTTTTTCGGGTGTATCAAGAGAGGCATCGTCGATCATCACCCGTACGTCGTACTCTTCGCCCCGGTCACGGTATTGTGTCGCCACCAGCCCGGTCAAAGCCCCGCGCAGTTGCATGGCGATATCATGCACCGTCAACCCGGCCTCCGAAATTTTCCGTCGATCGGGAATAATGCTTATTTCGGGTTTGCCGGAGCGCGAGCTGGTATTGAGATTGATCAGCCCCGGAACGTCAATTATTTTATCGAGAATCACCTGTTTATAAAATTCCAGCCGGTCCACGTCCTGGCCCTGAATATAAAATGTCACCGGGTCCTGACCGCCCATTTCCATGGATGAAATGGCCTTAATTTTAAGCATCATATTGGGCATATCGGACAGGTCGCGGATCATGAGATTAGCCATATCTTCGGTGGTCAGTTCCCGGTCGGCAATGTCCGCCAGCTTGATTTTCATCAGCGCCAGATTGGTACCCTGGTCGATCATGTTGAGCGAACCAAGCTGGGTTAGTATGGTTTTTACCGTGGAATACTGCTTGAGGCGGTTTTCGATTTTTATCAGGGCGTCGGCCGTTTCATCGAGGTTATATCCGACAGGGAGTTCCACATGAATCTGAATATCTCCTTCGTCCATGGCGGGAACGAATTCGAAACCGATTTTTCCGGCAAACATGAAGCTGATCAGCAACAGGGCGACGCCGGCGGCGATAATCGATACCATACGTTTTTTGGAGGCAAGAATTTTTTCCAGCATCATTTTATAGCCGTTCTCGGCTTTTTTATTCATGGCTTCGAACCAGTCGCCGATGCGGCGCATGTTTTTATTGCCCCCGTCGCCATTTTCAGGGAGGATCAACGAGGCCATCATCGGCGTCAGCGTAAAAGAAATCAAAAGAGAAAACAGGGTAGCGAAAACAATGGTCAGGGCAAAGGCCTCAAAAATCTGGCCGAGTATCCCGGACATATTGGCAATCGGCAGAAAGACGGCCATATTGGTGGCGGTCGAGGCCAGGACCGCGGTGACCACTTCTGAAGTGCCCACGACGGCCGCTTCCCGACGATTTTTGCCCATGTACTTATGCCGGAAAATGTTTTCGATCACAATGACCGAGTTGGTGACCAGAATTCCGACCGACGTCGATAGGGCCATGAGAGTGATGATGTTCTTGCTGTAATCCATCAGATTCATTAACAGAAAGGCCGAAAGAATCGACATCGGCATGGCCAGAGCGACGATTATGGTCGAGCGGAGGTCATGCAGGAAAATCAGAAGCACCAGGCCGGTCAATAGAATGCCGAGGATGATATTGGTAATAGTATCATTGACGGTGTCGCGGACAAAAACGGATTTATCGGTGACGACGTTCAGGCGACAGCCGGCGGGAATCGTTTGTACAACTTCAGGGAGTAATTCATGAACGGCATCGGCGATATCGACGGTATTCCCTTCCGACGTTTTCACAATGCTTATTAAAACGACGTCGGGATTGCCGATTTTGTCAAGGTTATTGAAAAAGGCTGTACGTTCGCGCACCTCGGCTCCGGCGTCCCGGATTTCGGCGATATCCCGAAGCCTTTTAAACCCGTAGCCAGTCGGGACTTCCAGGTCAGCAATATCCTCGAGACTACCGAATTGCCCGGTCATGCGGACGGTGTATTCCTGGCCGCCACCTTTGAAATAACCACCGGGCATATCCAGGTTATGGGCGCCGATAACCTGTGACAATTGAGACAGGGAAATCTGATTTTGAAAAACCACGCGGTCGGAAAGAATCACCTCGACTTCTCTCTCCCGGCCACCGCTGATTTCTGCCCGAGCGACACCATCTATCTGCGAAAAACGATCCTTAAGCTGTTTGTCGGCGATATCCCAGAGTTCGGTTATCGGCAAATCGCCGGACAGGATGATGTCTATAATCGGCATTTCCTGAAGGTCCAGTTTTTCGACCGTCGGCAGTTCGGCGTCATCGGGCAGGCTGCTGACGATGGCGTCGACTTTGGCTTTTACTTCCTGACTGGCGATGTCAACGTCTTTGCCCAGCTCGAATTTGATAATGACGAAGGAAAGGCCTTCCATCGAGTACGAGGTCAGCTGATCGATCCTGCTAACGGATGACACCGCATCTTCGATTTTTTTAGTAATTTGTGTTTCGACTTCTTTCGGCCCGGCCCCGGAATATACAGTTTGTACGGACACATAGGGAATATCGATATCGGACATCAGGTTCAGAGGCATGCCGAAAAAGGCCAGGGCGCCGAAGAGCAAGAAGACAATCAAAAACATGCTCATCATAATCGGGCGCTTGATCGAAATATCTGAAAGAAACATCTATTATCTCCTTTGCCATCGACTATGCTATGCCATCAAAGGCAGACATAGTATCGGCTAATACTGCGTCATAGGGTTTGCTCGGATTCGATTATCCTGATTTTTTTGCCGTCATCGAGATGCAACTGCCCCTCGATTATAAGCGTGTCGCCCCGGCTTAGGCCGCCGGTGATTTCGACGGCGAGGCCATCGCTTCGGCCAAGCTCCACTATTCTTTTGCGGGCGACGCCGTTTTCGACGACATAGACAAAGTTGTTCCAACCGTCATTAGTAATATTTTTGCGTTCCACAATGATGCCATCGGGGTTTTGATATGTGGCAACATCCACTCTCGCCGTTACGCCGCTTTTAACGATATGATCGGGATTGTCGAATTCGGCAACCACGGCAAAGGCCTGGCGTTCGCGATTCATCGACAGGTCCACCTGAACGACTCGTCCTTTGAGCGTTATGCCGCCCCACCGGGCGGTAGCCATCTGCCCCTTTTCAAAATTGCCGATTTCTTTATCCGAAACCCAGATTCTGGCTTTAAGACGGTCGATTTGCGCGACCGCAAAAAGCTCATCGTCTTTCTCGACGTTTTCGGATTCGCGGACATTAATGCGGGTCAAAATGCCGCTTATCGGGGCCTTTACCAGAACCGATTGCTTGACCGCGTTCCAGTCGGCCTCGGCGACTTCATATGCGGCCCGGGCGTTGTCAAAATCCTGTTTTGACAGCCCCCCGACATCATAATAATTTTTCATGCGTTCATAAGTCGCCAAGGAGTTTTCATAGGCCACCTTTGCCTGAAAATAACGTGCCGAAGGGTTGTCGGTCGGGAAGGTCAGAACGACCGCATCTTTTTCCACATAATCGCCGACTTTATAATTAATGCGGTCGATATTGTCTGCGACTGCGGCATAGGCCGAGGATTCTCTGGTTCCGGATAAAACGGCATTGTATCCCAATTTGCTCGAAAACGATACCGGCTGGACCATTTCAACCCTGACCGGAACGCCTTCTTCGGCATAAATCTGTTCCATGTTTTTGGCTTCCTGATTACCGTCGCACCCGGCAAAGATGGGGATGGTTATCATGGCTGCGACCAGCTTCAGTTTCAAAGTCTTCATAATCACCTCTTATAATTGAATATATACTTGCAACTACACTATGTGCAAATGCACATAATATGCCAAAAAAATCTTACTCAAGATTATCGGCCACCTTATTTAAAAGTTCACCCGTCTTTTTAAGGTCGGCGGCGCTAATGCCTTTGAATATAGTTTTGGAAAATTCGGCTTTCAACGGCTCCAGTCCCTCCAGCATTAGCTTGGCGGTATGAGTCAGGTAAATCATCTTTTGCCTTTGGTCATTGCGATCAGGGACGCGCAAAACCAGGTTTTTCTTCTCCAAACCGCTTACCATTCTTGAGGTTGTGGTTCGATCGCGATCAGTCATTTCGGCCAGGTCACCCATTCTAAGGCCTTCATGGTTATGAAGTGTAAACAGAACCATCATCTGGTCGAAGGTCAATCCGATATCCAGCTCGGCGATTTTTTTCCGCCCGAATCGCTTTAAAAGGAGCCAG
This sequence comes from uncultured candidate division Zixibacteria bacterium, assembly GCA_937925655.1. GTDB lineage: Bacteria > Zixibacteria > MSB-5A5 > GN15 > PGXB01 > CALAMC01. The sequence continues at coordinate 26,022 of CALAMC010000020.1, read as the reverse complement.
ACACGGCCGACACCCTCAACTAAATCTCTTTGTTTTTCCATTGGCCAAACCATTTTTCCCGGTTAATAATTATCAATTATAACGTTTCAAACTCATAATTGTTGCATATGCATATAAAATTTTCGGCAAAAGTCAAGTATTTTTTATGAAATTGTTCACTTTTTGGCTAAATCGATAAAAGGCAGAATCTTAGGATTTGGGGTCTTTGAGGATCACATAAAATTACCGGCAGTTTACACTGGTCACGTTCTTTTAAGGATGGAATGCGAATCGGCGATGCGGACCCGTATATACTAAAGTAACAGGATTAAGGAGAACTGGCATGCCCTGCGGGGATATAACCGAAAGAATAAGGCTGATTATAGACAGCGGCGATCGTCTGGTATCATATCGGTTCCTGAAAAAGACATGCGGCGGAAGTATTGGCCCCGAAACACTGCATCAAGAAGATATTATCGGGCAATCGATAGACGTTATTGTCGGCCGGGAGGAACGTTCATTTCAGGGAATGGGCATGGGCGGCAACGATATCGCCGAATTTTTAAAAGGCAAGCATATCAATGCCATTCAAAGTGCGATCCGAGCATTTCTCGGCTTGAAGCCGAAAGGCAATTCGTCATCTTGCACTATCGCCCGGATTGAATATGATAAAAACGGCACGTTCATAGAAGCCGAGATAAAATCAGAGCTTGAGGTCGACAAGGTCAAAGCCTGTGACCATTGCGGGCCGCATTGAGGCTCCCATTAGGCCATCCGGAGGATGGCCAGTATTTGTATGGCAAATCGTTTAAAGCCGGACGCGACGCCATCCGGCTTTTATCGTGGAATATCAGTGCTCGGGACCGCTGGGTATAGCCCATTGACCAGATGTCATATTGAGCTTATGGCAGTGAGTGCACTCCCCCTGAAACAGGGTCAGGAAATGATTTTCCTGGCCACCGGTCAAATGAATTAGATGCAACAGGCGGGCGAATGGCGGAGCGGTCGTGGACTCCCGGGAATGGCATGTCAGACAATCACCGGGGATATTTTTGATCATACCCAGGACCTTCGGGTGTTTGCCCTCAAGGGTCATCCCGGCCAAGGCCGCGGCCCTTGCCTGGACCAACAATTTTGACTCCACCTTCTCGCTCCAGTGTGACAAAAGGGTGCTGAAGCGAGTATCAAGATTCATTTCGACGTAATTGATATGGCAATCGACACAGGCGCCGGGGAAATTATCGGCCGCCACGATGCCGGGAATCGCCCGTGCCGGCGGCATGGCCGGGGCTGATTGCTCCGGACCTTTTTCGTTGGCGGTAATGACCACGAATAAAAGTCCCAGGATCAATGCTGACAACAACAATCGCAAGAGCATGGTTGGGTTCCTTTGGCATAAATGTGTATGGGTTGTGGCCCGGAAATTCGCATCCGGGTCTAATTAGACCCATATTGTATAATATTAGCCTGTTTTTGTCAATTGAAAATATCGGACAAATAAATTTGTATGTGTCTTTTGACTTTTCTAATATGGGGCTGCCAAATTTACCGGCTCGAACCACGCGACCGGGGCTTTTAAATCAAAGACAAGGCCTCATTTTCTAATACATCACGTTGTATGCCAAACAGGTGGGGCTATTTCCGGCGGGCCTGAATAAACGAGTTAACGCACAAAATCAGGAATGCAAGTGACAGCAGACTCATAATGGCCCGGCTGACAGCCGCCGCCGGGCGGGCAATTTCTGTTCCCGTCAAATACTGAACGGCCGGGACTATTCCCCCGACCGACCCGATAAAGCCGATCAGGCCCAAGGCCGCCGCGGCGTGCATGGCATGGCGGCGTTTCTTTTCATCGCGGGCCAGCCATCCCGCAATCAATATAAGTATTCCCAAGAAAGCCGGAATCAGGGCGGTGAAGCTAGCCCGACCGAATCCGAAGTATCCCATCAGTCCCAGCAGTAATAATGACAAACCATATATGACAGCCATATTGCGAAGTTTCATTTTTATACCTCCGTAACGATTTTGATGCTATAACAACGGCAATGTAAAAAAGGTCAAAAAATCGCAAAAAAAAGTCCCGACTTTGCGGCCGGGACCATGGGTGCACAGGGTTTTTTGTTTTAGCGTTTTCCCCGTGTGTTTCGATATAATTCGGCATAAAGCTTGCTTCGTTCGTAATCGGAGCCGATCGTCTCGATCACATCGGCCAGGTCTTCTTCCAGAGTCCCGCGCCCGCGAATGCTCGGAATCAATTCGCTTAAAACCTGTGCTTTTTCATAATCGGATGAAATCCGCTCGGCCTGTACAAGAATATCGCGCGCCGCATCATCGTCATCGAGGTTAATTTTGCCAATGATATCGCGAAGAATTCTCGATGATTCATAGTCGGAACTGATATCATCGACCGACTCGAGCATGGCGCGGCGAACCTGCACCCCACGATTCACTTCACCAGCCATTTCCTTCAGGATCTGGGCGCGTTCATAATCGGAACTGATATGCGTGGTGATATTAAGGACCTTCATAAGGGTCAGATCATCCAGATCATAAAACGGCCCCAGGGCCATAAGCGATTTTTTTACTTCATAATCGGAGGACATCGCCTCGATAACGGTCATATAAGCATCGAACAGTTTCTGATCGCGCGGCGAATGACCGGCCAGGTATATCAGAATTTTCGATTTTTCATAATCGGAGGACATATCGGCGATCAGCTTCAGCACATCGGCGGCGATTTTGCTGTCGGCATGTCCCTCTTCCAGAAATTTCTGTATAACTCTGCTGCGTTCGTAATCAGAGGTCATCGCTCCAATGGCCCGCATCAGGGCCACGCGGAATTCCCGGTCGTCGCGCTGCAAATCAGACAGCTGTAAAAGAAGTTGGGCGCGCTCATAATCGGAATCCATCGATTCGGCGATCTCAAGGACGCCAAGCAGAATGCCGGTGCTGACTTCGGAGTTCAGACTTAATTCGGACAGGACTCGCCGCCGTTCATAATCGGAGTCAAGCGATCGGACCGCCTCGATGAAATCTCCCAGAAGGTATTTTTCATTTTTTTGAACTTCGGCAATACCCAGTAATATCTCCGCCTTTTCATAATCGGAATCTACATTTCGGGTCACAAACCGGATAAGGCGGCCCAGTTCATTGTCGTTAAGTTGTTCTTTTTCGATCAATGAACTCAAATACAATCTTGTGATGTAATCGCTTTCTATTCCTTCAATTTCGAAAAGGATACCGTCCAACCCTTTTTTCTGATAAATACGCCGGGCTCTTTCGGCGGCGTTGAAGCCGGTTTTTCGGACACAATCGATCATGACCTTATAGTACCATTGGCGGGCTTCGGAGTCGAATTCCCGTGCGTTACCGTTATAGCGGTATGCGTACAGCGGCTTGCCGTCTTTGTCCGGCTCGATCCTGATTTCCCGTTTGATTCCCGCCTTGCGCTCAGAAATTTCGACAAGGGCGTCGCGGGCCATCCAGATGATTTCGTTATCATCGTTGTTCAATTTGAATTCACCCTCGGATTCGATGCGGACTTTATCGGAGCCCTGCTTCCACTCATAGGCGACAGAACCGTCATCGTCGTGGTTAATCATGACATAATGGTCGTCGCCGAGGTTGTCGATAAAATCACCAAACGATTCGATCATTCCGCCGAGCGTGCCCCTGCCCCGAGACGTTTCCCTGGCACGGGCTATCGCTTCGGCATAATGCCGTTTGGATTCCGCCTCCTGCTCAACGGCTTCTCGTTTATCTTTATCCGTCCGGAGAGCGTAATATTTTTTCAAAGCTTCGCCGTATTCTTTGGCATATTTCGCATTGGTTTTGGCCAATTGATCGAGGTATTTGGCTCCTTCCTCGCTGTCTATAAAAGCATCACCATCAGGAACAGGAGTAAAAATTATATGATCGCCCGACTTTTTGAAGCGGGTCTCGGATCCGGGGACCACCCATACATCGGGAGCGATGGGCTCCACCGGCGGAACGACCATGGCCGGTTCAAATTCATCCGGTTGTTCGAACAATTCATCCAAGGTTTCCAGTTCGACCTCCTCGAGAGCGGCCTTAAGCTCCTCCAGCAGACCGGCCGAATCAAGCTCAAGCAGATACTCATCAGGGAGGAATATAAGAGGTTTTTGGGGCGACTGGATTTTCTGCCACTTTTCGTTTTTCTCGGAGCGGAATACGGTTGCGGTCGAGGAATCGGACTTTTCCTTGATGACTTCGGCGATCGCCGTAAACTTAAAAGGATGATACGGCCAGGCCAATGCCGGCGCCGTTTGAAATGCCATTATTGCCACAATAATAAATGATAATATCAATCCCGCAAACCGGCCGGCAGACAGGGGCGGGGTATTTGATTTTGATTGCAGAATCATTTCAATCCTCCTGAAAATCTGCTTTTTGGAAAGAATCGCTCCCGTCACCAGAGTCGGTTCCATGGGGATAATAATGCGTTGTATCATTTTGGTAAGACAGCGGGCATAAAGCCGAGGCTGGCCGATTATATCCAGCACCACGGCGTCGCAGGCCAGTTCGCGCTCGAGATCGAGCCTGCGGCCAATCCATAAAACGATCGGATTGAAGAAGAATAGTGCGGTCACCGTCTTTTGCAAAAGTTTCATCCAGTCGTCAAATCGCACCAGATGAGCCATTTCGTGCACGATAATCGCCTGCAACTCCCGGTCGTCCAGTTTATCGATCAGGCCGGCCGGCAGGACCACCATCGGCCGGATAAATCCGGCCGAGACGGGAACATTAATCCGGTCCGATTGCCGAACAGCCACACGACGCTTCGTGGAAAAAGAAGGCATCAGCCGTTTGACGCGCCGGAACCGGTCTTCGGTAAGCGGCAAAGCCGAAGCCTTCAGGCATTGCAGCCCGCGATAGCCCAGCACAATTCTAAATATCATAACCAGAAACACAAAAAGCCAGAGCATCAGGGCAATCATCGGGAATCCTTCAAGAAGCAACCGATGATATGAATATGCATTTTGGGAATCGGTTTTTTTCGGGATGACGGCCGTATGCGCGGCGGTTTCGGTCGAGGGGCGAGTTTGAGCGGTGCTGATGACGGTCGGGGCTGGATATTCGGCAAGTGATAATGTGTAATCCGTTTCCGTTTTAATATTCGGCACCGCGTAATTCAGGGATTCATCCCGCGCATGGCTAACGTTTAACATTATCGGTTCGGATCCGACATTCGTCATAAACACTTGCTTTGCGTACTGGGTCAAATTGAATTCGGGCAGTACCAGTGTCGTGAAAGGCGGCATGATAATCACCATCATCAGCACCGCCAGCCATAATTTATAGCGAACTGCGGCATCGACGCTTTTTATGAAATGCATCACGGCGGCAGCGGCCGCGCATAATATAAATGAAGGAATCAGCATCTGTCCAATCTGGCTGACAAAGAAATGAGCGAAGCGGCTGAAGTGATTGAAATAGAACTCCATCCTACATCCCCCCTTCATTTTCGGCGATCATTTTTTTGAGCCGCCGCAATTCATCCCGGCCCAGTTTTTCATCGTTTATCAAGTTAAGCATTAACAGCTCTGGGGAATCATCGAAGAAACTGCGGACCAGATGGCGCACCGCCTTCCGTCGCGCATGATTGCGATCCACCAGAGGACGATAAATAAAAGCCCGGCCGTTTTTGTGATGCTCCAGATAACCTTTATCCTCAAGAATACGCATAATAGTCAAAACCGTATTGTAGGCGGGTTTAATATCATCAGAATACCGGTCGAGGACATCGTTAACCGAGGCGGCGCCAAGGTCCCAGACAACCTCCATGACCTTGAGTTCGGCCTCGGTCAATGTCGGGGTAGGTTTACGAGCCATATATAAAAACCTTTATCTATTAATTAATTAGTTGTTTAATCATAGTCCATTCTACGATTCCGACAACTAATTGTTTAGTTTTTCTTTAAAAAACTTGTTACCTATTGTAAGACAACGAAATAAATTTGGTAATAACATAGGGTGGTGGCACTTGCCATAAAGGATTCATTATATTATATAATGTATATGCCGATGTAATCGGCCAATGAAATAAAACCATAAGTGGGATTGTCGGGTCGGTATGAACGCTGATATATTGGGCCGTCTGGCCCGAGGCGAAAGATTACTTTGTGACGGGGCTATGGGTACCATGCTGTTTCGGCATGGTGTTCGGGCCGAGGAATGCCCGGAAAGACTTAATTTTGAAGACCCCAAAACCGTTGAAAATATCGCTCGCGCCTATCTTGATGCCGGGGCCGATATAATTCTGACTAATACTTTTGGCGGATCGGCCCTGAAGCTGTCTCTATTCGGCCTGGAGAAAAAATGCGAAGAAATAAACGAGACGGCTGTTCGGCTGGCTCGCCGGGCTATCGGTCACAATGCTATTCTGGCGGCATCGGTCGGACCATCGGGGGGCTTGCTGGAACCATATGGGGACATCGACCCCTCGCAGATGTACGACAGTTTTCATCGTCAGATAAAGGCTCTTCTGGAGGCGGGTGTCGATATGATTGCGGTGGAAACAATGACCGATATCAGTGAGGCCCGCCTGGCCATCAAGGCCATTCGTGATCTTAATCAATCTATTCCGCTTGGGGCCACCATGACCTTTGAGAATACGCCTAAGGGTTTCCATACCATAATGGGCGTATCGATAAAACAGGCCGCGGAAGATCTGGTCAAGACCGGAGCCGACATGGTTGGCTCCAACTGTGGCAACGGAATTCAGAACATGATAGCCGTCGCCTCCGAATTTAAAAAGCATACAAAAAGGCCCTTGATTATCCAGCCCAACGCCGGTCTGCCCGTCATGCACGATGGCCATATGGTTTATCCGGAAACGCCGGAATTTATGGCGGCGGAAATGGTGAAACTTCTTGAAATCGGGGTTGCCGTCATTGGCGGTTGTTGCGGCACGACCCCGGACCATATCCGGGCCTTCCGCCGAATCATCGACGAATTCAAGTAATTTCTGTTTTGGATAAATTCCCGAACCGTCTGCGAAGCCTTGACAATTGCCGTTTCATGCGATATTATGGCCCATATTTTACTTAATTTTCCGGCGGAGCCATGCCTGCCGAAGGAGGAAAAATGACCGATCCCCGCAATGAGAAGTTGGCCGATATTCTTGTTAATTATTCCTGTGCCGTCAAGAAGGGCGACCTGGTGCATATTTCGGTGCGCGGCGTCCCTTCGCTGGAACTGGCCAAGGTGCTTATACGCAAGGTCACGCAAGCGGGCGGGGTTCCCTTCTGGCATTACAGCGATGATTCGCTGACCCGGCAATTTTTGCACCATACCAGCGACGAGCAGATAAAAATTTATGCGAACTTCATGAAGGGCATGGCCAAAAAGACGGCCTGCTATATCAGTATCAACGGGTCCGATAATCCGTTCGACTTGAGCGATATTCCCCCGAAGACGATGCAGTCATTCAAAAGGCTATATGCCAAACCCGTCATGGGCGATATCATCATCAAAAATACCCGATGGGTGGCCATGCGCTTTCCCAATAACGCCATGGCGCAACTGGCCCAGAAATCCCAGCAGGCTTTCGAGGATTTCTATTATGACGTTTGTTGCATTGATTACGCCAAGATGTCCAAAGCCATGGATCCGCTGGTCAAGTTGATGAAAAAGACCGATAAAGTTCATATCAAAGGCCCCGGCACGGACCTGACGTTCAGCATAAAGGGCATCAATGTCATCAAGTGTGACGGGCGATTCAATATCCCCGACGGCGAGGTCTTTACGGCTCCGGTAAAAAATTCGGTCAACGGTTACCTTACTTATAATACTCCGTCGCTTTACGAAGGCAACGTCTATGAGGACATCCGGCTGGAGTTCAAGAACGGCAAAATCATCAAAGCCGCCTGCAAGGGAGATGATACAAACCTGAATAAAATTTTCGATACCGATCCCGGGGCCCGATATGTCGGGGAATTCGCCTTAGGGGTAAACCCAATGATCAAGGAGCCGATGAAAGACACACTATTCGATGAAAAAATCGACGGTTCTTTTCACTTCACACCGGGGAAATCATATGACGACGCGCCCAACGGTAACACGTCGGCTATTCACTGGGACTTGGTACAGATTCAGCGCAAGGACTATGGCGGGGGCGAGATATGGTTTGACGGGCGGCTTATCCGCAAGGACGGGGTATTCGTCATTCCCGAGCTGAAGGGCAAATTTACCCGCAAGGCTCTGGGCGGATAAAAAAAACAAAATAGACTGAACAAAATCCCTCACCCTACGTAAAGCAATATAGAAAGGACACCATTGGGTGATGATTCGTTCTGATACAATTCGCTCGACCCTCACGAGAGCATTATTCATTGCGTGCCTGACACCGATTTTGGTGCTGTTTTTGAGTGATGACGCCCAGGCGTATATTGACCCGTCCTCCGGCTCATATTTTCTGCAATTTTTGTTAGCCGGGCTTCTGGGGGCGGTTTTTTCGGTCAAGATGTTCTGGCGTCGGATCACCGGCCTTTTAAGGAATCCCGGCCGCAAGGGCGGCGATAAAAATGCCTGACGACGACGCGAACGGGTTATTCGGGTCGTTTCGTGACCCATCGGGATTTGTATTTAAAAACGGCGGTCAGGTTTACCGGCAGATTAACAAATGCTACCGGAATAATTATGATTTTTTCATAAAATCGGGTCTGTATGAACGTCTGGTGAAGGACGGCCTGATGGTTACCCATGAAAAAGCCGTGATTTCTCCTCCCGATCCGGCGGCGGCTTATGCCATTATCAGACCGGAGCAAGTTCCTTTTATATCATTTCCTTATGAGTGGTGTTTCGGTCAGCTCAAAGATGCCGCCAGCCTGACTTTAAATATTCAAAAAATCGCGCTTGAATACGGGATGACTCTCAAGGATGCCAATGCCTTCAATATTCAGTTTATCGGTTGTCGGCCGGTATTGATCGATACTTTGTCTTTTGAACGATATCGTCCGGGCCGACCCTGGATTGCCTACCGGCAGTTTTGTCAACATTTTCTGGCTCCTCTGGCATTGATGGCCAAAGTTGACGTACGGTTAGGCTGGCTCATGGAGAATTATATCGACGGGATTCCGCTGGATCTGACGGCGGCGCTTCTGCCCAAACGAACCCGTCTGTCATTTCCGCTTCTGGCCAATATACATTTGCATGCCCGTTCTTTAAAAAAGGCCACGGAACGAGAGCCGGATATCAAAAACCGAAAGATGTCGAAAGCCGCATTGCTGGGGCTTATTGACAATCTCGAATCGGCGATTTCTAAACTAAAATGGGAACCGGCGCATTCGCTTTGGTCAGATTATTACGACGAAAACAATTACAGCAAGTTTTCTTTCGATAATAAGCTGGCCATTGTAGAAAAATTTCTGAAGGAAGCCCGGCCTGCAAATGTCTGGGATCTGGGATCCAATACCGGAATTTTCGCAAGACTGGCCTCCAATGCGGGCATACCCACCGTTACTTTTGACCAGGACTATTCAGCGGTGGAAACAAGCTATCGCAAAGCCCGTCATGATGGCGAGAAGAATTTCCTGCCGCTGGTCATGGAATTGCTCAATCCCAGCGGTGGTACCGGCTGGGAAAACCGGGAGAGAAAGTCGTTTGTAGAGCGCGGTCCGGCTGACACGGTTCTGGCGTTGGCCCTGATTCACCATCTGGCCATCCGAAATAACCTGCCCCTTGAGAAAATAGCGGAGTTTTTTAATAAAATATGCAATAAACTGATTATTGAATTCGTCCCCAAGGAGGATTCGCGAGTCAAAAAGATGCTGGCCTGTCGAGAAGACATTTTTGGAAACTACAACTTTGACGGGTTTTGCCGGGCATTTGGGAAGTATTTCGACATGAAAGGTTCGGTGACTATCGATAAGAGTTCCAGGTCGATACACCTGATGAAAAGACGGCCATGAGATCAAGTAAATTGCTGTGGTTAGTTACACCCACTCTTTATGCCATATTCCCCGTCCTTTTCTTATACGCACACAATGCGCATGAAATGGGGTTTGGCGATATTACTTCGCCACTTTTGGCCATTGCCATGATTGTCGCGGTTCTGACGGTCGGATTGCGCTTGATTTTGAAAGACGGCATTAAAGCCGGTCTGACGGCGGCCGTGTGGGTCATTTTGTTTTTCTCTTACGGGCACTTCGCCAGCCTATGGGGCCAAAGTCCGTCTATATCATCGGAGCTCTGGTCGAATGCGGATAAGATTCTGCTACCCATCTGGATGGCGCTGGGTTTGGCCACGGCGGTATTTTTCTCCCGCGTTAAATGGGATTTTACCACGCCCCTTAAAATGCTGGCAATACTCGGTGTGGTTCTGGTTTCGATGCAGGTTATAAAAATTACAATGGGCGGCCATTCCACAATAGAGTCGATTAAGAACGAGGAAGGCGCGGGTCTTAAAATATCGCAAAACGATTTACCCCGGGATATTTATTTAATCATCCTCGACGGCTATGGCCGGCAGGATATTTTGAAAAACATGTATGATTATGACAATTCGGGGTTTATCGCATATTTGCGCCAAAAGGGTTTTTTCGTAGCCGATTCGGCCCATTCCAACTACGGTCAGACGCTTCAGACCATGGCCTCCGTCCTCAACATGGATTATATACAAAACCTGGCGCGCTTCGACCCTAAATCCGATGATCGAAAAGCGCTGCATGACAAATATATTCATAACCGGGTCATGGCTTCGCTCAAGAAGGTTGGATATCGGACGATTGCTTATGAGTCCGGCTATTCGCTGACCGAGTTCAAGCGGGCCGATGATTACATCGTCTCCGACTGGAAATCCAGCGAATTCGGCAATATCCTGCTGTCCACCACCCCCCTGCCGAGAATATTTGACCGGTACTTTTCGCCTTACGAAATCCATCGCCGCCGGATTCTGAATACCCTGGAGGGCCTCGCTTCTCGGCCAGCTGACGATCATCCCAATTTCGTCCTGGCCCATATCATTGCCCCTCACCCGCCCTTCGTTTTTGACGCCGACGGCGGACGCGTAGACAATGACCTTTCGTTTCACATGGGCGACGGATCTCATTATACCGACGCTGGTGGAAGTCTTGACGCCTATATCGAGGGCTATCGCAATCAGCTTCAATTCATCAACCGCCGTATGACGGGCGTCATTGATACCCTACTCGATTGTCCCGAGGACATGCGGCCGATAATAATCATCATGGGCGACCACGGTCCCGGATCGCAGTTAAGCTGGGTCGGGTCAGCGACCACCAATTTAAACGAGCGTTTTTCCATTTTGTACGCCTTATTTTTGCCGGATCAAGATTTGACGGCGTTCTCCCACTCGGTAACCCCTGTAAACACATTCAGGACCATATTTAATGCCTGCTTCGGTACAGAATATACGATGCTGGAGGCCGCCAGTTACTACGCCACATGGAATACGCCTTTTGAAATGTATCGTATAAACAAGGATACGCTCGGTCATATTCACGAACAGATGCTGGCGGTGTATAGGGATTTGTCACCGCACCAGGTGGAATATCGGCATGTCAGCCATCCCAAAACGCAGGGGACGCCGTGTGATGCCGAGGACTGCTTCATGATGGACAGGCGGGGTGTAACGGTCCGCCTTCATAAGGTTCTGGACTCGAAATACATGGAGTACAGCATCGATCACAACGATACATACATGATTTATTTCCGGCTGGACAGCACTATTATCGCGGCCGGAGAAATCGACCCGCACATTATTCCCGGCGGAGGTCTGCGGGTGGAGCGCAGCCGCGTGCCCGAAGAAGCGGTCAGGCGGGGGTTCAATAATGTTCTGATTATCCCGGTCGCCGGCGACGGTAAATACGGTTTTGGTCATATTCGCTTCGCCAGCGGAATAAAAAATTGAAGCCGGCGGCGGGAGACCGATTTTCATTCAGGACAATCAAAAAGCGCCGGAATAACCGGCGTTTATTCTTTTTGAAAACATAATCACGGCACTACCGGCGTTCCAACCACCGGCATACCCATCAACGGCCATATAATCGTAATAAAAAGGCCCAAAACAACAAGCAACAGAAGACTGGCGGGAAGTCCGGCCATGAAGAATTGCCCGCTCGTGAATTGACGGCTTTCGTAGGCAATGGCGTTAGGTGCCGCCCCGACTAAAAATAAAAACGGCATACCGGCCGTCACCAGCGACGCGAACAATATGACTTCGGGTTCCACGCCCATGTACGGAGCAAGGACGAGGGCCACGGGAAGCGAGATGGCGATGGCGGCGACGTTCATGATCAGGTTGGTCATAATCAGGACGAACAGGGCAATACCCATGACAAAGAAAAACCAGTGCGCACCCTGCAGAAGCGACAGCCATTGGACGGCGATCCATTCGGCCGCCCCGGTTTGCCATAGGCAAAAACCGATGCTCATGGCCCCACCGAACAGCAGGACGATGTTCCACGGGATACTTTCGAGGTCTTCGAGTTTGAGAATATTAAACACAAAAAAGAGTATGGTCGAAATCAGGATGATGGCGCTCTTATTGATGGGTACCAGCGGCCCGATGAAATCCTTGGTGCCGATGGCCACGATGGTCGCGACGACAATGATTATCGTAATCCATTCCTGGCGTCTGATGACCCCGAGATGGCGGTATAGTTCGATGGCCCGGTCGCGCAGGCCGGGTATTGTTTTATGTTCGGGTTTGAACAGGACCATACACAAACCCCAGAGGGCGAAAACCATGACGATGCCAACCGGCAGCATATAATAGCTCAACTCGAAAAAGGATATTTCGGTCCCGGCGATATCTCGGAAAAAGCCCATAGCCACGGCCGCCCGGGCGGAACCCAGCAAGGTGATGATACTTCCGGCTCCGGCCACAAAGGCCATGCCGATAAACAGGCCCTTGCCGAATTTGGTCGGTTTTTCGTCGTCGCTGTACAGCGAATATATAGCCATAAGCAGAGGAAATACGGCCGCCGCGACGGCGGTGTGGGCCATAACCAGAGTCAACGCGGCGGTCATGGCAAAGCAACCCAGGTATATCATACTGGTTTTTTCGCCGACGATGGAAAGCATTTTATAGGCCATCCTCTTGGTCAGCCCGGTACTGCTGAAAGCCATGCCGATGACGACGGAACCGACGATGAACCAGACCGAGGGATCCATGAAATCTCCGAACGCGGTTTTGGCCGGACGAATCAGGAAAATAGCCTGTACGATGCCAATTAATATACCGGTTACGCCGATGGGGACGACTTCAAAGACCCACCACGTCGCGGCCAGAAAGAACAATCCCAGGGCGGCTTTGCCTTCACGGGTCAGTTCGAAAATTTTTCCGGCGGGATCGACCGCACTCGGCCAGGAGGGCGAAAAGTATACGGCGCTAAACAGGGTGATGCCCAGCAACATGAAAAACAGCCTTTTATAATCCAATTTTTTCTTAACGACGACCAGTTCGACCGAACCGGGTATGGGCGGAAGGCCCCCGCGGGGCATATTTTTATCTTTGTCATTATCGGCTTTATTCATAGTCCACCATTATTTAAAATTAACCGCCGGTTATTCTTCCAGCAGGATATTGGCAATTTCATTGAAGGCATCCACCGATCGGACTACCCCGACAATCCGATTATCTTTCATAACCGGAAGCAGGTCCAAATCTTTGCTGATCATTTTGTAAATGATTTTGGTGATGTGATCGTTGTATTCAACCGTGTCCATAATGGGTTGCATGACCACACTAATCGGCTGATCGGCTTGTTCCCGTACGGCTTGGGCAACCCGGCCTACGGACAGGACGGTCAAATCCGGATCGGCTTCAATATCGAACAATTGGCGGCGGTGGGCCATCGGCATGGTTTTCAGGAATTTCGGCTCCAAACCGCGAAGAATATCGCGGCGGCGGGCCACACCGAGGAGATGATATTTTTCATCAAAAACCAGGACCGATCGCGGCAGAGATCTTTGTCCACCGACTTCAAGCTGGGAGTTTTTTATTTCGGCGACCGCCTGCCGAAGTGTAAACCAGTGAGGAATATGAGGATACTTCTCCAGCGGTATCATCATATCCCCGGCTCGCTTGGTTGGCATTATATTCTCCGTCACCTTTAATATTTATATTTCCCTAATAACATATTCATCCATCCGGAACGGATAGAAACATACCGACATTAAAACTCCGCCCCGGCACCATATCGCCCCGATAAAAACAATGCAAAATAATAAAGTCTTGATAAAGGATTTGTCAAGTGAGCCGGACGGATTGACCTAATATTCGGAAAAAATAATTAGCCGACCCGTTCGCCAGCCGGTTGTGGCGTGCCATCGAGAGTTTCGCGGACGGCCCGGCCGATTTCCTGCCGGGTATAGGGTTTTTTGATATAACGACCGGCACCCAGTGCCAGCGTTTGTTCCACCCGGTCGGTGGCAGAAAAACCGCTGACGATAATGGCTTTTTGATGGGGATGAGAATTCAATATGACCCGATAAGTTTCGAGACCGTCGAAATCTTTTTCCATGATCATATCAAGAACGACCAGGTCCACGCGGTGGCTCTTTAAATAGTCCACAGCGGCCCGCCCGCTGGATACGGAAGCGACCTCATAACCGAGCGACGAAAGCAGTTCGGTGGCGACTTCCCTCTGATCGGTGGAATCATCCACGATCAGCAGTTTTTCAGAGCCGTTGAAGTCTAATGCGACATCGTTATCCGCCGCAACCAGTCGCGCCGTGGCCGGAAAATATAAAAGGAATTCGGCGCCCTTCCCCGGTTCGGATAGAACGTCATAATATCCGTTATGATCCTTGACAATACCATAGACGACAGACAAACCCAGACCGCTTCCGCTGGTTCCCATTTTTTTCTTGGAGTAGTACGGTTCAAAAATCTTATCCAAATCGCTTTTTTCAATACCCGGCCCATTGTCTTTCACGCTGAAAACGATATATTCTCCGGGGTTGATACGGTCGTGACCGCTGTGCAGGCGGGTCAGGGTCTGGATACTGGTCGTTACATGAATTTTTCCGCCTTCCGGCATGGCGTCATAAGCGTTGACGATCAGATTCATTATGGCTTTGGACAGGTGGGGCGTTGAGCCCATAATAAGGCAAGGCCCGTCATGCAAGGTGACATTTAAATTCACCCGGGGATTGCCTTCGATCATTTTTGCGGCGGCGGGTGAATCAAGATAACCGCGAATAGCTTCGTTGAGGTCGGTCGGTTTCATTTCATAGCGGCCTCGGCGGGCCAAGGTAAGCAGATCCTGAATAACGTCGGCGGCATCTTTGGCAGACCGACCCATGCGCATTATTTGCTGGCGCACGGGGCTGTCTTCGGGGAGTTTTCTCAATATCAATTCGGGGTAGCCGACCAGCGGGCCGAGCATGTTATTAAGGTCATGGGCCACGCCGCCGGCCAAAATACCCAGTGACTCCATACGGTGAGCCCGTTCGAGTTTTTCCTTCAGCTGGTTTTTTTGATGCTCATTCTGGATTTTTTCGGTGACGTCGCGGAAACTCCAGACCCGTCCGGCGGTCCGGCCTTCCTTAATAAGGGGACAGGAATAACGGTCGAAGACGCGCTCGTCCTTGAAATAAAGCGTATCAAAATCTATGGCTTGAGATTTATAAAGCTGTCTGACTTTTTGTATAAATTGTTGTGGTTCGACCAATTGGTCCAGAACAAAGCCCAGCAGTTTTTCGTCATCTTCGGTGGCCATAATCTCATCGGGAATTTGCCACATCTCGGCAAATTTCCTGTTGGCAAAAATGGTTTTCCCGTTATCGTCGACCACCAGAATACCATCGGCCGTGGACTCGATGGTGGAGCGGAGGGTATCGGCACTTTCCCTCATGGCCCGTTCGGCCGCCTTTCTTTCGGTTATATCACGAACGATGGCGAACAGGCAAATTTCGCCGTTGAGTTCCATACGGGAGAGGCTGACTTCGGCGTCGAAGGGGGTGCCGTCATAATGACAATGTGTCCATTCGAAAAATTGGTGGGTTCCGGCCATAGCCGCCTTAATTTTTTCGAGAGCCTTTTCTTTAGATGGCCGGCCATCGGGCTGAAATTCAGGAGAAAAGGTGTATGGCGGTTGACCGATGATCTGCTCCCGGGTGCATTTAAAAACGCGCAAAGTAGAAAAATTACAATCGATAAACCTGTCGCCCCCCATAATGAATATAGCGTCTTCGGCCATATCAAACAAAGTGCGATACTTGGTTTCCTTTTCACGCAAAGCCTCTTCGGTGCGGCGCCGGACGGAAAGCTCTTCGTTGAGTTTTTCGGCCCATTCGGCCGCGACCTGCTGCGTATGCATAAGCTCGGAATCGCGCCCCTGGATCTGGGATAACATATCATTGAAACTTCGCACCAGGCGCCCGATCTCATCATTACTCCTTTTTTTAGCACGTATGGAATAATCCTGACTTATTGATATGTCCCGGGCCAGAGATGACAATTCGGTAATCGGCTGGGTTACCATGCGACGAACCAAACCGGCGACGGCGATGCCTGCCAGCAGACCGACGACCAAGAATGCGATGGTAATATACGACTGTGCGATCACGAGCTTTTCAAGATTACCAAGCTCGACCCGCAGCAATAAACTCCCCTTTATTTCATCGTCGGCCATTATGGGTTTGTACACATCAAGATATCCACTATGAAAGGCATGCCCGTATTCCTGATTGGAAATGTGCGCCAGGGCATTTTCAGGTTTGATCCCGAACCATGCCACGGCGCGATTATTATCATCATATAAAACGGCGGCGTGAAAGCGCGATTCAACGGCCAGCCGCATAAGTTTCTCTTTTGCGGCTTCATCGTTGTTGCCTATCAGATAATCTATCAACTCGCCGCCAATCCCCATTGCGATACCGTCCATTTCTCGGACCATCTCATTTCGGAAATTATGGTAATCATAGACCATGAAAGAGATGCAGGCCAGCAGCAACATGGTTCCGGAAAAGGACAGGATCAGCAGGGTCAGTTTTTTATCGATGGATGTGTTTTTGAAGAATTTAAACATTGCTCGTCCGCTTGGCCCCGTTTTATTCTCAATCATGTCGACAAGCGCTTACGATTATCATTGATGCGGGCAAATTCGCGCTTCAATGTTTTCTGTAATCGGTTATTAATAATGATATCGGCCAATTTGGATTTTTTCTAACCGGTCATAACGCATAAACAGCCGGATATTAAATACTTAAGAATCATGAAAAGGGTCCCCTGTTCAAAATTTGAACAGCACGATGGAGGTTGTTTTACTCATATCTAATGAGTCTGCCTCGGAATGACGATAATTAGTATAAATGGGGACGCATCGAGGTGTTCCCAATATCAAGAACCCAACCTGGAGGACATTATGTACGATTCCGGTTATTCGGGTGCGGAGTTCGGTTTGGCTTACCCTTTGATAATTCTGGCGCTCTGGTTCTATGTTGGCCTTGCGCAATACAGAATTGCCAAACAGCTGGGTCACAGCAACCCCTGGTACTCCTTCATACCGATTGTCAACGTGTTACAACTAATCCAACTGGCTGGCAAAACGCTCTGGTGGTTTTTAATCTGCCTGATTCCATTCGTCAACATAATCGCAATTGCCTGGCTGTGGATGGAAACCGCCAAGAACTGCGGTAAATCGCCGCTGTGGGGATTTTTGGTGATAATTCCGTTTATCAACCTTATTGCCATCGGAGTTCTGGGTTTCACCTCGGGAAATAAGCCGATACCGCCGGATAATTATTCCAAACCCCCGGTGTATGAAAGAGAGAAAGTCTCCTGATTGCGCTGTCACGCCGTGACTTAAAACCGTCGGGGTCCCCCGGCGGTTTTTTTATTATTTAGTCCTTGACGGATTCGATCTATTAAGCATATATTTGGTGCATACGATACGGTGCCGCCCGCGGCGGGCGGAGAATAGGGAAAACGGTGCAATTCCGTTGCAGCCCCGCTACTGTAAAAGGCTACCGTTTCGGGCAATGGGCCACTTGTCGCACGATGACAGGGAAGGCGCCCGGACGGGATCGAAGCCGAAGCCAGGAGACCTGCCGTATCCAAACAGTTGCGTTGCCGTCAGCGCGGGCTGACCGGAAACATCCAACCGCGCCGCCGGCAACTCGCGGAGTTGATTGTGCGGTATATTTTTTGGCCTTCGCTCCGCTATGCTCGGTCGTGCGCGACGGGAATGCGATCGATCATAGCCACCTCCGAAGCGATTTTCAAGTATATTTTTGCACTATTTATTGTCGGCGTCATATTCTGTCAACCGGCCGTTTATGCCAAATCAAACATAAAGATTGAAGGCTATATCCTTGATCGGTTGTCGGGTTTGCCGGTGATTGCGGCCACGGCTATTCTCGATAACACCAATTATAAGACAATATCGGACGACCTCGGCCATTTTTCACTGGAAAATATCCCGCCGGGAATTTACAGACTTATTATTTCTTCGGTGGGTTATAAAACCCGTACAATGGAAAATATCGAAGTCGTGCTCGATGCCGCCGCTCGCGTGGACGTCGAGCTCGAACCAATTGTCTATTCTCTGCCGCCGATAAAAGTGCGGGATGAAAGGTTAAAAGTATCCGACATCGGAGCGACCATCATTGACAGACATACCATAACCGAATCACGCGCTCGGTCGCTGCCGGATCTGCTCTCGGGTATCGAGGGGCTACAGGTCGAATCCTCGGGAGCACGTCAGGAGGTGAAAATCCGGGGAGGGGCGGCTGATGATGTACTGATTTTGCTCGACGGGCGGCGTATCAATGGACCATCCGACGGCAAAGCCGATTTGAGCAGTATCCCGCTGGATATAGTCGAGCGTATAGAAATTATCAAAAGCGGAGCCGCGGCCATCTATGGACCCGATGCTTTATCCGGAGCCATCAATATCATCACCCAGAGTTCCGGGCTGGTCAAGACGTCCGGCGCATCCATGGCCCGCGACTGGGGGTCGTGGAAAACCAATGGTTACAGGGCCGGGATTGAAAACGGCTTTTTGAAAAGGAGATTATTCACGAGATTATTCTGGGCGGGATCACAATCGAACGGCGCCTTTTCGTACGTGTACACGGTTCAGCCCGAAAACAAGGTTTATCGGGGAACGAGGGAAAACAACGCCTATGATAAGTACAATTATTTTCTGACGGCGAAATATCTTGTCGGTAAGAACGGGTCAATCGGTTATTCGGGGCATGTATACCGCGACCGCCATGGGTTGCCGGGGACAGCGTCGCAGCCCAGCCCGACGGCTTATGCCATAGATCGCCGCCTGATGAACACAATCAATCTGGATTTTGCCGGGAATAAGGGGAGCGGCGGTCGTCTGACGGCCGGATATACCCGGCTGGAACAAAGTTTCGTTGAACCGAATGCTTCCTTGCCCCCGGCGCTGCGGTTCGATAATCATTATGTCAACGATATTTACGACGTGAATGTCTACAGGAAAGCAACGCTTCCCGGGCAAGTGGAAATGCAAATCGGCGGCCAATGGCGGCATGAGACGCTCGACCATGAAGACTATTATGCCCCGCGTTTTTCCATGAACCGTTCCACCCGTAATAATTATGGTTTGTATCTGTCGGCTTCGCGCATATCCGAGTTATCGGTGCACGGTATTTTTGATTTTATATCCGCCGGCGGGACCCTGCGCCATGATATTACCCGCACCATAAAGGATTCCACATCGGTGCGCGATACGGTGACCAATAACGGCGCCGATTTTCTTTCGCCTCGGGTCACTTTGGCTCTGTGTAAAAACACCGGATTTGCATATACGCTATCGACTTCCTGGGGACGTTCGATGAAAATTCCGCCCATCAATGCCCTGTTCTGGCAGGGAGACGCCTTATCCGGGGGCAATCCCGGACTGAAGCCGGAAAAATCGGAGCAATTCGAAATCGGCATTAAAGCAGAGTATGATTACAAAATGTTGCACCTTTCCGCAGGATTGACCTGGTTTGATACAAAAATCGAGGATATCATCGTCTGGATGCCGCTTTACGGCGGCTGGCGACCGGTCAACCGCAATACAGCCCGGATTACCGGGCATGATGATTTTATCACCATCGGTTTATTCGATAATCGTTTTGAATTTAGCTATAAAAATACGGCCGCCTCTCCCCTCAACAAAACACCGGGGCATAATTCGTACGATAGCGATTTGCCATTTTCACCGCGATATACGACGACGTACTCGGTCAAATTCGATCTGAATCATATTTATGGAGCATACACTATCCGCCAGAGCGGACGGGCCTATACCAATGAAGCCGCCACCAAATATTACGATGCCTATGATATTCACAACGCACGTCTGGGCGGTAAATATAAAATCAAAAGAGACTGGGTATTGAGTCTTGATTTAAGTTTTGATAATGTACATGATGAAAATTATGTCCTGATCGCACACTATCCCATGCCCGGGTATTCATGGTGTATATCGTGCGGTATAAAGTATCAGCCCAAATAATTAAGGAGACCAACATATGGGAAGAAGACTAATTAATGTTTTTGTCATATGGGGAATAATATTTTCCATCGGTCAGGCCGTAGATCCGCATGCCTACGTCATCAACACCACCGGCGAAACGCTGTCGAAAATCAACCTCGCTAATGGAATGGTGCGGAATAACATTATCACGCTTGGTTCAGATATATTGTCATACCCCAATCAGATTGTCATTCGGGACACATTGGCATATGTCATAGCCTCGGGCACAAATGAAATACAGATAATAAATCTTAATAATGAGACGACGGTGGATTTTATCCCCATGCCGCAATATTCCAATCCATACTGGATGGACTTTTCGGACGCTCGTTTTGCTTATGTCTCGTTACTTTTCAATAACAGTGTGGCGCATGTGGATGTCATAAATAGAATGATCGTGGATGAAATCCCGGTGGGAAACGGGCCGGAAGGGCTGGTTATTACAGGCGGCAAGGTTTTCGTCGCCAACAGCGCCTATAATTTTTCGACCGGCGGTTATGACCCGGGAACTGTTTCGGTGATCGAAATCGCCACCAATACGGTCGTCAAGACGATCAGCACCAATCTTAATCCGCAAATGCTTTGTCTCGATGATTCGGGCCATATACACGTCGTCTGCACCGGAGATTATGCGGGAACTACGGGTCGGATTAATGTCATCGACCCGATAAGCGAAACGGTCGTGGCATCATTCGCGGTTGGCGGCTATCCGGCCCAGATTAGTATCGGCCCGGATGGCGTCGCCTATGTCTGCGCCCCGGACTGGACATACAACAGCCGGATATTTACATATAATGCGGCGACTTATGAAATCTATCATGATAGTCATAATCCCATAACGGTCGGCGTCAATACCAACGGCTTGAGCCTGTTTCAGGATACGACCTGTTTCACGGCCAGTTTCGATGATACCATCAGGGTGATTGATTCCTCGGGGACGTATCTAAAGAAGTATGCCGTCGGCGACAATCCGCTGACCATGGATTTTAATTATTTGCCGGGTGACGCCAATGGTGATTATGACGTCAACCTGCTCGACATTCTCGTTTTGATTGGCTGGATATATGGCGACGACCAATCCCCACGCTGGCCGCTCTGGCGGGCCAATGTCAACGGAGATACGGCCTATAATCTGCTGGATATTTTATATTTGATTGCTTTTGTTTATGAAGACGGTCCGCGGCCGGTCGCAGGCGCGAGGTGGGTGCATCGATGAATATGCGTCACGACACTCAATCATCCCGTTTATTAATATCCCGCGGTATTGACACTACCCTCGTCCCGGCCATCCGGTCCCCGAATCGGGCTTTTTCGGGAGAATAAAAAATCAAAACAACGCCAAGAATATTCAGTACGGGCAAAGCATCGACTATACGAAGAAAATTTCTTATAAAAGCCCGCTTTGGTCCGCAAGTCGTGGCATCGATTCCGATGACATGAAGCCCGAGTATCTTTTTCCCGAGTGTCGCTCCGTGGATTCCCTCGGCATACACGAAATACGCAAATATAATAATCACAAATATCAGACAGAGGGGGTCGGTTATAAACCAACCATAACTCCAGGCATGGTTGGCGGGAGTCATAATCCAGACGCCTTTAACCAATTGTGTAATTGGGAAAAAGATAAGGCTTAAAAAGAGAAAATCTATCACAAGGGCCCAAAAGCGTGGTCCCAGACCGGCAAACCGGAGATTCGGAAAGGATTTTAGCATATTTTCGGACAAAACTCTTTTCTTTTATTCAGATCAATTGAATCGACCGTATGTCAACGGTGAAAGTCTTTATCCTGCTTAGTATTAAATTACAGAATTCAATATTCGGGGACAAGGTTTTATATCGATTGGAGTAAATCCGATAAACAGATCAAGTGATCGCGATATTTATTAATTTTTTGAAAATTTCCTCAAAAGTGTTGATGAATCCAAGCATATTATATATATTGACTTATGCTTGTACGCCAGGCTTAGTGAAAATTTTCACTAATTAACTCGTCGGGTCCGCCGGTCGGTCTGAAGATCAACCGGCCACAACGAAGGGCAATTTGGCATAATACGGCTAACAGATATTTAAATAAATCTAACGAGGTTGTGATGTCGCGAGAAATTACTTCAAAGAATATCGACGACAAACTCAAACAGAAAATCAGGGAAATCAGTGGCGAGATTGTCCAGCAGTGTATGCAGTGCGGCACCTGCTCCGGCTCGTGCCCGATGATCGAGCATCTCGATTATTCTCCCCGTCTGCTGATGGCCCTGCTTCAATGGGGTCAGGCGGAAAAGGTTCTTGGATCCAACACCGCCTGGATATGCGCTTCCTGTCACGTTTGTCAGGCCCGATGCCCGCGCGGTGTGGAAATTCCCCGCGTCATGGAGGCTGTCCGCCTGTTAAAGTTGCGGGCCAATGTCAACCATATTGAACCTTCCAACCTGCAGCCGGAAGAGATAATCGATCTGCCGCAGATCGCCATGGTCTCCGGGTTTCGCAAGATGACATCGTAAAGGAGCCCCCTGATGAAAATTGGATATTATCCCGGTTGCACGCTTAAGACCAAAGCCCGCAATCTCGAAGAGTCGGCGCTGGCGGCGTTGAAGGTTCTGGGGGTCGAAGCGGTCGAACTGCCCCGCTGGAACTGCTGCGGCGCGGTATATTCTCTGGCCGATGATGACCTTATTCATCTCATCGCACCGGTGCGCGATTTGATTCGTGCCAGGGAAAGCGGCCACGACACGCTATTGACGCTGTGTTCCATGTGTTACAACACGCTGGCGCGCGCCAACGATATCATGAAAAACGATGCCGAAAAGGCCAAAACGATCAACATGTTCATGGACGAAGAACCGGACTATGACGGTTCGGTCAAAGTTGTCCACATGCTCGATTTCATGCGCGACCAGTACGGCTGGGATAAACTCAAAGAGAAAGTCAAGGTCCCGCTTAACGGTTTCAAGGTAGGACCGTACTATGGTTGCACCCTGCTTCGTCCCAAAGAAGTGGCGCTCGACAAGGTTGACCGTCCGATCATATTCCGTGAATTCATGGAAACTCTCGGAGCCGAGGTAATTGACTACCCGATGGCTACGCAGTGTTGCGGGTCATATCAGGTTCTCGGGGCGCCGGATATCACGCTGAAAATTTCGCATGACATCATCCGTGACGCCCTGGCTCACGGAGCGGAGGCGCTGGCGCTGACCTGTCCTTTGTGCGATTTCAATCTGGGCAAGCGTCAGGATCTGATGATCGGCAAATTCGACGGCGCCAAAGACATGCCGGCGTTCTATTTCACCCAGCTTCTCGCCGTCGCGCTGGGACTTCCGGTTGAAGCCTGTCATTTCGACCTGAACCGGTCCAGCGCGTTGGGCATATTGAAGCAAAAAGGTTTGATTAAAGAAGCATCGGCCGCATAATCGGCAAAAAACGTTTGATATAGAGGTGTGAGGAAAAGATGAGTTCCACAACAGATGCCGCCACCGGTGTAAAACCGCAGGTCGCGGCCAAGATGATTCCCATCTTCGTCATGGGCAAAAAATACGAGGTTCCTGACTCGCTGACGATAATGAAAGCCATCGAATACGCCGGGTATAAATATATCCGGGGTTGCGGCTGTCGCGGCGGCGTCTGCGGGGCCTGCAGTACCGTTTATCGCAAACCGGGCGACTATAAAATCTATACTGGGCTGGCGTGCCAGACGGTGGTCGAACCGAACATGTATCTGACCCAGTTGCCATTTTATCCGGCGATAAGGGCAACGTACAATTTCGAGGATCTTCAGGGCAGGCCCGAAGAAATCTATGAACTTTATCCCGAAGTTTTTCGCTGTGTCGCGTGCAATGCCTGCACCAAAGTCTGTCCGATGGACGTGCAGGTCATGGATTACATCGCGGCCATCAAACGCGGGGATATCAAGGCGGCGGCTGAGATTTCCTTCGACTGTATCCAGTGCGGTCTGTGTGCCAGCCGCTGTTTCGCGGAAACACCGCAGTACCATATCGCCCAGCTCGCCCGTCGTCTGAACGGAGCGTATTTGACGCCGCGGGCCGAGCATCTGGCGACAATGGTGGCCAATATCGAGGCGGGGCGGTACAAAACCGGGCTCGAGGAACTCAAGGCCATGAACGCTGAAACGCTTCGGAAAACGTATCAGGAGCGTGAGCTGGAACCCGCTACGGCGGGTGACGACTGGACCCCCAAAGACACAAGATATCTCTAAGAGGTTTGATATGCCATATCCAGAGGAATTAAAACAATTAATAAAAATAGTCGAATCAACCCGTGCGGAGCGTGTCGAACGCAAACGAAAGAACGAAGAAGTTCCCTTTCTCTCGCTCGACCAGCGCACCGAAATGCTGCAGTACCATCCCGATGTCAAGGAAGAAGGCCGGCGGGAGCTCAAGGTCGGTCCATCCAAGGGGTACCGCATCGCCCATGAAATGGCCGACGTCCTGGAGGCCAAAAGCCGCGTCGATCCGGCCAAAATAGACTTGAGCAAAATCGATTATGAAACCGACGTGCTGGTCATCGGCGGCGGCGGTTCGGGGACGGCCGCGGCCCTGTATGCCATAAAGGACGGCTGCAAGGTTATCATTGCGACCAAGCTTCGGCACGGCGACGCCAACACCATGATGGCCGAGGGCGGCATCCAGGCCGCCTCCAAGGGTCATAAAGACAGTCCGTACTATCATTATCTCGACGTCATGGGCGGCGGGCATTTCAAGAATGTCCCGGAACTGGTCGAGACGCTGGTGACCAAGGCGCCCGATGCCATCAAGTGGCTGGAATCGCTGGGGTGCAATTTCTCGAAAGACCCCGACGGACGTTTGCGTACCATCCACGGCGGCGGGACATCACGTAAGAGGATGCACTATGCGGCCGACATCACCGGTGCCGAAATGATGCGAACGATACGCGACGAGGCTCGCAATCACCCCGACGACATACAAGTAATCGAATTTTCACCGGCAGTGGAACTTATTCTCAACGACAAGGGCCAGTGTGCCGGGGCGGTGCTGTATAATCTCGAAACGGAAGAATATCTCATTGTCAAAGCCAAGGCGGTCGTCATGGCCACCGGCGGCTGCGGTCGTTTGCACATACAGGGATTCATGACCACCAACCATTACGGCGCGACCGCCGACGGGATCGTCATGGGTTACCGGGCCGGCGTCCCGGTCTGCTTTTTGCACACCGTGCAGTACCATCCGACCGGAATCGTGTTTCCGGAGCAGGCCGAAGGCATCCTGATCACCGAAAAATTCCGCGGTTCGGGCGCCAATCTGGTCAATATCGACGGATTGCAGTTTGTCAACGAGCGCGAACCGCGCGATGTCGAGGCGGCGGCGATCATCAAGGAATGTGTCGTCAAGGCCAAGGGCATCCCGACGCCGACCGGCAAGCTCGGCATCTGGCTGGATTCGCCGATGATCGACATGCTCCAGGGCGAGGGGACGGTCGAACGGGAATTCCCCGGGAAGTTCATTTTGTACAAGCGGTTCGGGATCGACATATCGAAGGAGCCGATGCTCATCTATCCGACCTTGCACTATCAAAACGGCGGACT
>CALAMC010000019.1 GCA_937925655.1 uncultured candidate division Zixibacteria bacterium | reverse complement strand
GGTTCGATTTGCCCATTGAAGCTTATGTACGACTTGATGTTTTCAATATCCTGGGGCAGAAGGTGACCACTCTGCTCGATCAGCCCATGCAACCGGGCTATCACAGTGTCGTCTGGAACGGTGATGACGGTGACGGGCGCACGGTGGCCAGTGGGGTATATTTTTATCGATTGGCCGCCGGTGACAATGTCGCTAAAAAGAAAATGGTGGTTCTGAAATAATCGAATTGAAATTCGAATTAAACCCGGAGCCCGAAGGGCCCCGGGTTTTTTTATTTCCAAAATTCCGGGTCTTTTCCGTATTACCAATATAATGGACATTTAACGTCCACATTATAATCAAACCGTGCACCTTTAAACACAGGCGGAATTTGACATGGCTGAAAAATTCCATCGGGCCCATATCGCGGCAAAGGCGGGTTTTCTCATGTTTGTATTGGTCATCCTTTTGGCGACTTGTCTATCGGCCGCACCCAAGGCCACGCCTCTTACGACAATTCGCGTGGCCGACGGGCTGACCCGCCCGGTTTTCATCTGCGCCGCCCCCGGTGATAGCGATCGGCTTTTTATCGTCGAACAGGACGGCCGCATTAAGATTCTCAAAGGCGGGACGGTGTTGCCCCGGCCGTTTCTTGATGTTTCGGCGATAGTTCGTTCCATCGGCAACGAGCAGGGTCTTCTGGGGCTGGCTTTTCACCCGCAATATTCATCCAACGGCTATTTCTATGTCAACTACACGGACAACAACGGCGACACCCGCGTATCGCGCTTCCGAGTCTCATCCGACCCGGACAGCGCCGACGTCTCCAGTGAATTAAATATACTTTTCGTCGATCAGCCCTTTTCCAACCATAACGGCGGCATGCTGGCGTTCGGCCCCAATGATGGCTATCTGTATATCAGTTTGGGCGATGGCGGCTCCGGCGGCGACCCCGGCGACCGCGCCCAGTCCGACAACACCCTGCTGGGCAAAATTCTTAGAATCGACGTTGACGGCGGCAATCCCTATGCCATACCGCCTGACAATCCGTTTAGTGGCTCGCCCTCGGTTCTCGGTGAAATCTGGGCCAAAGGCTTGCGCAACCCGTGGCGGTTCAGTTTCGACCGAGCCACCGGCGACATGTATATCGGCGACGTCGGTCAGGGGGATTGGGAAGAAATCGACTATGAACCGGCTTTTGGTCCGGGCGGTGTAAATTACGGCTGGCGCTGCTATGAAGGCAACCACGAATACAATACCACCGATTGTTCCGAGCCGTCGGCCTATCAATTTCCGGTCACTGAATACAGCCATAGCCTGGGATGCTCCGTGACCGGCGGCTATGTTTATCGCGGGTGCGCCATCCCCGACCTTCAGGGGACCTATTTCTTTGCCGATTACTGTTCGGGTAATATCTGGACTTTTCGCTATGACGGAATAACCGTAACGGAGTATGCCGAACGCAGTGCCGAACTTGCTCCCGGCGGCGGCCTGGATGTCGGCGGCATTGTTTCCTTCGGTGAAGACG
The DNA here is from genome assembly GCA_937925655.1 of uncultured candidate division Zixibacteria bacterium. Taxonomy (GTDB): domain Bacteria; phylum Zixibacteria; class MSB-5A5; order GN15; family PGXB01; genus CALAMC01. Next base: position 33,256 of record CALAMC010000019.1, on the reverse strand, counting down.
CCCATGGGGAACTGTACATATGCGACCTGTTCGACGGCGAAGTTTTTAAAATTGTCCCCGACGGGGTCGCCCCGGTCTGCGGTTTTTTATGCGGTGACACCAACAGCGATGGCAACGTCAATCTGCTCGATATTTTATTTTTAATCGATGATATTTACGGCCAGGGACCATCGCCGGCGATACCGGAGGCGGCCGACGTTAATAACAGCGGTGATTTGAACTTGCTCGATATTCTGGCCATGATCTCGTTTATCTATGATAACGGCCCGGCGCTTGACTGTCCCCAATAAATTCAAACCGGCGATTGCCGAGCAGGCCCGGATATGTTATTATGGTGTCCAATAACAAGCCGGGCCTGTTTTTATGATTTCAGCGAACCTGATAAAAAAAATCGCACGCGAATTGGGTGCCGATGCGGTCGGATTGGTCCGACCCGCCACGGTGGAGCGGCGCCATGAATTTTTAACCTGGCTGGACGCGGGTTATGCCGGGGAAATGGACTATCTGTATAAATATCAATCGCAACGCTTCGACCCGCGCAAGTTACTGCCCGGCGCCAAATCGATAATTGTCATCGGCATCAATTACTGGCAGGATGAGCCGCGCCGACCCGCGAGGCGTTTTAAAGTGGCTCGCTATGCAAAGCGGAAGGATTATCATCAAGTTCTTCGCAAATTGCTCAAGAGTCTGCGGGCCTTTTTAAAAGAACATTCGCCGGGACTTGGGGGGCGAATCTGTGTCGATACGGCACCATTTATGGATAAGTACTGGGCACAGAAGGCCGGGCTGGGCTGGCAGGGTAAACATACCAATCTTGTCTCGCGAACATTCGGAAGCTGGCTTTTGTTGGGCAGTCTTATAATTACCGAAGAAGTCGATGCTTATGATCGGCCCGGCATAGATCACTGCGGCCATTGCCGCCGATGTGTCGAAGCCTGCCCGACGGGAGCGCTCTTTGAGCCATATCGCCTCGACGCCACCCGTTGCATTAGCTACTGGACGATTGAATCAAAGGCCGCCGAAATTCCCGAAAAGATTGCCGGTCGAATAGACGGCTGGGTTTTCGGGTGTGATATATGTCTTGACGTCTGCCCTTTCAACCGGTTTCGGAGACCCGGAGAATTGCCCGCACTTGCGCCGAATAAAAATATGGCCTTGATTGAAGAGGATAAAATCGACGAATTGGATCCCGACCGGTTCAACGCCTTGTTAGGGGGGACCCCCCTGTCGCGGGCCGGTCTGGAAGGCCTGAAAAAGAACCGCCGGGCCCTTGAGTGACCCCCGTCAAGAATACGAATGATCCCGCACTGACAATACTTGACAATTCGGGGGACATAATGTATAATAGAAGCGCATAAACAGATTGCGGGATACTTGCATTGGTTCTGCTCGACATTACCCGTCTGCAAAGATAAGAGATGTAAAACAAATTTTATATCGGAGCACGATTCCTTCAGGCGCCGGAAACGGTTGTGGTTAGCGTGCGACCGGCCTGTCCGGCCGCGTAAAATTTTCGCTGCCTGATGTTCTATGATTTCAGTATTGCGCTTTACGACGACATTACACCGCACCGTCCGTAGGCAAAATACCGGAATATCGGCAGTAACGGCGGGAGAGTTAAAGTTCTCCCGCCGAATTTTTTTCGGACGGCAATTGCCCGCATCCGGGGACGACATTGTCTTTGACACACCGACCGCACGAACCTAATATACATTTGAGGGTATAATACTTCCGGGGAAGGGCCATGATAACGTTACGCGATATCACAAAAGATAATTTCGAGGCCGTGCTGGGGCTCGAGGTCGGTCCCGGTCAGGAAGACCTTGGTCCGTCCGCGGCCGAGTCTCTGGCACGGGCTTTTTTGCGCATTGACGGCCCGCAGTACACGTATATGCCCAAAGCGGTGTACTACGAAAACCAGCCGATCGGCTTTATCATGATTATCTACGATCCGGGCAGCACCGATGATTACTGGTTGTCGGGCGCGATCATAGATAAAAAGCATCAGGGCCTGGGCCACGCCAAAGGGGCCATCATCGCCGTCATCGAATTGGTTCGGCATAAACTGATTAATTGCCGGGTTCTTGGCATATCCTGTCTTCCCGACAATCAGAAGGTTATCAACATGGCCACCGGTCTCGGCTTTGCCGCAACAGGCGAAATGAAAAATAACGAAATTGTTTATCGCATGAATATTCGTAAGTGATGCCGCTTTCGAGAGTAGTCCGCCAGGAAATCCGAAGCCGTTTATATCCCGGCGACCGGCGACATTTTTGTCACAGGAACATAATAGTCCCATCACGGTTTATGGATATAAATCGTCATTGAAAAAGATGCATAAGGCAAACTAAGGAGAAAGCCATGAATCGTGATGTCGAAAAAGTTTTGAAGAAACTCGAGTACGGAGTCTATATCGTCACCATGGGGCGAGGCCAGACGGGTAATGCCTTCACTGCCAGCTGGCTAACGCAGGTGAGTTCCGAGCCGCCGCTAATCGCGCTGGCGGTCAAGAATAAACATCAATCGTCGCGACTGATAACCGAATCGGGCGTCTTCGCAGTCAATCTGATTTCCGAAGGACAGAAGGAATTTGCCAAGACTTTCTATGGCCCGGCCGAATCGGGTTATAAAAAACTCGACGGTATTACACTTACCGACACTCCGACAACCGGTTCCCCGGTATTAAACGGCGCGGCCGGATATCTCGACTGCAAAGTAATAAACAGGCTTGAGGTCGGTAATCACATTCTGTTTATCGCCGAGGTGGTGGCTGCCGCCATAAATTCCGACAAAAACATTTTGACATCGACTAACAGCGGCTTACATTACGCCGGTTGATGAAGGGTACTATTTTAATACTTGGGTTGTATCTATCGGCCAGTCTGGCATACGCCGGTGACTGCCCGCATAGGGTGCGAATCGATACCGTTTTTTATGAAGTTCCTTCGTGGTGGTGCGACCGGGCCATTGATACCGCCCTGATTCCCCGCTCCGGTGATTTCATGCGTCTGCCGGCGGATTTGTGCTTCAACGGCTTTAGCATATACGTCAAAAAAGAAGCCGGACAGGCCTTTGTTAAAATGGCCCGAAAGGCCGCCGTCGATTCAATCTTTTTCAAAGTCAAGTCCGGCTATCGTTCCCTTGCCTATCAGACCGGCTTGTATAAAAAATACATGGCCGATGGCACTGCTTTTGAACGAGTTGCCCGGAAAATAGCTCCTCCCGGTTTCAGTGAGCACCACACCGGCCGGGCCTTTGACCTGGTCGGGGACAAAGGTCAATTCGGGAAAAGTAAGGCCTATGGCTGGCTCAAAGCAAACGCCGCACAATTCGGTTTTATCGAAAGCTTCCCGAATGATTCAGCCGGACAGATTCGGTGGGAGCCGTGGCACTGGTACTATAAAGGAATCGAATAGTCGATTACCGGACCCGTTTCAGGCTCGGATTTATTTTCAGGGATCGCTCGAAAAAGGATTCGCCTAACGTGTCATATTCCGGTTTGTTCAACTGCCCGGCCAGGACTTTATAGCATTGGGACGCAAAGGCGGTGACACGATAATTATCGGGGTATAAAGCCGCCAGTGTTTCCAGCCCTTTCAGGGCATGTTCGGTCTTTCCGAAGGCAAGGTGGTTAATAATTAAATTAAACTGCCCCGCCAGATTTTCCTTGTAGGTTTCACAAAATTCCGTGTTATAGTGCAAAACCGAATCGTAATATTGTGCCTCGAAATCCCGTACAAACCGCTCGAAATCGGTCAACGGCGTATTCGCTCCGGGAATGCGGTACAAATCCACGGTGCCGTCACGGATGCGAAAGCGATTGAGCCGTAAGGCATCGGCAAGGGAGGGATGCGTCCGAAGGGCCGCCTGCCAGTTGCTGTAATCGGCGGCCAGATGCGTAATGGGGAATTTATCGAACAGGTCGTGTTCGACGTCGGGCAGACCGAAAACATAAATTACCGCCTTCAGGTTGTTATCGATAGTAAAGGCGGGAGCATAAGGTCCCGTCAGAATGGCATCGGGTCCGGTAATTTGGGCCACTTCCCGGCCGATATCGCGAAGATACGGTCCCGGCTCGGACAGGCCGCGATAGATCAGCCGTCCCTGAAAAATAATGGTCGCCGCCAGCAAGACGACGGTAATGGCCGATATTATTATCGACTTGTATCGATCGGAGAATTTGTACAGAGCCAACAACAAGACGGCGGTCACGCCCATGGCTATCAGGATACCCGGGAATAAAAAGCGTTCGGCCGTGGCAAGCGCCTGACCGCCGGGGACGGTAGTCATTTTTATCTGCATGGCAAGATACAGGATGATTATAAAAACGACCGGTGTCGTAAGAAGGATTTTCTCCGGAGAAACCCGCAATTTTCCAAACAGCATCGCCACGGCGCGGGCGCTTATGGCCGACAGCGGTATAAACAGAAAAAGAGTGTATCGCAATGGCCGGTATGTAAACGGTGAGAGCAAAAGGATGCCCATCAGAAGCCATGAAAGCATGAAAACGGCAGGGATATTTTCTTCGCGGAATTTGCCGTATTCCGCATGCCGGAGCAAAAGTAAAATGGAGCCAAGAGCGCCCAATGTAATAAAAAACGGCGACAGCCGGAAAAAGCCCGATTCGCCGCCATAGGTTATCAAATTCATGAAAAAGCCATACAGAGATGTAAATCCCGTCGGCGTGCCGTACATCCCGGTTGTTTGCTCGCGATAGTACGACAGCATGGTTTGATAATCGCCGGCATAAAAGGCAACGATATAAAGCAATGAACCGGCCGCCATTCCCAGAAGTGTCCGGGCCGACGGCGCGGCAAATCTTTTTCGGTAGATGAAATAGTACGTAACTATGACAGGGACGATTAATATGAAGCCGAATAGTTTTCCGGAGAATGCCGCCAGAGCGATCAGACATCCGACGGCAATGTGAACCCAGCGGCGATCATGGTACCGTGCAAAAAGGAAATAAATCAATCCGGACCAGAAAATCAGACCGTTTTCCAGAAACGGGAGTCGTCCATAAAACATAAGCATCGCCGAGAGCAGAGCCAGAAAGGTGCCCAGAAGCGTTTCGTTCAACGGGCGATGGCGTCGGACACCCCAAAAAATAAATACCAGCCCGAGGGAATTCAGAAGCAGTCCGGTCAGATTGGCGGTAATTCGTGATACACCGAAGACCGAGAAAAGCAAATAAGCCGTTCCGGAAACAAGTGAATTTTTAAATACATCCCATCGGTGATAATCAAAAGGAGTCCATTCGTCGAACAGCACGGCACTGCGGGCGTGATAGGTTAAATGGTAGGGATCGGTCAGATGGGCCTGCGTGATTCCGGCGAAGAAATAAGGGGGGTCAATATCGAGGGAAATGAAACGCAGGACGCCAAGAATCGCAATGGCCCCGATCAAAAGCCATTTGACAGTTTTTTCAGTCAGTTCGCTCGAATAGAAAGGGCTCATGCGGCATTTGTTTTTATAGTCGTCAATTGGAATTACCTGATAATACGGCCGATGCGATTCCAGCGGACCCGCTCAAAAAAATGGACAATATTGTAAACGAACATGCGCGGAACCGAAAGCGGCTCGCTCAATTCGGCGTCGGGGGATTCGCTGTCCGGTTCCCAGGACCAGTGAATAATCATGGCTTCACCCTGAATCAAATCGCGATGCACCGGACCCCAGAAGCGGGAATCGAGAGAATTGTCGCGGTTGTCGCCCATCATAAAGTAATAATCCGTTCCCAATCGGTATGGCCCGAAATTGTCGGGGGTATCATTGCCCGAGGCCGGCCGCTTTTTGATGACGGGGTTTTCATAGCGGCCAAATTCCGGGTCGGGGAATTTGACACCGTCAACGTACAAAACCTTATCGATTATTTCCACCGTTTGCCCCGGTACGGCAACACAGCGTTTGATATAATTGGTGCGGCGGTCGACGGGCCATCGGAATATGATCACATCGCCCTGTTTCGGGTCGCTGATGGCGGGCAGGCGATAACCGATAAACGGTAATTGCGCTCCATAGATAAATTTATTGGCGGCCAGGAAATCACCGACCAGAAGAGTATCCCTCATAGATTCGGAGGGAATTTTATATGCCTCGATCAACGACGTCTTGATAATGACCGCCAGAACGACGGCGATCAACAGCGTCTTGACATTTTCCCAGACCGTATCGGCCACCGAAGTTTCTTTCTGCCTTGGCTGGAGTTTATTTTTGCTTTTTCCTCTGGCTGTCATAAGTGACCCCAAAATAAAACAATTCGACCGGGCGAGCAATATTTAAGATTTGTCGTAAACGGGATAACCTTTAAAATCATGAAACCGGGTTCAGCAACCGGTTCCAGCGAACGCGTTCGAAAAAGTGCACGATATTATAAACGAACAACTTCGGTACCGAAAGAGGATCATCGATACTGGCCTGCGGCGAATGATCGTCGGGTTTCCACGACCAATGGATGAGCATGGCTTCGCCCAGAATCAATTCACGGGGCACAAACCCCCAGTATCGGGAATCGGCGGAATAATCGCGGTTGTCACCCATCATAAAATAGCAATTTTCCGGAACCCGGTGCGGCCCCCAGTTGTCCCGGCTGTCGAGATTGCCATAGGGCCGTTTCTTTATAGAAGCATCGGCGTATTTGGAATCGGGCGGATCGGGATATACCTGCCCGTTCACATAAAGGACTTTGTCCCGAATTTCCACAATGTCGCCCGGCAGAGCGACACATCTTTTTATATAATTGATATTTTGGTCGAGAGGATATTTGAAAATAATGACGTCGCCGGGTTCGATTTCATCAAGGGCCGGGAGTTTCCAGTCCACGACCGGCAACCGGGCCCCATAGATGAATTTATTGGCCAGAATGAAATCACCCACGAGGATGGTATCTTCCATCGAACCGGTGGGGACTTTGTAGGCCTCGACGATGGAGGTTTTAATTATCAGCGCCAGGATAATGGCCCAGCCCAGCGCCTTGGCATTGACCCAGATAAAATCGAGAATGTCACCCTGCATTTTATTTTTGTCGTCGGTCATACTTATGATTTGTCAACCAGCATTATAAGCAATAGTTTCTACAATAAATCAACGGGTAAGATCGTTAAATGTTACAAAAATGACCAGAAGCAGGACAAAGGCAATGCCAATCTGCTGGATAAAAACCCGGACTTTAGTCGAGACCGGCGTCCCCTTGATTTTTTCTATTAAAAATAACAGGAGATGACTGCCATCGAAAAGCGGTATTGGCAAAATATTTAAGATGGCCAGATTGACCGACAACAGGGCCATGAAGTCCAGCAGAATATCAAATCCGGCGCGGGCGGTGGCCCCGGCCACTTTGCCGATAAATATCGGTCCTCCGATCGACGAGGCCTTATATTTGCCGGTGAACAGGCCGCCGATGAAATCAAAGATTAATCTGGCGTATTCCAGCGAACGATCAATGGCGGCACCCCAGGCGGGGAAAAATCCCATCGGTTCATAGGCGAGCATGCTTCCGACTCCGATTTTGCCGACGGTGACGCTGTCGCCGCTGATGCCCAGAATGCGGTCTTTATATGTAGTTACGGAAGCCGTTATGGTATCCGGTTTAGAGGCAGACATATTAATCCAGCTGATTTCAACCGGCTCCTCGACCTTTTCATAAATAATGGTGGCCATTTCCTCAAAGGATTTAACTTCTATCCCATTGATACTTATTATCTTATCTCCGATATTTATACCTGCCTGGGCGGCGGGGCTGTTCTCCCCCACGGCGCCAACAAATACTTCCTGCTTTTCGGAACCGCGATAGAGAAAAAGACCGAATAATATTACCACTGCCAGAACGTAGTTAATTAACGGTCCGGCCAGAACAACCAGGCTTCTTTTCCAAACGGGTTTAGACATGAATTCCCAGGGTGCCCCAGTGACGCCTTCGACCGGGTTATCCCCGGCCATTTTCACATAGCCGCCGAAGGGGATGGCCCCGATGCAGTATTCGGTATCCTTGCCAATTTTTTTCTTGAATATGGTTGGCGGAAATCCCAGCGAAAACCGTTCGACGCGGATGCCCGACCATTTGGCGACCAGAAAATGCCCGAGTTCATGGAAAAAAACCAGAACTCCAAGGACAAAAATAGTGGCTAATATTGTCAGAAGCATTTAGTCTATCATCTCCTGCGCGGTGTGTCGTGCCCAGCTGTCTGCCTTTAAAATATCTTCCAAAGACGGATTTTCAATTAATTTATGCCGCTGGACGGTATTTATTATTATATCGGATATACGATTGAATTTAATGATATCATTCAAAAAAGCGGCCACGGCCACCTCATTGGCGGCGTTGAAAACGGCTGACGAGGTGCCGGGTGTGGCGGCGATCTCGAAGGCTGTTTTCAAGACCGGGAATTTTTCAAAATCAGGTTTTTCAAAGGTCAGATTGCCAATTCTGGCAAAGTCGGCGGCCCCGAAATCCGACGGCATCCGATTCGGATAAAATATGGCATAGGCTATCGGCAGACGCATATCCGGCAGGGACATCTGGGCAATAATCGTCCGGTCCGCAAATTCCACCATCGAGTGGATTATCGACTGGGGATGAATGACAACTTCAATCATTTCCGGGGAAATGTCGAACAGGTTGACCGCCTCGATAATTTCCAGCGATTTATTCATCATGGTGGCTGAATCGATGGTTATTTTGGCCCCCATGTTCCAGGTTGGGTGGGCCAGCGCCCGCTCTTTGGTGATATTTGCGAATTCCGCGGCCGGAGTGGTACGAAACGGCCCGCCGGAGCCGGTCAGAATTATTTTGCGCACTTCTTCTTTTTGACCGCAAGACAACGCCTGCCAGATGGCGGAATGTTCGGAATCGACGGGAATAATTTCCGCCCCGGAATCATTGGCGGCGGCGTTAATCAATGCCCCCCCGATAACCATCGATTCTTTATTGGCCAGAGCGAGTCGTTTGCCGGCACGAACGGTGGCCAGCGAGGCCTCAAGGCCCGCCGCACCGACAATGGCATTCAGAACGACATCGGCGTCGGTTTCGGATATAAGATACTCAATACCTTTTTCGTACGGTATAAGGGCGGTTTTGCCGCCTTTCAAATCCCGATTGACAATTGCCCAGGCATCACGGTCGGTCATCTGGATATAGCGCGGGTGGAATTTTTGGGCCTGCTCCAATATCAGTCGGGTATTGGTGTGACCGGTAAGGCCGATCAGTTCGACATCGTCGCGGTTTTGCGCGACCACATCGAGCGCTGAAACGCCGATGGAGCCGGTGGAGCCGAGTATGACCAGTTTCTTATTCACCAATTAATTTAACGAAGGCTTTCGAAGGGTGTTCCGTCTTGTTTCAGGGATTATCAAGGGACGATGTCTTTCAATATCCGGATACGTTTGATAATCACGTCGCGGGTCGGGTAGCTTTCTTCCCCGCCGAACGGGCTTAATGTCACCGGGACGCGCTCGATTTGGTCGAGCACATCGAAACCATCGAGAACCATCCCGAAATTAGTATATTGACCATCGAGGGCCGGGGCGGGCTGGAAGCAGATAAAAAACTGGCAGGAGGCCGAGTTTTCGTCCGGGCCCCGCGCCGCCGACAGGGTTCCTCGGACATGCGGGATATCGGAAAACTCCGCTTTGAGATTGTATCCTGCCCAGCCGATGCCGTTACCGCGGGGGTCGCCGCCCTGCATCATGTAGCCCTTGATTATCCGGTGGAAAGTCAGGCCGTTATAAAATCCTTCGCGGATGCGGGATATCATGCTGTCCACGTGGCCGGGGGCGACATCGCGGTACAATTCCAGTTCGATGGTCCCGTAGTTGGTATCGATGGCAATTTCGGGATTGGCATCGAAACGCTTATCCCGGCCGCACGCGGCGGTCAGGATAAGCACCAATATTACGTAAATTATCGTCGTGCGATTCATCGCGTCGAAACCGGCCTACTCCCCTTTGGATTCGGACGGCTTGATGTCTTTGAGGACAATCATCTTTTCCATGATGACATCGCCCACCGGCATGGCGTTTTCGCCGGTCATGGGATTGCGCTTGACCTCGACGCTTTCGATTTTGGCCAGGACGTCATCGCCCGACATCATCTTGCCGAACACAGTGTACTGCTTATCGAGATGCGGGGCGCGGTTGAAGACGACGAAAAACTGGCAGGAAGCGCTGTTGGGATCCTGCGAACGGGCCATGGAGAGAATGCCGCGTTCATGCGGGATGTCCGAAAACTCGGCCTTGAGGGTATATCCGGCGTTGCCGGTTCCCTGGTCTTTGGGGTCGCCGGTCTGCATCATGAAGCCTTTTATAATACGGAAGATTTTGCGGCCGTCATAGAAACTTTCGCGGGCGCGGGCCAGCATGCTGTCCACGTGGCCGGGGGCGACATCGCGATAGAGTTCGAAAGTCATGGTGCCGAAATTGGTCTGGATGGCGATTTCGGGGTTGTCGGCCAGGCGTTTGACATATTTTTGCATTTCGGTTTTTTCCTTTGGAGCTTTGGTGGCGTCGGCCGGGGTATTGTCATCGGCGACAGTCAGGCCGAAGAACGCCAGCAGGATGAAGGTTACGAAAAAGAATTGTTTCATGAGGTTGTCTCTCCTTTCATGCGTGCGAATTGTCAATTTTGGGCCGCAATATAGCCTTTTGGAATTATACTGTCAAACGATAAGGGGGATTAAAAAAGAGCCGGTCGGAGGAGAGATAGTCAATACCTGAAAAGAAGGTTATCATGGACTGTGGTGGTATATTATTGCACGCAAGCTCAAGCAAGACTATTGATTACGGCCAAATGGCTTCGTTCGTGAAAATTTTTTGATTTTTTGGAGGGGAGGGCGGGGTCGTAAATAAGGTTTTCCGGTTTAAGGTGAAGGCGGGCAATATGGTTATCAAATCTGAAACACGGCTTTGTGGTTCCAGCGTGATTGAAAGCGGATTTGGAAAAGTGTTTTTGGCATTGATAATCATATATCAGCGATGGGATTGCGGCAAAATGGGTTTGTTCGTGAGATTTATTAATTTTTCTTTCATCCCTGCGCGAGGTTTTGGGTGTAATTTTAGGCCTCATATATGGGGGCGATGGGCAAAATTAACATCGGGTTGGTGGTGAAAGGGGATGAAGAATAAAAAAGGGCGGTCGCTAGACCGCCCTTATATTTTTCAAAAATACAAACTACGATATGGGGTTATTCATAATCCTCCCAGTGGCAGGGTTCGGAGCCGGGCGGAGTATTATACAAATGGTCAATCAGGTATAATATGTCAATCAGATTGATTGTCTGGTCGCAGTTGGCATCGCCGGCGGTTAGCGGGTATGGCGCGGGACCGGGCGGGCTGTTGTATAAATAGGCGATCAGGTATAATATATCTATCAGGTTGACATTATCATCGCGCGAGGCATCACCATTGAAGAAATGATAACTTTCAATAACTTCATAGCCTAAAGTATCGGCCGTACCGGTAGCCGGGACATTGATATTTTCGACAATGATCGCCTGCTGGGAGCCGTCGATACGTATCCCGATGGTGTACAGCGCACCGGACGGCGGGTCACCCTGCGGATAGACAATAATTATATATTCACCCTCGAGCGGATACTGGATGGTGATGGAATCGCGAATGATATCCTCATAAGTTGCATTGGACCCGATGGTATTGAAATAATCATCGTTCGGGTATTTGCCTATACTGTCACCCGCCGGGTCGATGACATGAAGATTGATCGGTGAATAACCAACGATAATCAACGGCGAGGGCACCAGTCGGAAATTGGGCGAGAATTCGGAAGTGTTGCCCAAAGCGTCGGTACAGGTGGTAGTTATCAAAGAAAAATACGCAATAGCATTGCTTATTTCGTACTCAAAGTTGCCCGAACCGTCGGCGGTATCGGAGCCGATGTAGGACCAGGCTTCACCATGCCCCGATGGGTCGGCGGGTTTAGTGTCATCACCGGCAGGATAGGCCACGAAAAACTCGATGATGCCGTCATTGGCGGCCCGTCCAAAGACGCGGAAAGAGCTGTCCGGATTCATAAAGACCGAATCGATTTCGGGGTAGTTTAAAAAGTCGTTGGGGCCGGTATCGCCGTCATCGGGGTCGTTGAGTGTCACGCCATCGTCGCCCAAATCAATTCCCAAGAGGCCGTTATTATAAATCAGATTATTTGAAATCTTATTGTATTGTGTAGTTCCGGTGATTTCGATGCCATTTCCGGAGAAATTTCGGATAGTCAGGCCTTCGATCAGATTGTATGAACTATGAATTTGAAACCCGGCGTTGCTCGATTTGCCTAATGCGGAACCGTCGAGAACAACCGAGTGCGCCCCGTTAGGGGCGGAGGAGCCGGCCAAAAAAGTACCATTATTGACGATTTGGGGCAATGGTGATGTCAATTGAATATTAAAATCATCGTCAAAGAAAATAATATTGTAATGCATATCGCTATTTGCATTATCAATCGCCGCGCTTAAACTCCCGGGAATACCATCTCCGTCATTAGTTACATAGATACCATTTATATTTCTCTTCATCAGCAGTATGCCGGGGTGATTGGCTATTATATCAACGTCGCCATCGCCGTCAATGTCAACGGCGAAAGGATTGCTTACATTGGAATACGATTCGTCCAATGGCAAAGTTACGAAACTTCCGTCACCGTCATTGAGCATTATAGAGAATTCGCTATTAATAATCAAATCAATGTCCCCATCATAATCTATATCACCATAAGTAAACCAGGAAGGTCCGCCAGGATGATTATAATTTACTTGGGGAGCAAAAGTCCCATCCCCGTTATTTAGAATAATCGAGATGCTGTTACCGACGTAGTTTGTAACGACAAGATCCAGATAATTATCGCCGTTAAGATCAATATTGTCTATACAATATGGGCCGTCACCCACTGGATAATCGGTTCTGGAAAATGACGTGGCGTTTCCATTATTTAGGAAGACTGATATATCATCGTCATTGAAACTCACAATTGTAATATCCAAATCGTAGTCATTATCGAGATCTCCAAGGCATAACCATACAGGGCCGTCGCCACAGGCATAATCCACTTTGGCAGAAAAGGAACCGGATCCGTTATTTTTTAGGATTGAGAAATTATCGGTGGTTCCGTTCACCGCGACAATATCGGCGTCTCCATCGCCATCCAAATCGCCACAGAAGGCCGCATTTGGTCCAGTCCCGACAACATAATCAACTCGGCCGGAAAAAGTGCCGTCGCCATTGTTTTTCAATACGGAAACAGTATTAGTATTATTATTAGCCGTGATTATATCAAGATCGCCATCAGCATCCAGGTCGACGCCCTGAACGGACCGAGGACGATCACCTACGGGTATGGTTGAGTACGGCCCCAGTATTCCATCCCCTTCATTTTTAAACAAACAGACCTGGTCATTACCAAAATCATTCATCAGTACATCTATATCACCATCATTATCCATATCGCCGCAATATATTGTGCCGGTGCTATCGCCGAATGGATACGCTGCCGAGGGTTCAAACATTCCGGTTCCCTTTTCGGCGATTGTCGCAAACTGCCATACATAAGGCTTTATTAGAAGCAGGCTGGACTCCGATTCTATGGCTCGCGTCAAAGTCACGGTGACAATTTCACCGGGTTCAAAATCAATATCCGGATTATATGTCGCCGTATTCGAGAGAGCATCAATATTGATAGTACCCGAATGAAGCCCAGAATAATTTCCGGACACTATAAAAGAGCTTTCATCGATTGAAGCGGGATTTATACCGGCGCCGAATGTAACGTCAATATCGCATGACACGGGAGAATTAAGGGTGTTGGGAAGCGGGCTTACCGAGACCACTTCAAACGCGGGGACATACTTTATTATGCAATAATCATAATTTACAGTCCCCGAAACAAAAGTCCTTCCAACGACGATTAAGTTTCCGTTGGAGTCCATGGCATAATCATAGGAATTGTCGATTCCATTATTTGTGCCGTTATAAGTCGTATTCCAAATCAAGGTTCCGGAGGGATCATATTTTGACGCGAATATGTCAATATTTCCTGAAGGCCCGGGACCATAACCGACTAAATAAATATTGCCATTGTCGTCTACGTTTGACCTTCTCGTATAAGTTGCGGGAAAGTCATCACCACCGGAAACACCGTCAAAAACGGCGGTCCAAAGGCTATCCCCGTCCTCTGAATACTTGACAATTATGCAATCGTAGTCGGCTTCGCTTTGTACGCTATATCCCGTAATTATTACATTGTTATCCTGATCTATTCCGATGGTCCTTGAAATATCATCTCCATTAATCGGACCATTATAGATCTGAGTCCACATTTCGTTTCCAGAGGAATCATATTTAATAATAACAGCATCCCATCCGGTGCCAGATCCCTGACTCGAAGCCAGAAAATATATATTTGTTTTTGCATCGGTGCATATGGCTCGTCCGATATCATTGCCATTCGCCGCACCGTTATACTTCCTCGTCCAAACGGTATCGCCAGAAGGCAGGTACTTAATCAAAAGAGCATTTGTCCCCGTAAGAGCGCCGTCATAACATGTTCCTGCTACATAAATAGCCCCGGCAGAATCGGCCGCCAAAGAAAAACCTTGGTCCTGGCCGTTGGCCGCACCACCGACCGACCTTACCCAAGCCGTATCGCCGTTTGGCAGGTATTTTATCGTCACAACATTTCTATCAGTGCCGGAAACGGCAACGCTGCCCGTGACATAGGCGTTTCCATCACTATCGGTCAATACACACCAGGAAGTATCAGCATAATTTCCCGGGCCGCTGTATCTTTTGGTATATATAACATTTCCTGAACTATCGTATTTAATCGTTAAATAATCCCAATGTGTCCCGCTGCCCCTGCTTCCCCCGGTTACAAAGACATTATTATCATTATCCAGGGTGATATACCTCGGGATATCCTCCAGGCTGGCCGTTCCGTTGTAAGTATGCGACCAGACAAAATCGCCATTCGCCCGGTATTTTCGCGTATGAAAATCCGAATATCCAGATTGTACTCTATAACCGGTTACATATATATCACCGAAGTTGTCAACCGTAACACCATAGGCACGGTCTTCATCACTACTAGGTCCATTATAGGTTCTTACCCAGGCGGTATCAACCGATTCGGCAGTGATCCTGCCAGCCGACAAGATTAATAATATGACGGCGATGAACAAAAGCGAGGATTTCATATGTACCTCCAATAGAAAACATATAAGTTTTTATGACCGGGTTGTGCTCGAAACCCATATAAATATAGCGTATTCCGGGGGGTTGGCAATATTTTTTTCACAAGTAAAGATGTCAAATCTCTAAGGAGAATTGACCTACAGACACTTTTTATCAAGTTGGAACTCAAAGCAACGATCGGCTTTTTACTAAAACCGGTCTTGCATTTTGTGACAACGATTTATATTTTATTAATGTCGCCACGACAATCTTTGACACGTACCGGACATATTCAAAATAGTCATGTTTGTTTCGCCTTCGGGAAGGGAGTTATATATGCGAATCAATCGGTTATGAATTCACGCGGTATATCCGGGCCGAACTGCAATTTCCATGGGCGGGACGAAGCTGGGAGAAAAGCAATATCGAAAAAAAGTGGTCGGCCACGTCGCTGGCTTTTGAAATAAGCTTTATGGGATATTAATATGGTTTAAGGACATTGAGCAATCGGAATAAGGGAGGAAAGTGATGGGGAAAGTAAAAAGCATCGTGTTTGTGCTGTTCATGGGAGTGACCATCAATTTTATCATTGGGGCCTGCAGTTCGCCGCGCGTGAGTCATACCCTTATCTCGCCGGAGTCGAAAAGTATCGAGCAATGGTACATCAGGGTGATTAACCAAAATCCTCATCAGGATTCGCTGCCATCGTTTGCAATATTGCGGGAAGAATTCGGAATCAATGAACGCATTAAAAAATATGTATGGGCCATTAAAGTGCATCTGGCCGACGAGGGCATCGCTATCGGCGAGGATTCGACTGAAGCAGGGATTATCGCCCTGATGATAAATGGGCCGGGCATGACAGGCGAAATTCGCGATATTCATCAAAACCGCAGGTCGGGCTACACCAAGTGGAGTCCGGCCGAACGCGATTCGATGAATTCGTACGTGGTATTGAAAGAGGCCGACCGAATCAGTGAAGTCAACATTGAATTAAAAAGCCCCGACGGGCGTTTTCTGGGTAAGGCCGATATCGGTGGTTACAAAATCAAGCCGGCCTTTACGGCGGAAGTCATAAAGAAGCTGATTAAAAAGGGAGAATATTGACATACAAATGAAAAGGCGGATCTATCATTGACCCGCCCGAAAATTTAAAATTTGTTTTCGAATCAAAAGCTATTGTTTCAGTTTTCTCTGCACGACCTGACCGATAATGGCGATATCCATTTTATTGCCGTTGTTGATTTCGACGCGGTCTTTGTGCAGGACGGCGCCGAGGACACCACCGGCCGCGGCCCCGATGACGGCGCCTTTGACGGCCCCTTCGGTTTTCTTGTCGCCGCCGGTAATGGCCCCGAGGACGCCTCCGGCGATGGCGCCGATGCCGGCGTCTTTGGCGACGGTGCCGGTCTTGCTGCCGGCTTTGATTATGCCATCACCGTCATTGGTGACAATGTATCCCTCCATGGGAATACCGGTTTCACCGGGCAGGATGAAGGTCGTGAATTTGGGCAGAATCCAGGCCGACTCGCCGCTGGCTTTGCCATCGGAAATCTGCGCGACTTCACCCTCGATAATGGTTCCTTCCGGAAATGCCGACGGTTTTCCCTTTTCGGCCGGACCGAGGACCAAAACGCGGAATTTATCGCCGACCTTATTGGTTTCGGTGGACAGCTTGGTCAGCATTTCCACTTCGAGCATATCGCCCTGATTGAGCAGAACGGTTTCGATATACTGGGGCGTCGGCTCGGATTGGGGTTTGGGTTGAGGCTTGGGTTGAGGCTTGGGTTCCGGTTTGGCCTCCGGTTTTTGCTCGGCGACTTGCGGAGCCGGTTTGGGTTGTTCGGTGACGGTGGTATCGAGCAGAGTCGATTCGCCGGTATCCTGTGGCAGAAGGGCATCCTCGGTTTCGGTCTTCCCTTCTTTTTCACCGCCGCAGGAGACTAATAGCAGGCCGGTAAGTAGCGCGGCGGCGGTCATCAGAATCAGAAATTTCTTCATGTGTTACTCCTTTTCCCAAAATATATCATCTTTTATGCCCAACACTTATAATGGTTTCCCGGTTTCAAGGCAACAAAAAGTTTATACCCGGTCGGAGCCTGGTGCGCGTGGCAGAAGCCGTGGCGATCGCGATACTCTTATAAAAGCGCCATCAGTCCGGCGTTGAATCTTATCATATTACAGTAATGGAGACGGTAATAATCGATCTGGTCATTAGTAATCGAATACTCATAATCTCCGGAAACAGTCATATCCAGGCCGATGGAAATATCCAGAACGATATTTGATAAAATATGGATAAACAGTCCACCACCGGAAGCAAGCAATAAATCCGTGCCGGAATCGGAATGGCCGTTCATGTCATAACTGTATTGAATTACACCCGCCCCGGCAATGGTATAGGGATAAATCGTCCCCGCCGACATTTTCGGGTTTGTCTTATGATAGAGAGCATCCAAGACAATTCTATAGGCTGACAAATCGACGGGTATGGGAGTTTCGCCGGTTTTCAGCCCGACTTTGCCAATGGTAATTTTGACATCAATTTGGTCGGTGGTGCGTATTAAAAGACTGCCGTCATAGGAAGGCCCGCCGTCGAAAAATCTTTTAAAACTCCCGGCCGGCAGGTCATATCCGGGCGCGAATTGCAGGCCTATTTTCCAGGATTTATTGATGTTATCCGCACAGGCATTTCCGATGACAAATGATAAGGCAACCACAACAATGCCCGGGATGAGGAAAGCACGTGATTTGAGCATGGAATACTTCCCTTCGGGTAATTGTTATGAATAAGCTATGAGACGATATTGGTTTGTCAAGACCGATTAACCTTAATTTCGGGGGATGCAAAAGTCCTTGATTTTGGGCGGGATTTGTGTTTATTTGGGCTTTTGCAGCAATCGGCGGTTTGATGGAAAACCGTTGTGAAGTATAAAATTGGGGCAGTAGCTCAATTGGGAGAGCACCACGTTCGCAACGTGGGGGTCGGCGGTTCGAGCCCGCTCTGCTCCATTTTATAATCTTGGGGAGAAAGCAATATAGGTGTGCTAGACGGGAAGCCAGCGGTGTCCTGTAACCCGGAATCCGCTCTACCGGGGTCGAATTCCCACCCCCGGCTCAACCCGTAGCATGTGTGGAAAGAGTAAGCGGCGATGATGGTCGGGTCTCGTACAATGTCGGCCCGCTGAACCCCGCCAGGACCGGAAGGTAGCAACGGCAGGCGGCAGTCGGTATGTGTTGCGGGGTCGCCTGATCGGAGCCGGCTGCTGTGGAAGCCATGAAACGGGCGGTCAAAGGTGGGTGCACACCATAAAATAACGTTATGTCGTATCAGGTTCTGGCCAGGAAGTATCGTCCGCAGCAGTTCGACGACATCATCGCGCAGCGGCACATTTCGAAAACGCTGAAAAGCGCGATCGCCTCGGGGCGGGTATCATCGGGGTATCTGTTTACCGGTCCGCGCGGGACGGGCAAAACGACGACGGCCCGGGTGCTGGCGAAAGCTCTCAACTGCGCCGAAGGCCCGACGGCGACGCCATGCGATAAATGTCCGTCCTGCCTGGAAATCATGTCCGGCACGGCTTTAGACGTGCTCGAAATCGACGCCGCGTCCAATACGGGGGTCGATGACATCCGGGCGCTACGAGAAAATGTCCGTTACCTGCCGACGACGGGCAAAAAGCGGATATATATTATAGACGAAGTGCATCGCCTGTCCGGGTCGGCTTTCGACGCCCTGCTGAAAACGCTGGAAGAGCCGCCGCCGCACGTGGTGTTTATTTTCGCCACCACCGAGCCCCACAAAGTGCCGGAGACGATTCGTTCGCGTACGCAGCGATATGATTTTCACCGGGTGAGTGTCGCCGAACTGGCCCGGCATGTTAAAAAGATCGCAGGTAACGAAAGCCTGATTCTCGATGATGCCGCCGCATTTATCATTGCCCGCAAGGCCGACGGTTCGGTGCGCGACAGCCTGTCGCTTCTGGATCAGCTTTCGGCTTTTGCCGGAGAGGAAATCGACGGTGCCAAAGTGGTTGAGGCGCTGGGGTTAATCGACACCCGGTTTTTCGCGGCGTACATCGAAACCATCGCGGCCCGCGATCAATCGGCGGCGCTGGAAAAAATAGTCGAACTGGTGAATTCGGGGGCGGAAGTATCCGAGTTCTGCGGGGGATTGGCGATGTATATGCGCGGTCTGATGATTGCCAAAAATTCCAAAAATCCAGAAAAAATTCTGGAAGTGACGGCGACGGAATTGGAGGAGATTAAAAAGCAGGCGGAATATTTTACGACCGGGGATTTGCTGCGGATGATTAAAGCCATCACCGATATGGCGCTTGATTTGAAAAGCGGGCTTGACCCGAGGCTACTATTGGAAACGGCGACTCTCAAACTGGCCAGCATGGAATCGACGGTGCGTTTTGAAGAGATTCTGGCGCGGTTGTCGGCCGAAGACAGCGGCGCCCCGATCGCGGAAGTCGGGGCAGATCTTTTTGGAAAACCGACGGCGGCGCCAGCGGCAAAAAAGGAATTTCTCGGGGATGAAGCGCCGATAGTCACACCTCCGCCGCGCGAAAGCACGTCTCCCCTGACCGGCGCGCCGGTCAATTTGCCCATGATTCAGTCGAAGTGGGCGGATTTCACCGAGCAGGTTAAAAAGCAGAACCGTATGCTGGCGGCACTCTTATCGATGGCCGAGATACGCGACGTGCGCGAGAACATCATCACGGCCGTATTTTATAACGCGGGCGGGACATCCAAGCAGGTCCTGGAGAAGCCGGATTATATAACGACCATACACAACGAACTGCGGACGTTTTTTAAAACGCCGCTCAAAATAAAGTATGAAATAGACCCGACCAAAAAGCCGGAGACCGTGGAGGCCAAAGCGCCGACGGTGGAGAAAATCGATGTCGAGAAAATACTGGAATCGGACAAAAAATTGAAAGATATTGTCGAACGATTCAACGGTGAAATAATCGGGAAGAAAAAAGTCGATGATTAATACAAAGGAGCCATACGATGAATAAAGGACAGCTGGGCAACATGATGAAACAGATTCAGCAGATGCAGGCCCAGATGGAAAAAATTCAGGCCGAGCTGGAAGAAATGGAAATAGAGGGCAGTTCCGGCGGCGGCATGGTCAAATGCATGGTCAACGGCAAACAGGAAGTGCTGGAAATCACCATCGACAAGGAAGTGGTCAATCCCGACGACGTCGAAATGCTCCAGGATTTGATTGTGGCGGCGGTCAATCAGGCCCGCCAGAAAGCCCAGGAGATTCAGCAGGAACAGATGAGCCAATTGACCGGCGGGATGAATCTTCCCGGCCTGAACCTGCCTTTCTGATCGGCCTATGTTTGACCGGACTGATTCCGTCAATCGGCTGATCACGCTGTTAGCCCAGTTGCCCGGTATCGGACGCAAGTCGGCGGGGCGGCTGGCGTTTTATATTCTCAAGGCTCGGCGCGAGGAAGCGCTCGAGCTGGCCGAGGCCATTCGCGATATCAAGGACAAAGTCGGTTTCTGTTCGCGCTGTAATAATATCACCGAAGAGGACCCCTGTTATATTTGTACCGACCCCAAACGCGATAACAGCGTCATTTGTGTCGTCGAAGAAGCCATGGACCTGGCGGCTCTGGAAAAATCGGAAAGTTATCGGGGGGTATATCACGTTCTCGGCGGGCGCATTTCCCCGCTCGACGGACTGGGTCCCGACGACATTAAAATCAAAGAACTGCTCGGGCGTCTCGACGACAACGTCAGGGAGATAATTATCGCCACCAACCCCAACGTGGAGGGCGAGGCGACGGCGTTGTACCTGGCCAAACTTTTAAAGCCGATGGGCGTAAAAATAACCAGGATTGCGCGCGGCCTGCCGGTCGGAAGCGACCTCGAATATGCCGACGGCGTGACTCTGTCGCGGGCACTGGAAGGACGCCGGGAAATAGAATAAGTGCCATGAGCGAAAAAAGAACCGCCTCCGAATATATGGGCTATCTGGCCGTCGTCGTGTCCTTGGCCCTGGTGATATTCGGGAAAGACATCTTTAAAAATTCCTGGGGGCTGTCGGCCCTGCATCAGTTTCCGTCACCGGCGCTGTACGTATGGTCGGCGCTGGCGATTGCAGGTCTGGCCTTAATCGCGTTCAAAAAGACGGTCTGGCCCTTCACGCTCATGGAAAAACACTTCTGGCAACCGCAGTACACGAGGGCCAGGTGGGTTTGGCTGGCGGGCATAATAATAATCTTCGGGCTGTTTCGGCTGCAGGGTCATTTCTGGGGGATGGGATATAGCAACCTGGCCAATTTTGCCCAGAAAGAAGTAACCCTGTTTCGCTGGTATGAGTATGGCGGGACGCTTCTGCCATGGTGGATATATAAATTCCTGGACTTGACAGGTATCTCCAAACTGACGGCCGCCGAATGGGGCTATCGCCTCATCTCGTTTATCTCCGGCGCGGTTTATATAATTTACGCCCGCAAGCTGGCGCGACTATTCACCGACGACGACCGCATGAGAACCGGCTTTCTGCTGATGCTTCTGTTCGGCGGGCAGTTGATGTACTTCATGGGGATGCCGGAAAATTACATCATGCTTCCGGCGCTTTTGCTGGTGCAAACGACTTTCGCCGCACAAAGACATATTTCCGGAACCACCAACGGCCTGCTTAAACTCTGGTTAGTGACGGCCCTGGGGGTATTCGTGCATTTTATATTTATATGCACGCTTCCGGCGGTTTTGTACGCCACGTTAAGTCCCGGTCGTCCGGAGGCGTCGCGTCCGGGCAAGGTGGGACTGATAATCGGGCTGGGGGCGATAGTGGCTGGACTGGTCTGGGTTTACTGGAGGGCATCGACGGATATTTTCGTCGAAAGCCGCCTGTTGCATATCGCGGTCAACCCAGCGACGCCGTATTACAGTTTGATCGGGATGAAAAATCTTTCAGAAAAATTGAATGCTTTATTTTTCATGGTGCCGCTGTTTCCCCTGTTCGGGCTGGCGGCGCTCATGAGCTTCAGGAGAGCATCGCAAAACCGGCAGACCAGCTATCTGATGCTATTGACCATCGCGATGCTTTTGACGGCGTTCATTATCAATCCGCCAAACGGTATGGCGCGGGAACTGGCCCTTTTCGGTTTTTTGTTTTTGGGCCTGGTTATATGGGGCGGTTATGTTCTGGTCGCATCCGAATCATTCGCAAAAATGGGTCTGGCCGGGCGTCTGCCCCTTCTGGCATTGCTCCTTATCATCCCCGTCATCTGGTTGTATCAAGTACCGGAGCGCGGCATTAACTTTCTTAAAAGTTATTTTAACCGCAACGAATTCAAATATGAATCGGCGCTGGTGGCCTTTCGGGATTATTATTACAAGCAGGGCCGCTTTGCCGACGCCGACCGAGAGGAGCAATCGATACGGGGCAGTGCCCCGGGGCGGCTGGAGTCGGATTTGATCTCCGATCTGTTTTACCACAAGCGTTACGCCGACGCTCTTGAATTCGCCGACCGGCTTGTCGAGCGTTTCCCCTATCAGGGCAATTACCGCCTTCAACGCGGCAATATCCTTAAACATTTCAAGCGCTACGAGGAAGCCGAAAGCGAGTTCAATAAGGCGATACGGCTCAACTCCGAAGATCTCACGGCCTATCATTTTTTATCGGAGCTGTATCGGGAAAACAAGCTGGAGCACAAATGTCTTGAGGTGCTCAAACGGGCGCGGACGATATCGCCGACCGACAGCGTCATCATGGTCGATTTTATCGGTTTTCATTACCGCATGCGCGATTACGACAAGGCCGACAGTTTGTCCGATATAATGCTGACCAAACATCCGGGTGACCCCTATGGGTATATGTACAAGGGGCTTTTGTTGGAGCGGAACAAGCAGCCACAACGGGCCGCCGATAATTATCTTAAGTTCATCGGGCTGGACAAGGATCTTCCGGAGGTGCCGATAATCAGGCAACGTCTGGAAAGAATCGCGCCCGAACGTCTCGATTCACTTGATACTGCCCTGAAGGAGCAATATTTCAAAATAAAAGGCGTCCAACCTACCGAATAATGACGGCGTCGCTCATGTCGGGAGAATTGGCTCCCAACAGGCCGATGTCAAAATAGGCGGTCATGGCGTTGGCGGTGGTGTCGTAATAGGCGGGGTCGGGGTCGAAGCCGGTGACATATTTGGCCACCAGGCGATTGACGGCGTAGTCGTACAGGCCGATTTCATTTTTATCCAGACGAAGGCCGTACCTGAAGCCATCGTACAAAGCATAATTTTGGTACTGCACCTTCATGAGGTCGGATGTTATCCCGGCCAGGGCGGGGTCTTTTCCGAAAACGATGCCGACGTCGAACAGCTTGTTCTCGCCGCCGCTGAAGGCGACCTGCACCCATTTTTTCGAGGAAGATATTTTCAAACCGTCTTTTTCCAGAAGGACTTTATCGACTTTAACCTGTCCCGGGTACATCGGTCCACCGTGACGGTTTCGTTTGGCGATGTATTGAGTCAGCCCGGATGCGATCGACGTCCAATCGGTCCCGAAGGCACCGGCCACCGCGTCCTTGATGACGGGGTATCGGAGAGAGTCATCGGGCAGATTGACGGCCGACAGCCGGGCGAAGCAGTTCAGGTATTTGTCCAGCCCGAAGCGTTGCACGAGGTACTCCGCGAAACAGGCCTGGGCGGGGACGGCGATATCGGTCATATTGTTGTCTTCACCGAACGTTTCTTTTAAAAGGGTGTCGATTTCGATCAGGTTGTATTTCAGAATGTATTCACCGAAATCGAGAAGCACATCGGCTGACCGTTGCCAGCCTCCGGCCAGAGCGGCCCGCAGGCCGGACCGCATGAAATTGTCGGAGCGCCGCGGCAGTTTCTGCATTTTGTAATTTATCAGGAGGTCGGCCACGGGCGCGGCGTTGGTCAGGTAGGTACTGAAGACGACATCGGCGTCGGCCCGATAAGCTCCGTCGGACTGGACATCGGCGAACTTGACAATGTCTCCGACCGTGCGACACAAATAGAAATGGATTTTCTTTTCGGCCAGGAAAGCCAGACGTTTGGAATCGAGATTAAGTCCGGAGGCCATTTTTTCGACCATATCATCCATAGCCGCGGCGGCGATGTCGTTATAGTCCGCGAGTCGATTGGGACTGATGTGAAATATGAAATATCGGGTCGTCTTCACGGGCCAGTCGGCGGTGAGAACGTCATGATAATAGGCCAGCCAGAAATAGCCTCCGGTGCGAAGGACGATGTAATGGTAGCTGGCCCGGCCGGTATTGGGCATGTCGAGGATGAACCGGAAACGAAGAGTGGTATCGTTGATTTCGGCCTGGCTGTCGATGCCGGACGGGACGCCCGCGGAGTATGCTTCGACGTTATACACGGCCGGTGACAGGCAGTCGGGTTTGAATTTGATGCCGTCGTATTCGATGCCCAGGCGGGTGGCTTGTTCCAGTGAGGCCGGCCGCCACAGTCCTGCGGCCGATTCGAAGTTGCCGGAGTTAATCAAATCGAGATAATAGGCAACCGTTTCCCGCCCTTGGTTGAAATAGGGATTCTGGGCCATGGCCACAGCCGCGATTGTCAGGGCCGACAGGCCGGCGATGCAAATTGTTTTAATCAATCTGGCGTTCATAACTGCTCCCGTAAAGTGATCGAATAGTGTAATATAAATCATTTTACGCCAAAAGCCAAAAAATGTACGAAAAAAACCCCGACGGGTGGTCGGGGTTTTGATCGACTTCACGAACAATATCAGAAACTCACGCTGGCGGAGAATTTATGAACTGACTCCAGACGCCCGAAATCGACCCAGGCATAATCCAGCGTCAGGCGAGTGTTTTCGGTCAACCCGGTTTTAAGGCCACCGCCGAAGCTGAAGGCTTCCTCGTCGTAGTTGAATTTATAGCCGGAGCGGAGGAAATATTTCTCATCCCAGCTATATTCGGCGCCGAGGGCCCCCTGCTGTTCATGGTCGTTGGGGTGTTTGGCTTCCGCGGCCAGAAGCAGATTGGACTCCGGCCCGAACTGCACGTCATAGGCCAGGCCAACGCGGAAGGTCAGCGGCAGGCTGTAGCCCTCCACCTTCAAACGGCTGTTGAAATTGTCATTGTTGGGATTCTGATTCTGATCGGGGTCATAGGCGACATCCAAATCGGGGCCGTCGAATTTCAATTCGGGACCCATGTTGGAGATATTCATACCGATCCGGAGCGTTCTCCAGCCGGTGTGGAGCATGGTTCCGAAATCGAAGGCTATCCCGGCGGATTTTTCGCGATAGATTTCCTCTCCGACATACTTAACGCTGGCGCCGAAGGCGAACTGGGTGGTCAGGTAACGGGCGAAACTGACCTGAAAAGCATAGGACGAGGCGCTGTAAAACTGGCCGGTGCCGTTCTGCTGGTCCTGATCGACGCCCGTGATTTCCTGTTCGCCCATCGACAGAATGGTGGCCGAGACGCCGAAGGTGCCGATATCCTCGAAGTTCTGGGCATAAGCCACATAGTTGAGGCTGATATCGGTAATATAGCTGACATGGGCAAAGGCCACTTCCTTGCCGCCAATCTGCGACAGGCCGGCCGGGTTCCAGTACATGGCATAGATGTCGGTCGCGGTCGGGGCCGCGGCTTCACCCATGGCGTTGTATCTGGAGCCGACGCCGATTTTCAGGAACTGGGCGCCGGAAGTGCCGACCTTGGAGAACTCACCGGCGACAGCCGTCCCGCAGAGAAGGGCCATCAGCGAAAGCGCTAATATTTTCTTAATCATGGCGTTTCTCCTACTTTATGACGGCAAACCGCCCGGTGCGGTCGCCATATTTCGATTCTACGTGATACAGATAAATTCCCGACGCAATCGACAGACCGGCGTCGGAAAGCATATTCCAGGTATAGGTGCCGCCGGAATTATAATGGTTGGCGGTCTTGACCAGGTCTCCGGCCAGGGTATAAATCCGAAGGGTGCATTCATCGGGAAGATTTATGAAATTGAGTTTCCGTTCGTATTGGCTGTATTCCTGGTACATGTGACCGAGGTAGGGATCGGGATAAACCTTGATGCGATCCATTTCATTGCCGGCCGCGGCCGGATCGACACCGTCAACGCGGAAGGTGAAGACGTCGTCGGCGCCGTTCAGACGGGCGCCCTCGATGGTATAGACGTCGCCGTCGTTATAGTCGGTGTTGTACGGGTCGAGGGCGAAGAACCAGACGTGATTCCAGGGAAAGGCTTCCGGATGGGAGTCGCCGTCGTACGGGGTATTGACGATGGAAATGTAATCCCCGACTTCCGGATTCCATTCGAGGTCGAAATCCCAGTCATAGATTTCGGCGTTGACCTGCTGGTTGAAAGTCGTATTCCAGACTTCGAAAGGAAGAGGTATCGGAGAACCGTGGTCGAAAATCAGAAATCCGGTCTGGCCGGTTTCGGTGAACCGTAATTCGTACGTACTGCGGAAATGTTTATTGCCGCCCAGCGGCAGACCAAAGACGTATTCCAGGTCGCCGAGGAAATCATACATGGCAATGGTCGTATCGCCGGGGACGCCGAAGCCCGTCTGGCCCATGGCGGGCGGGAAACGGTCGGCGTTGTCGCGGACGACGACGCGGATGCCGTCGCCGATGGGGAATTGACCCGGATCGACCGTCGGTGATTGCAGAGTTTGGTCGACCAGGACGGTATCGTTGTTGGTGACATCCAGCAGATGCCAGTAGGTCTGGTAATCGTCCTCGGTGAAGAAGACCTGATACTCATCGCCCTGCACGAGGGATTCACTGAAGCGGATGGGATAGACGGCGCCTTCGGACGGGACGCCGTTTCCGTTATAGGTATGCGTCACCGTGGAGTAGGCGTCGTAAAATCCGGCCGGGTCGCTTCGGGGAATAACTTTGACGACGTTCCGATCGGTATTGGGAGAGCCGAAGCCGTTTTGCAGGGGGCCGATCGGCACGGTGCTGTCGCCGCTGTCGAAGGCCACGAGGCAGTACCAGTATTCGGTGCCGTTGGTGACGGTAGTATCGATAAACGAATGTGAAATGGGGTTGCCTGCGGCCTCGACACCATAGGCGGCCACCGGGTAATAGTCAAAGCCGAGGCAGGCGTATATTTGGGTTTCGTTACGCCGGCCCCAGGTATAGCCGCGGTTTTCCGAGCGGTACAATTTATAGCCGCGGAAGTCGGCGTCTCCTGACAGGGGATCGATGCTGACTTCGGAAGTGTCCGTCCAGCTCAAATAGACTTTGCCGTCCCCGGCCTGGGCCGACAGGACCGGCGTGGCCGGAGGTTGCGGCCCGACGAAATAGTTATCGTAGAGGGTCTGGGCCATTGCGGCATTTTCGCGGAATTCGGTTTCATCGGCTCCCGCGATCAGGGCAAAGACGACACGAACCGTCTTGCCGGCGGTCAAATCGATGCCGCGGGTGCACTGCAGATAGTACTGGTCGGTCGGCGGCAGAGATTCATCGAACTGATCCGAATCGATCAATTCGAATTTGTCCGGGTCGGAGGCCTGATAAACCTGCTCCCACTGTCCGGTGCGGAAAGCGGTCATGCCGATGCCGTCGGGGGTTTCCAGGTATTTGGTGCCCATGATACCGGTGGTTACGGTGGGTCCCCAGCCCGGATCGTAGCCGTCTTGATCGTACGTCCAGGCGAGGTTTTCGGCCTGGTCGAAGGCGACCAGGTCACCGAGGCGGCCGTTTTCACCGGAACCGTCGGGGCCGCCGATATCGAAATCGCAATACAGCGCAAAGGCGAAATTGGGATAATCGACGTCGGAGGCGTTGGTGATTTCCAGGACGCAGAACATCAAATCTTCATTGTAGCAATAATTCCACTGGTACATGGTTTGAGAAACCTGAATGCCAAGGCCATCCGGGTTCAGACCGTCGTCGAAGCGGTAAAAGGATTGCTGCAATGAGGTCGGTCCGCCGGGCAGGAAATCTTCGTACTGCGTCGAATAATTCCGGTTATAGACCCAGGCGAGGCTGTCCGGATCCCAGACGCGCCAGCCATAGGCCGGATTGCCGATGCCCAGGCCGACGGTATCGGCGATATTAAAATCATAGGTAGTGGTATCGGTCGAAAGACGAATGCCGTAGGTTTCGTCGCCTGAAACCAGAGAGGGTATGGGCCGGAAATCATCATCGGTGTCGGCGACCACGGTATCAGACGATGGTGTTACGGCGCCCATCCAGAATTTGATTTCGCCGATATATTCGTGACCGCTGTTGCGCGGCCATTCGCCGGAGGGTCGGCCGGCGATACCCCAGTAACCGCCGATGAGTCCGAAATTATCGACGGTAACGGCGATATTTCCCTTGTTGTGGACGATCTGGTCCCAGAGGGCCAGAGGGGGCGTCTCCGAGCCCATGGATTTAGCCATGGCCGGTGAAGCGCCGAGCGCCACGAGCAGGAAAAATATCCACCCGAACCAGCGTATATTTTTCATTTTGTCCTTCATAATCAACCTCTTAAAAATTGTATTCAAGACCCAGACGGATGGTGCGTGGTTTGGAGTAGTGGGTCGGGTCTTTGGCAAACAGCGCGTACAGGGCGCGTTTTTCTGCGGTTTCTTCGGGTGTCGTTCCGGTCACGGTACTCAAATTGCGGTCAACGTCGGCCCGACCGGTATTGCCGTAAACATCGATGACATTACGGCGGTCGAACAGATTGTCGACCTCGACGAAGAAAGAGAAGTAGGTGTCGGTACGCGGGACGAAGAGATTTTTATAAAAGCGCATGTCGACAACGTAGTTGGCCGGGAGGCGGCCTTCGTTAACGCCAACCTGGCGGCCGCTTTCATCGAGGACGTTGTACGGCATTCCGGAACCATAGCGGCCGAGCAAATTAAGTCCCCAGGCGCCGGGGATATTCATGCCCAGCAGGCGACCTTTCCATTCCCGCGGAACACGATAGGACAAATTCAGGGTGGCGGTGTGGCGCTGGTCGAAGTCGAGAGGATATTCCTGCACGGGCAGGGCGGTACTGGTGTCCACGATAAATGAATAGTACGCTTCCAGTGAATGGGAGGCGTTGCCCCGGGCGATCATATAGCTGTAGATAAAAGACCCGGAGAAGTTGCCTTTGGCGATTCTTTCGAGGGTAATGTCGAGTCCCTGGACCGAGCCGTAGTCGTCGTTGCTGTACAAAGCGATGGGATAAAGGCTCGGCGAAAGTTCCAGTGTCCCATCCTCTTTGTACACCGGCCGCGCCGATATCAGGTTATCGATATCCTTATAATAGGCGGTCACGTCGAGACGATAATCTTCGTTAATCATCTGATTGAGGCCGAGTTCATAGCTGATGGTTCGTTCATTTTCGAGGTCAGGATATCCGAAAATGGGCAATCCCTGATACTCGTCGGCCTGGAGGTTGGTGTACATGTACTGATAAGTGGGCGACTGGTAATAATAACCGTAATTGAAGCGAATCATGGCGTTTTCGGAAATCGGATGGGACACGCCCAACCGCGGCGACAAATAGGACTTGGAGGTCGATTTCACTTTGAAATCCTTGTACTTGACGTTATTCCAGTATTCGACCTCGCTGTCGAAATAATCCCAGCGCAGTCCCATGTTGATGACAAAATCACGGGTTTCCATTTTATCCTGCAAATAGAGCACAGCCACAACCGGCGACTGGTAGTATTTTTCGCCATAGGGCTGGTCGTTGTAGAACTGCTTGGCGTCCCAGTCGATGTTGTAGTCGCGCAGTTCGCCGCCGAATCTGACCTGATTGTTCTTGTTCACCTGCGACGTGACGGTACTCGAAAAACCGTTGTACTTGGCGACGCGGCGAACGAAGGTCGGGTCGAAATCGTCGCCGGACGTGTAGCCGATCCAGTAATAATCTTCGGAAGCCAGATAGTTGTCGTCGTCGATGGTTCCGTTATAGACGCCGGATTCGTTGACCGAGTAACCGGGCCACTGATCCCAGTAGGTGTCAAAGAGGCTCTCCGGAGCCGTTTTCGTTTCCGTATAAAAGTGGTTGAAGGCAAACGACAGGATGGTTTTGGAGCTAAGGTTATAATTGCCCTTGAGGCCCCACAGGTTGGCTTCCCGCTTGGTCAGACCGAGGCCGTCGAGGTTGAAATCATAAGATTTATCGTTGACGTCGCGATGGTAATAGACCTGGTCTTCGAGGTTATACAAACTGCCGATACCGGTCAGTTTCAGGTTCGGGGTCGGCTGCCAGTTCAGTTTGGCCGTATGGGTCCAGCTTTCACCTTTATTATGAGGCAGATAGGTGTCATCGCGGAGCCATTCGCTGGCCACAAAGAAGGTTGCGCGCCGGCTGGTAACGAGGGGAACCGGGCCGGACAGGGAGTAGCTGACGGTATTATTATTGGTCCGGGACAGGTCGCCGAAAGAACCGGTATTGACGTCCCAGGGACGGCTGTAGCCGTCGTACATTTTTATTTTCCCGTGATAGTCGCGATTCCCTTCCTTGGTCACGGCGTTGACAACGCCGGACATGGCCTCGCCGTACTCGGCGGTGAAGCCGCCGGAGGTCAGGTTCAGTTCTTCGAGGGCGTCGGGCATGATCCTGATGCCCATCATATCAAAGAAGGGATCCTGGACCGAAAATCCCTCGTACAAATAGGTTACCTGACCGTCGCGACCGCCGCGAACGTGAAAGCCGTTATCCCGGTCGACAACGGTGCCCGCCATATTGGTCAGGATGGCCTGGACGGTGACCGAGTTGGGGATTTCGGCCATACGGTCGCTGGTGACGATGGACCGCGACGCCGTCAGGTCGCGCTGGATGGGGTCGCGTTCGGCATAGACTTTAATCTGCCGTTTAAGGGGAATATCGACCTGTTGGATTTCAAAATCGACCGGAGTCGTCAGGTCGAGCAGGACGCGGATGTCCTGTTTTTCCACTTCGCCGAAACCCATCATGGTGACCGACAGGTCGTATGTCCCGGCGGGCAGGTTCAAAAAGAAGTACTCACCGTCGGTATCGGTCTGCGTGACAAAATCGGTGCCCTCGACACGGACGGTGGCACCCGGAATGGGATCCCCGGTTTTGCCGTCTTCGACAATGCCGGCGATCTTGCCGGTAGTACTTGCCCGTACCAGCGGAGGCAAAATAATCATGCATGACAGGATGAGGACGGGAAGTACAACTATTGCTTTCTTTAAAGTAGTCAAATCATACCTCCGTACAATCGTTAGATATTTTTATTCTATTTTGTAATCCGCAAAGTTCGATCATAACAAAAACCCAGTGACATATTTCGCCACCTTTCATTTATCGACGCTTCCGAGAGAATCTTAACCCGACGTTGCCGATGCAGGACGGGGTTCAATGCCAAAAAATTTGACAGAAAGGTCGATTATAGGCGGTTGGGGCGATCAAGTTTCGCCGTCATCGCCCGATATAAATATGGTAACTCGCTTTGCATAAAGATATGGCTTGGGCGGTGTTTAAAGCGTGCCGCGGCATGCTTTCCGATAGATATTAACTACTTTGTTTATGATAAGACGATTACTTCCAACAGCATTGGCCGTGGCTATTCTGGCCGGAACCGTGGCCGCACAAGGCACGGGCCTGGCCATCGTCTATACCGACAGTTTAAATTCGACTCAAAGAACCGTCAGAGGCATCACTTCCACCATAGAACAGGGCTGCCAGAAGTGCGTTTTTCACGAATTCCTGCTGGAACGTGATGCCGACTTATTATCGGGGCAGATTGAGCGGATCAAAAGTCTCAAACCGGCGCTGATTGTCACGGTCGGTTCCATGGCCACCGAAATTATCTCCGGCAGAATCACGGATCGGCCGATCGTCTTTTCGGCCGTATTAAACCCGGAAACGTCGGGTTTTGTCGAATCCCTGGCTCGTCCCGGCAAGAATATCACGGGCGCGTCGCTGGATATCCCGTTCGACGTCCAATTCACTTATTTCAAGCAGGTTATAAAGACCATCAAGAAAATCGGGGTTTTGTACACGTCGGAAACGGCAAATCTGATCCCCCCGGCGAAGGCTTTGGCCAGGGCCGAAGGTTTGGAACTGCTGGCGGTAGAAGTACAATCCGAAAAGGATATACCGGCGGCCATGGATATGCTAAACAGCCAGGTCGACGGCATCTGGTCGGTGGCCGATGCTCAAATTTTCACGCAGCGTTCGACGAAGTTCATACTGTTGAACACTCTTCGCAACGGCAAACCGTTTATGGGTTTTTCGCGAAACCTGGTTGAATCGGGGGCGCTGTTTGCGCTCGATTTCGATTATAAAGACATTGGACGACAATCCGGGGAGATCGCGCTGCGGGTTCTGGGGGGTCAGCCGGCTTCGAATATCCCGGTGGCGGTTCCGCGCATCAGGTGGTTTCATTATAATGAAAAGACCGCCAAGCATATCAATGTCGCCATCCCGGAAGAATTGATGGCGGTGGCCAAGGAGGTTTATCGATGAGCTTCTTTGGTTCCATCAGCCGTTTCGCCCTTCGCGGGAAATTCGTCCTGCTGGTTTCGGTGGTCACGATCGCCAGCATGCTTTTGATATCGGGCTATCTTATAAAGCGTCAGGGCGTCATCTATCACGATGAGCTGGTCAAGCGCGGCGAAAACATGGTCTCCAATCTGGCATATAATGCCGAGTTCGGCGTAATCCTGGAGTCCTCGTCGGAACTGGGAAACCTGATTCGCGGGGTGGCGCGGGCCGACGATATCGTTTATATATCGATAGCGACGGTTGAGGGGCGGATCCTGGCCGAGATCGGGGAAAACTTCAGTGCCAATGGGCGGGTTATCGAGGACAATTCCTATAAGCCGTCGGGTGACGCAAGATTCCGGTACCACCATTTTATTGCCGCCAATAATATTGAATATATCGAGATGACTTATCCCGTGGAAACGCAAAGAATGGCGGTTTCCAAGGAAAATCTGGGGTCGCTCTATGCCGAATCGGAAGACGCGGCCGTCATGGAAAAAATCGGTGAAGTTAAAATCTGCGTCACCTTGCAGTCCCTCAATGAAGAAATAGATAAATCCGAAACGACCTCCACTTTGCTGGCGATTCTGGTCATTATCTCGGCGATTATTATCATGTCGGCCTTTGCACGGGTAATAACCCG
>CALAMC010000018.1 GCA_937925655.1 uncultured candidate division Zixibacteria bacterium | reverse complement strand
ACCGAAAGACACGCTGCTTGAAAATTAAATTTACACAACTCTTGACAAGAACTCAAGCCAGAACCTTGGAGTGTTAATTATAAAGTACTGGAATTGTATTTGCGGGCCAATTATGAAATAGCCAAAGAAATCGGAAAGGTTTACGAGTCCAAAAAGGATAATATCGCTTTCTGGCGGGCAGGTTGGCTTATGAACATTACGTCTGATCCGCTTTGGCTTGTATATCACAAAAACCAGAGGGATGAACCATACTGGCGCTTTAAGGATGTTATTACCGGTGATATTCCCGTGGAGGGATTAAATCCAAATGAATTTCTAATAAAATATGAACCTCCGGAGTTTCACAGTGATTGGCTAATCCATTTTGATCAGTGGAATATAGATCATATATTGGGTGATAGTACTAACCAAAATAGGTTGGTATCTGTTTTTGACGGTGTATTTTCCAACAAATTTAATCCTCATTTGGTATTTCGCGCGATCTATGGAGAGATTCAACTAAAGCGAAAAGAAGAGGTTGTTCTGCCTCAATGGTATCATGGTGAATATCAATACTTAATGCCATTATTTTTGTTATCTCCTGATAAAGTAAGTCTAACTGCGGCTCTAACCGCAGACTTGGTTATGAGGCGCTACCAAGTCAGAACATTATTACTACCGCAATTCGCCTATGCTTACGCCCGCGCCATTATTAAAAGCAGAGCGCAATTCGCTGATTGGATGATGCTTTCGGAGGAGGATCTAAATAAAACCATGATTGATGAGGATGTGGATAGTGATGTCTAATTAATGTTTGTCATGGACGTTTGTAGAAGGCATATTAAAAATGCTGGATGTTATCATAGATATGGACGTTCGCGCTACTGAAATCTTATCCATTATTTGTGAATTTAGGCGGGTATAATGAATTTAATTGAAATCATTTCCATAATAGTATTCCCGCTATCGTTTAATGGTTTTATGCTGTCTGGGGAGCAAGAAAAGGCCGGAATATTTCATAGAATAGACATTTTTAGAAGTCCGACATTTAGGTATTTGATCATGTATTTATCTATCTTATTCATGATAGCTTCCGGAATAGTAATGCTGCTCCATTCATGGGTTCTATTATTGTGTTTGTTTGTCGGCTCTGGCGTGCTTTATCCATTTATTGGAAGGACATTAGTGATTATGTTATTATATATTCCTTGGAAATATTTGGATAACATTGCACGAAAGAAATATGGAGATGATATATAATACGGGTAATAATAGTCATTACAATGTACATCGTATGGTGCATTACCAACCCCGGTATATTATTGAATAGGTTTATAATATTAATCTTTTTTAGCGTAAAAAGCGAGTGAATGATGGGTAGATATTTGAAAGAAGCAAAATTATGTCTGGAACAAATCAGGTACTTCTATGAACATGGGGGGCCTTATGGCTATTCCCAAGCTTTGCCTCATTATAATGACTTAGGTTCCTTAATTGGTAAAGCCGCGAGTTCAAAAAATAATAAAAGTGAAGCCATTATAATTCGAGAAATGCATAACACCGCAACGCCTCTT
The DNA here is from genome assembly GCA_937925655.1 of uncultured candidate division Zixibacteria bacterium. Lineage (GTDB taxonomy): Bacteria > Zixibacteria > MSB-5A5 > GN15 > PGXB01 > CALAMC01. The sequence goes on along the minus strand of CALAMC010000018.1, from coordinate 8,715 downwards.
ATGCAGGAAATGGAAAAACGTCAGTCAGCAAAACAGTCAAGGTAGGTCAGAGTCCTGCCGAAGGTTTCGCGCCACGCGCGGGAGCTTCTGACATCTTTTTTGCCGCGGTTTCGACATCTTTATTCTGCGGCGGGCCGACGGCACCGCCCTTCACAACGTACGGGTGGTTTGCCCCACTGCAATCCCGCATAAAAATTCGGGACCTTTTCTTCATAGGAATTCAGAACATGCGGGCGGTGGGCACCCAACCCCGTCAAATTAAATGTTTCTTAATTTACCACCCTTACCTATATTCCCCGCATGGTGCTGACAATAAAAAAAATCAAAGACAATATCGAGCAATATAAACTCGTTGAGGCTTATGAGACGGTGCTTGTTTCTTATTCCGGTGGGCCGGATTCGACGGTACTTCTGTATATATTGAGGCAGTTGGCCGGGTCGATGAAATTTGATCTCAAGGCCTGTTATATCAACCATAATATTCGCGCCAAGAAAATTATCGAAAAAGAAATTAAGCATTGCCGCCTGTTCTGCGATCGGATAGCCGTCGATTTTATTTTGCTTGAGGCCGACATCCCGACAATCGCCAAAGAAGAAAAACTCACAATTGAAGAAGCCGGGCATATTTTCAGAAAAGAAGCCCTCCCCGAAATCTGCCGCGAAGAAAATTGCCACAAAATCGCGACCGGGCACCATCTCGATGACCGTATCGAAACGATTCTATTTCGCCTTTTCCGCGGCACCGGGCCGGCCGGAATTAATCCGCTCATGCCGAAAACCGGGCAATTTATCCGTCCATTATTTAATATATCACGAACCGATATAGAAGACTTCATCAAGAAAGACCGGCTCTTGCCCATTATCGACGAATCCAACCTGGAAAGCCATTATAGCCGCAACTATATACGCAACAAGATAATACCTGTCGTCGAAAAGCATTTCGGGGAAAGTTTCAAGACCTCACTTCTCAATTTCTCCGAAATAGTCGGGCAGGAAAATGCCTTTCTGGCCGATGTGGCTCTTCTCGCCGAAAAAAAAGTTGTGACATCGACCCCCGGAGGAAAATTAATTGTTGATTTACCGAGGCTGGCCGGTTATGATCTATGGCTAAAAAGGCGTATTTTAAAGAATTGCCTTGAAAAAGTTGGCGGACGGACAGGCAGCGGTAGTTTCGATGATATAAATCGCGTGGAAGCGATTATCACGGGGCGAATTAAAGCCGCCGATCTGGGCGGCAAAATTCACGCCGCTTCCGACCACGACAAGCTGTACCTTTTTAAAGGCAAAGTAAAAATTAAAGCGGAGGAAACCGACGCTCCCGGATTGATAAAGATCGACGGACTCAATAGTACCGTCAAATTTACCGAAATCGCCAAAGAAAAGGCGAACCTTAAAATCCAGAGAAAAGGATTTCGGGTGGATGTCGACCGCGACCGGATCTATCCCCCGCTTAATGTCCGCAGTATCAGACCGGGAGACGTTTTTATCCCGCTGGGCATGACGGGACAAAAAAAGGTCGGCGACTTTTTGACCGACCATAAGGTTTCCAAATATATCCGCGATGAAATACTGGTTGTGGAAGATAAACAAGGAATAATCTGGCTGGCGCCCTACCGCATCGCCGACCGGGTTAAAATAGATAATAAAACGAAAAAGGTGCTTAGAATTGATCTCCTCAAAAACGCAGGGTCAAAAGATTCTGAAGTTTGACCTGTTGTATGCGCAGGACGCCATCGCCCGACGGGTAAAAGAGCTCGGACGGCAAATCTCTAAAGACTATACCGGAAAGGACCTGGTTCTGGTCGGAGTCCTTAAGGGATGCGTCATCTTTTTGGCCGACTTGATCCGGGCCATATCGATCCCGGTGGAACTGGAATTCATGTCGGCTTCGAGCTACAGCAACGGTCGAATTTCTTCCGATAATGTGCGGACCGGGTCAGCCGCCGACCTGCCCTTCGAAAACCGCCACTTATTGATAGTCGAAGGAATTGTCGATTCGGGCAAAACGGTCACCTGCCTGATCGAAAAGCTCAACGCCCGGAAACCGGCGTCGATAGAAATCGTTACACTTATAGACAAACCGGTGGCCCGGGAGCATAATCTTCGGATTAAATACACCGGTTTTACCGCCGGGGATGATTTTGTTATCGGCTATGGCCTGGACGACGGCCAGAAATACCGGAACCTTCCGTTTATCGGCAAGGTATTAGCATAGGACACAGCCCGACAATAAAGTTAGGGCGGATGCCGATATTGTAGTATATTATTATGGGAGTAATATTTTTTTATGAATTCACGATTGACAAATAATTTCTCGAACCGGGATTCCGACCGCCAGAAGCCTCCGGGGAAAGGAAATCCCGACGGGCGCGATTCTTTCAGCTGGAAAGGCCCCATCAAGAGCCTTGGCTTCTGGGTCGTCATTATTTTGGCTTTTATTTTCGCTTTCAGCATATATAATTCTTCCACGGGGGATATTGCCGAGATTTCATACACGGAATTTATCAATCAGCTGGAAAAAAACAATATCCGCGAAGTCACCTTCATCGAACGCAATATCGAAGGCGTATTGAAGCAGCAGACGACGCTGGTCACGCAAACGACAACCGGTCAGTACACCAAGTTCAAGGTCCGGATTCCATTCGAGGATAACAGCTTCACATTGATTCGCCGTCTGGAAGAGGCCGGGGTGACGGTTAGCGCCAAAACCGAGGGACCTAATTATTTTTCGATATTGATATCGATCGCCCCGTGGTTTTTGCTGATTTTTGTCTGGCTGTTTTTCCTGCGGCAGATGCAGGGTGGCGGCGGCCCGAGAGGGATTTTTTCGTTCGGGAAAAGCCGCGCCAAACTTCTCACCGATGAACGGCCCAAAGTCACGTTCAACGACGTGGCCGGGATATCCGAAGCCAAGGAAGAAGTCTCGGAAATCATTGAATTTTTGAGGGAGCCTGCCAAATTCTCACGCCTGGGGGGCAAAATTCCCAAGGGGGCACTTCTGATCGGCCCGCCGGGGTCGGGCAAAACGCTTCTGGCCCGGGCTGTCGCCGGTGAAGCGGGAGTACCATTTTTCTCGATGTCCGGTTCGGACTTTGTCGAAATGTTTGTCGGCGTCGGGGCTTCCCGCGTGCGCGACCTGTTCGAACAGGGCAAGAAGAATGCACCATGCATTATCTTCATCGACGAAATCGATGCCGTCGGGCGTCACCGCGGTGCCGGACTGGGCGGCGGTCACGATGAGCGCGAGCAGACTTTAAATCAATTATTGGTGGAAATGGATGGCTTCGAATCCAACGACGGCGTGATTCTTATTGCCGCCACCAACCGCCCCGATATACTCGACCCGGCGCTTCTTCGGCCGGGACGATTCGACCGCCAGATTGTGGTTGATTCCCCCGATGTGCGAGGCCGAGAGGGGATATTGAGTGTCCATACGAAAAAGATTAAGTTAAGCGACGACATTGATATAAAAATCCTGGCCCGCAGTACTCCGGGTTTATCGGGAGCCGACCTGGCCAACATGGTAAATGAGGCGGCGCTTCTGGCGGCCCGTAAAAACCATGACTCGGTAAACATGACCGATTTCGAAGAGGCCAAAGATAAAGTTATGATGGGCGCCGAACGACGGTCGCTGGTGATACCGGAAGACGAAAAGAAAATGATTGCATATCATGAATCCGGACACGCGCTGGTGGCCAAATATTTGCCGGAGGCCGATCCGGTGCACAAGGTAACCATCATTCCGCGCGGGATGGCGCTGGGGGTGACACATTATCTGCCCGTTGACGAGCGTCATACCCATTCCAAGCAAAGACTGGAAACGCGCCTGGTGTATGCCATGGCCGGTCGGGTGGCCGAAAAAATCGTTTTCGGCCAGGTTTCCACCGGGGCGGCCGATGATTTACGTCGCGCCACTCAAATCGCGCAGAGCATGGTTTGCAAATGGGGCATGTCGGAAAAACTTGGGCCCATGACGTTCGGTCGTCGCGAAGAGCAAATTTTCCTCGGCAAGGAATTGGCAACCCACCGCGATTATTCCGAAGCCACGGCACAGCTTATCGACGAAGAAGTCAAGGCCATCATTCATAAGGCCGAAGATACCGCTCGTCATATTCTGACAGAAAACCGCAAATATCTGGACCGTCTGGCCCAGGCGCTTTTGGAAAAGGAAGTTATCGACGGGCATCAGATCGACGTCATTATCGGCAGGACGGGCAGCGCCGATATGCCGTCGCCGGAACCGGCACCGGAGGTCGATGGATAAAGATAAAATTATTCGGGGTGTCAGGCTGATTCTCGAGGGGATCGGCGAAGACCCCGATCGCGAGGGACTCACCCGAACGCCCGAGCGGCTTTATGAGTTTTATAAGGATGTCTTTTCGGGCCTAAAAGAAAAGCCCGAAAAGACTCTCAAGCTCTACACTACTCCCAATAAAGATGAGCTCATCATTGTCCGCGATATCAGCTTTTACTCCATGTGCGAACATCACTTGGTGCCGTTTTTCGGGCGGGTGCATATCGCCTATATCCCCAAGACCAACAAAATCACCGGCTTTTCCAATCTAGTCAAGACCGTCGAGGTCTTCGCCAAACGGCCGACGGTGCAGGAAAAGCTGACATCACAGATTGCCGACTCGATTTACGATACGCTTGGCGCCAAGGGCATTCTGGTGGTTGTGGAGGCGGAGCATTTGTGCCTGACCATGACCGGGGTCAAAAAGCCGGGTTCGAAAACGATCACCTCGGCCGTCCGGGGCATTTTACGCCGTGACGCAACCCGCGCCGAAGCGCTGGCTTTAATCAAACAATGATCGCGACGGTTTTGCCGCCCATTTTTAATATTATCTTGCCCGACATATTTCATAGTTCTATATTGATGGCAAAGCCGTGTTTAATCGGTTAAGACCCATGGATGGAATTGTCGCTCATAAAAATAGAATGGCCCTGCCCGACGGACGGTTTCTCGCATTCGACCGCCCGCTGGTCATGGGTATTGTTAACGCAACGCCCGATTCGTTTTCCGACGGCGGTAAATTTCTCGACAACGACCGGGCCTATGACCATGCCCGGCAATTGATCGATGAAGGCGCCGACATTATCGACATCGGCGGCGAATCGACCCGCCCGGGGTCGGACCCGGTCGATGTGTCCGAAGAAATCGCGCGGGTGGTCCCGGTATTAAAAAGACTGCGAAAGCATTGCGATATACCGATTTCAATTGATACGACCAAATCCGAAGTCGCCGAGCAGGCCATATCGGCCGGGGCGGACATCATCAACGATGTTTCCGCCTTGCGCGCCGACCCGAAAATGGTCGAGATCGCGGCCGAATATAAAACCCCGGTGGTTTTGATGCATATGCTGGGCAAACCCAAAACGATGCAGGTTAATCCGTCGTACGCCGATTGCGTCAAAGAGGTCAAGCAATTTTTCTCGGAGCGAATTCATTTTTGTTTGAATTACGGTATCGAACGCTTGCAGATAATTATTGACCCCGGTATCGGGTTCGGCAAGCGGCTCGAGGACAATCTGATTATACTCAAGCGTCTCGATGAATTAGCGGCCTTCGAATGTCCGCTCATGCTGGGGGCCTCGCGTAAATCGTTTATACAGATGATTACCCGCAGGAAGGATACGCCGGAACAGCGGTTGGGCGGCTCGCTGGCGGCGGCCCTCTGGGGATTGACCAGAAAAGTCGATATAGTCCGGGTGCATGATGTCGCCGCGACGGTCGAGGCGTTCGCAGTCATCAGGGCTATTGAGGAAGCAAACTGATGGAACTGTTTCAGTTGGATTTCATGACTTTTCGCCTGACGGATTTAATTGACGTCTTAATAGTGGCCTTAATCATATATCAGCTTCTGGCTCTCATGAAAGGCACCCGCGCCGCCCAGATGGTCACCGGGCTGGTCTCGATATTCATCGTGGCTTTCATCGCCTTTTGGTTTCACCTCGAGGGTTTGTCGTGGCTATTCACCAATCTGGCGACGGTTGGGTTTATCATACTGGCGATCGTCTTTCAGCCGGAACTGCGTTCGGTGCTGGCGCGCATGGGTCATTCCCGTATCTTTCAGTACTTCCTGCGCATCGAGGAACGCAAATCGATCGAGGAAATCGCCCGCGCGGCGGTACGGCTGTCGGAACTGCGCTACGGCGGCCTGATTGTCATCGAGAACACCGTCGGATTGAAAAATTTCATCGAAACCGGCAAAAATATCAACGCCCAGTTATCCTCGGAAATGATCGTAACGCTGTTTACCCCGTACACGCCGTTGCATGACGGCGCCGTTATAATTTCCGGCGAGATTATCGCCGGCGCCGCCTGCACTCTCCCTCTGACCCAGAATCCCCGTTTCCGCAAGCTGTTCGGGATGCGTCACAAGGCCGCCATCGGTATCTCCGAGGTATCGGACGCCGTCTCGGTGGTCGTCTCCGAAGAAACCGGCGAGATATCGATCACGGCCAAAGGCTACATGGAAAAAAATATCGACCGCACCGAAATCAAACGCCGCCTGGCAAGTTACCTGGGTAAATAACCCCATGCTTATAATCGGAAGATTTTTTATATGACCAAGCTGTCATTTCTGGGTGCGGCCGGGACCGTCACCGGCTCGCGGTTTTTACTGGAGACACGGGGCAAAAAGATACTGATTGACTGCGGCCTGTTCCAGGGTCCCAAGGAACTGCGCCAGCGTAACTGGAACCCCTTCCCGGTGGACCCGGCCGGTGTCGATTATGTCATTTTCACCCACGCGCATATCGACCATATCGGCTATTTCCCGCGATTATGCAAGGATGGATTCAAAGGAAAAGCCATTTGCACTAATCCCACAGCCGACCTGGCTAAAATTCTATTGCTCGACAGCGGACATCTTCAGGAAGAAGACGCCGAGTGGGCCAACAAGAAAAAGACCTCGAAGCATGAACCGGCTTTGCCCCTGTTCACGGTCGAGGACGCCGAAAAATCGCTGGCTTTTTTCGAGCCGCACTATTACGGCGAGGAAATCGGCCTGGGCAACGGGATTACGATCAAGTTCAAGGACGCCGGGCATATTCTGGGGTCGTCGATGATCGATTTACGTCTTAGGGATGACGACACCCGTCGTAAAATCGTCTTCTGCGGCGACCTAGGTCGTCCCGCCCGGGCGGTACTGCGCGACCCGGCGCAGGTGTATGACGTCGAGTATCTGGTGCTGGAATCGACCTACGGTGATCGTCTGCACGAAGATAACGATTTCTATGATTCGTTTATACGCGTCTATAACGAAAGCATCGAGCGCGGCGGGGTGCTGGTAATACCCTCGTTCGCGGTCGGCCGGACGCAAACGCTTTTGTATATCATCCGGGAACTTGAAGAAAAGAAGCTGATCCCTTCCATACCGGTATATATCGACTCCCCGATGGCGCTCGACGCCACGCATGTCTACGAGCGACATATAAAAAGTCAGGATTTAAGTGTTCGGGTCATGGCCATTAACGGCAAAAACGTCTTCAAAACCAGCCAGTTGTACCTGTGCGATTCGCGCAAGAAATCCAAGGCCCTCAACGAAATCGAAAACCGGGCGGTGATAATTTCCGCCAGCGGCATGGTCACCGGCGGACGCATTTTACATCATCTGGCGCAGAGGTTGCCGAATCCCAAAAATACGGTACTGTTCGTCGGCTATCAGGCCGAGGGGACGCGCGGGCGGACCATTGTCGAGGGACACGAAGAGGTCAAGATTTACGGTGACATGGTGCCGATCCGCGCGCGCATCGAAAATATCACCGGCTTTTCCTGTCATGCCGATTACAATGAAACCCTGGCCTGGCTTTTGGGCTTCAATCGTCCGCCGAAAAAGACTTTTATCGTGCACGGTGAGAAAGCGGCCTCTGAATCGCTGGCCGATAAGATAAGAGACAGATTCGGCTGGCATTGCGAAATTCCAAAGCTGGAAGAGAGCTTTCTGCTTGATTTGTAGAATATCGGCATGATGCAATTTCATATAGGTCACGCCGACTCGCCGAAGGCCCTGCTTGCACTGAACTTTTGAAGTGAACGAAGTGAAGAGCGGCGTGACATCCTTATTGTGCATGATAGATATTGCCCCCTCTTTGTCATTCCCGCGAAGGCCGCCGGTGCTGAAGAATGAAGTACGGGAATCCAGTCGTAAATTAATTGATCATACAAATCATCCCAATTTGGATTTTGCTCTTCAATCAGCCTCATTCTCCATTTCCGGTTCCATTTCTTGACTTGCTCTTCGCGCTGAATGGCCGATTGAATGTCTGTCGTCTGCTCAAAATAAACGAGTCTATTGACCCTGTACTTTGAAGTGAACCCGACGACATTCTCGGATTTATGCTCGTATACGCGTTTTATTAGATCACTGGTGACACCTATATACAGGGTACCATTCTTTTTGCTGGCCATTATGCAAACGCTATATGATTTCAAGAGAATCCTGGATTCCCGCTTTCGCGGGAATGACATTATTGGCGCATTATGCGAATTATAAATTAATTGCCTTAACAATCATTTCAACAAAATCATCTTCCTGGTCCGAACAACGTCCCCGGCCGTCAGCCGATACAAATAAACCCCGGAGGCAAGGGGAGCCCCGTAATTGTCGGTGCCATTCCACCTTACATTGTACGACCCGGCTGTAAGCTCTTTATCAATCAGCCTTGCCACTTCCTGACCAAGAATATTGTGAACAGCCAGAGTAGCATGGC
>CALAMC010000017.1 GCA_937925655.1 uncultured candidate division Zixibacteria bacterium | reverse complement strand
CAGCGGATAATAAACTTTATGATACAATCACCAGTCCACCGGATCCTAAATATGGGTATGGCATGGTGCACCCGATGCGGGCGCTGTTGGCCGTTTGCCGGGGTGATGCCAATAATGACCATAATATTGATATACTGAATATTTTATACCTGATTGATTTCGTTTATTGCGGCGGGCCGGAACCGACGCCGCATCCGCTGATGGGCGATGCCAACGGGAGCGGTTCGGTTAATTTGATGGATATGCTGTATTTGATAAGCTACCTTTATGACAATCCGACCGGTCCACCGCCGCCGATTTCGTTTAATTACGGGGAGTATGAGTTTTAGGTTTATATAATTAATGAATGAAATCAATGGAACAGACCCGGCGGGTTTGAGAACCCGCCGGGCACAACGTACGAGGCCTCATAATCAGATGATAGGGTCATGCGGATATTTCTTAGTATTATAGTAATAATCATCATGGCGGGACGGGCCTTCGGGTCAGGCGAGCCATATGATATTCATTATCATATGAACACCGTCCTGGATTATGACCGCAATGCATTGACCGAACATGCTTCGATATCTTTTTCCCTACCGGATTCGCCGCCCGACACGTTGCGTTTCTGGCGGGTGCATCTATTTCAAGACCAAACTATCGAGGTTGACAGTGTTTTTATAAATAGGACGATGTATTCATTCGAGGATAGCACAATCAATCTCGGAATACCTTTCGACAGTCTCATGCAAACCGAGTATCAGGATGCCGATGTATGGGCAATAGTACGTTTACCGGTGGCCGGCAGGCTATCGGCGGGCCCGAATACGATCGACTTTTTCTACCGCGTCGCGTTCGGGGGGCTGGCGGGTTGCGAGTTTGTGACATTTCCCGGAGCCTTTGTTTACGGTGATGAATATCCGCGTCTGGTTCACGACGCTGATTCAATTACCAGTCCGGATCAGCGCTATTATTCATACGAGGAGTTTTCGTATGATATCGAAATCGACGACAGTTTATATCTTATGTCGCAGGATTACAATAGCATCACGCCGTCCGGCAATAATATGATTAATTGTTCCAACGACCTTGTGAGGACGAGCGCGTTTTTCTGGCTGGTCTTTCCCGTCAGGAATAATATTAAGGCATCCGCCAACGGCAAGGATATAGATATATTCGATCATACGGGAAGTGCCGTTGATTCCGTGCAAATTGTAGAAATGGGCGATATTCTGGCCCGCTATGAGCGCGATATAGGAACATTACCCTACGAGAAAATCAACCTTATTTATGCCGGCCTGAATGCCGATGTCGGCGGCGGCGCGGCGGCCAATTTCATAGTCCTGCCATCGGGGGAAAACGAAAATTGGTTTTTTTCATACCTTGCGGGCCAGATCGACCCCACTTCACAAATAGCGTTGCCTCATGAATTGGCGCATCTGTGGTGGGGCGGGGCGGTGGAAATAAGGGACGTTTATCTGGCGGAAGCGCTGGCCGTATTTTGGCAGGAAATATATTCGGGCCCCGAGGAAAAAAACCGCAAGAATTCTATTATAAATAACATACTTTTAAACTCGTATCAATGCTCCTTTGCGAATAATGATCTCATAGATGATGTCTTATACAATTATTATGTCTGCCCGGCGGTCATGCAAATGCTGGTATTGGAAGTTGGCGATGAGAAATTTGCCGATATTTGCCGGATGTTCTATCAAAAGCATCGGTTTACTGTCGCGGGGATTAAGGAATTCAAGGAAGTTGCCGGAGGGCAAACGGATACCACCATTATTCGATTTTTGTCCGATTGGTTCGACGACCGTTCGGGCCAAAATTACAAAATCGAATCCGTGCGCCGTGAAAAGCACGATACGCTTTATCATTATTCTCTGAATTTATCGAAAAGCGGAACGGTTTCATCGCGGGCGCCGGTTGAATTAAAATATGCAGATGGAAAACGCGAAACCATCATGCTCGGGCCGGAAAATCTGGCTTTTTCATGGGACTCCGAGCGACAGTTAAAATCGGTTTTTATTGACCCCGATTGCAAGATTCTGGAAACCGACCGTACGGACAATGCCTGGCCGCTTCAAGTAAAGCTATATACACCGAGTATTAATCCCATTAGCAGCTTTTTCACAGTTGTATCATACATGTATAGTGTATCAACCGAGCCCGGATATCACATCATGCTGATGCCGGATATCCCAAGTCATTCGGAACGATTCGATTGGCAGTATGCCATAATAATGTACGGAATAAAATCGGCCAATATATTGTCCGGGCAACGCAATAGATACGTCTTAAAGGTACAGGCGGGATACAACCGCAGGATGGACAGCGGCGTTTATTCTATATCTTTTTCGGATCGAATAATAAAGTGGGGTTCGTTGAGGACAAACTATGACCTGTTTGCCGGGCGGCAGGAAGGCGTCAGGCGCGCCGGAATTCGACTGGGGCAGTCGTTAGGGTATTCCGAATATAATTGGCTCACCCTTGCGGCCGATGTCAGTCGGCGGCGTTATTGTCGCCTTGCCGATGTTTCTTCCGAGACCTGGCCGGAAAGGCAGACCACGCCCCTCGGCATTTCGTTTACTTATTTTAACGGCCCTTTAACGCGATCAATAATGCCCGGGATGAAACTACGGATTAACACGGAACAAGGGCTTAAAATTGACAACAAGGACAACAAATACTGGACTGTCAACGGTGAATTGAAGATACCATCGCCGCTGGTGGCGTTGCGCCTGTTCGCGGGCACCTCGAGTCGTTCCGCCGTTCAGGAAAGATATGACCCGGCTGTCGAAGGCGCCATGAGAAGTTATTCTTCATTTGCCGCAACATACCGCCATATGGTGGCCGCCGATATTCTCCGTAGTCAGACTATAACGAGTCTGGTCAAGCTTCGGTTGTTTATGGGGTATTTCAATCCGATTGATGATGGCCGTCCGGTTGCCGAAGCAGGTTTTGGCGTGTCAATCGGCGGGGCCATTTTGGGTATGACGTTGGATGTACCGATGTATGTGAGCGCCGGCCATATTGACAATGACCGCTGGAATTTATTGCGGATGCGGCTGAAAATTAGTTTTATGTATGCATCAGACAAACCACAATACGATTTTTTAATCAGATGATACGCGAGATAATGGATATGACGCTATCGTCTGTACTATTCGGCCGCCGTCTCTTCTCGTAATGTAAGGCCATCGGGCAGGACAAACAGGCTGTCGGGCAGGTCGCGCAGTTGGATATCCGTGACTTCATAAGACATGGATATGATATTCATGAATAATTCATCCTGACCCGAACCAAACAGTTTCTGAAACATGGCAAAGGCGTAAGCCGAGAATTTTTCCGAAACGTCCTCCAGAAAGCTGGTACTATCGGCGGCCGTTGAATCACTCAAATTTTCAGGACGCTTTATGGTAGTCTTTAAATTCAGGTCGAATTTCATGGTGTCACGGGTCGGATTAAACTGTACCAGCAGGGGTCGGGTTAAAACCGGCCAATT
>CALAMC010000016.1 GCA_937925655.1 uncultured candidate division Zixibacteria bacterium | reverse complement strand
TCCAAAAATAAAGCCCCTTGCTTCTGACAAGAGGCTCTCAAGAGGTATGTGCACAGCCTTAATTTCTGCCCTTGGCTGTATAGTTTAAACGAAAAATGGGCCAATTTGTTCCATTATTCGCCATGCCGGGGGTAAATTTTAAATTTTTCCTTAATTCTTGACATAAATATCCGGCCTTCCTATTTTATGTCCAACTTAAAAGCAAGGCAACAACTTATGAATATCAAATTTCTGGATTTGCAGGCCCAGTATCGAAGTATCAAAGAGGAAATGGATCGGGCTATTCAAGAGGTTTTGGATTCGTCGATGTATATCCTCGGCCCGGCGGTGGAAAATTTCGAGAAGAATTTCGCCGAATATTGTTCGTGTAAATATGCCGTGGGCCTTAATTCGGGGACATCGGCCCTTCATTTGGCGCTCAAAGCGCTAAGAATAGGCCCCGGCGATGAAGTTATCACAACCGCCAATACTTTTATAGCGACGCTGGCGGCCATTGTGGAATCGGGTGCCAGGCCGGTTCTGGTTGATGCCGACCCGGCCACAAGGCTTCTGGATATTGACCAGTTCGAAAAATCCATAACGCCCAAGACCAAAGCCGTCATTCCGGTGCATCTTTATGGTCTGATGCCCGATATGGGGCGGATAATCGATATCGCAGAAAAGCACAAAATTTTCATAATCGAGGATGCCGCCCAGGCGCAGGGGGCGAAATTCAAGGGACGGGTAGCCGGGTCATTCGGCATCATGGCTTGTTTTTCGTTCTACCCGGCTAAAAACCTCGGCGCATATGGTGAAGCGGGGGCGGTGGTAACCTCCGATCAGACTCTGGCCGAGCGGGTTCGGAAATTGCGCGACCAGGGGTCGGCCCGGAAATATTTCCACGAATACTTAGGTTATAACGAACGCATGGATGGTTTGCAGGGCGCGGTTCTTGGGGTCAAACTGAAATATCTCGACAAATGGAATCAGGCCCGCAATGTCATCGCCGACAAATATCTCGAATTGCTGGCCGGCCTGCCGATAAGACTGCCGCCGCAATTTCCGGAACGATTCCAGATCTATCATCAATTCGCCATCGAGTGCGACAATCGTAACGAATTGCAGCAGCATTTGTCCCGGAACGGGGTGCCGACCATGATCCATTATCCCATCCCCATGCACCATCAGAAGGGATATATCCGGGCGGGATTGCCGGAGTTGCACCTGCCGGTCACCGAAAGGCTGTCCGAAACCATTTTGTCACTGCCGCTGTATCCGGAATTGAAGGATGAAGAAGTAGAATATATCGCACGACAGGTAAAGGAATTTTTCGGGTAATGTAAGCCCGGGCTTGTCATGAATATTTCCAGGCGATTGGAATGGATACTGTTTACGATGCTGGCCGCGGCGGCGTTGTTTGTGCGCAGTTACCTGTTGTCGGCCGATCCGCCGGTGGACCTGTCATACAGCACCGACGTTCTGACTGACCCGGCCCAGTACACTTCGTTCGCGCGCAATCTCGTTTTGTGGGGAACGTTCAACCCCCTGCATGATTTCCGGCTGGTGCTGTTTTTAAAATCCCTGACGACGGCCGTTTCGTATGTAATATTTTCTCTTCTGGGCTCCGGTTATGTGCAATCGAATATCGTGGCGTTGCTGTTTTCTTTCCCGGCAATTATATTTGTTTATTTTGCGGTCAGGAAGGTGGCGGGAAATCTGGCGGCCGTATTTTTTTTCGCCTTGATAGCATTCGACTACAATCAAATTTTCTATGGCCGTTACCCCTTTCTGGAAAACAGTCTGATTTTTACGGCTTCGCTGGCATTTTTGATCATGGTATATTCCCGCAATTTTCTTCTGGCTTTATTGGCCGGAGCGGTTATGGCGGCGGGAATATTTTTCGGAAAAATGGTCGGAATAATTTTTATCTTTCCGGCGCTCTGTTTCGGGCTTTATGAATACTTTTTTGAATACCGCACCAATCTTAAGAAATTTCTGATTCGTCACGGCTGTTTCTGGGCCGGATTTCTGGCCGTGATGTTATTCTGGTATATTTTCAGTTATCGACCGACGTCCGGTTCGGTGGAGGGATATTTGCAGGCTCAAGCGCTGGGATTGTACGGGAATCCGGACGGACTCAAATCGTTGAATTTTTTTCTGTATAAATATGCCACCTTCGGGTCGACCAGCAAGCTTTTTGGGAGAATGCCGGTGGCGGCGCTTCTGGCCTGGTCGTTTATAGGCTTGTTTTTCCTGAAGGCGGTATCCCGGTCAGGGTGGAAAGGAGAATTGTCTCGCTGGGGGCCGGGCTTGATATTTCTTATTGCCTGGGTAATTGCCGCCTACGGTTCTTTGATGATCTGGAATTACCGGCCGTTGCGCTATCAGACGATTATTATCTATCCGGTTTACGCTCTGGCGGGGGTGGTGTTGTCGCGATTGTGGTTTGCCGGCGGTCGCACGGGCACAAAATATATTTCCCCGTTTTACGCCCCGATACTTTATTTTTTATTGTTGCCCCCGGTATTTCAGGCTATTGCTTTTTCCATGGGTCCGTCGATTAATACCGATATGTATTATGAATATAAAACAGCCATGTTCATTGTCGCGGCCATTATTGCCGTCGTTTTTTTTGCCTCCTGGCGATTTTTCAACAAGGGGATTGCATGGCCGGGACGGTACGTTCTGGCGGGATTGATTGTTGTTTTACTGGGGTTGGGGATGTTGCCGAATCTGTTTCATTATTTTCGGTGGACCAAAGAAGTTTCATTCACTACAAAAGCGGCGGCGCGTGATTTACCGACCATCGTATCCCCGGAGGCGGTTTTGTCAGGTCCCTATGCCGCCCGTCTTACCCAGGACAACCGGCTTTTAAACCTGATACATATGTTCGGGGTGGCCAATATCGATACCGCTTTTTTCGCACGCTACCCGATTACCCATCTCCTGGTCGACCAGCCCAATCTTGACGGCGCCGTCGAACAATATCCCGAAATTATGAAACGGGCGTTTCTTCTGGGCGAATACCGGATTACATCCCGGCTGGTCCTTTTATACCGCATCGCCGGGCTGACCGGAAATGTCGAGGCCGATAATTATATGTTTTCCGATTTCGAGTGGGCCCGTTATTATTTGTCGCTGGGAATAACCGATTCGGCGGATTATTATATGCAAAAGTATTTGGTCCAGTATCCGGATAACCTGTCCGGGAATCTGGCCTGGGGGGCGGCCCAGTTCGAGCGGGGAAATTTGAACGAGGCGGCTAAATATTTGGGCCGGGCCATTGATTTTTCCCCGACCGATTTTCACTTGCGATATAAGTTGGGCGAATTTTATATTAAGATGTATGAAGTTACGGGAGACACGACCCACTTTGCCAACGGCCGTCGGCAATTTGAACGGGCTTTGGTGTATAATAATACATCGATTATGCTGAAAAATATTATTTCGAAAACTCTTAGCTCCAAGGATACCCTGCGCTTTGAATAAGGTTATTTCGGTAATCGTTCCGGCCTTCAATGAAGAAGGCAATATCGACGAATTTTGCCGGTTGTTCGCCGAGATGGTTCAAAAGGACGTCAACGAATATGAGCTGATTTATGTTGACGATGGTTCCACCGACGGCACGTTCGATAAAATTAAAAAGGCTTCAGATAAATATGCCTTCATCAAGTATGCCCGGCACCCCTTCAACCAAGGGTTAACGCGCGCCCTGGAGACGGGTTTTGCAATTGCGACGGGAGGGATCTATGTTTTCTATCCGGCGGATTTGCAGTATTTACCCGAAGATATTCCCGCGCTTATCAAACCGATTTTGGAGGGGGTCGATGTGACCACCGGTTGGAAGCAGGGAAAATACAAAAAACGATTTGTGTCGACGATATACAATTATCTATCCCGAAAAATTTTCGGGCTTAAAGTGCATGATTTGAATTCGGTCAAAGCTTTCAAGGCCGAGGTCATAAAAGATATATTCATGCGCCGCGACTGGCATCGTTACCTGGTGGTTCTGGCGGCGGACAAGGGTCATTCCATAGCCGAGGTGAAAGTCCCGTTGTATGAACGCAAATGGGGCGAGTCGAAATTCTCGGTCTGGCGCATCCCGGTAGGGGTGCTGGACATGCTGGCGGTCAAAGCCCAGCTTTCGTTTTTGCGCAAGCCGCTTTTATTTTTTGGTCTCATCGCGACCGTCTTTCTGGCATTGGGAGGACTCATCGGGTTATATGCCTTGTATCTGCGTTTTGTTATGGGCGAGGGGTTGCGCATGCTTTTGTATCTGGTACTGCTCATGATCGGGGTTGGCATGGGTCTGTTTATCATGGGTTTTTTGGCCGAATCGATCGCGGCGCTCAAGGAAGAAACCAATTCCATTCGCCACAAACTCGATATCCTGATTAACCGGGAAAAAGACCGAAACTGAAGCGGGATATCGCATCGGGCCACAATTCACGGGAGAAAATTTTGATTAAAAAAAAGGACAGACAGGCGGCCAAGGCGCCGGCGAGTCAAAGTAGTTTTGATCCGGAAAGCTATAAGTATTATTTCCCAGTGCTGCTGACGATAATGATAATCGGCGTCACGCTGATTTTCCGGGAATTTTTATTTTCCGACAAAATGCTTTATGGCTCCGATACCATTACGGCCGGTATATTTTTCCGTCACTTTTATGTCGATTATTTCACGACGACCGGCAATGTGCCGCTCTGGAATCCGTATATTTTTGGCGGAATGCCGTTTATCGACGCCTTCCACGGCGATATTTTTTACCCATTATCGGTGCTTAAATTCTTCGGTAACCTGTTTCGCATGCTGGGACTCAACCTGGTCATACATATTGTCCTGGCGGGGATATTCATGTATTTTACGGCTCGGCAGTTTCGGCTGGGGCGTTTGGCGTCATCGGTTGCGGCGCTGGCCTATATGTTCTCGGGCTTTCTGATTTCGCTGGTGGCCCCGGGACACGACGGCAAAATATTCGTCACCGCCCTGTTTCCGTTGACCATGCTTTTCCTCGAGCGCGGATTTGAGAAAAAACCCCTTCTGAATTTCAGCCTTCTGGGTTTGGTCATCGGGACGATTATTTTAACGCCGCACGCGCAGTTGTCGTACTACACTTTGTGGGCGGTCGCGTTGTATGGGGCGTTCAAGCTTGTCATTCTTTATAAAGAAACGAAAAGGATCGGAAGCCTGATAAAGCCATCGGTCCTCCTGTCCTGGGCAGTGCTGGTGGGATTGCTTCTTTCGGCGGTGCAGTTTTATCCCGGCTATATTTACACGACCGAGTATTCGCCCCGGGCGGATACCAAGCGAGGCTGGGAATGGGCCACGTCGTGGTCGATGCACGAGGAGGAAGCGTTGTCGCTGGTGGTTCCGGAATTCAGCGGGGCCGATACCAAACTGGGTCAATTGTACTGGGGCAAAAACACTTTCAAGGATAACAGTGAATACGCCGGGGTGATACCGTTGTTTCTGGCCATAATCGGCGTCTTTTTTTATCGTTCCCGCAAGGCCATATTTTTCGGGATTCTGGCGTTGTTCGCTTTTATTTATGCGCTGGGTGCCACGACGCCTTTGTTCAAGGTATTTTATTATGTCATACCCAATGTGAAATCGCTTCGGGCCCCGGCGACCATCATGTTCGTATTTTTATTCGGCGTTTCGCTCCTGGCGGGGATGGGTCTGCAGTTTTTGATCGATCGAGCGCGGGAGTTTTCGGATAAAACCCGGCGGAACCTCAATAAGTATTTGGTGGGAGCATCGGGTCTGCTGTTGCTGGGAGCGCTACTGTACGGTATAGCCGGGGAGAGCATGCTGTCACTTTATGCGTCGATATTTTACGACAATATTGCCTCGATTCGGCCGGGGGGGGCCAAATGGAATGCCGCCTTAACCAATCTGCCGCATATACAGAGCGGTTTCTGGATTTCGTTTTTGCTGGTCGGCCTCACGGCCGGGGCCGTATACCTGTTCGTCAATAAAAAGGCCGGAAGGATTATATTATTTTTAATTCCGCTGTTGATCATGATTGACGGCATTAGATTCAATACGCGGTTTGTCAGTACGTACGATTATACGCAGGATACCACGCCCAATCAGCTCACCGATTTTCTGAAAGCCCTGCCCGGTCATTACCGGATTCTGGACCTGGGTGTTTTTCGTGACGATTATCTGCCATTTTTCGATATTCCGGTCATCAAGGGGTATCATGGGAATCAGCTGCGCTGGTACGACGACCTGATGGGCGGCCCGATGTTGACCGAATACCGTAATCCCAATTTCCTTAACCTGGCGGGGGCCGGTTATATTTTGGGCCCGACCGACCGTGCCAGGTATGCCAATCTGTTTCCGGCGTTGCCATTGACGGCGGTGATGAATTTCGGCTCGGTATCGGTTTACCGCAACGAAACCGTTCTGCCGCGTGCCTTTCTGGTCGGCAATTATATGGTGGAAGGCGACCGGAAGAATATTTACCCCCTGGTTCATAGGGGCACGATAGATTTAAGAAATACGGTTATACTTGAAGAACAACCCGACATTCAATTGCCGCCGACCGAATCTTCGGAAAACGAAGCGATGAGTCCGGCGGAGATAATATCGTACGCGGTCGACTCGGTAGTCGTGCAGACCGCATCCGACCATAAGGGACTTCTGGTGCTGACTGACAACTGGTATTTTGCCTGGAAGGCTTTCGTGGATGGTGTGGAAAGGCCGGTGTATCGGGCCAACGGTTCGTTCCGGGCCGTGCCTCTGGAAGGCGGGAGCCATACCATTACTTTCAAATATGATAATTCGCGCAATGTTCTGGCCGAAATTATCACGCTGTTGACTCTTGCGGTGGTCGGTATTATATTGGCCGCTTATCTGGCGGCTTATTTGAAAACGAGGTATAAGGCGGACGTTCCATGAGTGACAGCAAGAAGGCCCTGGTAATTTTCCCGACATACAACGAGCGGGACAATATCGAGCGTATAATCCCGGCCGTTTTAAGCAAAGACCAGTCGTTGCAGGTTCTGGTGGTCGATGACAATTCCCCGGACGGAACCGGCCAAGCGGCCGATCGCATGGCCGGGGAAAACGACCGTATTCACGTTCTGCACCGGGATAAAAAAGACGGGCTGGGGCGGGCTTACCTGGCCGGATTCAAATGGGCTTTGGCCGAAAAGTTCGATTATATATTCGAAATGGACGCCGATTTTTCGCACAATCCGGACTATATCCCGGATTTTCTGGAGGCGATCAAAGAATACGATTTGGTCATCGGGTCGCGTTACATTTCCGGCGTCAATGTCATCAACTGGCCGATGAGTCGTCTGTTGTTGTCTTATTTTGCGAATTTTTATACACGGGTTATCACCGGCCTGCCGGTTCGTGACGGCACCGGCGGATTCAAATGTTTTCGACGGGAAGTTTTGGAAACAATAAGGCTTGATGAAATAAAATCAAACGGGTATATTTTCCAGATAGAGGTTTCGGTACGCGCCTGGAAGAGGGGGTTCAAAATAAAGGAAATCCCCATCGTTTTTGTTGACCGGGAAAAGGGTGTATCGAAGATGTCGAAGAAAATCGTTCGCGAGGCGATATGGAAGGTATGGTACCTAAGGCTGATGTCGATGCTGGGGAAAATGCGATAAATATGGTGAAGATTGCCAAACATTCCGTGTCGGCCATTGTCGTGACCTACAATTCGGCGCGGTGCATTCTGCCCTGTCTTAAGACCCTGACCGAGGAAGTCGCCGATTTCGGCGGCGATATACTCGTTTTCGATAATAATTCCAGCGATAACACGGTAGAAAAGGTGATTAGCGCCTTCCCGCAGGTTAAAATATATCGATCACCGAAAAATCTCGGGTTTGCGGCGGCCAACAATCAGGGGTTAAGGCTGGTCGGCGGGCAGTATATTTTGTTCCTCAATCCCGATGCGATTCTTGACCGGGGGGCTCTGGCTCACCTGGTGCAGGCCATGGTCGATTATGGGGATGCCGGAGCGGTGGTAGGACGGATGCGTAATCCTGACGGGAGTTTTCAATCCACATGTCGTGAGGTGCCCAACAGTAAGAATATCTTCTTATCGCGCGGGTCGGTTTTGAGCAAGATGGTTCTTTCGCCGAGCCTGCCCAATCCGCATAACATGGCTGATTTTGAAAATATCACGGAAGTCCCTGCCGCCGCGGCGACTTGCATGTTGATCGAACGTAAATTATTCGAAAAAATCGGGGGTTTCGACGACCGGTTTTTCCTGTTTGCCGAAGATGTCGATTTGTCGGTCAGGATTCGCCAGAACAATCGAAAAGTATATTATGTCCCGCAGGCCGGGGCAATACATTTATGGGGGGAAGGGGCCAATATTTCGTCGGTTAAGCGCAGCTGGTATCACCATATTGCCATCTGGAAGTATTTCATGAAGCATCATCCGAACGGCTTTTCGATTTTTGTGCTGCCGGCGGCGCTTTTTGTCAATTTTGCCATTCGCACCATCACCGGTCTTGACTCGAAATGAACCGGCGGCGACTGCCCGGTATGAAAGACCCTGTTTATAAACAGCAAGGCATTGCCGGATATGCAATTATGCGCATTGCGGAAAGCCGTTTTTTAGTTGTAATTTTCGGTAATATGGTTTATTATATAAGTTTATTAATCCGGCTTGGGGCCGGGAATGTGTTAAAAACAGGTTCTTTATGAACGACAGGCAAATTCTTGATTTTGAAAAGCCGATAGCGGAGTTGGAGAAAAAAATCTCCGATATGAAAGATTTCGCGGCCGGTGCCAATATCACCCTGGACAGTGAAATCACTTCGCTAGAAGAAAAGGTTGAAAAATTACGGCACGAGATATTTACCGGTTTAACGCGCTGGCAGAAAGTACAGCTGGCCCGTCACCCCCGGCGGCCCTACACGCTCGATTATATCCAGCTAATGATGACCGATTTCGTGGAGTTCCACGGCGACCGGTATTTCGCCGACGATAAGGCAGTGGTCGGGGGATTTGCCAAAATCGACGGTCGTCCGATTATGGTAGTCGGTCAGCAGAAGGGTCGGGATACCAAGGCCAAATTGTTCCGCAATTTCGGAATGATGCATCCGGAGGGATACCGCAAGGCTTTGCGTTTGTTCAAGCTGGCCGAAAAGTTCAATCGGCCGGTGGTGATTATGATCGACACACCCGGAGCTTATCCCGGTATTGGAGCGGAAGAACGGGGGCAGGCCGAGGCAATCGCCCGCAATCTGCGCGAAATGGCCGTCCTGAAAGTCCCGATTGTCATCATTATTATCGGCGAAGGGGCGTCGGGCGGAGCGCTCGGGATAGGGGTCGGCGACCGCGTGTTCATGATGCAATATTCATGGTACTCGGTGATATCGCCGGAGGGGTGCGCGGCGATATTATGGCGAGATGCGGCGCATGCTCCGCAGGCGGCGGAAGCCCTCAAGCTGACTTCGGAGGACCTGATGGAACTGGGCGTGATTGACGGAATAATTCCCGAGCCACCGGGTGGCGCTCATAACGATCACCGGGCCGCGGCTTTGGCCGCTAAAAACAAAATAATGGAAACCCTCGGAGAACTCGAAAAGCTGCCGACGGAGCAATTGCTCGCGGAGCGGCTTGAAAAGTTCCGGAAAATCGGTGTTTACGGGGAGTAGGAGGCACTGATGGCGCTGTCTAAAGAACTGCTGGATGTTCTGGTTTGCCCGAAAAGCAAATCAAAACTGAAATATGACGAAGAAAATAATCGCCTGATTTGTGAGGAAAGTCGGTTGATGTATCGCATCGAGGATGACATCCCGATTTTGTTGATTGACGAGGCGGAAAGTTTTTAAATATTGAGGTAGCCCATGAAACTTTCTAAATTCTGCTCGGAAGACCTGATATCGTTCGAACTCAAATCGAAAGACAAGGACTCGGTTCTGGCGGAATTGGTCCAGCTGGCGGCCAAATCGAGTCTGGTTAAAGATGCCGATTCTTTACTGAGGGATATCAAGGAACGTGAAGAGCTGGTGACGACTGGGGTCGGTTATGGAGTGGCCTTCCCGCACGCCAAGACGACGGCCACCAAGGGTATCGTAATTGCCTTCGGGCGTAGCGGTGCCGGGATTGATTTCGACGCCATGGATCATAAACCGGTCCACTTGTTTTTCATGATTGCGGCCCCGGAGGATGCCATCGGGGCACATCTGAACGTAATGGCCCGCTTGTCCTACATCATGAAATCGGAGGATAACCGGAAGAAAATGATGATGGTGACATCGCCGGGGGAATTGCTTCAGATGCTGGACACGGTCGAATAGTCGAAAGGGACAGGGAGGTCTGATACATGACGGGAATCCGGACGGTTTTCGGCAGGAATCGTCGATTGCTTGCTTATATTCTGGCCGGGGCGTTTCTGATGTCCATAATTTTTTCGCCGAATTTTATACGGCCGTTGGCGGGTGATGTGGCCGGTCTGTTTATACTCTATCCATTTTCCGAGCTTAGAAATTACATTGTTGATCTGCAGGGCGTGGCCGAAGAAAACCGGCGGTTAAGAAATGCGTTGACCGAGGTCACCACACAGCTTTCGGCTATGGCCGAAGCTCGGCGCGAAAATCAGCGGTTGCGCGAGTTCCTTGGTTTCGATCCCCCGGAAAATTCCCGCGTTGTTCCGGTTAAGATCGTTTCCATGGGGCACCAGCTCTACCCGGTATCGGCCCTTATCAACAAGGGGAGCAATGATTCTATACGTATCGATCAACCGGTCATCAATCGCTTCGGACTTGCAGGCAAAATCAAGGAGGTTATGCCGGATTTTGCCACGGTGCAGCTGTTGACCGACCCGTCCAATGCGGTTTCCGGTCGAGCCGCCGAAAGCCGTCAGCTGGGGATTGTTCGCTTTTCACCCGTTCGGGGAATGTATTTTGATAATCTCCCGGCCGACGCCGACATCGCCGCGGGCGACTTGATAATCACGTCCGGGTTAGGCGGAATTTATCCCGCCGGACTGACCGTGGCGGTGGTGGATTCGGTCTATGTCGAGCGGGGCGAGATATTGAAGGAAGTATTTCTGAAGCCGGCCGTAAACCTTAACGAAATCGACGAATTGTACGTATTATTTAAAGAGCCGCAATGAGCATAATGCCCTATATCCTGTATTTATACCTTTTGGGTTTCCACGTCACCATTTTTTCGGACGTCAGTTCCATCTACGGGGTAACGATTGATTTGGCGGCCCTGATGGTCTGTCTGGTGGCCATTTATAAAAGCGAACTGACGGCGCTATGGTTTGCATTGGCGGCGGCCATCGTTGTGGGGGCTACGAGGCTCGAAATGATGCCATGGGAGCTGTTGTTTCTTGGAATCCTGGCGGTGACTGTCAGGCATTTGAGCCTACGCGTCAATCTGGAATCGCTTGCCTCACGATTGCTGCTTCTGGCAGGAGGCATACTTTTTCACAAACTGGCCGTAAGCCTCGCCGTTTCCAGCGCCGGTTTTTTCATGATGCTGTACCGTTATATAATTCCCGGTGTATTTTACACCTGGGTTTTGGGCTGGGTCTACTTCATGTATCGAGATGGCCGGATAACCTGGACCAAATTCAAGGCCCTATTTTAAATCATGCCGCTGTCAGTCACTCATAAGGAAACGCGGGTAATAATCGCCGGAGTTTTCATTTTAATTCTCATGTTACTTCTGATAGGCGGGTTGGTCTATCACCAGATATTGAAACATGACCAGTTTTATCTGCAGTCGGAGAACAACCGTATCCGTGTCCAGCCGGTGATACCCAAGCGGGGCCTGATTTTTGACCGGAACATGCAGGTGATCGCCGATAATCGGCTGTCGTTCACGATTTCCATCGTTCCGTTCGAAATGGTCGAGGGTGTGACCGTTCCACGCCTGGCTGAACTATTGGGATTGGATACCGCCGAGGTCGAAAAAAGGCTGCGCAATAATTTTATCAGTAACTATATTCCTACCCCGGTCAAACGTGGTCAGGATATCGAAGTCATCGCCATTTTGGAGGAGCAAAGACGAGAATATCCGGGGGTCACGTATCGTGTCGAGTCGGTTCGCCAGTATGAACAGGGGGTATCGGCGGAGGCCTTTATCGGTCATCTGGGTGAAATTTCACCGGAAGAAATCGACAAAGAGGCCGACAGGAGTCCCCGTCCCGGAAGCATGATTGGCAAAAAAGGTATTGAAAAGGCCTATGACGAAAACCTTCGCGGCATCGAGGGAACGAATTACATGGAAGTCACCGCCCGTGGTCAGCTGGTGGGACATTATGAGGGAAGGCCGAGCCTTCCGGCCATCCCCGGGGATGATATCGTTCTGACGATCGATTTGAATTTGCAGCGATATATTGTCAATCTATTCGATAGTATGCACTACAGCGGAGCGGTGGTGGCGTTGGATCCCCGCAACGGCGAAGTTCTGGCACTGGCGTCATTTCCGGGATTTGACCCCAACATATTTTCGGGAGTAATCTCCCCCGAAGAATGGCAGAAAATAATATCGGATTCACTTCACCCGCTGTTGAATCGTCCCATGGCCGGATTATATCCGCCCGGATCGACATCGAAGCTTTTAACGGCGGGTGCCGCTCTGGAACTGGGTCTTATAACCGATATGACTACTTTCAAGCCGTGCCTTGGAGGGATGAGATTCGGCGATCGTTTTTTCCGGTGCTGGGAACCGCGCGGGCATGGCAAGCTGGATGTGTACGGAGGCATTGAACAATCTTGTGACGTTTATTTTTATCAGGTGGGCCAGCTTTTGGGCGTAGATAATTTCGGTTCTTATGCGGAAAAGTGCGGATTCGGTAAAGAAACCGGAATCGATATTGCCGGAGAGCTGAAGGGGATCGTTCCCAGTTCGGCCTATTATAACAAGGTCTATGGGCCAAGAGGCTGGACTCATTACCTGGTGCTTAATCTGGCCATCGGGCAGGGGGAATTTACCATTACACCTTTGCAGCTGGCCCAGTTTTACTGCGGGATAGCCAATGACGGGGTCGTCTACCGGCCACACCTGGTTAAGCAATTGCTTCACCATGACGGATCGATCGAGAATAAGCGGCCGGAGGTATCCTTTCGCCTGCCGTTTTCAAAAAGGACGTTGGAGACTCTGCAGAAATCGGCGGAGTTGGTCGTGCATGGTGAACGCGGAACGGCCAAGAGATTAAGAAACAGCCATTATCGTGTCGCCGGGAAAACCGGTACGGCCCAAAATCCACATGGTAATGAACATTCCTGGTTTGTCGGGTATGCCCCGGCCGATGATCCCCGCATTGTGGCGGTCGCCATAGTGGAGAATGCCGGACACGGTTCCGAGTGGGCGGCGCCCGTGGTGGGTAAGATTTTCCGGCAATACCTGGTCAAACCCGATTCGATTCTGGCCGAAGGCGGGGAAAAACCGTGAGATGACGCTAAATTACCGACAACTGGACTGGAAGCTTATCCTGGCGGCTTTCCTTCTGACGCTTATCGGAATAATTTTAATTTATTCGGCGCAGTACGATTCCATAAGCGGCCACTCGTTGAATTTTTACAAAAAGCAGATTTTATGGGGCGTGGCGGCCTTGGCCATTTTTGCCACCCTCATTCATTTGCCGCTGAAAATGTTCGACTTCACCGCTTATTTTTTCTATGCCGTTGCGTTAATTATGCTGGTTGCAGTGTTTTTTGTCGGGCAATCTGTTTCAGGTGCGGCACGATGGTTCGCTCTGGGGCCGTTTCATTTGACCCCCTCGGAAATTGCCAAGCTGGCGCTACTGGTAACATTGTCGCGATTTCTGGCTTTTACCAAATTGCGTCCCCAGTCGATTCGGAGGCTATTCATTTCGGCCGCCCTGACGGTAATCCCCGTGCTGCTTATACTAAAACAACCGGATTTGGGAACATCGCTGGTATTCGTGGCCCTTCTGTTCAGCCTGTGGTTCTGGTCGGGATTACCGGTATTGTATCTGCTTTTCATCGTGTCACCGATAATATCGCTTTTGGCGGCTTTTCACTGGGTGACATGGATCATATATCTGATCATCCTGATCGCCGTAATCCTGGTAACGCGCCCATCGGTATTATTCAGCGCCGGGGTGGTGATAACTAATCTGGCGTTCGGCATGATAACGCCGTTTTTCTGGAATCGCCTGGCCGATTATCAAAAGCTGCGTATTATTACCTTTCTGGACCCGGGTCGTGATCCTCGCGGGGCCGGGTATCAGATAATTCAATCCAAGATAGCCATCGGCTCCGGGGGAATTTTGGGCAAAGGTTTTTTGGGCGGCTCCCAGAGCCAGTTGAAGTATCTTCCCGAGCGGCACACCGATTTTGTCTTTTCGGTTCTCGGTGAGGAATTCGGGATTTGGGGAACGCTGTTGATCCTGATACTGTTCGGATATATTTTTTATCGTGGCATTGTCATAGCATCCAAATGTCGTTCCCGATTCGCCTCGTATTTATGCTGGGGGGCCTTGACGATATTGTTTTTCCAGTTTTTTGTCAATATCGGTATGACTATCGGCCTGACACCGGTTACAGGGCTTCCTCTGCCATTTTTAAGCTATGGGGGGACATCTTTGATATTATCATGGATGCTGGCAGGTTTTATTGTCATGGCCGATTATTACTGGACCGAGTATTAGGAGTATGTTATGAATATTCTTAGATTTGGCCTGGTGGCGCTGATGGTAATGACGACATCGATATTGGCCGAAAAAGACCCGGATATATCCGATATCATGTCTCCCGAACAAAAAAACATGGCCCTCAATGTTCTGTCGTACCGGCAGGCCGGAACGATCCATCTGGCGGGATTGAAGGGAACCTTTGAATCGTATTTTGTCGCGCCCAATAAAATGTATCAGACCGTCGACCTGGGTATCATGAAAATGGCCCAGGGATACGATGGATATAAGGCATGGATGCTTGATCCCAATGGCCAATACGTGGAACTAACGGGCATGGAATACAAAATCGTGATGAATTCCATGTATGTGATGAATTATACTTTTTTACGGGAAGACGCGGAGCGGCCGATTTTCATGGGTGGAGCATTGATTAATAATATCCCCTATTATGAATTCAAAGCCTATCCTCCGGGGGGCGATTCGGTTATTCTTTACGTGGGCGAGCAGACCGGGCGGTTGGAAATGGTCCGGTCTTTTCTGGATGAGATAACGCTGGTGACACATTTGGCCGATTTCCGGGAAATCGAGGGGTATGTTATGCCGATGACCAGCTGGACAGAATCATCGAACCCTCTTTTGAATGATACCATGTTCATTTCTAAAACGGAAATCAATCCGGAGATAGATGAGTCAATTTTTGCTATGAGTCTTGTCCATGAGGTCGATTACGTTTTTCGGGATGATGTCGATTCGGTCGTGGTGCCCATTATATATGAAAAGGGTTATATCATGTTCCGGGCGGCAGTCAGTGATACTGTGGCCGCTCTGTTTATTCTCGATTCCGGGGCGGGGATGAATGCCCTTGACAAGCGTTTTGCCGACCGAATCGGGCTTGAAACGGCCGGGGGGATGCTGGCGAAGGGTGCCGCCGGGTATGGCGAAGCGGCTCTTGCTTCTTTGGATTCGGTCGCAATAGGTAAAATTACGCTCTATGACCAGAAGATTGCCGTCATTGATTTTTATGCGCATAATTTAAGATTCGGGGATGATTTCGCCGGACTTATGGGTTTTGATTTTGTTTCGAGGTTCCCCTTGAAGATTGATTTTTCCGGCCGTATTATGACCGCGTATAACCCGAATGCGGTAATTCCCGCCTACGGCGGGGCGGTTATCCCTTTCAGAACAATGATGAAAGTTCCGATAATAGAAGCAAGCATGGGAAATTGTGCCGGTGATTTTTTGGTGGACCTGGGTAACCCGCTGGGGGTAATCATGCACAAGACGTTCATCGATAACTGCCAATTCAGCGAGGGGCTGATCGAATCCCGTGAACAGATGACGGTCGGCGGAGTCGGCGGGGCCACGACGGCCATCGCCGCGACCGGGCATGATTTCCGGATCGGTGAGGTCGAGGTCAAGACCATACCGATGGTTATAACCGATGGCACGGAGGGATTGCTTCGGTCGGCCGACGTCGATGGCAATATCGGCACCGCTTTTTGGGAGAAATTCACGATTTTGTTTGACTACAGGAGGAACGCCCTGCATTTGTTTCCGGTTGAAATGAAATAAATGCTTGGCCGGGGAAAAATGATCGGGATACGACCTTTTGTCAGGAGTGATTTTTGTTGATGCCGGATGAATTTTTAGGAATTTATTACATAATGAAAATGACCGAAAAGAGATGACAATGCCAAACAAACAGATACTAATATCGGCGGTTTGCATCCTGTGTCTGATATCGGGCAGTGCAATACAGGCGGGCGAGGCGGACCCCTTTGGTTTTTTTTCGAAAAAATATATCGGGGGACGGCTGGGTGTCTGGGTTAATACGGGCGATGATTTAACCGTCAATAATGAGAACACCTCCAATTCTTCTTTTTACGGTGAATTTTTTTTCAGCAGCAATTTACGGCCGGCTCTTGCGGCGGAGTTTATCATCGGTCTTTATGGGCGAGGTGATATTGAAATACAGGATGCCGGGAATACCTACCAGGGTCAGTTAAACATTTACCCAATTCTCGCGACGGCGAAACTCTATCCGCTGGCGGGGTTTTCCGGAATGTCATTAAAGCCGTATTTGCAGGCCGGAGGGGGGCTGGTGATCGGGAATCGTCCGGTATTCAGGTATATTTATAGCGGTTATTATGACGCGGAACAGGAAACCGAAGTGGCTTTTGCCTATACGTTAGGCGGGGGCATTGATTTTCCGGTGGCCGATCAGATTGCTCTTACAGCCAATGTGCGATACACCCCGGCCGACTTCGGCGGGGAATTTGACGGAGTAAAGGATTTTTCCGGATACCAGATTACATTTGGTGCCGGGTATATTTTTAAATAGGGAATAGTATTTAATTAAAAATCAGGAGGAAGCAATGGCTATTAAAATCGGGATTAACGGATTCGGTCGCATCGGACGTCTGGTGTTACGGGCCGCGCACGGCAAGGGTATTGAAGTTGTCGGTATCAACGATATTACCAATGCCACCACGCTGGCGCATCTTCTTAAATATGATTCGATTCATGGGAAATATCAGGGCCAGGTCAGCAGTACGAACAATTCCATAATTGTTGACGGTAAGGAAATTCCGATCAGCGCCGAACGCGATCCGGGCAATTTGCCCTGGGGCAAGCTGGGGGCACAGGTAATCGTGGAATCGACAGGTCTTTTCACCGATAAAGCCGGGGCCGGCAAGCATATCACGGCGGGTGCCAAAAAGGTATTGATCTCCGCCCCGGCCAAAGAGCCCGACGGCACGTTTGTCGTGGGTGTCAACTGCGGCCAGTATGATAAAGCCAAACACCATATCATTTCCATCGGCAGTTGCACGACCAATTGTCTGGCGCCGATTACCAAAGTGTTGCAGGACAACTTCGGCATCGAAAAGGGATATATGACGACCATTCACTCCTATACCAATGACCAGCGTATTCTCGATTTACCACATAAAGATCTTCGTCGAGCCCGGGCCGCGGCTATGTCTATGATTCCGACCACGACTGGGGCCGCGCGAGCCATATCCCTGGTAATTCCGGAGGTCAAGGGCAAACTCGACGGCTGTGCCATTCGCGTGCCCACACCGGATGGTTCGCTGGTCGATCTGGCCGTTATATTGCAGAAAGAGGCGTCAGCCGAGGCCATCAACGGCGCCATGAAGGCGGCCGCCGACGGTCCTATGAAAGATATTTTGGAGTACTGCACGGATCCGATTGTTTCGACCGACGTGATCGGCAACTCGCACAGCTCCGTCTTCGATTCCCTGCAAACCATGAGCTACGGCAAATTCGCCAAAGTGTTCTCGTGGTATGACAATGAATGGGGATTCTCATGCCGCATGGTCGATATGATTCTGAAGATGGTATAATGGGCTATCCAGCTTTCGAAAAGCGAGGTTTGATATGAATAAACTGACCATATCCGATATGAATTATAGTGGCAAGCGGGTTCTCATCCGGGTCGATTTCAATGTCCCCCTTGATAACAATCTGAATATCACCGATGATCGCCGCATTATCGAATCTTTGCCGACTATAAAGAAAGTTATCGAAGACGGCGGCAAAGCCATTTTGTGTTCACATTTGGGTCGTCCCAAAGGCAAACCGGTGCCGGAGATGTCACTCCGTCCGGTGGCGGTGCGTCTTTCGGAGCTACTCAAACAGGATGTTAAATTCGCCCCCGATTGCATCGGGGCCGAGGCATCGGAGATGGTGCATTCCATGAAGGAGGGTGACGTCCTGCTTCTGGAAAATTTGCGGTTCCACAATGAAGAAGAAAAGAACGACCCCGGTTTTGCCACGCAGTTGGCGGCGCACGCGGAAATGTATATAAACGACGCCTTCGGTTCGGCCCACCGGGCGCACGCATCGACGGAAGGCGTCACACGCTTCATAGATTCCTGCGCCGCAGGATATTTAATGGAAAAGGAATTGAAATATCTGGGCGAGGCTCTGGACAATCCGAAACGGCCATTTGTGGCTATTTTGGGCGGGGCCAAGATTTCCGGGAAGATTGATGTTATCCAGAATCTAATGGACAAAACCGATGCCATTTTAATCGGCGGCGGTATGATTTTTACGTTTTTCAAGGCGATGGGCAAAAAGATAGGTCAATCGCTTCTGGAAGATGATAAAATAAATCTGGCCAAAGAAATTTTGGAAACGTCACGAAAGAAGAAGGTCAAGTTGATTTTACCGACCGATTGTGTTATTGCCGCGCAGGCCGACGAATCGGCTGACAGCCGGGTGGTTTCAGTCGATGCTATTCCTGATGACATGAAAGGTTTGGATATCGGGCCGGAAACGCTTCAGCTGTTTAAAAAGGAACTGGCCCCGGCCAAAACCGTGGTCTGGAACGGCCCGATGGGCGTGTTTGAAGTCAAGAAATTCGCCCAGGGGACTATCGAGATTGCGAAAATACTGGCGGAAATTACGGCTAAAGGGGCGGTTACGGTTGTTGGTGGCGGCGATTCGGCGTCGGCCGTTAAAAAGGCCGGGTTGGAAGACAAATTGACGCATATTTCAACTGGAGGCGGCGCATCGCTGGAATATCTGGAGGGGAAAGTCCTTCCGGGTGTGGAAGCCTTGTCGGATGCCAGGGTGGTAGTCTGATATGAGGCAGATTATTATCGCCGGCAACTGGAAGATGAACAAGACCAACGCCGAGGCGATCGCGCTGGCGTTGAGCCTGGTGGAAAAGGTAGGCCATTCGGCGAAGGCTCGGGTGGTGTTGTGTCCGCCGTTTACGGCCCTGTCTGACGTGGCCGATGCCATTAAGGGCTCGAATATTGAGCTGGGGGCACAGAATATGTATGCCGCCGAAGCGGGGGCCTTTACCGGCGAGATATCGCCCGACATGCTCTTGACAATCGGATGCTCATACGTTATTTTGGGCCACTCGGAAAGGCGGCAATACTTTTCCGAGACCGATCAGACGGTTAATGCCAAGGTTAAGCTGGCGTTGACAAAGGGCTTGCGGCCGATTGTCTGCGTCGGGGAGATGCTCCAAGAGCGGGAAACCGGGCGAACCGAAGAGATTGTCGGGCGTCAGGTGGACGGCTCATTGAAGGATCTGGATGCCGCGCACATCGAACGCGTGGTGATTGCCTATGAACCGGTCTGGGCGATCGGGACAGGCAAGACGGCCACGCCGGAGATGGCGCAGGAAGTCCATGCGTTTATTCGTGCCCGACTGCGGAAGAAATTCGGCGATATTGCCGATGAGGTAACCATTCAGTATGGCGGCTCGATGAACGGCACTAATGCGGCGGGATTATTAAGCCAGCCGGATATCGACGGCGGTCTCATCGGCGGAGCCAGTCTGAAAGCGGATGAGTTTGCGAAAATAGTTGATTCTGTACAGTAAAGGAGTCTGAATTGTTTACGGCAATGATCATTTTCCACACCATCGTTTGTGTTTTGCTGGTGATAGTGGTATTGATGCAATCGGCCAAAGGTGAAGGTTTGGCCGGAGCTTTCGGCGGCGGCGGGACCGGTTTATCCGGGGCCGTATTCGGGGGCCGCGGGGCGGCCTCGTTTTTATCCAAGGCGACAACGGTCCTGGCGATAATATTCATGCTCAATTGCGGCGTTCTGGCTTATATGTCGGCCAATCGTACCGGTGGCGGCAGCGCCCTCGGGACGACTGAATCGGCTGTGACTCGCGAAGCCCAGAGAGAATTGGAGCGTCAGGCGGCGCAACGGCAGGTAATTCCTCCGCAGGAGGGTGAAACACCCGGCCAGTTGCCTCCGGCCGACGTGCAACCCTCGGAAACGCCATCTTCCGGTGGTGGCAATTAAGAACTTGAATTGCGGAAGTGGTGGAACTGGTAGACACGCTATCTTGAGGGGGTAGTGCTTGACGGCGTGGGGGTTCAAATCCCCCCTTCCGCATAGAAATAGCAGCCCCGCGACGATAAGGTCGCGGGGTTTTTGCATGCACTTTGATTAAACTATGGCGGCGTTGCAAAAGCTGCGAAGGCTGGGTAATTGCTCGGTCAGGCCGAGCCTGGAAATGTACGTTTTATCCACCGCGGATTTTTCATCATCACGGATTTTATTATGCTGGTCGTGACCGATGGCGAAGGCCAGATGCACGGCAGTCAGAACGTTCAATATCGGACTAGGCGCGCGGCTGGGCGTGTAATGTAGGGCGACGGCTTCGAGGATGGAATCGGGAAGACCCCAAATTGAAAGCAAGTGGGCGCCAATTTCGGCATCGGATACACTTAGAACTTCGCGCTGCGCCTGATGCATTGGGATCATTTTTGTTCTGGAAATATGAATTGATTCCTTGAGTTCCTCCTGAAAATGCGATAGCATGACCAGTTTGCCGACGTCATGTAGCATTCCGGCCATAAGAGCATCGTCGGTCAGCCGGGAGTGAAGCCCGAAAGCATTGGCGATATTCCACGAGCAAGTTCCAACCAGAAGCGATCGCGAATATATGGAATCAATTGAATACCCGGGCAAGCCGGGGTCATGGAACCGGCTGAATACGCCCGCCGCCAAAACCAGGCTTCTGATTGTGTTAAGGCCAAGGAAATTAACGGCGTGGAGAATGCTTTCGATATGGGTTGGCAGGCCAAAATAGGCCGAATTGGTCATCTGTAAAATTTTGGCGGTGATGGCCACGTCTTTTTTGATCAGATCAGCAATACGGCGAGCGCTAGTGTTTTCGCTACGTAATTCATCGACTAGTTTATCATAAATCTCCGGTGGGCTGGGCAAGGTGTCGATGGACGCGATGCGGATATGGAGTTCGTCGCTGTTAAGCAGATCGCGTAACCCCAGCGAGTTTTCGATAGCCTTGCACAGGAGGGCGGCCGAGCAGGGTTTGGCGATAAAGCGGTGACCGACATTGATGGCCTTGAATACCAGCTCCCTGTCGTTGTTGGCAGTCAGTATAATCCGTATAGCCCCTGGATTTATTTTCTGGATTTTTCGTAACAGTTCCGGTCCGATCATGTCGACGAGAACCATTTCGCTGACAACCACATCGAAATCTTCCTCGTCGAAAAATCGCAGTGCTTCCCGGCCGGAATCGGCAGTTTTGATTTCCCAGTTGTCTTTAAAATTGGCGAGTAATTCTTCCGATTTCGGAGCATCATCGGGGCGGGGATCAATAAACAAAATCCTACGCATAGTAACTGGAACCTCCAAAATTTATTAGTTATAACGAAATAGTCGGGGACAATTCCGGTCGTCGGCTGACTTTGCGACGCATAATGATTCCGGGTCGGCACCTTCAGGGGTTTCGGGTGTGCCGTGGTTTCCCGACGCCATAATCGTCTATATCTATATCGGACAAAAATTGTCACAGTTAACAACCTCAGTCAAAATGGATGGCGCCGTGAACAGAGTATGGGACATAGGCTATAGAGGGTAACCCCGGCGAAAATTTTTGTTGCTAAAAAAAATACGACCTGATATAAAACCTTTATGAATATGCGAATTTGCTTACTTTGGCAGGTATTGGCTGTTCTGGTCATCGGGATTATTCCCATGAATGGCCTGGCCCAGGATAAACCGACGGTCAATAATCGCGTCTGTATAACGTTCGACAATCTCCCTGCCGAGAATTATTATACGCGTGAAGAGCGAATCGATATCACCGATTCTATTCTGGCGGCGTTGGACCGCCACGGTGCCAAGGCGGTCGGATTCGTGGTCGGCGAACATGTCGCCGGGGACTGGGACTTGTTGATTAAGTGGCTCGATCGGGGGCATGTGCTCGGGTTCCAGACGTTTTCGGGTCAAAATATCTATGATGCGCCGCCGGAGGTGTTTATCGGGGATATCGCCAAGGGCCGCGACGCGATAGAGGATATACTGGAAGTTTATCGCATCGGTGACAGGTATTTCCGGTATCCGCTGTTGCACTATGGTGATGAGTACGATGTCAAGATGCAGATCGAAACGTACCTTTATGAAAACGAAATGACGGCGGTTCCGGCGACCATTCTGGTCGAGGATTTCGTTTATAATTTATCGCTGGAAAATCTTCTCAAGCGGCGAGACAGCGCCGGGGTGGAGCAGTTGCGCGGGGAATATGTCGAGCATATTCTGTCGCGGGTGGCGGCCGCCGAGGATTTGGCGATGGAAGTTGTGGGCCGACCGGTGCGGCATATCCTGCAGTTGCGCGCCAGTCGTCTGAATGGTCTTTTTCTGGAAGACGTTTTGAAAACTCTTGAAGAAAAGGGTTATAAATTCATAACTTTGAATACTGCCCTTAAGGATGACATCTATCAATGGGCAGATAATTATTTCGGGCATAAAGTCGTATCTTTTCTTGATCGTATCCGTGAGCCGAAGGTCATCGATAAAAAGTAGTGTGTTGTTTTGGCGGTAATTCCCCGTCATATTGCTTTTGACAATTCCTGACGGTTTTATTATATCAATAAAAAATATGGAGAGAATATGGATGTTTTTGAATTTGCCATGAAAATGGAAACCGATGGGAAAGCGTATTACGAAAAACACGCCGCCTTGATCGGGGTGCCGGAATTAAGGGATGTATTGTTGCAGCTGGCGGAGGAAGAGGCGCGGCATTATGAAATTTTCCGGCGCATGAAGGAGGACCCCGCGGATGTATCCGGGGTGAAATTCCTGGCGGGGACGAAGACTCTTAATAATGTGCAGAATATTTTCGAGCAATTGTCGGCGGCGGCCAATCGCAAGCCATACGGGGATGACGTTATTTCCGTATGGAAAACGGCGCTTCAGACGGAAGTCAAGTCCGAGCAGTTTTACCGTGAAAAGGCCGGAATGGAAGAGAATGATGCCCGCAAAAGAGTTTTCCAGCGGATTGCCGAAGAGGAAAATATGCACATGCAGATGATCGACGGGATTATCACGTATTTAAAACATCCCCAGACATTTATCGATTCGGCCCAGTACAAGAATTTCCGAAGCCTCGAGGGTTTCGGCATGGATGAATAGGGCCGGGGCAATCAGGGCATTATCGGGGCAAATTCCAGCGCTGTGCGTCTTATGCGGCGGGTTATTTCATCGGGAGTCGGAATGAGGTCGGGCGTCAGCAGGCTGCCGCGACGGTGGTCGATTTTTTCGAATATCTGGCAATAAAGCTGGAAAATCACTTCAAGGCTGAACTGATATTCGGGGCTTAAGTGGGGATATATTTTTCGGGACATCCGTTTGACCTGTCCATGGAAATTGCCGGCGATGGATTTATATGTGCCGACCAGGCCGCGAAAGGTTCCGGTGACGGGGTCACCAGACGCGATATGCTCGAGGTCAGCCGGTTTCAGGGCGAATCGTTTCAGCATGGAATCGGGAAAATAGCACAAGCCTTGTTTGATGTCTTTCTGGAAATCACGGATGATATGAATGAAGTAGGCGAACAGGGCCAGCGGGCGGGCGGCGGTGATTATGTCGAAAGCGGGGGCGATGTAATTATCGCCGCATTTGGTAACACCACAAAGGTGCATAAAGACAGCCGCCGGCGCGATCGCCGCTCCTTCGCAATATCTTAAAAATCCCGGCAGGCTGGAAAAACCGTTGTGATGCAGGTCGTATAGCATGGATTTGGTCAGCTTCTCCCAGGGCCAATCCGGAATATTGAAGCGGTCGAGAGTCTCAAGCAAATGACTCTGGTCATCGTCAATAGGTTTTTTATTCGATAGTGCTTCAATCCAGCCGTTTATTTGGCGGTCGATGCTTTCAATGATTTCATGGTTTTTGCAGTGCGGAGAGGTCTTGTGATTATCGACCAGGTCATCGAGCCAGCGCATGGATTTATAGCATGTTTTAAAGGCGCCGTATCGGTCTTCATCCCAGAAACGGGCGGCGATATCCAATATGGGATTAGCCAGAGAGCTGGTAATATCCAGTCTGGCAAGAAGGCGGGTTTTGGGGTCGGATAAATAAGTCATTCGTTTCTCCGGTTAAATTACGGAGAATATGGGCATTGTTATGGCATAAATAAAGACTATAATAGTCCAATATAAGAGGGTGGGCAAAAAAATATGAATCCCGAGGTGTTACGCCACTTTTTTCTGCAGTTTTTCAGCGATAACGGCTTCTTCGATGGTTTTGGGCAGAGGCCGGTAGTCGAGAAATTCCATGGAAAAACTGGCGCGTCCGCTGGAAAGGGTTCGTATGGTCGAGGCGTAGCCGAACATTTCCTTGAGCGGGACGGTTCCGTTAAGTTTTTGCGAGCCCTTGCGGAAACGGCGGAGCTTTTCGATTTTTCCGCGACGGCGGTTGATATCGGCGATAATATCACCCATATATTCATCGGGCGTATTGATTTCGATTTTCATGATCGGTTCCAGAAGCTGGGGTCCGGTTTTGTAAATAATGTCCTTCATGGCGTGGACGGTGCATATGCGGAAGGTCATTTCGCTGGAATCAACCTCGTGATAGGAGCCGTCGAGAAGCACGAATTTCATGTCGATCATGGGGAATCCGGCGATAAGCCCTTTGGCGGCGGCTTCATGGAAGCCTTTCTCGACTCCGGGAATATACTCTTTGGGAATGCGTCCACCGCTGACATGGTTGTCAAATTCCAGACCTTTGCCCGGGTTGGGTTCAAGGCGGAATTCGATATGGGCAAACTGGCCTTTGCCGCCGGTCTGTTTTTTGTATCGATAAACATGCTTGCATTCATTGGTTATCGTCTCGCGGAAGGCGACGGCAGGCTGACCGACTTTGACGGCCACTTTATGTTCGGTTTTAAGGCGGTCGACGATGATGTCCAGATGCAATTCACCCATGCCGGAGATAATCGTCTCCTCGGTTTCGTCGTCGAATCTCGCGGTGAACGAAGGGTCTTCAAGAGCGATGCGGCTTAAGGCCATGCCGAGGCGGTCGCGGTCTTTTTTGTCCTCGGCTTCGATACGTAAATCCAGAACCGTTTCGGGGTACTGGATGCTTTCCAGCAAAATGGGGTCGTCTTCGTCGCAAAGCGTGTTGCCGGTGGTGGTGGCTTTGAGGCCGATGAGGGCGGCGATGTCACCGGCTTTGATTTCGGGCAGTTCCAGGCGTTCCCCGGCGCGGATGCGCATGATGCGCCCGACCCGCTCCCGTTTGCCGGAAGTCGAATTTAAAATATAACTTCCGGCCTTGAGTTCGCCGGAGTAAACGCGGATAAAGGTCTGCTGTCCGACGAAGGGGTCGTTGATAATCTTGAAGGCCAGCGCCGAAAAGGGCGGTTTGGGCGATGGGCGGCGGGTGAGAGTCGTTTCGGGATTATTGATGTCGGTTCCCTGCACCGAACCGCGGTCAACGGGCGACGGCAGATAGTTGACGACGGCATCGAGCAGGAGTTGAATCCCTTTGTTTTTAAAGGCCGAGCCGCAGAAAACGGGGGTGATGCATATCCCAAGAACGGCGGTGCGGGCGGCCTGCATGATGTCGTCGGTAGTGATTTCCTCTTCGTTAAGGTATTTGCTCATAAGGCTGTCATCGTAATCGGCCAGAGTAGTAATGAGAATGTCATGCAGTTCGCGGGCGCGGGGCATGAGTTCTTTTGGGATGTCTCTGGAAACGCGCTGGAGACCGTCGTAGTATGTGGCTTTCATGGTGACCAGGTCGATGATGCCCTCGAATTTTTCTTCTTCGCCGATGGGCATCTGGAAAGCCACGGCGTTGGCGCCCAATGCTTCGTTCATCATGCCGATGGTATGAAACATGTCGGCTCCGGGGCGGTCCATTTTATTGATGAAAGCCAGGCGCGGCACATGGTAGCGGTCGGCCTGATGCCAGACCGTTTCGCTCTGGGGTTCAACACCGCCCACGGCGCAGAAAATCATGATGATGCCGTCGAGGACGCGAAGCGAACGTTCCACTTCGAGGGTGAAGTCGATATGGCCGGGGGTGTCGATGACGTTTATCTGATGTTTGTTCCACGACGTGGTTATGGCGGCCGAGGAGATGGTGATGCCGCGTTCCTGTTCCTGTTTCATGAAATCCATGACGGCTTCGCCGTTGTGGACTTCGCCGAGCTTGTGAATCATGCCGGTGAAAAAGAGGATACGCTCGGTGGTAGTCGTTTTGCCGGCGTCGATATGGGCGACAATGCCGATATTTCTAATATTATGAATAGTTGTCTGTTCCATCGTTTCCAAAACCCCTTAATTGTCGTGTTAGCTTAAAAAAAGCGTCAGTAAAGAGAAACGGTGAAGCTAATCAATAATCCCTAAACGTCAAGTAAAATCTTT
>CALAMC010000015.1 GCA_937925655.1 uncultured candidate division Zixibacteria bacterium | reverse complement strand
AAGTGGCCGGTTTTGAAGCGACCCGCAATGGCCGGTTTTGACCGACCCATGACAGAATTATTATGTTTATATAATATTCCTATAATTTCTGTGGAGGGAGTAATGCTAAAAGGTCAACGCCTCGTCTGGTCAATTGCATTATTGGTTCTAACCGCATTAATCATATTTACTTGCGGTGATGATAACACAACAACGGGGTCTACAAATCGATCCCCAAATAAACCTGAAATCAATATACCCTCTGGAGCACCACCAAATCAATCGACAAATAAATCAATTACTTCGACATTGAGTTGGATTTGTTCAGATCCTGATGGTGATGCGCTTATATATGATGTTCATTTCGGCACATCTTCAACACCTCCCCTTGTTTCATCTTCTCAATCGGGAACGAGCTATTCCCCTGGAACTCTGAATTATAGCACAAAATATTATTGGCGGATTGTTGCCAAAGATCCCAATGGCGCTTCAACCAGCTCGGATATTTGGGATTTTACGACACAATCCCAACCTCAAGAGACGATCAGCACTCCGTCGACACCGACCGGTCCCAGCAGTGGGGAGACAGGTCAGAGTCTGACCTACAGCACCGGGGGCTCGACCAGTAATCTCGGACATTCAGTTGAATACCGGTTTGACTGGGGTGATGGGAGCTATTCCGGTTGGACTTCATCAACCAGCGCTTCGCATTCGTGGTCCAGCGCCGGAACCTATTCGGTCAAAGCTCAAGCTCGCTGTGCCACTCATACAGGTATTGTCTCGAGTTGGTCAAATTCAAAAATTGTGACAATTTGCGACGCGGATTTCTTCTATGTCTCGGGCGATGCAACGGTTTGCCAACTGACACCCAATCAAAATTTTGGTGACGATGATTATCTTGGCTTTGGGGCTTCAGCTGGTTATAATTACAGAGGATATGTCAGGTTTAATCTATCTGCAATCCCGTGTGGTTCCACGATCAAAAATGCAATTCTCAGACTGTTCGTGTTCGATCGCGGTAGTGGTTATGCCATTATTGCGAGATCCATAGGGAGCTGGTCAGAAAGCAGTATCACTTGGAATAATCAACCTGGTGGAGAACTTCAACCTTACGCGACATCAACACCCCCCTCTGCAGGCTATTGGTGGGAAATTGATGTAAAATCAATTGTACAAAAATGGATCACTGACTGTGCCAGCAATTATGGCTTTAATATTGAGGGCACCGGCAATGTAATTATTGTATATTCCAGTGAAAGCGATTATCCGCCAGAATTATATATTGATTATTGTCCATAATCCGGGTGCGGGGAAGCAGGGCAAACAAAATGTTTAATAGAATAAACGGCGGGGAAAATTATCAAGCATATTACACTCATTGGGCCAAGCACAATTTCTGGTTTGTTATTTGCAGATGTTGACGTCACATTGAGAATATTAAAAGACAAGGAAGAAAACCTTGAGTTAAAGCCGATTCTTGATCGTTTGTGGATTTGACTAACATACAATGGGCATCAAAATTGGGAACAATTTATGATAGTAATTCCATTTGTCTTATATGGGATTGCCTTACTTATTTGTACTGAACGATACTTGATTTGACAGTCATCCACCTCTGAAGGTTTTTGTTATGCTGTCAGTTTTTCCTCGTTCTCCAAATTTGCCTTTCCGGCCAGTTCCAATCCGTCAATAAAAGTCTGCATCGGAGTTCGGCCCTGACACCGTTTCCCCTGGTGAGTCCGTTCCCGGTTGTATCGCTCGACCCAATTATCCAACTCCACCTGCAATTCGTCAATCGCCCGGAAGATCTTCTTTCGAAAGATCGGTTTATAAAACTCATCCAGAACCGTCTTGTGGAACCGTTCACAGATGCCATTGGTCTGCGGATGCCTGGCTTTAGTTCGCGTATGCTCGATGTCGTGAAGCTGAAGATAGAGTTGGTAAGGATGTTTGTCAAGACGACCGCAGAACTCGGTCCCCCGATCAGTCAGAATACGCAGGATATCCACATCCTGCTCTTCAAAGAACGGCACCACCCGGTCATTGAGCGTATCCGCCGCCGTCAGAGGCACCTTGGCCGAATACAGCTTGGCAAAGGCTACCGAGGAGTAGGTGTCGATCACGGTCTGTTGATAGATTAGTCCTACCCCCTTGAGATAACCGACATAGAATGTATCCTGGGCCAACAGATACCCCGGATGATGCGTCTCAATCTCATCGGGAACCGTTTCCCGCTCCCGACGAGCCGTCTCCAGAACCCGAAGCTGTTCCTCGGTATAAATCACCCCTTCCTTGGCCGCCTTCTCTTCCAGTGCCCGCAGCCGCTTTTTGAACGTCTCCAGACCGTGTCGCAGCCAAATCGAGCGAATCCCACCCGAAGATATCAAGACCCCCTGCTTGCGCAGTTCGTTCGACGCCCACAGCTGACCATAGGCCGGATACTCATAAGCCATCAATAACACCGCTTCCTCGATCTCCGGAGCCACCCGATTCTTCAGACAGGGCTTCCGACGACTCTTTTCCTTGAGCCCATCTATCCCTTGACTCTCGTAGGCTTGTTTGATATCGTAGAAGTGCTGACGGGAACAGCCGTTAATTTGGCAGGCTTCGGATACGTTCTGAAGATATTCCCCCAGTTCCAGAAGACTGAGTTTCTTCTTAATGAGTTTCTGCTGACCGAGTAGGCCTAATCGGGTGGTCATTACTAATACCTCCTGTTTTGTTGTTAATTCAGAGGTAAATGACCACTCGCTTTTTATGCAAGTGTCAAATCAAGTCCGTCCTGAGACACTTTAAATACTCCTTGTCCCATTTGTTATTTTTAATTTTTGATGATGCCCGACTAAGACGCCGGGCATCACCTGTTACCCTTCTACTCATATTTGATATCGTCGATAAAAATCGTTTTCCCGCCGCCATTGTTTTGCGCCGGGAAAACAACAGCAAATGCTCCCAACACGCCGGAAAGATTCTGCCCTGCGAGATTTATCTCATATCTATGCCACTCATCAGAAAGGCTGATTTGGCCAAGTGTCGCCATGAATTTATCGGAAAAAGGTTTGTCCGAAGCATTAATTCCACCCGTCTTAAACTCGACCAATTCCCCGCCGAAAGCGCCTTTCGCCCGAAATGATATCCGGCGGGCATTTTCGATCCGTGTCCCGGCATAATCTCCCCAGTTATTTTCAGGATACTGCCAATAGATTCCGGCCCAGCCGCTTGGACCCACGGTATAATGAATTCTGATACATGAACTATCGCTATCATACTCATGGCCACAGGCTCGGTAATTTGGCTCAAATTCGATATATTTCAGTCCATACTCGGCGTCTCCCATCCATCCCGTTGGAAAGAAATATGATGCCAAGCAAAAGGGGGCTTGGATCGTCCTCTGTTCTCCAGATGAAGGGAAAGATTGGGCCACGGCATAACCGCCGGCGGCACCCAAAACCAATCCTACGAAACCGGCAATTATCGTAGGTTTTACTTTGCCAATCATCACAGCGGCGCCTATTATACTGCCTATAAATCCAATTAGAGCGCCAATTAGAATCGCCTGATATTCAACCATATTGATCCTCCTGGTTTTATTGAAGTTTCTTTTATTCGGACTGGGTGTCCCTGTCTGACCAGCATAGCTTTTTACAAAATTGCAGGTCAGCATTGTCCTTACCTCAAAATGGTTTGTCCGGCTTCTATACTTACTTCCTGCGCGTCCTTTTGCAGTTCAATGTCCACCCCTGTCCCCAGCCTGAACAATTCTTTCCAGCTTTTGGAAACGCAACGCAAAGGCACAACCAAACACCGAGGATAAGCCTTCTCTGCTGCCCCTTTGCGTTCTTTCATTATGGCCCGGA
Source organism: uncultured candidate division Zixibacteria bacterium (assembly GCA_937925655.1). Classification (GTDB taxonomy): domain Bacteria; phylum Zixibacteria; class MSB-5A5; order GN15; family PGXB01; genus CALAMC01. The sequence continues at coordinate 4,001 of CALAMC010000015.1, read as the reverse complement.
CACCGCGTGGATCATGCAAGTCTGATTTACTCGGAACATATAAAATTACCACGCGCGTTTGGGCGCTACATTGAACCGCCATCTCGCGAAGTTTGCCATCGGGATTTTCATCCTTAAGATCAGTAACCGCGATTACGAGGTCCGCGGCATCAAGTTCGCCAAAATGCTCCAAAAGCCCGGCAATATCGGTCATAACGGCATACCTTGCCTGGATCTTTCTGATATACAAAGCCGCATCAGATACAATGCTTTTTAAATGTTGGCCATGATTTATAATGGCCGCGTCGTATTCGGTCTTTGCCGCGTATCCCACTATTCCATATTGCTTTTTTATTTGTGAGAGTATGGAATCTTTGGGAAAATCCGGTAAAATGAAAGTTTTTTCCTGCAACATTACCAGACTAACATTGTCGTCAAAGCACCGGACAGAAATTTCAGTTATTCCGAGCTCAACGATATTGCACCAGAGGGCATCGGCCACTGCCTGCAATGCCTGTCTGAATAATTCTTCCGGGATTGAACTTGAGCGGTCAATATAAATAAGAAGCCTGTGTCCTTTGTCACTCTTCGAGTCAACATAAGTGGCGGCGCCGAGAACAATCAATATGACCGCCAGAAAAGAAATTGCCGTTTTCATTGTATCACCTCCAATGTAATGCAATGTGTTTGGGGCTATGCCAAGCGCCTATCCAGTCCGAGATCCATTTGATTTTCATCGCCGGTTCCAATAGACGCCAACTCCCTTTGCCATCTGTTTCTGGCATTTTTTATGACCTCGAGTGCCAAAGCAATCATTTCAGCCCTTTTTGCCATTTTGTCCCAGGCTCTCAAGTAAATGTTGCGAAGAGCGCTGCAAGCACCCGCTGTTACCGGCAGCATAAGACCCAAAAGAGCTAATGGCAAATTCAACACCAATACAGGTAACGGCAGGACAATAATACGGGACATCAACAGCGGCACAATAAGAATGCAGCACGTGATCACCGAACAATTTACAATAAGTCTCAATATCCTAATTTGGCGCAGGGGACTTGAGACGTCCAAGAACGCCATGAATGTCCCATGGGAAGCGGCGGCTATACACAAAGCCATCATAAGGGCCACAATACTTGCTAATAATATTGGCACCCCGAAGAAAAACGACGGCGCTAACATGGCCGCAATAACAAGCTCACACATTAATGCCGCGACGGCGAGCCATCCAAGGCCACGGGCTTGGGACCGAAACATTACAATCCTGACCGATTCTGACTCGGTCGGGTGATTATTTATCGCCGTTTCTCCGGATAGTTTTGGCGCACCGCCCGGAGTATGGACGGGCATAGTAGCCGATAAATAGGAAAGAATCCGATCCAATTGCGGCTGCCATTTGGCAGTAAGCTCCACCGATTCGCTAATCGAATCGCGAAGAATTCTGGCACGGTCAATATCCAGACCGGCTTCGGTAATTTGACGGGTCCTTCCGCGGACCCATCTTTGGGCAGAATTGGGTTTTCTCATTTGATTCCTCCGTTTAAAAACTTTGTTCCTCCTCGGCTTTTGCCGACTTTTCAGGCCACAGTTTGCAGTTACACCTGGGCCTCTACCCTAAGAGGATTCTCATTGAATAAGCCGTAAAATGATGTCGGAAAAAACGCACGGAGATTTCCATAAGGCGTATTTTATTGCACGCCAGAATCTTAATTTACCCAAATAAAGTCTCGGATTAAAACTGGAGACAGTATTCTGCCACAAAATTGATGTTTCAATGATGCCAGATGATGTTTCTTGCTGCCAGCTATTGACCGAAGCCTTGCTATTCGTTATAATATTACCGCAATCTTACAGGATCGTTACGCAGGATCATAAGCATGGCTCATTTATTTATCATCGGCAAAGTTGGCACCTAAAACCACAATGGGTTGACCTGACTGGATTATTGGGAGGCATAAAATGCAAAAAATTCAAGAAGCCAAAGAAAAATTTTTTGAAAATTGTGAAATTGTTGTCAGGGCTCCGGGTCTATTCTTCTGGACAGGAGAACATTCAGTGGAATATGGCCATCCAGCTTTGATGCAGCCGATTAACCTATGGCTATATGTCGGGATTCATCGTTCGATAAATCCAAAATGCACGGTCGAAATTAAACACGTTAAGCCTACAGCACCCATATTTGACCCTTTAAAACTCGATCCAGACGAGCATTTTTTGGACGACCCGCAAATGCCTGGTTTGAATAAAAGCCGAGATAGCATTGTGCGGGAATTACAGAGATGGCGAGATGAGTTTCGGCCCCGTAAGGGCATCGCGCTAAAGGTATGGACAGATGTGCCGTTTGCAGTCGGCCTAAATGCAAGTGGTGCGTTAAGTATTTGCATGTCTATAATTTATTACTTTCTAAAAACGCGTCTTGAAAAGAGAAAACTGAATGAAATTTTAATGGAATTGATGTACATGAAACCGTCGTTATTGTTGCGCGACAAGCGGTTTCTTGAAATATTCGCCAAGGCGCGCTGGTGCGATTCCTTGGTGTCCTCACATTATAAAAGCGGTGCGGCTCCATTCGCAGCCTTCCTTAAACCAATGAACGGCAAGGATTTAATTCTTTATCTCACAGAGAGAAGAGGGTATGGCACTAAAAAGCCCATACAACGCATAAAGACTGAAAATCCGGAAGAACATAGAAAATACATCGAAGGCATCAAATATTGGGGCACTCGTATAGATACTCCAGCCTTGCTGGCGGACGGCACTTACGGTGTAAGCTTGGTTTGCTGCGGTACAATAGACAACCCAAGCAGCGTTGAAAGAGATATGTATACATGGCATCGTCAATCAAAGGATAGACTCAGGACCTTATTAAAAAATGAATCGTTGATCAAGGCGATTCCCAAAAGTAGTTTGGCTTTACCGGTTTCGGATATATTATCAGGAAGCAAGGGAGTCGAAAACAGTTCATTTCCGCGTTATATCTATAATTGCACCCTGGGAATGATTGGGTGGCGTCTCATTGATATTTTATTATCGGATAAAAACGAAGCGGAAGACTTTAAAAATCTGATCATTGAAAATCATAAATTGCTGAAGGCTTATGGTGTACTACGCGGACCCCTCCGGGAATTTAAAAGAGAAATAAGGCAAATGATTGGCGATAAGCTATTTGCACAATTAATGATGAAAATGACGGGCCCGGGTAACGGTGGAGATCTCCTTATTGTGGGTGAGTGGCATGATATAGATAAAGTTAATGAAAAGGTGAAAAAGCTTGAAGTGAAAAAGGATTATGTCGGCCCTCAGCTTCACTATACGTCTGCAGATAAAAACTGGGGGATACCAGCTGACGAAAATCCGATATGTGATTTTGCACGCAAAGCAGACGTATCCGGCGGAACAATACACCTGATAGTAAGCAATAGAACAGGCATTCATATCCAGCTGGTATATAATGGGGGACAGGTTGAATTTGTTCCGAAGAATCAAATACACCAAAATTTCCTAAAGTTATTGATTGATCATAGGTTTGAGCAAGATTTTTGCCCAGCTTGGCTTATCTACACCGAGTGCTTTGAGGGACTTGATGATGAAGCAAGGAAAACCTTGTATTTAAATGGTCATAATCAGCCTGAAAATGCACTCGACAATGCGGAAGAATGGGCCAGAGAAAAAGTCAGGTTATTGGCAAACAATTTGAGACGCAATAAAATTCCTCAAAGTAAGGTTTTTCTTGCGGCGAAGAATACAAGTATTGATGGTTCTGCCAACAGTGCTCTTACGAGCGGGTGGCGGTTAGCTGGTGGAGTTAAGGTTATCAAAGATAAGTAATGAGGTTTCATATATACCAGTTTTTGGGGGGAAGATCAAGCACCTTTTAGGATAAATTGGATATTTAAGACCATAAATATCGTTAAGTTAAATATATGTCTAAGCCGCATTTTCAATTACCCAGTTGCGGAATTCGTCTCGTAGCCCCCGCTTTTTATCACTCTCAGCAAACTCTGGATGTTTCAGCAGGTATTCCAGAG
>CALAMC010000014.1 GCA_937925655.1 uncultured candidate division Zixibacteria bacterium | reverse complement strand
TTGGCCAGAAGTTCTTTGCCGGTGCCCGATTCGCCTGATACGATGATCGATATATCGGTTGCCGCCACCCGCGCCGCCAGCGATTTTAATTGCCGCATCGGTGCCGATGTCCCGACCATGCTGTCGAAGCCATACTTCCATGCGATCTCTTCGCGCAGATTGTTGAGTTCCTCGCGTAGATTTTTGGTTTCCAGACCTTTTTCTATTTGCATAAGTAATTCATCGGTTTTGACCGGTTTGGCGATATAGTAACTGGCGCCCCGGCGCATGGCTTCGACAGCGTCGCTGATCGATCCATAGGCCGTGAGTATTATCACCGCTATTTCGCGATGTCTCTGCCGGGCCTCGGCCACAATATCCAGCCCGGTTCCGTCGTTCATTTTGAAATCAGTTACGACCAGGTCAATATCATCGCGTTTAAGATATTCACAGGCTTCGCTGACCCCCCCGGCGCAGATGACATCGTAGTTGTTGTTTTTAAGAGCCGCTTCTGTTGCCATGCGGAAGACGGCATCATCGTCAACCAGCAGTATTCGGGCCTGTGTTTTATTTTCAAGTTTCATTTTTCGTTGGTCTCCATAAAATGCGTGGGGAATATAAGACGGGTCATAAAGCCTTCTGCATTCGAGCACTCGATTTCAAGACGGCCCCCCAACCTCTCAATCGCCCTTTTGGCGATGGTCAGCCCCAAACCGGCGCGATCGGGTTTGGTCGACAAAAAGGGATCCGCTATGTTTTCCATTAAAACGGGTTGCATCGTGTCGGTCGAAGGCCCGGTGCCGCTAATGGTTATAACAATCAGTTCGGGGTCACGTTCAAGAGTCATCCTAATCGAGTCACGGTTGGTTTCTGATTCACGCGCGTTATCGATCAATTCCGAAAGAGCCATGCGCATAAGGCGTTCATCGGATTTGACGGGTAACATTTCATGGCTCGATATTACATGAATAGGACATTCACCGGCGGCCTTGACGGACGCCATGTTTTTCACACAGGCTACCAGGTCCATGCTTTTTGCCTGCAATTCCGGCAGATTTACATACTCTTCAAAACGGTTGAGGATGGTTTCCAACTGCACGGCGGCCATTTCGATAATTCCGACCATATGCCCGCTTTCATCATCGGAAAGCCGGCGACCACTGCCAAGATAATCCGCCGCTGTCAAAATGGCCCCGAGTTTTCCTTTCAGCTTATGTAATAGTCCGTCGATAAGCGTCTTCTCGGTTTTGAAATACGAAATGGAGGTTGCTTTGGATATCGGCAGGGAGATCAGCCGATACGGACGGTCAAGGAGGTTAAGATGCGAGACTTTCATATTTTCCGATCGGGCGAGGCCATTTTCCGGATGCGCCGATTCGGCTGTTTGTGTCAATGACCGGACAGCCCGGCAAATCAGGTCGTTGATATCCACACCGTCAATAGTATCCTCGGGAAATCTTGTCCAGATAATATTGTTGAACTCATCCACCATGAAATGGACACGGATTTTATCTTCCAAGGCCCGTTGAATCGTTTTGGCGTTGGCGATGGCTTGAAACAGCCGTTTCAATTCGGCCAGGATCAAATGATCTTGATTTTCGGTCAGCAATCCAAAATGCGATTTGCTATCGGCCATGATTACGGCGGAAATCTCCCGCCCCGCAAAATCCCGGCCAAGGCGCGCCGATACGCAGGAATCATCGTTGATGTTATTTGTCCCGACCTGTCTAAAACGGCGACGAAATATACCTTCGCCATCGATGCCCGGAAATTCATCGACCCGGATGAAGGACTGGCCGGGCATATCCGGGCCGATAATGTATGTACCGTCACGGAATACCCGAAGGCGTTCCATCCCTGCCGGGGCGTTCACGGGTTGATTTTTGGTGCCATCCGAAAAGGTGGCCGCATATAAATTGAGGCAAAAGGCCATCATATCACGATGATATGAAACGCCCCGTTCAAAATTGAAATGTTCTGTTTCAACAAGGTCACTTTTTGAATAATACATTGGAAAATTCCCGTTTATGTTTCAGTTTGAGACGCATATTGTTTTTATCGACCGTCGTCTCAAAAGCTTTATCTCCCCCCGAAAAACATTCCATCGCCCGATTTCATTTTAAAAAAGGAATCACTTGACAGATATATTTCAAGCGCCGTATAATCACTTGTGCCGATAACAATGTCCGACATTGCGCGCCATTCCGGGCCGTTTAGCCCGGATTCAATCACCCGTGAACAGGAATCACTCGACTGCCTGCTGACAATAGTGTCGCGTTATCGGAACGAAATTTTCCCGCCATTTGTGAGTGTTGGAATATGAAAAACGACATTTTAGCTGTTATTCCCGCCCGCTATAACTCCAGCCGTTTTCCGGGCAAACCGCTTGCAGAAATTGGAGGGAGATCTATACTGGAACATCTCCACCGCGAATTATCCCGGTCGAAACTTGTTACCCGCGTTGTCGTTGCCACCGATTCGGAGATAATCGAAACCGCCGTGAAAAAGTTCGGCGGCCAAACGATTATGACTTCCCAAAAACACCGCACCGGCTCCGACCGGAGCGCCGAAGTGGCTAAAAGATTGGGAGCCAAAATTATCATAAATGTTCAGGCCGACCATTTCGGCCTCAAGGCCGCTGATTATGATCGGGTAATTCGGGAAATGAACGTCGACCGAACCATAAACCACGCCACATTCATCCGAAAAATAGAAGCCGAATCCGACTTGTTCGACCCCAACCGGGTCAAAGTTATTTTCGATAAAAACAACGACGCCATATGGTTCTCCCGCTACCCGTTACCGTATTTGCAGGGGCTGAACGGCGACCGGCTGGCGACATTTGACTTCTATTATCATATAGGGGTGTATTTCTACCGGCGCGCCGCATTGGAAAAATACGCCGCACTGCCGCGCTCGGCCCATGAAAAAGCCGAATCGCTGGAACAACTGCGCATACTCGACAACGGCGGCACAATCCGCCTGTTTAAAATAAAGCGTAACATGATTTCGATTGACACGCCCGAAGATTTGAAAAATGCCACCAGAATTTTAAATAGATCAGGGGGATAGTTATGTCCGAGAAAAAAACCAAATATATATTCGTGACGGGAGGCGTCGTCTCGGCGCTCGGCAAAGGGATTGCCGCGTCATCGATCGGACTCCTGCTCAAAAAGCGGGGTCTCAATGTCAATATGATCAAATGCGACCCATACATCAACGTCGATCCCGGCACCATGAATCCGTTCCAGCACGGAGAAGTTTACGTGCTCGACGATGGTTCCGAGACCGATCTTGATTTGGGCCACTACGAACGTTTTTTGGACCAGAGCATGACCAAGGACAACAATGTCACCACCGGGCAGGTCTATCATACCGTCATCACCCGCGAACGCCGCGGCGATTATCTCGGCGCGACCGTGCAGGTTATTCCTCATATTACCAATGAGATAAAGGAACGCATACGCCGCCCGGCCAAAAACAACCCCGGCACCGACGTCGTCATTGTCGAAATCGGCGGCACCGTCGGCGATATCGAATCCCAGCCGTTTCTGGAAGCTATCCGCCAGATGGCCCTCGAATGCGACCCCGATGACACCCTGTTTGTTCATCTGACCCTGGTCCCCTATATCGCCACCGCCGGCGAGGTCAAAACCAAGCCGACCCAGCACTCGGTCAAGGCGCTGCGCGAGATCGGTATTCAGCCGCGCATTCTGCTTTGCCGCACCGAAAAGGCGCTCGACGACAACATCCGCCAGAAAATCGGGCTGTTCTGCAATGTGCCCTCGCGCAATGTCATCTCGGCCTGCGACGTGCCAACCATCTATGAAGTCCCTCTCAATTTCCATCAGCAGGGACTCGATGACGCCATCTGCGAATATCTTAAGCTCGATGTGCCCGATCCCGATTTGTCGGGCTGGGACAGCATGGTGAGCCGTATCAAGCACCCCTGTCACCGGGTCAAAGTGGCCATCTGCGGCAAATATGTCTATCTCAAAGACGCCTATAAATCGATAATCGAGGCCTTCATCCACGCCGGTGAAGAAAACGACGCCCGCGTTGACCTGATTTGGGTTGCCTCCGAAGACATCAAAAAACGCGGGGCGGAAGCGCTTCTATCCGACATCGATGGCCTTCTCATCCCCGGCGGCTTCGGTGAGCGCGGAGTCGAGGGCAAAATCGAGTCGATTCGCCACGTCCGCGAAAACAATATCCCCTTTCTGGGCATATGTCTCGGCATGCAGTGCGCCGTGATCGAATTCGCGCGCAACGTCTGCGGCCTCGAGGACGCTCATTCCTATGAATTCTATGCCGAGCTCAAACACCCGGTCATTCACCTCATGGCCGATCAGGAAGGTGTCACCGACATGGGCGGCACCATGCGCCTGGGGGCGTATCCCTGCCATCTGGATAAAAATTCTTACAGCCGGGTGGCTTATGGCGCCGATGAAATCTCCGAGCGGCACCGTCACCGCTACGAGTTCAATAATTCCTATCGCGAGTTGTTCGCAAGCACCTCGCTGAAACTTACCGGTCTGTCGCCCGACGGCCGTCTGGTGGAGATAATCGAGGTGGCCGATCACCCCTGGTTTGTCGGGGTGCAGTTCCATCCGGAGTTGAAATCCCGCCCGACCAATGCCCACCCGTTATTCAGGGATTTTATCAAAGCGGTCGTGGACTACCATCTAAAAAAAAGCCAATTTGACACGTTAGGCGAGAAAGACGATTTAGTTAAGCGGGAGAGTGTGGGGTAGAAATCGAAGAACCTGTAGCGGAGCGAAGCGGTTCTGCCGAAAAGTATTCTTTCAAGATGGCAGAACCACTATCCTACATTTCATTCAGGATCTTCGAAAGGGTTCCGCCCTAGGCTGGCTACATAAACTTAACCCCTCTGGAATTCATCTAAGTCAGCCTCGGTGTCCTCCCGATGTGCATAAGCTTCGTATGAATCGGCTATGGCATTAAGCAAGGTAGAAGTTCAAGTGGGCGGCAGATCACACGACGGTTAAATGTAGATGTTATAATAATGTCAAGCCTTTAAAAGTGTGACCTTATCATTTTCAATTAAAATAAGATCGGCATTCTCAGGGAGTTCTGATTCGTTCCATAGGCGCCCCCTAATATTTGCTTCTTCTGTTCGTAATATTATATCTTCCCCGATGACATATCCATATCGAGTCAAACCGCATCCATATAATCCATCAGTACTTTTGGGGAATTGAGCATACTTAATTTCGTTATAACTTGACTTTAGGATATGAATCAGTGCTTTTTCGGCATCTGCTATTAATCTGTCACTATTTAATGACTCATGGTCTTTGCCAAAATCTTCGGGATTTTCAATAATAGATATCCGGAGTGGATTTACTCGAAAAAATAGCAATATCATTTCATCAGTTAATCTTGAGCTTTCGGTTTCAGATTCTTCATTGGCCAAGATTCTTAATCTCTTGTCATGTGGTCGTATAACTAACCGTGTTAAACTATCTTCTTTCTTTGAAATGCCTACATAGTGTAATTTATAATTTGTAAACTCATTAAGATTGTTAAATCCCTTGATTCCCGGATGTCCCCGCCACATATCGTATAATATTTTTTCCGTGGTAAACCAGCTTACTACATCTATTCTATTCTTAGTTTTAGGATCACACCTCCATATTCTAATCAATTTTTCACCTAATTCAAATTCCAGGGTATCCGAAACTTTCCTAATATCCAAATTTCTATATTTCAAAACGTCTGGAACTGATATTTCCACTTTCGAAGATAAATTCCCAGCCCTATAAATAAAGGATAGGGTTAAATTATTTTTAAATTGATTGAATATTTGATTCCCATCAATGATAAATTTGCTCTCTGCCCTCTGAACAATCATATATAAGTTGCTATGCTTGATATTATCTTGAAAATCTGGATCATCTTTTAGCCATTCTGCTTCTTGGTTCGATATGGGTGGGTAAACAAGCTGCAATATGTTTAATTGTGTGTCCATAAATATCCTCGATTCAATTACTTTAAACCTTGGCCCGGAACTAGTGACCCACACAGTTCGTGTAGGTCGAAACCCCTGCCGAAGGTCCCGAGCGAAGCGAGGGAGGTTTCGACATCTTTCCTTCTATCTTCGTACATCGAAACCCATGCGGTTCCGACAATTTCTTATTCGCCGAAATCACCAATAATCCCCGACGGTTCCTGCGCCCCCCAATCCCTTTGATAATATCCCTTGGCAAAAAATGCATGAATCGATGACGCCTCCCAATCGAACGGGCTTTTCACATACCCGTGCCTGACCGGGTTGTAATGAATATAATCGATATGACTGTTTAAATCAATCTGGTTTCGAATAATGTGATCCCAGAATCGATATTGCCATACTCTTCCGGATGCCCGTCCTAATCGCCGACGATAATTTGTTGAAAAAGAAAGTTTGATTTTCCTGAATATATTTGACGGACTTTTATCATGATATTCCAATAAGCAATGAAAATGATCCGGGAGTATGGCCCATGCAATCAAAGAATGTTCGTAATGGGCCAGGGCGTCAATCAACAAATCGCAATGTTTTATAAGAATCGGATTTCGCTGATAAGTAACATGAGTTGTGAAAACGACATTATTTTCATCGAAATATCGACGGATATTGGTCATGATGCAAACTTATTATTGGATGCGTCATTGTCAATGACGAAATTAAAATTAAGATGTCGAAACCTCCCTCGCTTCGCTCGGGACCTTCGGCAGGGGTTTCGACCTACGAGGCTCCCATATCTATCCCCAGAATTGTCCCGTTATTTTTGGCATCAACCATAGGAAC
>CALAMC010000013.1 GCA_937925655.1 uncultured candidate division Zixibacteria bacterium | reverse complement strand
ATGCCATTTCTGCCTTTTAATGTCATTCTTGCCTCTCATTGTCATTCATGTCTCTCAATGTCATTCATGCCTCTCAATGTCATTCATGTCTCTCAATGTCATTCCCCACCCTCATTGTCATCCCCACCCCCCTCAATGTCATCCCCGCCCCCCTCAATGTCATCCCGGACTTGATCCGGGATCCAGTTCTTGATTTATCTTAACGCGAACATCTTCCCTGGGTGGCCGCCCCAAACTTGCTTGGGGCGGATTGTGATGTGCCATAGTCCCCGTTCGCCCCGGCGTTGTGCCCGGCGGGTCCTCAAACCCGCCGGGAAAATTCTCCTTGTGAGGAAGACATCTTCAATCCATTAAAGTGATTGACACCATATTTCTATTGGGTTATAATAAAACAATCGAACCATATGAAATGTATCTGATGGTCTATAGTCATGCATCTGACACTTGATAAAAACCTGGCCGCTTCGTACAAAAGCCCGTCCCAAAAAGTGCGGGTCATGACCGAATCTTGGGTTAAAAACGAAGCCTATTGCCCCAATTGCGGAAAACATTTCCTTGTAAAATATCCCAACAACCGGCCCGTCGCCGACTTTTTCTGTGACTGCTGTCATGAAGATTATGAACTGAAAAGCAAGAAAATCAAATTCGGCCCGAAACTGCCCGATGGCGAACATGATACGATGCTCAAAAGACTGTCCGGCAACCACGTTCCCAATCTGCTTTTATTGAATTATGATTTGCTGACCTATCAAATCCTCAATTTCCTCGTCATCCCCAAGCAATTCTTCGTCCCCGATATTATCGAACGACGAAATCCACTCGGTCCCGACGCCCAACGCGCGGGATGGATCGGGTGCAATATCCTGCTGGAGCGAATCCCGCAGGCCGGACGCATTTTCATTGTCCACAATCAACGAATCGAAAGGCAAAAATTGGTGCGTGAATCCTGGGATAAAACCCTGTTTCTGCGGGATATCACAAAAACCGAATCCAAAGGCTGGCTGCTGGACATCATGCATTGCATCGAACTTATGGGCAGGAAAACATTTACCCTTGATGATATTTATAAATTTGAACGCGACCTGGCCATAAAACACCCGAACAACAGACATATCAAAGACAAAATCCGCCAGCAATTGCAGATCCTGCGCGATCAAAATTATATTCGCTTCTTAAACCGGGGGGAATATCAAGTTGTTTTATAGATTCCTTTAAACGAGGTTTCTATTTTAAAAAAGGGGTCATTATGTATATCAAAAAATGTACTCGATGCGGGGGAGAAGAATTCATTATTATGGAAACTCTTATACATCATGCCGTACTATGCCCAAGAGATGGGGACTTAACCGTTTATCGAGCGGAGGCGGGCGGAATCGGAAGGATATACTGCCCTGAATGTTTTGCTTCTTATCAGGAGGAGGATTTTGAGGTAATTAATTTGTACTAACCAAGTTAGCGTAGGTTGAGACCCCTGCGGTTTCAACATCTTTCTTTGACTTTCAATAAAATATTGGCAAATATTGGATATAGGTGCATCATCCCCTTTATTTTGCTCTGCTAAACAGGAATTGTCGAAACCGCCGGGGTTTCGACCGACCAAGACTAATGCAATCCAATATTAAAAGGCGCCACCGTCTCGAAATCACGGCCTTACCGGATGACAATCTCGCCGCCGGAAAAATCGACCGTGACTTTCGCGTCCGCTTTGATAGCGCCGGCCAAAATCTTGCGCGCGATCTGCTGGGTCAGTTCCTTGTTGATCAACCGCTTGATCGGCCGCGCCCCGAATGTCGGACTGTACCCGATATCGGCGATATAATCGAGCGCCCCGTCGGTCACTTCCAGTTCGATATCCTTGTCCTTCAACAGCGCCGTCAGACGTTTTAACTGGAGCCGGACAATTTCCTTGATTTCCTCGCGGCCCAGCGCCGCGAATACGATCGTCTCGTCGATACGGTTCAAGAATTCCGGCCGTAAGTACGTTTGTAGCATCTTGAGCACTTCCGAGCGCATCCGCTCATAAACCTCATCGCGGTTGCTCTCGGTGATGAGCGATGATTCGCTCTGGATGTACTCGGCGCCGATATTCGACGTCATGATCATGATGGCGTTTTTGAAATTCACGGTGCGCCCCTGGTTGTCGGTCAGGCGGCCGTCGTCGAGCACCTGGAGCAAAACGTTGAACACCTCCGGGTGCGCCTTCTCGATTTCGTCGAGCAGGATCACGGCATATGGCCTTCGTCTGACCGCCTCGGTCAACTGCCCGCCCTCTTCGTAGCCGACATACCCGGGCGGCGCCCCGATCAGCCGCGACACCGAAAATTTTTCCATGTACTCCGACATGTCCAGCCGTACCAGAGACTCCTCGGTCCCGTACAAAAACTCGGCCAGCGCCTTGGCCAGCTCCGTCTTGCCGACCCCGGTCGGCCCCAGAAAGAGGAAAGATCCGAGCGGCCGATTGGGGTCGGATAGCCCCGCCCGCGACTGCCGCACCGCGTTCGAAACCGCCGTCACCGCTTCATGCTGGCCGATCACCCGCTCGTGCAGTTTGTCTTCGAGATGCAACAGCTTGGCGCTTTCCGATTCGGTCAGCCGCGTCACCGGGATACCCGTCCAGCGCGCCACCACCGCGGCGACGTCGTCGGCATCGACTTCTTCCTTGAGCAGTTTGCGGTCTTTCTGTATGGCGGCCAGCGAATGAGTCAAAAACTGTCTTTTCTTCTCGGCCTCGACCAGCGAACCATACTTGATTCTGGCCGCTTCTTCGTAGTCGGCCCGACGTTCCGCTTCCTGCGCCTTGAGCTTGAGCTCTTCGATTTCCGATTTTATCCGGTTGATGGCCTCGACCGTCTCTTTCTCTTTGGTCCATTGCGATTTCAAATCGTCCCGACGGGCATAAAGCTCGGCCAGCTCTTCTTCGATCTTCTTGAGACTCTCTTTCGATTCCTTCTCCTGCTTGATACCCTGTTTTTCGACTTCGAGTTGCCGGATGCGTTTTTCTATCGAATCCAGCTCCGGCGGCATCGAATCGATCGATATTCTTATCTCCGCCGAGGATTCATCGATCAGGTCAATCGCCTTGTCGGGCAAAAAGCGGTCGGAGATATACCGGTCCGAAAGCCGCGCCGCCGCGATCAGCGCCTCGTCCTTTATCTTGAGACCGTGATGCAGTTCATAGCGTTCCCGCAGACCGCGAAGAATCGATACGGTGTCCTCGACCGTCGGCGGTTCCACCAGCACCACCGCGAACCGTCGTTCCAGCGCCGCATCCTTCTCGATATTCTTGCGGTACTCATCGAGCGTCGTCGCCCCGACACAGCGCAGTTCGCCGCGCGCCAGCGCCGGCTTGAGCATGTTGGAGGCGTCCATCGCCCCCTGCACCGCCCCGGCCCCGACAATGGTATGAAGCTCATCTATGAACAGGATAATATTGCCCTCGGATTTCTCAATCTCCTTCAAAATCGCCTTGAGCCGTTCCTCGAACTCACCCCGGAATTTCGACCCGGCAATGAGCGCCCCCAGATCCAGGGCGACCACCTTGCGGTCTTTAAGCGTCTCCGGAATATCGCCGTTGACAATTTTCTGCGCCAGTCCCTCGACAATGGCCGTCTTACCCACCCCCGGTTCACCGATCAGGACCGGGTTGTTCTTGGTCCGCCGCGAAAGAATTTTTATGACCCGCCGGATTTCCTCCTCGCGCCCGATCACCGGGTCGAGTTTGCCCTGACGAGCCATGGCCGTTAAATCACGCGAATACCGCTCCAGCACCTGGTATTTGGATTCGGGATTGTCGTCGGTTACCCGCGAGGACCCTCTTATGGTCGATAGCGCCTTTAAAAAACTGTCCCGGTTAATACCCGCCCGTGATAAAATCTCCTGCGCCCGGCTCTTGGTTTCGATAATACCGAGCATGAGATGCTCCACCGAAATATATTCGTCCTTTAGCTTGGCCGCTTCCTTTTCAGCCGCGTTGAACACCGCCGACAACTCCGGCGAGGCGAACAATTGCCCGCCTTCCTGACGGGGCAATAGCTTGAGCTGATCATCGATGGCGGCAATTATATCGTCCGGGTCGGCCCCTATTTTCTTTATGACCTGAATGATTAGCCCGTCTTCCTGCCTTAACAGGGCCGAAAGCAGGTGTAATGGCAAAACTTGCGGATGTGATTCCGACTGGGCCTTTTGTTGCGCATAATTGAGCGCGTCGGCCGAACGCTGCGTTAATTTATTGGTATCCATTTCTGTCCCTCATGTTTATTACCTTCAATCAAAGTAAATTTACAAATTTTTGGCAAAAATGTTCTCGAAAACTGAATGGAAATCGACGACCCCGGGCTTAATTTCCGATTAGGATTTTCTCCGGGTTTCTGTCGTTTTTATTTGGGGCAAGAGCGACGCTTGCTTATCTTATTGACACAGCATATGATCTGATTCCCTGACTTGCCGGAAAATTAAATCCGTTTTTGCACAAGGAGGCATTATGCAAACCTATATCACCCTTATGACCTTTACCGAGGAGGGCGCTCGTAACCTCGGCAAAACGACCGCCCGGGCCGAGGCCTTCCGTAAAGTGGCCGAACAAAGAGGCATCAAAATAATAAGCACCTACTGGACCGCCGGGGTATTCGACGTCGTGCATATCTTCGAAGTGGAAAGTGAAGACGATGCTATGGCCCATTCCTACAGCCTGTCCAGTCTGGGTAACGTCCGCACCCAGACCTTCCGCGCTTACAACAAAGAGGAAATAGAGGCCGTCATGAAAAAGGTCTTTAACCCCTATGATCTTCTCAAGGCCGGAGACTGAATTTGAACCGGTGGGGCGGTCGCCCGCCGCCCCCCGACATGTTCATATTAGGTTTTTCGGAACTACATGATAATTACCAGTTTCCCGATTTGATTGCCGTATTCCGACTCCACCGAGTAATAATATATCCCCGATACGACCGCCTGCGTGTTGCGGGTGATCAAATCCCAGCTGTCGTGCATGCTGGTCGGAGAATCCATAGGCATATCGTGATCGATCTGGCGCACCAGGTCACCGTCGATGGTGAAAATGCGGATGGTGCATTTGTGCGGTAAATTGGAAAAATGTATCGCCCTTTTTCTGTCGGTCGGCAGCGATGGGTCGGCGTCGCGTCCCTCGAAACCGCCGCCCTCGATGACTTGATAATTGCCGTTGACCCGATAAGGGTTGGGATAGACGACCACGTCGAGTCCGCGCCGTTGTACTTCGGAATTCGTGCTTTGGGCGTACGCCGCCAGGTAATTTCTGGAAATGGCCGTTTCCAGCGATGGCAGGCCGCTGATCGGAGAGCCGTAATCGAATGCCGTTACCGCCACATAATACATCTGCGAGGGCAACAGCTTGCGCAACGTGTACTCGTACTCGTAATACCTGAAATAACCGTCATCAGTCAACTCCTCCGGATAATATATTTCGGCTGAATCGAGATCCAGTATGGTCGGGGGAGGTTCATCGGGGAATCGTTTATGAATCAGATTGGTATCGTTCAATTCGCACTGATTCCAATCCTGCGGGGCGAACCAGAAATATTGCCCCTCGTTCTGGTCATAGTACAGGTTGTCGCGGGTATGAATTTTCGGGTTGAAATTCGCTCCATACAGGTCATGCAATTCTTCCAGCGTATACGGAATGCGGCGAATCGTCCAGATTTCATTATTGCTGTCGTATTCCATACGGTTGTAGTCTTCGATATCATAGGAAGCCTGTCGGCTGAAGGCATCCGGGTTAAAAGACAAAGCGCACCAGACCCGGTAGCCTTCGAAATCAAGCTCCCCGCTGAAATTGTCGGGGACGGTTTCCGATTCAAAACCGTTGAAGCGTACCACCAGTTCCCCCTCGTTGAAGGCGTTAACGCGGGGATAAATCCACATTTTGGGGGCAACCGGCGGCCGGGCGCCCTCGAAATCGGGCACGCCGTCGCCTTCATACCACATCGTATCGGCCTTGATGCATACCATTGTCGTTTCCGTCACGAACGGGTCTTCGGATATGACGGTTATCACTTCGGATGTATCTTTACAGCAAACGCGGAATTTGCCGAAATACTTGTTGCCGTTGGTGTCGCGATTGGGGTTGTCATAAATCCATGACGCCCACACCGAATTAAGGCCGAGGTCATGGAAATTCAAATAGTCATAGTATCGTTGCGGATTCTGGCTGTTCCAGAGATTACCGAAGGCTTCGCAGTCGGTCAAAAAATTCTGCCCGCCGATATAGGCGAGACTTAATCGCAGCACCTCTCCGGGTGATATGTCGAACGGCCCGAACGACAGAAGATAGCGAGTATCGTAGCCGTTGGCAAAATCGTCGCCATCGCTCGAAGGCGGCAGCCAGCCGTCGGAGGTCTGATCCACGGCGCTGAACAGCTGATCGTAGTCAAATTCTTCATGCCGCATTATGTAATATTTGTTCCGGTCCCCCATGGGTGTCCCCAAAAAACCGCCAAAATCACGGAAAGGGTCGTTCGACGAATGCGCTTTTCTCGGCCCGAAATCTTTGGATGCGGTAGTATTTGATATCCACCAGTTAAATGAATACTTCAGCGAGTCCGACGGCGTTCTGACCACGCGCGTTCCGGTAACACTCGTAAAATCAAAGGACGCCGGGCAGGAGGGCAGATTGCCGGTGTTGGGACGGCCGTCGTTGTCGGAAATCCAGGCAATGTTGATGGTGTCGATAAATCCGCAGGCCGGGTCAACATTCGCCATGGGACTCGGTATCCATCGCTTAAAGCCGCAGATATCATCCTGGGCCTCCGAATTGGGGGCACTTACCACTCCCACGTCTCCGTCAACGTAAATACCCATATACACTTTCTCAAGTTCCTGCCGTCCGATATTCTTTATGGCATAGTCGAACAGGATGAAATCCTCGGCGTAGCTGTATGACCAGCCCATGCTCCGCTGGGTTACCGCGATATTCAGCGGTTGATGCGGCAGACCGTCGTGGGGATCGTTGATGACATAACTGGGGTCCGTCAGAGTGTCGGCGTAAAGGGCGATAAAATCCTGCTCCGATAATGCCCCGGCAATAATATCTTCGGCATTGGAAATGGATAATCTTCTGATTTCCCCGTTTTGCGGATAGCCGCATGCGGGCGGCCACATTTCCTGCGTGTACCCCCATCCGTCAACGCCGACCGATACCAGCGTATCCCGACCGACAATTGAGCCAATCCAGAATGACCCGGCAAAAAGATATTCGGTATTTCCCGGATACGGATACGTCGCCGACCGCAGGGGGACTCCAAGGTCATCGCTGCCGAGGTTGGCGAAGCCGGATCCGAAAATCCCCTGATTGGAAATGGCCAGTCCCATTTTGTTAATATCATGCATGGCATATCTGGCACAGGGGACATTTGTGACCGACGCCTTTACGGGATTCGACAGGTAAATGTCACCGATATCGAATTCGGCGCGGCTGATGGCATTAGTGGCAGATAAAATCAGAATAATTAAACTCGAGGCAACAAATATGCTTCCCAACCTTTTAAAACTCATTAACATCCTCCATCAAAAATACTTTGAACAAGGAGCCACCTAATCCATTGCATTGATGATAATTTGCCCCTTTTCCTGACGTTCCAAATAGTAGATATGTGCAATATGTGCATGCTCCGGTATCCCGTTTTACCCCGATAGAATAAGTCTCCTGCCGGGCAAAGTCAATTACATTAGCGATATTGCGAACCGGGCTACAGCCGTAACCCATTGCATATCATGAGGAAAACAATAAAATCGCTTGACACAAACACAAAACCGGCTTATCTTGTTTATGGATGGAATCCCGCTTCAAACAAACTAACCTTCCGCCCGCGTTATTTTGACAGGATAAAAACATATAATTTTCATGATAAACAATGAACAAGGAGAGGAAAAGATGAAGAGGTATCTTCCCGTGCTAAGCATGGTCGTCCTGATCGTTTTTATTCTGGCGACCACGGCCTTCGGGCGTTATGACCCGCTGGTCAACAGGCAGTATATCGAGCCCGAGCTCGAAGAACACCCCTGGGGTGGTGATGGACTGAATATTAACAACGGCGGCAATAACGGCGGGACATACATTTTCACCCCGACACCGTTTTTCTATGTCAGCCTCGCTTTTGCCTTTGATTATATCATCATTTTGAGTGGTGATATCGATGCGAATCCGAATGATAACAAACTGATGGAATCAAAGCTCCCATCCGATGCCGGCAATGTCACGGCCGGAGGTGCCGTTTCGGGGAAAGGGAACTAATATGAGCCGTGCAGTAAGCGCAGAACAGTCATACCGCGCCAGCTGCCTGAAGTATTTGGAAAACCTGGTGGCCAACCGAAATTTCACGGAAGCCATCAGATATTTCGAATCCCTGGCGGGGTCTGTCCTGTCCGGAGACGACATGGACAGCGGAATGATTTTGCGTCTTGCGGCGACCGCCTATGGCTCATCACACAAGTTCCCCAGGGCGCTGCAGCTTATAAGAAGCGCCATTGCAGCTATATCCCGTGCGGCAAAAGAAGCTGACCAATTAGCTGAATGTTATATGATTCTCGGAAATCTTCTCCGGGATATGGGCAACTATGATGAAGCCGTTAGGTCGTTCCGCGACGCCGAATCCATATTCAGGCGTAACGGTAACATCTCCGGAACCTGTCGCGCCCTCAACCGACTGGCCGGAGTCCATTTCTTCAGAGGTGACCTTAATCGCTCCCTCGAATATCTTTTAAGCGCGGTTGAATCGGCCAGGCGCGCCGACGACAAGAAGCGACTGGCGTATCTTTTCGGTAATATCGGCCGCGTCTATACTCTGCTGGGCAAACTCGTTCAGGCCGAAGACAATATTCGCATGAATATTGAACTGTCGCATGAATTCGACAATGGGGCCGACCTGGCCCGGGCCTACCTGTCACTTGGCTATGTCCAGATTCAGCAGGGCAAGTATGAGCGCGCCTCCATGTCGCTGGATCGTGGTTATGAATTCATCCGTTCCCTCAAGATGGATCGGGAAGAGGTGATGTATCTGACATACGCCGGAGAACTGGCCCTGAAGGAAAGTCGACTCGACGAGGCCGAAAAGACGTTGATCGGAGCCTTCGCGCAAGGTTCGCGAATTGCGCCGAAAACGTCTTTGTGCGCCCGCCCGCTTCGACATCTGGCCGAAGTGTCAATGGCCCGGGGCAATTATCGCAAAGCTCTGGCCATGGCTAACAAGGCCCTGGCATTATTTAAAGAACTCCGTGATGCGATAGAAATCGGGGCCCTGACCCGAATCGTCGCCGAGTGTCAATTGAACCTCGGCAACGCCGAAATCGCGCGCTCATCATTTAGGCAGGCCGTTAATATTCTTGAAGACTGCCAGGCCGGATTTGAGCTGGCCAAGGCGCTGGCCGCGGCCGGAACCGCAGGCGTCTTCACGGCCGGACAGAATATGATGTACCTCTGCCGGGCCGAAGATCGTTTTCGCAAATGCGGTTTGGAAGCGCCGGCTCTTGAAATTCAGAAACTTATCGGAGATTGCGAATTGCCTGCGCCAACGGCGACAGATCGCCGCGCGGCCGATAAAAAGGCTGAATTTCCGACCAAAAACGAGCGCATGAAACAGATTATCCGCCAGATGCACCTTCTGCGCCATACCGATATCCCGATTCTGTTAACCGGTGAAACCGGGACCGGCAAAGATTATCTGGCGCGATATTTCCATTCCATTACCCGGCCGGACAAACCGTATGTGGCTGTCAACTGTGCGGCTCTGCCCGACACGCTCATCGAATCCGAGCTTTTCGGATGCCACCGCGGAGCGTTCACCGGGGCCGATTCATCGCGCCCGGGTCTGTTCGTGGAAGCCAACGGCGGGGTTCTGCTTCTGGATGAAGTGGGCGAACTGCCTTTATTGTTACAGGCCAAACTTCTTAATGTCCTCGAATCGCGACGGTTGCGCCCGTTGGGTTCGACCGACGAGATCAAACTGGATATCATAATTATCGCGGCGACCAATCGCAATCTGGTCGAGATGGTCGAAGCCGGAACATTTCGGCGGGATCTGTACTATCGTCTGGCCGGGGTAACCTTCGAATTGCCGCCTTTGCGGGAACGCAAAGAGGACATTCCGTATCTGCTCGAACTGTTTATGCGAAACCATAATATGCTCAATGGCAGCGGACCGGAACCGGAACTGGTTCAGCGCTTTGTCGCATTCGACTGGCCCGGCAATGTCAGGCAATTGGAAAACCGCGTCAAACAGCTGGCGGCCCTGTCTTCGATGGCCCAGGACGGGTCATACCTGGAACTGGCCCGGTCATTCTTTGAAGAAAGCCGCGAAGAGGAAACGCGTTCGCTGTTCGAACGCGTCGAGCAGTTTGAAAAACGTTTGCTGATTGAGGCCCTGGTTGCGGCCGGAGGCAATAAATCACAAGCGGCACGGTTGCTGAACATCCATGAATCGACATTCCGGGCGAAAATGAAACGTCATGGTATGTCGGAGACATTAAACTAACATCCATCCCTTACGGGATTCCACCACCGAGCCGCCCGGCCGGGCGGCTCACCTATAAGGCGGGTGTCATGTCCCCTCAGGCACCTGCCTTTTATTTTATCCTAAATACCCTCAAAGAACATTGAATAACCCGTATTTCTGGAAAATCACCATCGCCGGGCCGAACCGCCGAAGGGCGGATTGTGTTATTAAAATAAGCAAAAACATGAAAAACATTAAGGGGTTTATTTTATATGAAATCAATCACAACTCTGGGCGAATTGAAAAAGACGGGGTATAAGCCGCTGTCGGTTAAAGATGAACTGCGCAAAAATCTTATCGAGCAGATCAAAAACGGAACCCGACGCTTCCCCGGTATCATCGGTTATGACCGCACCGTCCTGCCGCAACTTGAAAACGCCATTCTGTCGCGGCATGACATTATTTTGCTCGGTTTGCGCGGACAGGCCAAAACCCGTCTCTGCCGTCAACTGGTGTCTTTCCTCGATGAATACATTCCGATCATCAAAGGCAGTAAGCTGAACGAAAATCCGCTGGCGCCGATATCGGCGCATTATAAAAAGCTGGCCCTCCAGCTTGGGGACAACCTTGAAATCGACTGGCTGCATCGTGATGATCGTTACCACGAAAAACTGGCTACGCCCGATGTTTCAGTGGGCGACCTGATCGGCGATATCGACCCGATCAAGGCCGTCAGAGAAAAACTGGATTTATCCGACGAAGAAGTCATCCACTGGGGTATTATCCCCCGTACCAACCGGGGGATTTTCGCCATCAATGAACTGCCCGATCTGCAGCCGCGCATACAGGTTTCGCTTTTGAATATACTCGAAGAAAACGATTTGCAGATTCGCGGTTTTCCGATTCGTGTCCCGCTGGATATTATGCTGGTCTTTACCGCCAACCCCGAAGATTACACCAACCGCGGAAATATCATTACGCCGCTCAAAGACCGCATCGCTTCCCAGATAAATACGCATTATCCGAATACCATTACCGAGGCGAAAAACATTACCACGCAGGAAGCCTGGGCCGACCGCGGTCGTGATATTCCAATACCCGATATCATCCGCGACATTATCGAGCAAATCGCCTTCGAGGCCCGCAAAAGCGAGTACGTCGATCAATCGTCCGGCGTTTCGGCCCGATTGTCGATTTCGGCTTATGAAAACCTCATTTCCAATATCGAGCGGCGGGCCGCCCTCAATGGTGAAGATGATTATTTCCCCCGCATCTGCGATTTGTACTCGGTCATCGCCTCGATTGTCGGCAAAGTCGAGCTCGTGTACGAAGGAGAACTGGAGGGGCCGACCATTCTGGCCGTCAATTTGATCGGCGAGGCCATCAAAACCGTATTCTCGCGTCATCTGCCGGTGCCGGTCAGGGAACGCGCCAAAAATGCGGATATCGCCCCGCCGGAGAATATTTATGAAGCCGTAACCGATTTCTTTTCTTCCGGACGCACCCTGGAGTTATCGGATGAAACGCCGTATGATGAGTACAAAAGGAAACTCGATGAAATAGCCGGGCTTAAAAGGCTGGCCCAGAATCTGGGCCGGACAAAAGACGAGCGAGATACTTATCTCATGATGGAATTCATCCTCGAGGGCTTGCACCGGTACAATGTCATCGCCAAAGAATCGCCCGATAACAAGTTCATCTATACCGACATGATTCAGAACATATTGAGGAGTTAATCGTGCGCTTTCTGTATTCGCGGTGGGACGATGCCCTGATGCGGCAGTTGAAGGATATGAAAAGCCTCATGGCCATGTTCAATTACCTTTTACTGCAGGTCAATGGCAACGTCAAGCTGGCGTTGAAGCTTCTGCGCCACTTGCAGAAAATGGGGATTGTTCCGGCGGAGTATGATATCGACCGGTTTGAAAAAGAACTGGAAAGGGAAGGGGTCATCAGGTGGGATGGCACCGGTCCGAACCTGACCCGCAAGGGGGAGAGAGCGCTTCGGCGCGATGCTTTCGAACAGGTTTTCGAACATCTCAAACGCTCCGGGCCGGGCGACCATAAGACCGCCTTCGGGGGCGGCGACTCGGCGGAACAACTCGAAGAGAAAAGACCATACGTGTACGGCGACGATCTGGCTTCGCTGGATTTGACCGGCTCCCTGTACAATTCCATTATCCACTCCGGGTCGCTGGGGCTCAATTTATCGGAAGACGATCTTGAAGTGCGCGATACGGCCATGAACACGAGCACCGCGACGGTGGTGCTTCTGGATATTTCCCATTCGATGATTCTTTACGGCGAAGACCGCATCACCCCCGCCAAACAGGTGGCCATGGCTTTCGCGGAAATGATCATGACTAAATATCCGCACGACTGCCTCAATATCGTCCTGTTCGGCGATGACGCCCGCGAAGTGCAGGTCAAAGATCTGCCGTATGTCGCGGTCGGGCCGTATATGACCAACACCAAAGCCGGACTCCAGATGGCCCGCAATATCCTTTTGCGCCGCAAGAACGCCAACAAACAGATATTCATGATTACCGACGGCAAACCTTCGATGATTGTCCGCGATAACGGCCGGGTATACAAAAATCCGGTCGGGCTCGACCCGGTAATAGTCAACCGGACGCTCGACGAAGCCATTATCTGCCGTAAAAAGAAAATCCCGATCACGACCTTTATGATCACCGACGATCCCTATTTGCAGGAATTCGTCCGCAAACTGACCGAACTCAATCGCGGCCGGGCATACTTTTCCTCGGCGGGCAATCTGGGCAGTTATATCTTCTATGATTTCATGAATCACCGCCGCAAAAACCGGTGATATTTCAGTAACCCTGTGCGAAATCGGCGTGAACTTTAAGGTAATCCAGCCAGCAGGCAACGCCCTTGTCACTGACCAGGCGTTTGACCCGCCGGAATCCTTCGCCATAGACCGGGTCGGGGTTGGTCAGCAAATTATTCAGCTCGAATTCCGCCATGGCGCCGTAACTCTGATTGAGTATGATAAACGAAGCGTAATTGCAACTGCCCTCGGACAAGGCCAACGACAAGCCTTTTGGAGCATTGGTATAGAGCCAGACATGCATCAACTCATGGGCGATTACTTCCGTAAACACGATTCGCGGCATACCATGCAAGATGAAAATTTCAAAATCGCGCACGATACATACACTATCGATAGTCTGTTCCACATACTTGGTTAAACCGCTTTCATCGGCGTGACCGGACCATGAGATATGCCGCAGGCCGTTGCGATCGGTCAGGGTCAGTTTGACGGCATCGTTTTCCACATTGATGCCGGCCGCCTTGAGTTTATCTTTGACCGAATTCATGAGGCGACGAGCGGTCGTGATATCATTGACCGCGTCGGCCAGACAATAGCCGCAGACATGACGGCCGTCGCCGTATATTGTCCCGCCCCGGCTGGTTCTGTCCGATATCAGCCGCCCGCAGTACTGGCAGGCCGGAACCGAACGTTCATGCTCCTTGTGGTATTTATTGCCCCAATGGTCGACCAGGTACTGGCCTTTGATAATCTGCCCGCAATAGTCGCAACGGAGAGCGGCGTGTTTTTCATAACATTCGGGGTGATAATTTCTGCCGTTTGACTGA
Organism: uncultured candidate division Zixibacteria bacterium; assembly: GCA_937925655.1. GTDB lineage: Bacteria > Zixibacteria > MSB-5A5 > GN15 > PGXB01 > CALAMC01. The sequence continues at coordinate 25,253 of CALAMC010000013.1, read as the reverse complement.
ATATACTGACCCGTAATGTCTTGTCCGCATAGGTCGCATTTGAGCGATCCGGCCGGTGCCGTTTCGATGGAAACCATTACTAAAATTATTGCGACTATTGAGAGTGCAAATATGGGTTTAGTGGATGCTTTAGGCTTCATATAATGACCTTTAATTAGTTAATCGGTTGTGTTGACTACCAATATTAGCGCTATCATTATAATCCTGCAAATTTCGTCTCGCCGAAGCCCGCCATATAAAAATCCATACAATAAAATGATTATTCGTATATATTATTATCGATGGCAGAAATTATCAAAAGTCCCAAAGAAAGGGCCGTCCTGGTCGGACTGGCCCGGAATTCCTTGGACCGTCCGGGTGTCGAGGAATCCATCGCCGAACTGACCGAATTGAGCCTCTCGGCCGGGGCGCAGGTCGATTATACCTTTATCCAGACCAGAACGGTTGACCCCAAGTTTTACATCGGCAAAGGGCTGGTGGAACAAATCCGCCAGAATATTTCCGCCAACGGCGCCAATCTGGTTATCTTCGATGACCCTCTGTCTCCGGCCCAGCAACGAAACCTGGAAAACGTTTTCGAAATCAAGGTCATTGACCGTTCCATGCTTATTTTGAATATTTTCGCGCAGAATGCCCGGACAGCCGCCGCAAAACTTCAGGTGGAACTGGCCCAGCTGGAATATATGCTTCCCCGGCTGACCGGTTTCTGGAGCCATTTCAGTCGTCAGTATGGCGGTATCGGCACCCGCGGACCGGGCGAAACCCAGCTGGAAACCGACCGCCGTCAGGTTCGCGCCAAAATCGCCTCGCTTAAGAAAAAAATCGAAAAGTTGTCAACCCAGCGCGATATTCAACGCCGGAGCCGCCAGAACCTGTTCAAAGTCTCCCTGATCGGCTATACCAACGCTGGCAAATCGACCCTGTTCAACCGGCTGACCCGGTCCAGTGTTACCACCGCCGACAAACTATTCACAACCCTCGATTCAACCTCAAGGGTCATGTCCCAGGGTTATCCCGATAAGATAATCTTTACCGATACCGTCGGGTTTATCAAAAAGTTGCCGACCCAGCTGGTGGAGTCGTTCAAGTCGACGCTGGAGGAAGTCACCTACGCCGACCTCCTGCTCCACGTGATCGATTTTTCCGATAGGAATTGTGAAGAAAAAATGCGTCAAACCCAGTTAATCCTCGATGACATCGGAGCCGGAAATGTCGAAAAGTTGTTGATATACAACAAAATAGATAAAACCGACAGAGATTTTGGAAAACCTGTTGATATAAATCGGGTTTTTTTTGTTTCTGCCCTCAAGGAAACGGGCTTGGAATCGCTCAAAGAGGAATTGACTTTAAGATTAAAGCGTTTTGGCGCATGCAAATATAAAGTCTCCTGAACTTTTGCCGATTAGAATGATCAGAGAGCACAAAGGACGATTATGGCCAAAACGATTTTAATTGTTGACGATAACCCTAATATGTCCAGTCTCCTCGTGGAGATGCTGGAAGTGTTCGATTATCAGGCGGTCCGGGCCGATGATGGTCTCGACGCTCTTAATAAAATAAATAACGGCGACGTGGCTATGGTCATTACCGATATGCGTATGCCGCGCATGACCGGGCTGGAACTTCTGCAGGCGGTCAAGGAAAAACGGCCGGACCTGCCGGTCGTGCTAATCTCGGGGTATTCGGTCGATGACGTCGATTCCGACATTGTTCGTGAAAAGGCCGATGGCTTTTTAAACAAGCCGTTCATGATGTCCGATATCGAAAAGCTTTTGGGCGACTTGCTTTAATTATCAAGCGATTTCTCCGTTGTCATTTAAATTATTGAAGATTATATTCAATAATTATTTAAGTAGCTATCGCCAATTGCAGTTGTTAAAAAACATAGGAAATGGCTAAAGTGCCAAAGTGGAAAAATAAATTAATCTGCGGAGACAATTTAGAAGTTCTGGCAAAATTTTTTAAACCAGAATCTGTTGATCTTATTTACATCGACCCACCTTTTTTTAGCAATAGAAATTATGAAATAATTTGGGGAGATGAAGCCGAAATTCGCAGTTTTGATGATAGGTGGGAAGGCGGAATAAATGTATATGTAAATTGGATGAAAGAACGAGTATTAGAGTTACATCGAATATTAAAACCAACAGGAACCTTTTATTTACATTGTGATTGGCACGCGGGACATTACTTAAAAGTAATGTGCGACGACGTATTTGGCTATAATAATTTCAGAAACGAAATTGCGTGGTGTTACAGAGGTGCCGGATATCCGAAAAAGGATTTTGGCAAGCGGCACGATACGATTTTTAGATATTCGAAAACGGATGAGTACGTATTTAATCTTGACGATGTTAGGGAAGAATATGCGGAAGCAACGAAAGAAAGATTTAAACATTACGTTGGTAATGTAAGAAAGGCCGGTGATTTTGGCGTTCAGTCATTAAACCCATTAGGCAAGCAGCCCGACGATTGGTGGCAAATACAGCCAATAGCTCCTTCTGCAAAAGAAAGACTTGGATATCCCACACAAAAACCCGAAAAATTACTGGAGAGAATTATAAAGGCCTCATCAAATAGGGGTGATTTAGTATTGGACTCATTTTGTGGTTGTGGCACGGCTTGCGCCGTAGCCGAGAGACTTCAACGAAGATGGATTGGCATTGATATTTCGCCTTCTGCTATTGCCTTGGTTAAAAAACGACTTAGTAGAATTGGGGTTAGAGAAAAAAATCTCGATATTGTTGGTATGCCAAAAAAGGCGGCGGATCTGCGGAATTTCAAACCATTCGAATTTCAATATTGGGTAATTAATGAAATGCATGGAATGCCTAGTCCCCGTTTAGCCGGAGATTTGGGGATTGATGGATTAAGTTTTATTGATCATTATCCAATTCAGGTTAAACAATCCGAAAAAGTCGGTAGGCCTGTTGTCGATAGTTTTGAAACGGCCATAAGAAGGTATTATAAAAACCACAAGGGTAATTTTAGAGGGTATATTGTTGCCTTTAGTTTTGGAAAAGGTGCGTACGAAGAAGTTGCGCGCGTTAAGCAAGAAGGGATTATTATTGATTTAATAACTGTGCAAGATATCTTGGATAAAAAGTTTCAATTAAAGCATAATCCACCAGAGGTCTTATTGTAATGACTTTTCGGAAAATATATTGCTTTCTTTTTTGTCATGTGCAATAACGAAAATGGCCCCTTTAATTTACCGATCGATGGTACACTCGACTTGCATACATTTTCACCCAAAGAAGTCAAACAACTCGTGCCGGACTATATCGAGGAATGTCTCCGACGCGGGATTTATCATTTGAGAATCGTCCATGGCAAAGGAACGGGAGTCCTGAAAACCATCGTGCAATCGATTCTGGATAAGCACCCCGATGTGCAGTCGTACCGTCATGAATCATCCGGCGGTTCCTGGGGCGCGACGATAGTGGATCTAAAACCTGACGCGCGTGATATATGACCGACCGGTTTCGACGGATTTTGTCCTTCTTCCGTCGCGTAACTCCTTGAAAAATCCATCGTAATTTATTATATATTAAACACTGCCGCGAGCCTGCCATGAGTGTTTAAAAAGACAGGGGTATCATTTTGTGCCCGGAAAGGATACCGATGGAATATACGCGTGAAAGATTGGAAGCGGAAGCCGGATCGATTTTCCGTATCGCCGGGTCCACCCACAGCTTCGAGGTGGCCCGCGAGAGACTCTTTCTGCGGGCGACACGCTATCAGTTCGACTTTTATTCGGGAGACATCGAGCCGACCGTACGCAATATCGTCCGCGTCCGCGATTGTGCGCGGGTTTTCCGCACCATCATGACGCCCAAATCCGACCGCCTGGCAGGATTCAGCGTAACCCGCGCCTTGTTCGATCTGGCCCGGGGACGCGATCGCACCGACCTTCAACCCGGATTTTTTGCGGAAATGATTTATCTTATTATGGGTATGCAGGGTCGTGGGCCCGGTGCTTCACCGGCCGATTATTCCACGACCGAGACGGACATCCCTCGCGAAGAAGCCCGGATGCGTTCCCGGGAATTGGATAAAATATGGGGGCTCGCGCAAAAGCGCATGGCCCGCTATGCACATGGTCTTCAGCCGGATATCATCGAGCGCCGCCGTCGCAACCGCCAACGTATTATGGATATTCTTGGAGCCTCCGAAGCCGAATGGAACGACTGGCGCTGGCAATTCAAAAAAGTCGTCAAGGACGAAAAAACACTCGAAAAACTCGTTCCCCTTACCAGAGAGGAAAAGGAAAATATCGCCAACGCGAAAAAGGCCCGCCTGCCGTTCGGCGTGACACCGTACTATTTATCCCTCATGGATAACAAGAAACGCTCCGATGACACGGCCATCCGGGCTCAGGTTTTCCCGCCGGCAAATTACGTCGAAATCATGGCGGCGCACCGTCATGATAAAGAATGCGCTTTCGATTTCATGCTCGAAAACCGAACTTCGCCGGTGGATCTGGTCACGCGACGTTATCCCGGCATCGCCATTTTCAAACCATACAATACCTGCCCCCAGATTTGCGTGTATTGTCAGCGAAACTGGGAAATCGACAGCGCCCTGGCACCGCACGCCATGGCCACGTCGAAAAAAATTGATGAGGCCCTCGAATGGATCGCCGACCACCCGGCCATACACGAACTGCTTATAACCGGCGGCGACCCGCTCGCCTTAAGTGATCGAACAATACATTCCCTGCTGGAGAAGGTTTCGAGAATAAAATCGATCCGGCATATTCGCATCGGTTCGCGGACGCCGGTGACCGTCCCGATGCGCCTGACCCCCGAACTGATCGACATCTTCAAGGATTTCATAAAACCGGGGTATCGTGATATTTCGCTGGTGACACACGTCGAACATCCTTATGAAATAACTCCCGATACGGCCCGTGCCGTGGCGGTCTGCCGGGATGCCGGGATTCCCGTCTATAATCAGCAGGTTTTCACTTTTTACAATTCACGGCGTTTCGAATCGGCCCTGTTGAGACAAATACTCCGGCGAGTCGGAATAGACCCATACTATACATTCAACTGCAAAGGTAAGCACGAAACGGCCGATTATATCGTCCCCATCGCGAGATTATTGCAGGAAATCAACGAAGAAGCCCGTCTCCTGCCGGGTCTGACGCGTACCGATGAGCCTGTTTACAACGTTCCGGGGTTGGGCAAAAACTACCTGCGTTCATCCCAGCACCATGACGTCATATCCATACTGCCCGACGGCTCCCGCGTTTATGAATTCCACCCCTGGGAACCGAGTGCGGCGGGCTTCAAGAATTATGTCGGGATCGACGTCCCCGTATTATCATACCTGCAACGCCTTAAAAAAATCGGCGAGGATATTTCCGAGTATGAAACCATCTGGTATTACTATTAATTCCGGGCTTATATTTAAATTTGCACGGGGCTTATATTGCGGCCGTATATAACGATAAAATTTGATTAATTCACAAATATAAAGGAATTGTTTCGATGAAAAAAACAAGGATAATGTCGCTTCTGCTGGCGATACTGCTGGCGGTTCCCGTCATCGGCTCCATGGACTATCTGGAAAGCCTTCAGCCGGAACAGGAAATTAACGGCTTTATCGTTAAGAACCTGTACGTCACCGGGGCCGACAAAGCTATGGGTGCCAGGTTCATATCGAAGGAATACGGATTTATCGTTGATCTGCTCCGGATTCAGTCCGTTCCGCAGGCCTTTTTCTGGGTGAAAACGCCGCCGTCGTCCAGCATGGGCGAGCCGCATACGTGCGAACACCTGCTTCTGGGCAAAGGTAATCGTGGACGATATGTTTCGACTCTGGAAAGCATGTCGCTGGGCAGCAGCACCGCCTATACCTCGCAGGTTCAGACCTGCTACCACTTCAACGCCAAGGCCGGGCCGGAATCATTTTATGAAATATTCGAGGCCAAGCTGATGGCGTTTCTGCATCCGGATTTCACCGATGAGGAAATCCGCCGCGAGGTCTGCCATATCGGTATCAACGAAGATCCCGCAACGGGCAAATTATCCCTTGACGAAAAAGGCACCGTTTACACCGAAATGGTATCATACTATGAAAAACCGTGGAAATATTATTGGGATCCTATGACCCGGATGGTGTACGGTGAGGGTCATGAAATAAACAACAGCTCCGGCGGCGAACCCTCGGCCATCCGCAAAATGGTCCCGGCCGATATGTGGAAATTCATCGCCGACCATTATCACCTCGCCAACATGGGGGCGATCATCTCCATCCCGGATAAAATGCCGGTCGAGAACTTTCTGGAGCGCCTGACCGGAATTCTGAAGCGCTGCCAGCCGGAGGCGACTCACAGCGATTATGTTGGTATTGGCAAATATCCGACCGGGGAAATCCGCCCGGCCTCCGAGGGGACGATGGAGCTGGTGCAATATCCTTCCGAGAGCAATGAGGACAAGGGGCGCCTGTACTATGCCTGGCCGGCATGGCTGGAACTCGATGCTTTTAATAAAAACATGGCCGACCTGTTTATGTCGGTCTTCGGGGACGGCACGACGTCGAATTTGTACAAATTGTTCGTCAATTCCGAAACCAGAAAAATCGACATCGGGGCCAATTCCGTCTGGAGTTGGCTGGCCGAATATCCCGGGAGCCCCTTGTTTCTCGGCATAGAGGGAATCGACAACGTGCACGTCACCGAGAAAATGCTGGACAGCGTTCGAACCATGATTCTGGCTGAAATGAAGCGGATTCATGATTTTGCGGACAACTCGCCGGAACTGGCCGAATTCAACAAAGAAGTCAAATCATACGTGGTGCAGTGGCGCAAACAGGCCGAGGACAATCTCAATTCGCCGCCCATGTTCGGATTCCGCAGCGGTCCGGCCGGATCCTGGATGGCAATCATGCAAGCGCTTGAAAAAGAAAGCGGTTTCCGCAAGTCTTTGGTGTGGAAACAGCATTGTGATTACGCCGACAGCCTGCTGGCGACGGGGAAAAATTTCTGGCGCGGATTTATCGACCAGTGGAAATTCCTGACGGTAAAACCGTATGCCGTCGGGGCTTCGCCGAGCAGTACACTTTTGGCCGCGAGTGCCGAGGAAAAACAAAAGCGGTTGGACGGATACCTGGCCGATTTTAAGAAAAAGTACGGTGTCGCCGATGAGCAGGCCGCCATCGCGGCCTATAAAGCCGAATTCGATTCCATGACAGCGGAGCTCGAAAAAATCGCCGCCAACCAGAAACTGCCCGGATTCACCGACAACCCGCCGTTGACGCTGGATGATAATCTCGATTATCAGGTGCTCGAACTGACCGGCAAAGTGCCGATGGTGGCGTCCACTTTCGAAAATATGAACTCGGCGACCCTGGGACTGGCGCTGCGACTCGATGTCGTCCCCGAAAACAACGTATTTTATTTGAGCGCCCTGCCCGGTCTTCTGACATCGGTCGGTGTCATCGAAAACGGTAAACCGGTGAAGTACGAAGAGATGCAGGATCGCTTGCGCAACGAAGTGATTTCTTTCGGGGCGGGCTTCGACCAGAATGCCATGACCGGACGATATGAACTGACCATGACCGGCAAGGGCGGCAGTCCGGACGAAATTAAAAATGTCCTGCGCTGGATGCAAACCACTCTGGATTCACCTTATTGGAGCGTCGAAAATCTTCCCCGCATTTATGATTATTTGGACCAGAGCATCAACGGTAACCGTAACCGCACCAAATCCTACGAAGAATACTGGGTCGATGAAATTTCCCTGGCGTATCGCTACCAGACCCACCCGGTGATGCTGGCGACGGGAAACTTTTTGACCATGGCTTTCAATATTCAGCGTCTTCGCTGTCTTTTGACCGACCCCGGTGACGATAAACAGAAGCACGAATGGAACAATTTCATGGAGGCTCTGGCGGAGTATGGCAAAGCCGGTAACCGCGAATCAATGATTGCCGCTTTGAACGGCCTTGTCGACGGCAACGCCGCGCCCGGCGATCCGGCCCTTGCGCCGTTGTTTGCCATTTTGTCGGATAAAACAAAAGAAAACGTCGTCTATGCCGCCAAAACGATTCGGACCTGCCTGGCCGATATTCCCGATGCCAACCTCGTCGCCGACTGGGCGTTTTTGTGCAAGACTATAAAGGACGACGTGCTCGTCCCGCCGCAACAGGCGCTCGATGATATCAAAGGCATTGTCGCCCTGATCAAACATGCCGACAACGCGCGCATGTACATGGTGTCCAATTCGACCGACCGCAAGGCCGCCCTCGACGGCATTAATAAATTTTTAGCCGGCTTCAGCAAACAACCGTCGGCACGGCAGACGTACGCCGGAAAATTGTGGATCGTTGACCGACTCAAGAGCCGTCAGCCGGAGGCGGAAAAACCCTGCTATGCCGGACTGGTCTTCGACGGTACCAACAACGGCGTTTTGATGGCCTCGGCCAAGTACGCCGGGTTGTATGAAGCCGGCGATGATGCCATCCTGGACCGTCTGGCCGGAGCGCTTTTCACAGGTGGTGCCGGACATTCGCTGTTCATGCGCACCTGGGGCGCCGGCCTTGCTTACAGCAACGGCTTCGGGATTGGCGCCAACGGCCGAATGTCGTATTACGCCGAGCGGTGTCCCGATATCGCCGAAACAATGCGCTTTGTCGTAGGTGTTATAAAAGAAAACGCGGCCGACTCAACCCTGCGGGATTACTGTATCGCGCAGGTGTTTCAATCCAGCCGCGCCGCCTCGAAATATGAGTCTCGCGGGTCACAGATGGCGGCGGACCTCGCCGATGGCATCACCCCGGAGCGTATAAGAACCTATAACAAAAAAGTGCTGGAACTGCGCCGGCGCGCCGACCTGTTCAAACAGATCAAGGCCCGTCAGGAAAAAGTGTACGGCCGTCTGCTGGTCGGCTATGGCCAGTCCTTGAAAGACATGGACGATGGCACGATATTTGTCATCGGCCCGGAGGCGCAGTTTGTCTCGTTCGAGGAGTACATCAAATCGGTCGAGGGGGAACGCCCGGTGTACCGCCTGTACCCCCGCGACTTCTGGCAGACGATGTAGACGCGATGTAAATTGAATCTTTTGCAGGTCAGGAGCCCTGCCGAAGGTCCCGCGCTTTGCGCGGGAGCTCCTGACATTTTACTGATTTGATAATACCCGGCGGTGTGCAAACCCGCCGGGTTTTGTTTTGCACCTATATTTGATAATGTCATTCCCGCGCAGGGGACTGTTGAAAAGGCCTGTTCTGTCAGGTATTGCGTCCCGATTCATCGGGGCGTGTGACCTGACAGCCTTGTAAGAAGTTGAAACAAAAGAGCCCGTTGGGTAACAATCCCGACTTCGTCGGGGTTAGACCTTCGGCCTTCACGGGCATAACATTTATTTTGGAAAATTGACATTTACCGGTCGGTCTGAGGACCGACCGGTCACAACGCCGGAGTGCGTAGCGAGATACTCGACAATATGTATTTTACTCCGCCATCGGCCAGTCATCCGGCGGAAGCATGAACAACGGCTGGCCGGGGGAGTCGGTGATCATTTTCAAGTACATTATCGATGGGTCGTCCAGCAAACCCGGTATCTCCGGCAGTTTCGGAAAGCCGAAATCAAAATCGAACAAGCCTTTGTACTTCGGAATCTCTATAATTGTCACTTCCTGATCCGACGCCAGACCGGCCCGCTCTCGCGCAACGGCGATGGCCGTGGTCAAAGAACCAATTTTGTCCACCAGGCCAAGCTCAAGGCCGTCGGTTCCGGAGTACACATGACCCTCGCCGATTTCGCGCACGCGTTCTTCAGACATTTTCCGCCCTTTTGCCACCACGCCGACAAACTGACCATAGTGCTTCAATATGGCGTTTTTCATTATGGCAAATTCATCGTCGGTAAGATTTCTGCCCGGGATAGTGATTCCCAGAAGCGGCAGGCGAACCCCCAAAAACAGATCGGCGTGGTCGCCGCGTTTGACGAAATCATATGACATTCCCAGTTTTTTGGATAATTCTATATCGTACACCCAGCCGCCATACACGCCGATAGAGCCGGTCAAAGTATTCGGCCCGGCGACTATTTCGGTTCCAAAGGCCGATATCCAGTACCCGCCCGAAGCGGCCAGTTGTCCCTGTGAAACGATAACCGGTTTCTTCTCGGCGCACCGGCGTACCGCCTGGGCCACCATGTCGCTGGGCAGACCCATCCCGCCGGGGCTGTCGACGCGGAAGACGACGGCTTTTACATTGGGTCTCGCGGTCAAAGCCTTGAAAACGCTTTCCAGCCAGCGGCTCTTGATGCCGTTGTCCATGGCGCATTCCCCGAGGCCATAAACCACCGCGATTTCCGGCTTGAGGCCCCAGGTTTGCGACGGCATCGCAATGTCTTTGACATGTTCCGGGGCAAGGCTCCACATGAAACGCCCGCTAAGGCTTTTGACAATGTTACCGACGTCGGACCATCGCGCCAGAGTATCGACCAGTTTGCGGTCGAGAGCGTCCGTGGCATCGAGAATCCCGACATTGTTGATAATGTCATCGAATTCATCATGAGTCAAATTTCTCGCGGCGCAAATTTCTTCGCGGGCCAGTTCATAGCGGTCGTCGATGTACGCCTGCCGTTGTTCACGGTCGGCGGGGGACATGTCTTCGCGGCTATACGGTTCGGGCCCGGATTTGTACTTAAAAAAGCGCCATTCCTCGAAACCGAGACCGAGTTTTTCCAGCGCCCCTTTGAAATATGTCCGCCCTGCGGCGTAACCGACCGGGAGAATATACCCGATCGGGTCCATGACGATGATATCGGCGACGCTGGCCAAATGATACTCGGTTATTTTGACTTCATCGATGAATATTATGACCGGTTTGCCGCTGCTTTTGAACTGGACCAGCTCGTTTCTTATTTCCCAGGCATGTTCCGGGACAATGGATAAACCGGATAAATTTATCGCCAGCGCCCCGACCCGCGGGTCTGACGCGGCGGCCTTGATGCCGTTTAATACATCATACAACCGTGGTCCACCGTCGTCGAAATAACGGTACTTATGATAGCGGACGTTACCCTTCAGGTGCATTGAGACGAACCGCCGGTCATGTTCGAAAATTTCGGAAATATAACTGGGCTTGAGCCCGCCCAGACGGACATAATTGCTGTACATGGCATGATTTTGGTCGCGGTCGAAGTGGGACTGCGAGCCGAAACCGAGATAGCCCAAGCCGATGCTGACGCCGACCGTGAACGCCTCGGATTCGAAATATCTCCCGATAATACTGATACCATCGGCCGGTTCGAAAACCGCTCCCAGACTCCAGGGCAAATCCGAAAAACTCATGCCGTACTTAAGAGCGGCGTCGGCAAAAACGGTCAGAGCCCTGGTGCCGGTGGGTCGGAATCCGATGTCACCCACGAGCTCATTGTCTTTGCTTTCGAGGGATTCATAATAGACCATTCCCGTGGAGATGTACTTGTTGGGTCGTGAAATACTGCCGACGGCCAGCGTTTTTTCATGCCCGGCGGCGTTATCGTTACCCGATGACCAGCCATAGGACAAACCCATAGCGTGTCCCTGCGAACCAAAGCCAAAACCGAAACGATAATCGCTGACAGATGAAACTCCCATATCATAACGAAAATAATTGAAGCCGACATTGGGCAGGACGGTCATCAGACCCCAGCTGTCGAATGATGAAAAATCGGGGCCGTTGGTTGACCAGGTCAAACGGACTTCACCATCGGACAGCAGGGCTAAATTGGCCGGGTTGGCATGGCCGAGAAGACCGTCATTGTACACCGATGGCGGCGCAAACAGAAAGCCGGAACGATAATAATAGCCGGGGAAACCTTCGGCCCAAGACTGGCCGACAAACGCGAACAGCATGATTGCCAGGGACGTCATTATTCGTTTCATATATTTGACCTCTTTTTACTTTATGATATGCAAAATCGCATAGCCCGCGGCGTTTTGCAATAAAAAAGGCCGGACGGCATCGTCCGGCCGATAAAAATAGAGAACACGAATTCTATTTATAAAAATCCTGAAGTTCATGAAATGCATCGTGCAGGTCGGTCATCTTGTCAGTCAAATCACCAAGACGATTTTCGGCGAATGCGAATACGAGCGAGTCAAATGCGGCCCGGAGGTTGGTGACGCCGGCTTTGAATTTATCCTGCGCATAATTATACTTGGACGGCAAAGTAGTGGTTTCGAGGACCATGACGGCCTCCTCGAAATCGGGCAAACATAACTTTAAATCATCCCATTTTTCATTGACGGTATAATCGTGCCAGGCCGGCTGCAAGGCTTTATGAAAATCCTCAATAGGCTTGATATTAGGCACGAAAACCGACCAGACATCGATAAAGGCCGTGCGGACCATATTCACCGCCCCTTTAAGTTCCACATCAGTCCCCGAATCGGCTACGGTGGCGAAACTATCGACCGCCAGGGTCAAGGCCGGCATAGCTTCGGCGAATTGCGCGGATGCGTCTTCGTGAAATTTCGGCAATGTCGCTTTTTCCAGAGTCCGACAAGCATCGGACATCTGCGCGGCATTTTCGCGAACGGCGGCAAAGTTGGAATCGATAATGGCGTGAACGGCGCCCTCCAGCACGGCCATAAAGGCGTCAAGTTCTGCGAATTCACGATCGGCGGCTGTCGGCGCGGCTTTCTCCGCTTGTTTCTGGGCACAGGCAATGGCCAAAAGCGCAACGGCAATAATGATTACAGGACGGCACAACTTCATGATTACTCCTCCGATATATGATAAATTAATCTATCTTTCAGTTAATGGCGCAGGCGGCAAGAAAAAAAATCTGACCCGAAATGACAAGCGCTTTTTTCAAATATATGAACGACTCGAAAAAGCAGGACCGATCGTGTCCCGTATTATATTGTCAGGCAATAAGTTTCTTGCGCGTGGAAGCAGGAGTTCCTATTATGCAATATAAGACTATTTTTCCGGAAAAGGAGGTTATCTATGGCCAAAGTCGCCATTGTCGGGTGCAAGCGTATTCAGGACCAACTCTGCATTGCCTGCGAAAAATGTCTCAAAGCGATAAGTCTCAAAGACGGGGAATTCGCCCGCTATGATGATGATATCGATCTGGTCGCGCTGGGTAACTGCGGCGACTGCCCGGGATTAATTGTCCCAAAACTTCTTTTGATGAACGAAATCGCCGAGCAGATCGGCCGCAAATACGATGTGATTCATCTGGGGACATGTGTCGTTAAAGCCAAAACGACCGGTCAGTGTCCCCTTGATTTCGATAAAATCGCCGCGATCGTCAAAGACAAATTCGGTAAAGAGCTGGTGGTGGGCACCCATAATTATTAAAAACCCATGCAAAATGGCCATTTCCCGATTGGTTGATGGGGCTGTAAACCATGCATTTTTTCGACTTTTTTATTGATTTTTGGCCGTTTTCTGCCGTTATTAATAGTACACGAGAAAGGAGGTGGTCTATTTTGAAATCAGACAAACGTGAGGTGGCTGCTACTTAGCAGAATCCCCATTTATATGTTGGGGTCAGCTAAGTAAATCCCAACAGTTATACCGACCCCGACCCGCACAGGGCCGGGGTTTTTTATTAGAAAAAAGCATCTCGTTTTAATTATTCTGGTATAGATAACCAAAATATCGATCAGGCCGGAAAATATTTTGCGATTTACGGCATGTCATAATATAGATTGACAAATCTATCCTGTTATATCTTATTGACATAAGACGAGGTCCGGCGACAGCAAATTAAGTTGTTATATTATGACGAATTGCAATGTCGCTTTTAGCATTGGTGACTCGTCCTTGATTTAAGTCAAATTTCCGGGGAGCTATGAAAATTATAATGATTTCTATATCATTTAAAGCCATGAAATAAGCTATGGCAGGAGGATATGATGAAGGATGTAATAGCGCTTTTTATGATTATCGGCCTGATATTGTTGATGGCCGGGGATATTTCTGCCGAGCCGAAACTGGATTTCGGCGGGCAAATTCGTTTTCGCGGCGAGTATGACGACCGCGACTTGAATCCTTCCAACGTGGCTTTGAAATATTCTGAACTTCGCACCCGGGTGCATCTCAAGGCCGAACTGGACAGAAATGTGACGGCCTTCGTGCAACTTCAGGACAGCCGCCTGCTTGGCCAGGATACATCCGGGATAACGAGCAACAAAGAAAATGTTGACCTCCACCAGGCCTATATCCAAATCAATCGCCTGTGGCACGACGGGGTCGGATGTAAAGTCGGCCGATTCGAGGTCAATATCGGCAATCAGCGCGTCTTCGGGGCCGTCGACTGGAGCCGTGTCGGGCGGGCTTGGGATGGCGCCGTACTGTGGTATGACCAGCGCGATTTCAGATTGAGCGGTTATTGGCTCAAGCGGCTTGAATTGAACGATACCCTTGATAATCGCGATTTTGACATCACCGGCCTGCATGCCCATTTCAAGGATATAAATCTGGAGCTATTCGGGTTTTATGAATATGACGCCGATGAGCTCGATGAGGCTCGCGAAACCACGCGGCATAACAAGTTGAATAGGTTTAACGTCGGGTTGTACTATAAAGATGTTCGCGACAATGTCGACTACGATGTGACGGCGGTTTATCAGACCGGCGATCAATCCGATCCGACCGACGAAGATCCCGATGACGTCGATATATCGGCCCTGATGATAGCCGGAGAAATCGGTTATACTTTTAACGCCCGCAAAAACAACCTGCGACTGGCGGCCGGATTCGACTATACTTCGGGCGATGATACACCCAATAATCATACCAATAATGCCTATAACAATCTTTATTATACCGGCCATAAGTTCCGGGGATACATGGATTATTTCGTCGGTTCGCCGACTTATGGATTGCTCGATTTATTTTTTCGGGCGGCTTTTGACCCCGATCCGCTCTGGACCGTCAGGGGCGACATGCACTTTTTCAAAGCCTCGGCCGAATATGAAAATTATTTGAGCGACGACACCAAAGATATCGGTTCCGAATTCGATTTGACCGTGGTCACAACCGGCGTCCCGGGCGTTCTTTTGACCGGCGGAGCATCGGTCTTTTTGCCGTCGAAATCATTCGCCGGTCATGATGATCCCGGAGCCAGGTACTGGCTGTACACCATGGCCGAAGTGAATTTTTAGAAAACGAATAACAGCAATAAATGTGGGAAGGATAAAATGAAAGCTGTCAGATTATGGGGACCGGTTGTGCTGGCCGTTTTGCTGTCGGCGACCATGACGGTATCCGCCGATGAACAAGTGGCGGGCAAATGCATGACCTGTCACAAGGAAAAATCGCCCGGGCTGTACAAGCAATGGTACTCGTCACAACACGCCGTCCATAAAGTCACCTGCCTGGACTGCCATCGGGCCGAAAAGGGCGACAAGGATGCCTTTCAGCACGAGGGCGCGCTGATCGCCACATTGGTAACGCCTAAAGACTGCGGTCGGTGCCACGAAAAGGAAGCGCGCGAAGTCGAGAATTCATACCACGCCACCGCCGGGCTGATTCTTGAATCGCAGGATGCCTACATGGCCCATGTGGCCGGCGGTGAACCGGTCGCCATCATGGGTTGCGAAAATTGCCACGGAGCCAAAGTCAAAATCGATCCCAACTCACCGAACAAACTCTCGCGCAAGAGCTGGCCTAATTCCGGAATCGGGCGGCTCAACCCCGATGATTCCAAAGGTTCGTGCAACGCCTGTCATACCCGACACCTGTTTTCCAAGGCGCAGGCGCGCCAGCCGGAGGCCTGCTCCAAATGCCACCTCGGACCGGATCATCCGCAGAAAGAAGTATACGAAGAATCCAAACACGGGAATGCCTACTATACCAATATCGACAAAATGAATCTCGACTCCGACAGCTGGGTGGTCGGGATTGATTACTTCGATGCCCCGACTTGCGCCACCTGTCACATGTCGGCGACGCCGGCCATGAAGGCGACCCACGACGTCGGGACCAGAATCAGCTGGACGCTTCGCCCGGCGATTTCTGAAAAGAAAGATAACTGGCAAACCAGGCGCATGAATATGAAACAGGTCTGTGTCAACTGCCACGGCAGTACCTTCGCCGACGGGCATTATTACCAGTATGACGCGCTGGTTAATCTGTACAACGAAAAATTCGCCAAACCGGCCGGGGAAATAATGAAGATAATCGCGAATAAAAAACTTCTGGAAAATCCTGCCAGTTTCGGAAATAAAATCGAATGGACATATTGGGAACTGTGGCACCATGAGGGCCGACGGGCGCGTCACGGCGCCTCCATGATGGGCCCCGATTACACCTGGTGGCACGGTTTGTATGAAGTCGCCCAGCATTTCTATTTCAAGCTGTTGCCGGAGGCAAGGCAATTCAACGACCCCGACGTCGACACGTACATCGACAAACTTCTGACCGAAGACGAAATGCACGCCTGGCTGTCGCGGCCGGCCGCAGAATTGAAAGAAGACATCAAATCGGGAAAAATGCAGCAGATTTACGAAAAAATGTATCAGTCCAAGTAGAGGCCGAAATTGTTCGAACGGTACAAGAGATTCATTCGGGCGCTGTCGCAAAGCCGCATCGGTTTGCTGGGCGTCATCCTGACGACTTCTTCGTTCGTCGCCTTTGTTGTCCTGGAGCTCGCCCGTCTTCTGGGCGTGGTGACCAACGCCTATGTCGGGTTGATAACCTATCTGGTGTTTCCGGCGGTCTTCGTGATCGGCCTGCTCTTGATACCGGCGGGCTGGTGGCATTTGAAAAAGAAAACGGGTCGGACAGGACGTGAACTTATCGAACGTTCGTTCGGAGCCGATGCCAAAGCCTCGTTTTTCGGCTCCAGAGTGTTTTTAACTATCAGCTCTTTAACTTTGATTAATATCCTGTTCCTGGCGGCGGCGAGCACCCGCATGCTCGGCTTCATGGATACCCCGCGCTTCTGCGGTACGGCCTGCCACAGCGTCATGAATCCGGAATGGGTGACATACCAGACATCACCGCATGCGCGCGTCCGCTGTGTCGATTGTCACGTGGGTGAAGGGGCCGGGGCCTTAATTGACAGCAAGCTCAACGGAGCCTGGCAGATTATATCGTTAACCTTTGATTTGCTGGAGCGGCCGATCCCGACTCCGGTGCATCAGCTTCGCCCCGCCCGCGAAACCTGCGAAAAGTGTCACTGGCCGGAAAAATTTTATGGCAGTCGCCTGACCCGGATTGTCCATTATCAGGATGATTCACTTGTCACGCCCAGATATACCACTTTAAATCTCAAGGTTGATGCCGGCATTGGCGCCGGTTATGCCGGCATACACTGGCATGTGGCCAAAGACAACGAAGTACGCTATGCTTCGATTGACGACGATCGCGAGCGGATGCTCTGGGTGGAACGTTTGCTCCCCGATGGTTCATACAAGCGTTACATCAACCGGGCCATAATCGGCGAAACCGACAAACGTGATAATATCAGAATTCTGGATTGCATCGATTGCCATAACCGGGCAACCCATATTTACGAAGACCCCGGCGATGGTATCGACGAGCGGCTTCGACGAGGCGAAATACCCCGGACTTTGCCTTTTGCGAAAAGGGTATCCGTGCAAGCGGCCATGACACGTTACCCGGACATGAAATCGGCCCGCGATGGTATCGCCAACGAAGTGCGCGGTTTTTATGACCGCAATTATCCCCAAATCGCCATGACCCGGTCAACCGCGATTGACGGTGTCATCGAAGCCGTGTATGCCATGTACGAGCGCAATATCCATCCGCAAATGAAAATTGAATGGGGTTCATATCCAAGTCATCTGGGCCACCGGGGTGACGGCGGCTGCTTCCGGTGTCATAGTCAAAATCTTGTCGCCGATGATGGGTCGCATATTTCTAATGATTGCACGCTGTGTCACTCCATTTTGGCTTATGACAGCGAAACGCCTTTTGAATATCTGCTTGTTCCGGATACGGCCAGGGCGGAATATGAAATGCATCGCCATCTTCACGATGAGTTTCTGATTTATCTCGAAAAATAAATGCCAAAAAAATGCGGCCGACCATTAATCTTCTGGTCGGCCGCTATTGGCAATCACGAAACGGGAGGATTTATATGTCGTCTCCCGGGAGATATGTCATGCGAGCAGGACAAACGGTTCCGTCGGGGGACAACCGTGCTCTTGACCTTTTCTCTTGCTTCGAAACCATTTGCCTGCTCATTCTGTTATATTGCCAAGTCGTTGTTATTTAAATTACCGCCATTACGGAATAAGGACTTTGTCGATTATGTGAATCACGCCGTTTTTCGCCATGATATCGACCACAAGGACGTTGGCGTCATTCACCTTTACCCCGCCGTTGACGGTGATATCGACCGTACCACCGTTGGCCATGGTGGCTTGGGTCAGGTTAACCACGTCGGCCGATGTCACTTTACCGGCAACGACATGATACAGCAGGATATTGGACAAAGTGACCGGATCCTGAACCAGGGCTTCCAGAGTTCCAGCCGGAAGAGCCCCGAAGGCGGCGTCGGTCGGGCCAAAGACGGTAAAGGGGCCACCGCTCCGCACCGTATTTCTAAGACCGGCGGCGTCAATGGCCACGGCCAGGGTCTTGAGTCCGGAAAGGCGTGTAACCGTGTAAAGATCTATGTATTTGGTAAGCCACTGCAATTTGCCGTTCTGAATCAAGTAAGCAATTAGGCCGCCACCGAAATAGTTGCCCGCCGCCTTGATGGCCATCTCCCGGCTTGACGCCTGATTAGCGTTGGGGATGACGACAGCATCGATAACATGAATGATACCGTTGCTGGCCCGGATGTCGGTGACAATAATATTGGCATTGTCAATCTTGACACCGTTTCCGGTAATGGTAATGGTCAAATCGGCGCCATTAAGAGTCGGAATGGTCGTTTGTTTCACGACTTCTTCGGCTGTGACTTCACCGACAGTAACATGATAAGTCAAAATGGCCGTCAGGGCATCGATGTCCTGCAGTAACGCTTCCACCGTTCCGGGTGGAAGAGCCGCAAAGGCTTCATCGGTCGGGGCAAAAACGGTCAGGGGCCCTTCGCTTTTTAGGGCGTCAACAAGATTGGCGGCCTGGGCGGCAGCCAGAAGAGTGTTAAAATTACCGGCCGCGGCCGCGGTTTCAACTATGTCCATAGTCGGCCGAGGATTACCGCTGTTCATGGGATTTTTGTCGTCATCGCTGCAACCGATAGCCATGAAAATGGTCAGTCCGGCCAGCAAAATCGTCGAAGCAGTTTTTTTGAGTCTCATTTCTTTCTCCTTCATTTCGTGAATTTGTTTTTTCATTTTTGGCGTTAAGGTTAACTTTCCGGTCGTGTCTTGTTTAGCGCTCGGCCCAGCGACGCTGAATGGATTTCACCTGCAACACTTGATACAAGGCCGAGAATCCAACCAGGGCATAAACAATCGTGGCCACAACACTGGTGCCAAAAAGGGCCGCCACCAGATTAACATTAAACAGGCCGACCAGACCCCAGTTGAGTCCTCCGACTACGAGGAGGATGGCTACAAGGATGTCCAGTTTTTTCATTTTACTTCTCCTTATTTTGGGTTTTGTTTTCATATTACATTCTCTCCAACAGGAGATGTCTAATAAATGTTCCTATATTGTCTAATATTATTTAATATTTCCCAAATTTTTTATGAACTTCCTTTTTCTTCAATAATTATATATATATTAATAAATTATGTCATTTTTATTTGACATCTTGTCATTAATCCGTAAATTTAGAGAACAATATTGTCTAAGTTATGTTTATATAGTTAAGTAATGTGAGCGGGAATTATATGACAAATGCCAAACATTCCATAGGAGCGGTGGCCAAACGAACCGGTCTTTCCACTTATGTAATAAGAATCTGGGAAAAAAGATATCGGGCTATAGAACCGGATAGAACCGAGACTCGCCGTCGCCTTTTTTCTGACCGCGAGATCGAGCGCCTGATTCTTTTGAAAAAGGCCATCGAAATGGGAGAAAGTATCGGCCAGATTTCAAGTTTATCAGATGAGGCCTTAAAAGAACTGGTCGGCGATAGCGGCGTTAAAAACTCGTCAACTTTTAATGCGCCTGATGATACCGGCATTGCTATCGATTATCTCGATAAAAGTCTTGATGCCGTAAGAAGCTTGGATGCCGCGGGGCTCGAAAGTGTCCTGAATGACGCCGCTATTGCTGTCAGCAAGCCGGTTTTACTGGAAAAAATATTGGGACCACTCATGTATAAAATCGGCGATTTGTGGCGCGATGGCCAACTCAAAGTGGTTCATGAACATCTGGCTTCGGCGGTTGTCCGCACTTTTTTGGGCAATCTTGCCAGCACCTATCGTCCATCCCAGAATGCCCCGTCAATAGTTATAACGACGCCGGTTGGCCAATGGCATGAGTTCGGGGCTTTGATGGTCGTTATTGCGGCACTTCGGATAGGTTGGCGGGCCATATATCTGGGCCCGAATATCCCGGCCGATGAAATCGCCAGCGCCGTCAAATCCAATGGCGCCCGGGCGGTGGCGTTAAGTTTGATTTATCCGGCCGATGATCCCGATATCGAACGAGAACTTGTCAGTTTGCGCAAATATGTCGGCGGCGAGGTGGCTATATATATCGGTGGGCGAGCCGCAGCCAAGTACACCGAGGTCATCAGGGATATCGGGGCCATTGCCATTTCGAAACTGACTGACTTCCAAAGGCATTTTGATTTATCATCCTCTCTGTAAGCCAAATAAAAAAAGCGTCAAACTTGTCGTCTGACGCTTACCAGGTTTCGTGGGATTTTCAAACCATGAAAATACATCAGACTCCCGCCAGCCGGGCGACTTCGTCAACCTGTTCGCCAAACAACTTTATGGTTGCCAGGACCGGTTCCGGAGTTGTCATATCGACCCCGCATTTTTTCAGTTGATTGATCGGATAGTCGTTGCCGCCCGACGAAATCAGCTCCAGATACCTGTCGATAATTCCTTTTTCACCGGACAGAAATTTATCCAGAATCGCCTGTGAGGCGGCGTATGACGTCGCATACTGAAACACGTAGTACGTCATATAGAAATGCGGAATACGCGACCATTTATACTGCGCGAATTCATCGACCTTTAGTGTCGGGCCGTAGTATTTCACCAGCAGGTCGGTCCACATTTGTCCCAGGATTTCCGGCGACAGCGCCTGACCGTTTTCGACGTGCTCATGAATCATGAGCTCGAAATGCGCAAACTGCACCTGATGGAAAAATGTGCCTTTGGTGTTGTCGATATGGCGATTCAGCAGAAACAGCTTTTGTTTGGGGTCATCGGTCTTTTTCAAAAGGTACTGCAACAGGAACCCTTCGTTTAAAGTGGAGGCCACTTCGGCCACGAATGTCGAGTATTGCGACTTGACATAGTGCTGGTGGCGCGATGATAGATAGCTGTGCAGAGCATGGCCCATCTCATGGGCGAGGGTGAACATGTTGTCCACGGTATCGTTGTAGTTCATCAAAACAAAGGGATGATGCAAATAATTGCCGCTGTTATAGGCACCGCCGCCCTTGCCCTCGGTTTCGAAAACGTCAACCCAGCGTTCTTCGAATCCCTGCTTCATAACGGATACGTATTTTTCACCCAGCGGGCGGACCGCCTCGAGTACCTGCCGAACCGCATTGTCATAGGGAATCTCGTAATCCTGCTCCGGGAAAAGAGGATTGTAAATATCATAGGGATACAATTCGTCCAGCTTGAGTATTTTTTTCCGCAGGGCCATCCACCGATGCAGGCCTTCGAGATGGTTCTCGGTTGTTTCGATAAGCGACTTATACACGGCCATCGGAATATTATGGGCGTCAAGGGCCATCTCCAGAGAGCTTTTGTAGTTGCGGGCACGCGAATAAAATATGTCGCCGTTGATAGCACTGGCCAGAGATGCACCAAGGCAGTTAATATGGTCTTTGTATGCCCCCATGAAGGCGTCGTTGGCGTCGCGGCGGACTCGACGGTCACTCGACTCCATGAACCTGGCAAAACGCTGGCGGGTGAGCGGGACCTCCCGTCCCTTTTCATCCATGATAGCAGGGTATTTCATATCGGCGTCATCGAGCATGCTGAAAATGGTTTCCGGTCCACGGGCGATCATGGCCGACTGGGCCAGAAGCTGCTCGACTTCAGCCGAACGGATATGGGCGCGCGAACGGATTAACTCCTCGATCATGAAATCGTAAATATCCGTCTTCGGGAAATCCGCGGCCAGAGAACGCAGCGTCTTATCATCGAGGGTGAGAAGTTCCGGTTCGACAAATGACCAGGCCGCAGCGGCTTGGGAATGAAGCATGGCGGCGCGTTCGGTCAAAGCCTGGTATTTCGATTGACGGTTATCGAGGTCCTGGTTGAGCCGGGCGTACTGGTACAAGTTGGCGCAAATCAAGGATATCTGGGCCTTTGTTTCCAGGCACTCGAAAAGGGCTTGCGCGGATGCACCGAGTCGTCCCTTGAAACCGTCGGCTTTCCCGATAAGCTCCTGGACCTTTTTATAGTCGGCCTCCCAGTCATTTTCTGAAGGATATATATCGGCCAGGTTCCATTTGTATTGGTCGGAAATATCCTGCCTTTGCGGTATGGCATGCGTGGTTTGTGTGGTCATTATTTCCCTTTCGCCGCTTTATGGTTATATTTTTCAATAAATAAAACCGGGCCCGGTCTGACAAGTTCATTTATCCTTGGATTCGTTTATTTATTATTTTAATTGAACCGCGGTAAATTCGGGGCGTTTATATCCCGAAACAGGCGAAAGGAAACATTATGCTTACATCCGATAAAGCAGTCTTGGTCATCGTTGACGTCCAGGGCAAATTGGCCACCCTGATGAAAGACAAAGAAATATTGTTCGAGAATTTGGTCCGAATGGCCCAGGCGGCGAAAGTCCTTGGCATCCCGATTATATGGAACGAGCAGGTGCCCGAAAAGCTCGGCGAGACGATTGCCCCTTTAAAGGAAGTCCTGACCGGCAACACGCCGCTTCCGAAAGTTACTTTTTCCTGTTGTGGCAATCCGGCCTTCATGGATAAACTTGGGGCCACCGGCCGAAAACAGATAATTCTGGTCGGCATCGAGACGCACATTTGCGTTTATCAAACCGCCCTGGACCTGATTAAAAACGACTACGAAGTCCATCTGGTGGTTGATGCGGTCTCATCGCGGTATAAATCCAATCGTCGGGTCGGAATCGAGAGGATGAAAGAGGCCGGAGCGATTTTGACGACGGTCGAGATGTCATTATTCGAAATGCTCGGCCGGGCCGAAGGCGAAAAATTCAAGCAAATCGCGAAGATTGTCAAGTAATATCATGCTGTACATAAAAACTCGGCGGGTTTTCAAACCCGCCGGGCATCCATCTGATTTCTTCCATCATCCGTCAATTGTGATTCAACCGGAATGTTTAAACCTGCGGGAGTTTTGACGCCAAATCCTTAAGTAATTCCTCCGGGAAATCAGCATCGATCAATTTCCCCGAATTGTAGTTTTCATAGGCGGCCAGATCAAAATAGCCATGCCCGCTCAACAGGAAAACGATGGTTTTGGCCTCGCCGGATTTTTTGCACTTTAGGGCTTCATCTATGGCCGCCCGAATGGCATGGGCGCTTTCCGGTGCCGGGATGATTCCCTCGGTTTGGGCGAAGGTTATAGCCGCCGAAAAGACGTCGCATTGGCGATAGGCTACCGCCTCAATCAACTTCTGATCGTGTAACAAGCACAGAATCGGCGCATCGCCGTGATAGCGAAGGCCCCCGGCATGAATCGGGGCCGGGATAAACTGTGAACCGAGCGTGAACATTTTCATCAGTGGCGTCAGTCCGACCGTATCGCCGAAATCATAGTGATAAATGCCCTTGGTTAAAGTCGGACAGGCGGTCGGTTCCACCGCGACCAGGCGCAGATTTTTATGTGCGGTCATCTTGTCTTTGACAAAGGGAAATATCAGACCCGAAAAATTCGAGCCGCCGCCGACACACCCGATTAAAACATCGGGATAAATATCCAGCTTTTCAAGCTGGGTTTTGGTTTCCAGCCCGGTCACCGTTTGGTGAAGGCAGACATGGTTGAGAACACTGCCCAGGGAGTACTTGGTATCATCGTGAGTGGCGGCGTCCTCGACCGCTTCGCTGATGGCTATTCCCAGCGATCCGGTGCAGTCGGGGTGCTCGGCCAGAACGGTCTGGCCGGCCCGAGTCAGCCCGGTCGGCGACGGATGCACCGTCGCGCCGAAAGTCTGCATGAGAGTTTTCCGGTATGGTTTCTGTTCATAGCTGACTTTGACCATATAGACGGTGCAACCCAGGTTGAAGGTTTTGCATGCGAACGACAGGGCGCTGCCCCATTGTCCGGCCCCGGTTTCGGTGGCGAGGCGCTTGACCCCTTCATTCATATTGTAAAATGCCTGGGCTACCGCCGTGTTGGGTTTGTGCGATCCGGTCGGACTGACCGATTCGTTTTTGTAATAGATGCGTGCCGGCGTATCGAGCATTTTTTCCAGCCGCAAGGCACGATGCAAAGGTGACGGGCGCCACAGCTTGTAAACCTCCCGAACCGGTTTGGGAATTTCGATCCAGCCGTCCCGACTGACCTCCTGCTTGATCAGTTCCATCGGGAACAGCGGGGCCAAGTCGGCCGGGCCGATCGGTTGTTTTGTTCCCGGGTGCAACACCGGGTCCAGCGGCCGGGGCAGATCCGGTATAATATTGTACCAGGCCCGAGGCAGGTCGCTTTCATCCAGAAGGTAGCGGGTTTTATCCATCTTCATTCTCCTTTATCTCGTTATATTATTCATCGAAAGCAAAAGTGGGCTCGCGGTAGAATCTTATCGATTTGTTCCGAACCATGGTCAGAATCATTGCGTCCAGTTCTTTGTTTTTTTTGTCAAGCGGAAGGTCGGCTTTTAGAAATTCCAGTTCCATATTGAGTCCCAGCGCCCGCTTGGGCAAAAAAACGCGGGTTATGCCCGAAGGGATTTTTATTCCGCCCAGAGCCAGTTCTAAAAGTTCGTTTTTGTCGAAGCCGCGAAAGGAAATGAGCGTCTTGAAGCCCGGATAATGCCGCTTGAGATGTTCTATATTTATATAACTGACCCTATCATAGATATCATCGTGAAGATACAATTCAGTAAGGCGTGAAAGCTGTGCCACCTGTTCCTTGAGATCGCCGTCGGAACCGACCGTGCACAAACGACCGTCGGAACCTATTAGGGTACATAGCCTCTTATGCTCATCGGTCAGAATCGCTCCGTTTTTTTCGTTTTCGACCCGGTC
>CALAMC010000012.1 GCA_937925655.1 uncultured candidate division Zixibacteria bacterium | reverse complement strand
ATAGAATGTCGGGACACCCCGGCCTATGTCAAGACGAACCAAGAACTGGATCCCGCTTTCGCGGGAATGACAATGCGGAGGGAGAGATAATAATATAGGCGAAGGCGTTTGCCGTGCACTATGTGCTTCATTTGGGTGCCCCACCGCCCGAAGGTCCTGAATTCCATGAAGGATCAGCGGTGGGATGCTCTTCGTAGGTTGTCGGGTTTCTCGTCCCGACTTCGTCGGGGCTCCGAACCCGACATACTTTTGCCTGTCTTCTACTTCTTCCCCGGGTCGGGCAGGGGTTCTGTGATACCCGCCAGGCGGCGCGCCATTTCGACTTTCTGCTCTAACTGGCCCATGGCGTTGATCACCAGCTTGGCCCCGTCGGGCGAACCGCCGCCGTGCATGCACCCCGGCACACCGGCGCCGATGGTCGCCCATTCCACCAGACGGGCCGCACGGGCGCGCGTCTCCGCCGAGGAACCGGCCTTGAGGTACTTCTCAATGAGGTGGCCGTACTTGGCCGATTTGATATCCTTGTACGACGGCAGACAACCGGTCTCGGCAATGCCGCCGGCGATATCCTGCGCCAGCCGCGAGGTTTCGTACGGCAACGTCGCCACGTGCACTTTGTTGACATTGGCCAGCATCATGTCCGATACCCACGCCCCCGACGGGTGCTTTTTGCCCATCGCCGCCGCCGCGATGCCCATCCCGAACGTTGTCTCGTTGTTGATGTTCATCTGGGTAACTTTATCGCGGAAGACTTTGGAGTTGAGGCCATTGGCGCGGGCGGTGAGTATCGCGGCCCCGATTTTGACATCGCCCTGTCCGGCGACACAGCCGCCGATGGCCGCCCGGTAGGTACTTATGAAATATTGTACCGCCTTAATGGCGTGCTTGGTCTCCCCGGCCATAAAGACGCGCGCTTTGGGCACGAAGACGTCCTCGAACAATAAGTACGCCTGCGTGATGCCGCCGTCTTTGACGGGAATATCGAAACCCTCTTCGCCCTCGCGGTTGTCGCTGGGGTGACGGGTTTCGACTATGGTCAGGCCTTCGATATCGCGCGGGACGACAAACGAGACGGCATAATTTTCGTCGCCGTCGCCGTAGCTGGTGCCGGGCAGGACGAAAATTTCGTTGGCCGCCGCCACGCCGCAAATCATGACCTTGGCGCCGCGGACAACGATGCCGTCGTCGCGTTTTTCGACGATGTGCAGATACATGTCGGGGTCGGCCTGTTCCAGCGGTTTTTTGGAGCGGTCGCCCTTTGGGTCGGTGAGCGCCCCGGCGACGGTTATATCGCGCGCCTGCGCGTCGGCCAGCCAGGCCAGAAGCCGCTGATGATAGTCGGTGCCATATTCTTTATCGATGTCCCAGGTGGCACAGAACATGGCGTTGGTGGACGTCCAGCCGACACACCGTCCGCCGGTGCACGTGCCCGTTTTCTGGAACATGGTTCGTTTCAGATGGCTGTTGGCGAACATATCCTGCGGTTCCCGTATGATCGAAAGATAGCGGCTGATCGGCTCGCCGGTCAGATGCGAGGTGGTCGTGAAGATGTCTTTCAATTCCGGGTCGAGGGCGGCTTTATAGGCCTGTCCGTGGCCTTCGACCGTGCTTTTGGTCGCGGGGTGAGTGGTGACATCATTTATAAGTTCATCGAACTTGTAAACATTCGGCCGCATTTTTTTAAGCGACGCGATATAGTCATCGTAAGTTCTCAAGGCCATGGCGAGCTCCTTTTTATATGATAGTTACTATTCTCTTTTTATGACGTCCAATATAAGACGAGGCGGAGTTATTGGCAAGAATATGCGGCCCGAATAAGAATATCTTGCTAATCAATACCGGCGATGTCCGCTATTCCAGCTTTTTTACGACGACCATGGTGACATCGTCGAAGACATGGTCGGGCCTGGCGAAATTTCTGATCTCCTGGTAAAGAGCCTGATGAATTTCGCGGGAACTCAAGGCGGCGTTGGCCCGAAGAAGATTGATCAGGTGCTCTTCGCCGAATTGCACCCCGTCGGTCCCCTCCACCTCGGTCACACCGTCGGTGTACATCAGGACAATGTCACCCGGCCGGATCGAAATGGGTCGCTCTTCATATTCGGTGTCGTCCACGATGCCCAGAGCCAGGCCGCCTTCGGCGAGCAGTTCCACGCCGCCGTCGCGGCGCAGAAGTATCGGCCGGTTATGACCGCAGTTGGAGAAAGTGAGAATATCGTTTTTGGAATCGAGCACGCCATAAAAGGCGGTGACATAATTTTCCCGTTCCAGCGATTCATAAAGCAGGTTGTTGACCTTGCGGCAGATGGTGCGGATGGCATAGTTATTTCGAATCTCGGCGATGAGCGAGGCTCGAAAAGAGGCCATAATCAGCGCCGCCGGAATCCCCTTGCCGGACACGTCGGCAATGGCAATGCCGGTCTGCCCGCGGACAATATCGATAAAATCATAATAATCGCCGCCGACTTCACCCGATGGAATATTGACCCCGGAAACGTCATAGCCGGGGATATCGGGATCGCTTTTGGGGATGAAGCTTAACTGGATATGGCGGGCAATGGACAACTGCTCTTCAATGCGGCGGCTTTCCAGCATCCGGTCGTGCAATTTGGCCCGCTCGATAGTCAGCGCCGCTTGACTGGCGAAAGCCTTGAGTAACTCCAGGCTTCTTTTATCATAGGCTTTAACCCGCGGTGATTCGAGGTTGATGACACCGATAACGCGATTGTCGATTTCAATCGGCGCCACCAGCTCGGATTTCGTCTCCGGATCACCCGCAAAGTACCGGTCATCTTTGGTGACATCATCGACAATAACCGGGTCGCGATTTTCCGCCACCCAGCCGACCAGGCCCTGGCCGACTTTTAATTTAATGTATTGGTCGGCGTTGGAATCGTAACCCTCGGAATATACTGAAGACACCTCGCCCTTGTTCTCGTCTATCAGAAAAATGCCGATGGCGGAAAAATCGACGACTTTTTTCAGAGTATCGCATATCATCTTAAGCGCTTCATCGAGATTCAGCGTGCTGGATAATTTTTTGCCGACTTCGTACAGCAGTTCGCGTTCCATGGCCTCGCGCTTGGCATCCCGATACAAATTGGCGTTATTGATGCCGATGGCGAATTGATTGGCGAGCCCCATGAGCGTATCCAGGTCGTTGCTGTCAAAAACCCCGTCGCATTTATTCAACGCCTCGACGACGCCGATCAAATGACCCCGGCCGATAAGCGGCACGATAATGGCCGAGTTCGGCTTGATATCGATGAAACTCTCGACCCGCCGCTGATAACGGCTATCGTGTTGCAGGTCGGTAATTATTTGCGGTTCATGGTGTTCAGCGACCCAGCCAAGTAATCCTTCCCCCTGCGACATTTTGAAATAGCGAAATTCTCCCGTCCGGGAATTCAGGTATCGTATTCCCTGATCGGGCGCTTTTTTATCAATTCTCTGAACCAGCGCGGCTTCGGCCCCGGTCGCCTTGATGGTCAACTCCAGAACCAGGCGCATCAATTCCTCATAGTCCAGGGTGGAATTGAGCATCCGCGCCGCGTGCAGCAGCATTTTTTCCATTTTGCTTTGTTGTGCCATATTTCTGCTCGGCAGTTATGCCAAGTTATACGTCACTGTTAAAAAGTCAAGAGGCTCATAATGATATATGAGCCTCTGCCGTCAGGAATATGGCGAAGGTTATCACAACCAGAGGTTTCGGTCGAGCGACCGATAATGAATGGCCTCGGCAACATGACAGGCGTCGATATTATCGACGCCTTCCAAATCGGCGATGGTTCGCGACACTTTGAGAATCCGGTCATAGGCGCGAGCCGACAACCCTTGCGCTTTGATGGCCAGACTCAAAAGAGACTTCGATTTTTCATCAATGGCACAATAGGTCCTGATATCGCGGGACTTCATGTGGGCATTGCAGAATATTTTTTTCTCGCTTTTGAATCTTTCCAACTGGCGCTGTCGGGCGGCGTTAACCCGCCGCCTGATAGTTTCGGATTTCTCGCCGCTGGCGCTGGATGATAGTTCTTCGAATTTCACCGACGGAACATTTATATGAATATCGATACGGTCCAGCAATGGTCCCGAAATACGGGACATATAGCGCTGTATCGACCCCATGGTGCACGTGCACTCATGATTATTGTCGCCGAAATACCCGCAGGGACAGGGATTCATTGCCGCCGCAAGCATAAATCGGGCCGGGTAGGTAAGCGTCGTCGTTGCGCGCGACAATGTCACCTGACCATCTTCCATCGGCTGGCGCATGACTTCGAGGGCGTCTTTGTGAAATTCGGCGATTTCATCGAGAAACAGGACGCCATGATGGGCCAGCGACACCTCGCCCGGCTTGGGGATTCGTCCGCCGCCGATCAGGCCGGCGTCCGAAACCGTATGATGCGGCGAGCGAAACGGGCGGGTGGCGATAAGAGCGGTATTCTCGGGCAAAAGTCCCGCCACCGAATGAATTTTGGTAGTTTCCAGAGCTTCCGGGATAGTCATTTCCGGCAAAATGGTCGGCAACCGCCTGGCCAGCATGGTTTTCCCGGAGCCGGGGGGGCCGATCATGATAATATTATGACCGCCCGCGGCCGCAATTTCCAATGCCCGTTTGGCCGATTCCTGGCCTTTGACATCACAAAAATCGGTATCATATCGTCGCGACGAGTCAAAAACGGTTTTTATATCCAGTTTATAAGGTTTGATGGTTGAGGGATCCTCCAAAAAATGAATTGTCTCCTTAAGCGACGAAACGGGAAAAACCGGGATAGATTCGGCCATAGCCGCTTCGGGGGCATTTTCTTTTGGGACGATCAGGCCCTTTATCCCCCGCGAGCCATCGATGGACATCGACATTGGCAGTACGCCCGGCACCGGCCGCAAAGCCCCGTCAAGGGATAACTCTCCCAACAGGACATAATCATCGAAACGGTCGCGAAGAATCTGCCCGGTGGCCGCCAAAATGCCGACGGCAATCGGCAGGTCGAAGGCTGTGCCTTCCTTACGAATATCCGCCGGAGCAAGATTTATGGTGACCTTTTTGGACGGGAAGATGAAATCGGAGTTTTTGATGGCGGCGGTGACCCGCTCTTTTGATTCTCGAACCGCCCCTTCCGGCAATCCCACCGTTATAAAGGCCGGAACTTGTTGTTGGATATCGGCTTCGACTTCAACCGAATAAGCGTTCACCCCCAGAGTTGCCGAAGAAATAACCTTGGCCAGCATGCCATTCTCCCATAATTTCGGGTTTTCCGCCGCCGATTGTCATATGGCAATCGGAATCGGCGGAGCATGTATTTAATCGACTCTCCGGCCGTCCCGGTTAAAATATAATTTGGGGGACTGACAGATGCTGTCAGTCTGAATTTAAGAAAAACGAAAAATATTGAAAAAACTTTAAATTAATTCGCCCAGAGCTCTATTCTGCGGTACATATCGGTATTATCCGGCGGATACGTGTTCGTATCGAATTTAACGAAGACAAACTTGTTGCCGTCGACAAAATGCAAATAGGTCTGTCCCGGATTTTCTTCCTCGACACAGATATCCAGCGATTGACTCAAAAAAGTTATGCGCAAAGAGTCGCCGACCAATCGCCAGGTGCAAACATAGTCGCAAAAATTGGACTCCCCGTTCATCGGGGCCGAATGGTCCATAATAAGAGTATCGACACTGCCGGTTTCCCAGAAATAGAAGGCCATAGTATCGATTTTTGTTCGTGCCTCACCCAAAAAATCGCGAATTACAGTATAGGTTCCGTCATAAGTTCCGGCGCCAAAAACCGGTGCATCTTCTTTTTCATCGCCGCCACAGGCAAAAGCCAAAACTGTGACAAAGATCGCCGCAACCAATACGGGCCAATATTTTGAAATCGATTTTTTCATAAAACCTCTCCCCTTTGAAATAATAAAGGCCTCTGCCATAAGCAAGAGGCCGGGTTTTTTCGCTTTCGCTATTGTGTGACTTTTATAAGTTTTATTACAAAATTCCGCGATTGCTCCGCCACCAAGCGATCGATTATGATAGTATCCTCGGCAGTTCGAAAATTAAAATTGGCATCCACCAGCGTTTCATCATCGCAGACACTGCCAACACTGGCGATCACATCGGAGAAAACAATCTCGTTGAGAGTGGTGCGGCTGTATGTCCCCTGCGAGGCATCGCACACGCCATGATCACTGTCAGTGAACGGATCTTCATTATCCACCGCATAATTGAAGGATTTATCACTAATGAAATTCCAGGTTAATTTAACCTTGGTAGTAGTAGGATTACTGCTTCCATAACCTTCGGTATAATAATAGAATGCATTATAAACACCGACCAAATCGGTGTCACCCTCGAGAACAATATCGTCGGCGCAACCGAACAGCAGGGCCAAAAATAGAAGGGGAAGCCAAAAAAACTTGACCATAAACACAACTCCTTATAAATCTCTACCTATTTCCCAATTGGGAAAGATACGTTATTATGCCCCATTTGACAACCATTATCTTAATACTTCCATAACTTTATACAAATGAGGCGCAAAGTTTGTTTAAAGGAATTTTCATGGAAAATTAGCGGAAATCGGGTCGGGAATTGAACGTCAATTATGATAATCGGACTTTGATTTCGGGAATACCGATTATCTGGTCGATTGTATCGATTTCATAATCCGGCTTTTCCGATGGATAATGAATTTGCTGGTTTTTATGAGGGCCGATTCGCAGCCGGATCGTTTTCATGCCCAGCAATTTGGCCGGCGCAATATCGTTATCCTGCCGGTCTCCGATCATTATGGTTTCGCCCGGCGTTGCGCCAAGATTTTCAAGGACTTTTATGAACATGCGAGGGTCTGGCTTGGAAAATCCGATTTCATCTGAAACCATAGTCGAGTCAAAAAATTTCAAGATACCGTTATTTTCCAGAAAGTTATAAACCGACGTAGGTTGATTGGCGGCAAGGCCCAGCTTGAAGCGACCATAGAGCCTGCCCAGGACTTCGCGGACGCCATTCTGAATACGATACCGGCAACCCGCATAATATTCATCAAAAGCGCGACGGATATCATAAAAAGCGGCTTCATCGGGTCGGGTAAATTGCCAGATGACGTAGGAGAAAAGAGATGGAGCATGGCAGACGACCGCATCGGCCTCGGTGCGCAGGACATCTTCGCGGGTAATCGCCCTGCCGGTCTTTTGCTTAACGGTGTTTATAATAAAAGCATACCAGCCTTCGTGGGCTTCGGTTTCATCGATAATCGGCCAACCAACGTCAAATAAGATAGTGGTTATCTCGGACATACCATTTAATAATAATTCGGGGCAGAAAATGTTATTTCTGCCCCGATACAATACCGATAAAAGCGTTTACTTATCGCGTTCGGCGGTTTTCTTTTTCGACTTAATGGTCGATTGGGCCGCCGCCAGTCTGGCGATCGGAACGCGGAACGGCGAGCAGGACACGTAGTTGAGTCCGACCCGATGACAGAAGTCAATCGACGACGGATCGCCGCCGTGTTCGCCGCAAATACCGACTTTAAGATTCGGATTGGTCTGGCGACCCTTGCGGGTTCCCATCTCAACCAACTGCCCGACACCCTGCTGGTCCAGCGAAACGAATGGATCGGCCGGGAGAATTCCTTTTTCAACATAGTAACGCAGGAATTTGCCGGCGTCGTCGCGCGAAAAGCCCATGGCCATCTGGGTCATATCGTTGGTGCCGAAACTGAAGAACTGTGCCTCCTGGGCGATTTCATCGGCGGTCAGAGCCGCTCGAGGAATCTCGATCATGGTGCCGATCAGGTACTCCAGATTCTTGACCTTGTATTTGTTTATAGTATCGTTGGCAATGCGCTCCACGATTTCCTTCTGGTTTTTAAACTCGTTGATATGCCCAATCAGGGGAATCATGATTTCCGGAATGACCCTCTTTTTATCGCGATAGATTTCACAGGCGGCCTCCATGATGGCCCGAACCTGCATTTCGGTTATTTCCGGAAAGACGATGCCCAGGCGGCAGCCGCGATGCCCCAGCATGGGATTCACTTCTTTGAGTTCATCGATACGCTGAAGGATTTTTCTCTTGCGGGCCAGCTTTTCGTCGTACATTTCATCCGTTTTATCCAGCTCTTCGATTTCCTGCTCGATGGCCAGCTTGTCGGGCAAAAACTCGTGCAACGGCGGATCGAGAGTTCGGATAGTCACGGGGAAACCGTCCATTTTGGAAAACAGGCCTTTGAAGTCTTTTTTCTGGAACGGCAACAGCTTATCCAGGGCCTGCTGGCGTTCTTCGGTAGAATCGGCCAGAATCATTTCCTGAACGATCGGCAGGCGATCTTCGGCGAAAAACATGTGTTCCGTGCGACACAACCCAATCCCTTCGGCACCGTACTTAAGAGCCTGCTCGGCGTCGTGCGGAGTATCGGCATTGGTGCGAACCTTTAGTTCGCGGATTTCATCGGCCCAGGACATGAATTCGGCAAATTCACCGGATAGTTCCGGTTCGATGGTCGGGACTTCGCCGAAAATCACTTCGCCGGTAGAACCGTTCAAAGTAATAATTTCCTTTTCCTTGATAGTCAGGCGGCCGATCTGGAGCTGTTTTTTGGCTTCATTGACGCGGGCCGCTTCGCAACCGGCGACACAGCATTTGCCCATGCCGCGGGCAACGACAGCGGCGTGGGAGGTCATCCCGCCTCGCGAGGTCAAAATTCCCGCGGCGGCGTGCATTCCCTCGATATCATCAGGATTGGTTTCCTGGCGAACCAGAATCACCGGCCCGTGCTTGGTGGCTTTGACGGCGTCTTCGGCATTAAAATAGACCGCACCAGATGCCGCTCCGGGCGAAGCCGGCAGACCTTTGGCAATGACTTCATATTTGGCGGCCGGGTCAAGCCGGGGATGCAAAAGCTGATCGAGTTGCGCCGGATCAATGCGCATGATGGCCTCTTCTTTAGTGATCAGTTTTTCCTTGACCATATCGACGGCGATTTTCATGGCCGCCTGAATGGTACGCTTGCCGGTGCGGGTCTGCAACATATACAGTTCACCTTCCTGGATAGTGAACTCAAAATCCTGAACGTCGCGATAATGGCTTTCCAGAAGGTCGGTTATTTTTCGAAGTTTCTTATAAACCGCGGGCATTTCCTCGGCCAGCTGCGAAATCGGCTGTGGGGTACGAATTCCGGCGACGACATCCTCGCCTTGAGCGTTTATCAGATACTCGCCGTAGAATTCCTTTTTGCCGTTGGCCGGGTTACGGGTAAAACCGACTCCCGTCCCGGAATTATTGCCCATATTGCCATAGACCATCGCCTGAATATTAACCGCCGTGCCCAAATCCCCGGGGATGTTATTCAAACGGCGATAGCTTATGGCGCGGGGGTTATTCCATGAACGAAAGACGGCATCCCTGGCCATACGCAACTGGGTGTATGGATCGTCGGGAAATTCCTCGCCGGTTTTTCGGCTTATCACGGCTTTGAATTTGCGGATAATGTCTTTAAGATCTTCCACCTGAAGAGAAGAATCCTGCTTGATTTTGCGGTCCTTTTTCTTCTTGTCGATAATGGATTCGAACTTGTCCTTATCGATCCCCAAAACAACGTTGCCAAACATCTGCACGAAACGACGGTACAGATCATGGGCGAATCTTTCATCGCCGGTTTTGGCGGCCATGCCCTGAAGAGTCTGCGGATTGAGGCCCAAGTTAAGAACTGTATCCATCATGCCGGGCATGGAAAACTTGGCTCCGGACCGGACCGACACCAGGAGCGGGTTATTCGGATCGCCGAATTTGGCCCCGACCAGATTTTCAATTCTGGCGACATAGGATTCCATCTCTTTGTCGATGTCATCGGGAATGGCCAAGTCGTTTTCATAATAGATTTTGCATACTTCGGTGGTAATGGTGAATCCCGGAGGAACCGGAATTTTCGCCAGACACATTTCGGCCAAACCGGCGCCCTTGCCACCGAGCAGGTCGCGCATCTGGCCATTGCCGTCCGCCTTGCCACCGCCGAAAAAATAATAGGCGGGGTGCTCCAGTTTAAAAGTCCTGGCCTGGCTGACACTTTGTCGTTTGGTTTTCCTGGCTGATTTGGTCGTGGTTGCAGTACTCACTTCCGTGGTCTTTCCTTTGATTATTGTTTTGGCCGATTTGCCTTTGGTCGCCCCGGGCGAAACCAAATTGACGGCCCCTGATTTAATCCCGGATTTTTTAATCATAGGCCCTTTGGGTTGATTAGATTTGCCCGGTGCCCCGCTTTTTGAAACAACTTTCTTTTTCGAAGTTGTTTTGGGTTTCGAGGTCCCGGTCTTTGGCTTCGTTTTGGCTCCCGTTGTCTTTTTCGCAGGTGTCTTTTTATTCGAAGCAGTTTTTGCCGATACGGATTTTGTCTTCTTCTTGACTGGCACCATTCTGCCTCCCTGCAATAAAAATAGTTTGCTATTTTGCGAAATTATATAATTCGCCAAATCATAATACAACAAATAACTTAATTAGGCGGCCTTTCGTTCCGGTAATTTGCCCCCGGACCATTAAAAAAGGCGGTCATCAGTATATCGACAACCGCCTTAACTTCTTCAATGAGGTCAATTACATGGTGAACATGCGCTCGCCGCTGACAATTTTCTCCAGCATCCTAAGGGTTTTTTCGACGGGAGAATGCATCAGATCCGACGTATTAAAGGTCATCCGGACGACTTCGCGCGGACAGGAAAAGTTGGCCTTGCCCCGCCCCCCGCGTGCCTTTTTCTTGTGAGTCAGATTATACTGCCGCTGGTATTCCTTGGCCTTCTCCTTGTGCATCTGGTAATAGCGCCTCTGGTATTCGCGCCGAGCCTCAGGCGTGGATAACTTCCCTGATCCTTTTTTCCTGCCGCGGGTGCTTTTTTTGGCACTTCCGGCAGAATCTGAGGTAATGGCCATCCCCCACCTCTCTTCAAGCAGTAAAAGGTTTCCGCCCTTAAATTATTTTTAAGGCCTTACTGGAGTATTCCGTAATTTATTAAGTTATACAGGAAATCCTCGAAATTGTCAAGGGAAAAATGAATTTTCCAAAAAAAATTTCAAATAACTTATTATCAACAAAGAAGTTAACATCTCGATGAATTTGACAATATATAACTTCTTGTATAACTATTAGTTACAAAAGTTTCCACAATATTTCCACATCTTTATGTCGCATAAAAAATTAAAAGGCCCCATCGCATTATGGGGCCTTATATTTAAATCCCGCTCAATTTATGCCTCTTTTTTTCGTCGGGCCATAAATTGAATGAATTCATAAACCGCCAATAACGCGAATATCCCAAAGGTTATAAACCAGACGAGCGTATAGGTTCCGCTGATACCGCTCCAGGCCACCTTAGTCCAGTCGCCGACGTATTGAATGCGCTGGACGAAAAGTGAAATACGGCCCATAACGGTGTAACCGAACGAAGCACCAAAACCGACCATAAGAATCCATATTCCGAACCGGGCGAGGCCTTTGAAGACGCCGGTATGCTCTTTGGAAAAGAAGAAATAAAAGAGCGCGGCGATAGTTCCGAGGAATATTATTAATTGTGACAACCCCGAGGCGGAATTAATGAGAGAACCGCCGAAAAAGTTGCCCCAATCGATGTCGGTCATGGCCGAATAGATTTGCAGATTAACGCGGTTTTTCATCTCGAGTGGTACGGCCACACCGGCGGCGATACCCATATACATGGCAATGGGCCAGCGGCTGATCCACGACCATTTACGTGAAAAGCGGGTCCACATCATGACCCCCAAAAGGGCCGGGATCATGTACCATGGTGCGGCGGAATTCAGCCACAACAGGTAAAAGTTGCCGTCGTTAAGACGGTTAAACAGGTTTGGCTGGAGTCCGTTGTGCCACAAAATAATGACAAAGTATCCGGCCGAAACTCCCACCACCAGGTGTTCCGCGAGCTTATAAAACGGATTATCGCGGTACAAGAACGAGAAGATGCACAACGTCAGGAAGGCACCCAGTGTGGTCCATAAAAATGTTCCGATTGACATTTCCTGCATTATAAACTCACCTCCTTACACCTGTTTTTTCCGACGGGTGACCAGAAATCCAATGTTACCCATCAGAATGAAAAGAATGATGACGATATGGGCGTAGAGCTGTATTCTCATACCATCGATGGCCGGGCCGGGATTATCGGCCAGGCTTTCGTATTGAGCCGCCCCGAGCAGACCTCCCATGAGGCCAAAGACCTGGCCGGAGTTCAGATAGGGGTAGTAATCGGCTCCCATAACCCCGGTCATGCCCAGCGCCAGCGGGAAATTGTAGCGCCCCTGACCGTAGGAAATCCACATGTCGGCGACGTTGCCGGCGGCAAAGTCGATGACACACTTAATCTGGTCATAATTAAGGACGCCTTTCATCATGGGGATGCTGTCGAGCGGGGTGCCATAGTAATCGGACGGAAACGGCAGGCGGAAATTCTGGCCCATGCCGAGAATAACCAGAGCCGGGTACGGTTTGTACCCCAGGAAGACATAATCCTTACCGTTAATCAACTGTCGGGCGGGATAGGTTATTCCATTATAGGTTTTTTCCAGGCGCAGAGAATCGGAGATATCTCTGATAGCCTGGTCGGCCATGCCCGGTCCGTTTTGTGACAGGGTGACGAAAATGACCTTCAACTCCTTGCGGAAGGCCTGCTCGGCGATGGCATAAGTCATCGGATGCAGTTCCGCCAGCGCGTTAGGGTCATAATCGATAGCCAGTAAAATATAATCGCCGGCCTTCAACGATTCGACGTGGTCATAAATACTTTTCACTTCCGGCGTGATATTGATT
Organism: uncultured candidate division Zixibacteria bacterium; assembly: GCA_937925655.1. GTDB lineage: Bacteria > Zixibacteria > MSB-5A5 > GN15 > PGXB01 > CALAMC01. The sequence goes on along the minus strand of CALAMC010000012.1, from coordinate 26,640 downwards.
TTAATGGAAAACGGGATCAAATATGTAATCACGCAAACCAGGGCCACGAAGAGGAAGACCCAGCGGCGATCGAGCGACATCATGCGATCGAATATATTCATTGCTCCATCCTCCTCAATCCTTGCCCAGATAGGCGCGTTCAATGCCCAGAATGACTTTCAAGGCGGTGGCCACCATGCCCAATCCGATGCCGATGATAATGGCCCGTTTGGCGGCCAGATTGGGAACATTTAAAAGCCAGCTGGCGGTTTGTTCGAGATACGGTCCGATGGGGCCAAAGTACGGGTTAAAGCGCAGCATGACAACAAGCGCCGACACCAAAAGCAGGGTTGCCAGAAGTGATCTGGCGCGGAAGGCCCGGTATGCCGCCGAGGCAATAAAGAAGGCCAGGAGCGAAAACATGGTGGCCTGTATCGGAATCAGGATATAATCAAAGAAGGCCCGGAACATGTAATTGGATAACCCCTCGGCCGAGAAGAAATGCCGCCCGTAGTCGAAACCGAACAGGATCATGGCAAAGAGGCCAGCCAGAGTAATGACGGCATACTGCCAGTTGGGCTTTTTGTATTTTATTTTATCGTAAGACACACGGATCAAGGACCAGATACCCAGTGCCAAGGCAAAGATACCGATGATGTAAATCCAGTCCAGGAAAAACTCGTATATCCATTCGGATGATTCATGAGGTACAAAGTACTGGAAGATCATGAAGATACCGAAGACGAGTACGAGCAACAATGGAATTTGTCGTTTCATATCTTCACTCCTCCCTAATTACTCACGTAAAAGAGATGTTTAAAAGCTTCGATGCCGAAATTCATTGTGATAAAGCCGATGATGGCAATGATAATGGCCGCGGCTTTGGCATAATCCTGTGCCTTGAGCGAACCCAGAAGCAAGGGCTCGCGACCAAGATAGGCCGACGCGGCATAGAGCTCTTCGCCGATCAGAGTATAATCGCAGGCCACCACGAAAAACGGGATCTGGGCGATTTCGTCGGTGCCGGAAATCTGAATCGACCCGGCCAGGGCGCCGGTTTCGGCCAGAATCAGCGACTCGGCGTAGAATTTGCCCATATAGATATTGGTGGCGGGCCGTTCGCGCAACATGGTGCCGTTGACCGCGGCGACATAGGCAAACTGCGACTGCGTCACAAAGTACACCATGTCTTCGTAGTACGCGTCAGGGCGCCCGGCATCCATGTATGAGGCTTTGACCGTTTCCTGCGCGACCGTCATGACAATCGGGTCATAGCAGGGCACGATCAGGCCGGTTTGGTATTCGGCGACTTTCTTGGCGACGCGGCCCAGGATAGTGTATGAAGCAATGGTGGCAATGTCGGCGGCGGTTCCCAAACCGAGCACGTACAGGATGGGTTTGCCCATTTCGGTGGCGCGACCGATGGCCTCGTCAACGGCTTCAATTCCGGCCAAACGACGAACAAACAGATTGGCACCGCCCTTGGCTTTCTGGATAAAGAAAAGCGTCACAAAGAGAAAGAAGATGACGAAAACCAGAACCGGAACGCGGCCGGTATTAAACCACTGGCCATATGACTGCACCGGCCCGAACACTTCGGATTCGGCATAAATCAGGCTGTCGGCAGTTATGGCCCTGACTTTGTAGTAAAAACCCACGTGGTCGGGCAAATAATCGTTGGCATCCTTTTCCTTGGCACCGACGTCAATATGACCGGTCCCGCCGGAGGGAATCAAGGCCCGCTCAATAAAAGGACCGTCGGGGCTTTCGGCCCGGAAGACTTTATAACCGATGACATTATTCAACCCGGCCCCGTCGTCGGGCGAAGTTTCCCATGTCAGTGTAATCGAATGACCATGGTCATTGTCGGTATCGACCCCTCTCACGTTGGATGGAGGCGCGGGCGGGGCCATCGCCATCGAGTCGGGCAAAGCCATGATTTCTTCTGCGCTTTGTCCGAAGCCACTGACGGCGGAGACAAAACAGAGGAGAATCAGGGCAAGCAGCATTTTAAACTTCATATCCACCTCGCGAATTTATGATTAACCTATAAGTTCCAGCCAGTCATGGAAAAGGAAGGTCAGGCGTCCGACCAGAAGCGAAATGCGTCCCATCACGGTGTAGCCGAACGACGCGCCAAATGTTATCATGAGCACCCAGATGCCGACCCTTGAAGCCCCTCCGAAAATTCCCTTATGTTCCTTCGAGAAAAAGAAATATACCAGTCCACACAAGACTCCGATAAAAATAACCCAGTTGCCAAGCATGGTAACGAACTGCCCATAGGCATAAAGATTGAAGTCGCTGAAAAACCGACCTGTCCCCTGCCAGTCCACCAGAAGCGGGACGAAGGTGGAGGAAACCTGTTCGATGAAATCGGAGCGCAGGTAACGCACGAGATTCAGACCGGCCGTGGTCCCGACAATAAAAGCCAGCGGCCACGACGAAATCCAGCCCGCCTTTTTCGACAGACGCATTAACAACAGGATGCCCAGGACGACTGGTATAAAATAAGAAACCTTGTCAGGCAGAATATACAGGGCGTATTCGTCCTCGATATGAGGAACCTTGAAAAAGGCCGACAGGGTTACGGACAGCCGCGGTATCAGATTGCCGACGATGGTTGACCAGAATCCCAGCGACATCCAATAGGCCGCTGACACGCCGACAAAGAGGTGCTCGGCGAATTTATAGAACGGGTTATCTTTATATAAAAAGGACAATATCGATAAAGTCAGGAAGGCCGCCAGAGTGATAAGGAAACCCCGCGAAATGTAGTCATCATATTGATCGTCAAGCGAGGCCGACTTGGCCGCCCAGCTTACGGCGAAAACGATAGCCACCAGGGCCAGCAATATTATCATCGTTCGGCTCATGGTTTTTTCCCCCGACGGCGCGTGACAAAATAAGAAATGTTGCCCAGTACAATAAAGGCCATGATGACGACATGGGCCAAAGTCTGGGGACCCATCATGCGCAACCCCGGTTTTTTAACATCCGCAAATCGATCGTAATGGCGGACCAGTTCCGATTCGTATTCCGCCGCGCCTTTGATACCGCCCAGAATTCCCAGCAATTGCTTGGGATAGTAGGGGTACAACTGGGGGGCGGTCACCGCCGCCACGCCGCAACCCATCGGCACGTTGGCCGGGTCACCGACAAACAGGATCCATTCCTTGGCGCCCGGTTTGCCGCCGCCGATGGATATAATCAGGTCGAGGTCCTGACACGAGCGGATCTTTTTAAAGACGGCAATGCTGTCGAGTGGGATGCTATTGACATCGGTCGGGAACATCTTGCGGAAATTAGTGACGATGACATTCAGGACGCCTTCGTTGCCGGCCTTGTAGCCGAGATTGGCGAAATCGACGCCTTCTATTTTTTCCGGAAATTCGGGTCTTACGACGTTTTGCAGAGTTGTACTCAACAGCGACTGGCCGGTGGCCCAGAGCGACATGAATATGACTTTATGATTTTTCGCCAGACAATGGCGGGCGAAAGCATCGGCCATAGGCTGAACTTCCGGAGCCATAGCCGGGTCAAAGTCAAATGAAATCAGCACGGCGGAGCCTTCGGGCAAGTTTTCGATGCGGTCGTAAAGCTTCTTGACGATCGGAGTGGCCGTTTCCGAGAAGGTGATCGGAAATAAAATGGGAACGGATACCGAAATAAAAATAAACAGGAAAACAATCCGGCGGTCAACGTCACCGGCTTTAATCGATTGTTTCAAAAGCCAGGCCAAGCCGCCACCGATAACGACCAGAGATATAATAATACCGATATCACTGCCGCTGATGGCGATAATACGGGGAATCCAGCCGGTCATTTATCTTCTCCCAGATAGGATCTTTCGATTCCCAGCAGAATCCGAATCGACATGGAAACCACCCCCAGACCAATGCCGATCATGATTGCTCTCTGGCCGGCCAGGTTGGGACCGTTCATGATCCAGATGGCCAGATTGGGAATCTGAAGGATCGAAAGCTGTTCGGGAATCCACGAAGTCAGCATCATGCCGAAGGGAGTCCGGCCCAGCAGAATAATAAAGGCCCCGATTAAAAGAATGGTAGCCTCACGGTTTTTGGCGCGAAAGGCCCGATAGGATGCCGAAGCAACAAAAAAGGCCAGCAAGGCATACATGGTTGACCCCAGCGGCACCATTATATATTCGAACAATTTTTGGAATAACGAGCCTTCGGCCGTAATCGAGGCGGCGATTCCGCCAGGATTGCCGATTTTAAACAGACCGACGATGAGCATCATGGCAAAACCGGCGACGGTCACCAGCGAAAAGCCCCAGTCCTGCTTTTTGCCGTACAGCTTTCCCAGATGCACGCGTAACAGGTTGCCGCCGCCGAGGAAAAAGGCAAACACGGCAATAATATCGAAATAAAGCGTGAAGGTTTCTTTAAGCGAAACCATAGGCGGAATAAAAACCGAAATAACCAGCAGGGCGCCGATAAAGAAGGTGATTATGAGGGGAACCTGTCGTCTCATCGCATCAATTCGTTCTGAATAAGGAGTTAAGTAAATCGGCTATGGCCGAGATGAATTCAAAGTTCCATGCCTGCCCGATGGTTGTCGTTATGGCTCCCAGAACGATAGCAATCATGGCCAGCGCCTTGCCGACATCTTGCCCCTTGAGCGACCCCAGTTGTCTCGGTTCGCCGGACAGGTAGGCGGAAGCGGCGAAAAGTTCTTCGCCGATTAGAGTAAAATCACAAGCCGCGACGAAGAAAGGCAATTGGGCGGGGTTGGCGGTTCCGCCGATTTGAATGGCGCCGATGGAATTGCCGGTTTCAGCCAGTATCAGGGATTCGGCAAAAAAAGCGCCCAGAAAAAAAGTTGTGGCGGGGCGTTCGCGGATGATCATTCCGTCCACGGCGGCGACATAGCCGAATTGCTCGTCGGTAATGTATTGAGCCATATTTTCGTTGAAGGCGTCGGGGCGGCCGGCGGCCATATAAGCGGCTTTTAAGGTTTCGCGGGAGGCGGTCATAACCAGGGAACGTGACACCGGGACCTTGATTTTGGTATCATAGTCGGCCACGACTCGAGCCACCCGGCCAAGAATAGTCAGTCCGGCGATAGTCTGGACATCGTCCATATCCTGAATGCCGGGGACATATAAAATCGGTCGGCCCATTTCGGTGGCCCGGCCGATAGCTTCATCGACTGCTTCCAGACCCGCTATCTTGCGGATAAAAAGGGGCCGGCCGCTTTTGGCTTTGCCGATAAAATATATCACCGAGCCGCATATTAACAGCCCGATGACGAAAATGTTGGATAATGCGAAATTAAGCCATTCCATATCCGGTGTGACCGGTGGTGACGGTTCGGAAGGCCCCGAACCGCCGTCGCATATGGCGACCACCATGTACTGGTAAGTCTGTCCCGATTCGACCGTTTCATCTTTGTAAAATGCCGTTCCGGCTATCACCGAATCGATTAATGCGAATACGGAATCGTTTTCCAGCCGTCTCAAGATTTGGTACTGCAGGATTTTGCCGTCGCCGTTGTCGTCGGGCGACGGGACCCAGTTTAAATTGACAACGTTGCCTTTATCGTAAACCGCGTCAGTGGCCAATACGTTGGTGGGTGGCCGGGGGATGCAGATTTTGGTTGTGTCTTCGGGATTCGGAATAAGCGGTTCTTCGGCGGAGAGGCCGGAGTAAAAAAATACCGATATCAAGACAAAAAAAAGCCCGTTGACTTTGACGCGGGAGTTTCTCATAAATCAGCCGATTAGGTTCAGCCATTCCCCGAAGATGAAATACATGCGGCCGATTAAAAGGGACATACGGCTCATGACAGTATACCCGAACGAGGCTCCGAATGTAATCATAATGACCCAGATCCCGATTTTGGCCGCGCCACCGAAAGCCCCCTTGTGCTCCTTGGAAAAGAAAAAGTAAACCAGACCGGTGAATGTTCCGCCGGCGATAAAAAGATTCGAAATGATATTGCCGGCCGAGCTCGTGAACAGCGGGTCGTTGAACTGCGGGCTGAACAACGGCATGATGGTGCTTTGCACCTGAAGCATGACGTTGGACGAAAAATAATTCAGCAGATAGAATCCGGAAATGGCACCGACCACGAATGACAGCGGCCAGCGGGAAATCCAGCCGATTTTGGGCGCGAGGCGCATAAGCATCAGCAGACCGAGCACGGCCCCGACCAGCAGGTAGTAATCGCCCCGGTCAAAAACGCCGATCCAGAATTTGCCGACAATATTATCCCAGAAGAGGGCGACAAACCAGTACCCGGCCGATATCCCGACGAAAATGGCTTCGGTCAGTTTGTACCATGGGTTATCCTTGTACAGGAAAGAGATGATGCCCATAGTCAAAAAGGCCCCGACCCAGAGTCCGATTTGCTGTTCCATCAGGACGTCTCTCCTTCCGGCTTCTTCCGTCTTTTCTCGCCGAGGAAGAAAGCGGCGTTCCCGATAATAATGAAGGCGATGACGACCACGTGCGAAAATGATTGCGATACCATAAACCGCGTTCCCTTGGCCTTGCGCCCGGTCACCTTTTCAAATTCCGCGGCACCGTTGAGACCACCCAACAGGCCGGTCAATTGTCCGGCTCGAAGGTACGGATACATCTGGGGGGCCTGCACCGCGGTATTCCCGGCACCCATTTTAAGGCCGTAACGATCGACAGCCACCTGGACCCATTCCACGGAGCCGGGGTACCCTGCCGACAAATTGAATGAAAAATCGATATTGCTGAAATTCTTGATGTTTCTAACCAGAGGCAATGAATCATAGGGCGTGCCATAAAAGTCGTTATGGAACATGCTTCCAATTTCACCGCCCATGCGCTGAATGACGAATTCATTGCCCGACTGAAAGCCCAGATTCACGTAGTCGGTTCCATACTTCCATGATTTTCCGGCGAAGGCCTCTTCTCTCAATATCGTCTGCATGGCCAGGTCCGCCTGCTGTGGTCCCTGCGGCCAGAGTCCCATGATAATGATTTTCAAATCACGTTCGATACACAGGGCAAAAAATGATTCGGCCATAGGCTGCAATTCCGGCGCCGAAGGGGGATCATAATCAAACGAAACGAGGACTTTCGAGCCCGGCCTTAAGGCCATAACTGCATCGTACAGCTGTTGCACTTCGGGCGAGACTTTAATGGGCTGGTCCACGGTCATGAAAAACGGCAGAATGACGGCGATAGCCACGAAAGTGAATACCGTCCGTCGTCCCACAAAGCTTCCCATAATGGTACGGACAAGGATATAAAGCAGGACCAGGGCAATCAGTATAATGATGACCATTGACGCGGTCGGGCCAAGAATAATCGGTTCGGTGATGACGAAATATCCGATAAGCGACAACGCCAGAATAAGCGCATAAACCAGAATCTGCTTGAGCATGATCAGTCTCCTCCCAGATGCGCGCGTTCGATGCCGAGAATGACGCGTAACGAGGTTGACACGATGCCCAGAGCGATACCGATCATAATGGCGCGCTGGCCGGCGGTGTTAAAAACGTTCATTATCCAGGAGGAAATTTCCGAAGGATAAATCGACAGCGGCAGATGCAGTTTCATGGCGATGGCATCACCGACCGGCACGCGGCCGATCATAACCAGAAAGGCCGCCACAAGAAGCAGGGTGGCATCGAAGTTTCTGGCGCGAAAGGCCCGGTACGATGCCGAAGCCACGAAAAAGGCCAGCAGGGCGAACATGGTCGAGGACAGAGGCGTGTAGACATATTGGTAGAGCCAGTCGAACTTGGTCCCGATATTTCGGAAGCCTTCACCTTCGGCGAAGCCGATAATCGTGATTATCAGAAAACAAACGATAATGACAATCGAAAAACCCCAGTCCTCACGCTTGCGATAAATTTTATTGGCCGAAACCTTGAGCAAATTGAGTGCTCCCAGCCAGATGGCGCAGGCGGCGATTATCGAAAACCAGTCCGAAAACCAGTTATTCAGTTGATTGAAGGGATAATGAGGGATGAAATACTGAATGACAAAAACCACCCCGACGATGCCGGTAATCAAAAGCGGGATTTCTCTTCTCACAATCCTATCCTCTACCTGACCGAAAACCAGTTTGACATCTGGAAGATATTAAATGACTCCAGTATCAAGCCCAATATAATGAAAATCAAAATGGCCGCTTTGCCCATATCCTGTCCTTTGAGCGAACCAAGCAGTTTCGGTTCCTTGGATAAATAGGCCGAGGCGGCGAATAATTCTTCACCGATGAGTGTATAATCGCAGGCCGCGACAAAAAACGGCAGTTGCGAAGCCTGGCCGGTTCCGGCGATCTGGATGGCCCCGGCGGCATTGCCCGTTTCGGCCATAATCAGAGATTCCGCATAGAACGATCCCATATAGAAAATGGTGGCCGGTTTTTCGCGCACAATCATGCCGTCGATGGCGGCCGCATACCCGAACTGGTCATCGGTCAAATAGTGCACCTGATTATCATTGAAGGCGTCAGGGCGCCCGGCTTTGACGTAGGCTTCCTTGACGATTTCCTTGGCGGTCACCATGACCAGCGATTTACAGACGGGGACTTCGATCCAGGTTTCATATTCTGCGGCCAGTTGGGCCACGCGTCCAAGGATGGTCACCCCGGCAATGGTCTGCACGTTATCCATATCGCTGATGCCGGGCACATAGAAAATCTTGCGCCCCATTTCGGTAGCCCGGCCGACGGCTTCATCGACCGAATCGAGTCCGGCGATTTTGCGGATGAATAATTCTTTCCCGGTTTTGGCCTTGCTTATAAAATATAGAATGGCACTGCAGAGGAAAATGACGCCGATAAAGACGTTGAATCTTCTCATGTCAAACCATTGCGCCGATGACTTCACGGGGCCGGCCGGATCAGACTGCGCCTGCATTTCCCACTGCAATTGACCATTGTCGTGCAACGAATTGACGGCGGCTATTTTATAATAATATTCAACTCCGTCAACGGCGCTGTTGTCGAAAAATTCCGTTGTTCCGGAGGTAACATCTCCGACTCGGGAGTACTCACCCTCACGGGATTCGGCACGTAATATGATATATGAAGTAATTTTCCCCAGATCATCGTCGGGCGATTTATCCCAGACAAGCCAGATGGAATTGCCGTCGTCGTTAGGGTTATCCCTGACGATTAAATTACTAATTCCAAGAGGCAGGGAGCCATCGGGCGCAACCATGGCGGAATCGATTATATTGGTTTCCGATGGCAGGATGACATCTTGAGCCACGGCAAAACCAGCCAACACGGTGCATAATAATAAGGGGGCGATGAAGTTCAGCAGTTTCACCATACCTCGGGTTCCAATAATAAAAAGCTCACAACCGGGATTTTCATTCCCAATTGTGAGACGAATCATTTGGGTCCTTTATTCAATGTCATTATTCTAATTTGCTCATTAATTATACTATAATTAAAACGCCATGCCGGTCTAATCCGGAAGTTTTCAATGTAAAGGCAATGGGGGGGCATGTCAAGTGTAAAAAGTGATATTGACTTCATCCAAAATTTAATTATGAGGGCTTGACAAATCGCGGACTTTGATTAAATTAGTATTGGAAGTTTACCGGAAGCAACTGACGGAGATCTCCCCCTCTGTCCCCGTCAAATAAACGGTAGGCTTCCTTCTTTTTTGGGGATACCAAATATTTACTTAAACAGAGATTCTATCGGACGACTTTTAATAAACTGGTCCTTATCTTCCGCCTTAATCAGATTATGAGCTCGAAATCCTCGGGGACCCTGATTGATATCGAAGACCACCACCTGCCCGACTCGTAACTCGCGAAATTTGATATACTTTAGCCAGCGTTGATGGAAGAATATTTTTCGTCCGTCTTCGGTTTCAATGAAACCATAGCCTTTATCACGGACAATTTCGATAATTGTTCCCTGAATCATGGGCATTCAACATGTTAATTTTCGATAACTCGAAAAACTTTTGCGTTTCAGCTCAAACGACTACATGGTTCTGAAACTGTAAATTTTCCATCGACCGTTTATCTTGCGCAATCCGAATTTGTTGAAATACTGAATGCTTTTGGCTTTATCCACGAACGAGATTTCAACAAAAGCTGTGTCACCCTTAATATCGGCCGCACCGACAATTCTCTGAAGCGAAAACCAGCGTTTCCTGGTTTCGCCTTCGCCGGTCAAATCGTCGAGGATTTCATCGGGGCTGTAGAACACCCGGGGGGTATCGGCCTGCAAGGCATAGTCCTCCACACCCTTTTCCATGAGAGAAGGCAAATCCAGGATGTCATTGACGGCGGCGCGGTCATTGCGTTCCATGGCGCCGAATAATTGAATGACGGTATTGCGCGGTGAATTTTGAGGTTCCCCGCATGACACGGTCATCATAAGCAGTATTAGCGATATAGCGAAAAATCTGGCGGTAATCATAGTGAATCAAATCCTCCCGAAATGGTCAGCCGGTGGCTTGTCCCCAATTCTGCCTGCGGCGACAGAGCATATGCGAAATTGAGTTTTTTATAATCGACGCCGAAGCCGAACGAGAAACCGGCCACATTATCTTTACTGGAATCGGTTTTGAAATTTTCTCCAAAACTGGACCAGCCGACTCTCAAAAACAACGGTTTTATATCCAGATATTCGACCCCGATGGCGGCATAGATATCGTTATCGCGGGGCAGGATTCCATCAAGGGCAACCAGCACAGGAAGTTCCCGGGGACGAACGGCGACGCCGGCCCTGAATTTTAATGGCAACGGGTCTTTTTCGCCACTGTCGATAAATGATTGCATCTGAAAGCCAAGATTCTGGATGGCGACCCCGAAGACGGTACGACCCCGGTCGCGCTCATAGCGAACGCCCAGGTCAAAAGCCACCGCCGTAGCCGAGTAAACATCAATTTTCTCATAAACAAATTTGCCGGCCGCGCCGACCGAAAATTGCCGGCCAATCGGCCGGGCATAACCAAATGCCAGAAGCATATCGCCCCCGGAAAAAGTTCCATCGGTTACCCCGGCGTCATCGGTCCGGGTAAACTCACCGTAATTAAGATAATTAATATAGGTAAACAAATGCTGGCCGTTTTTAAGAGGATGAATGTATCCCATAAATCCGGATTGCATATCGAATACATAATTATGGTATCCGGCAATAAAATGTTTTCCTTCCAGTTTAATGAGACCGGCCGGATTGTAATACATGGCCGATTCATCGTCACCCGCCGCCGTATACGCCCCGGCCATAGCCTGGGGTCGTGCGCCCAAATCGATTTTTAAAAAATTAAAGACACTGGTGCCGACCTTGGAATTGTTTTCGTCGGCGTAACTCAAGTGCGTTCCGATTCCCAGCCCGAAAACCGCCAGCCAGATAATGATTTTCCGGTATTTCATTGTGGTTTGCATGGTTTTCTCATTATGATCCATTATTGGGTTTAAAGCAATAAAAATTACCAGTTCTTCGTGGTTCTGTTAATTATGTCCACAACCAGTTTCTGCGCCGCGCGGCTCTGCCCGTCTTCTTCCGTTTCTTCGTCAGCCAGATAAATGCCCTCGCTGGTGAATGCCTGCTTCCATAATTCTTCGTCGGAACCGCCCCCTTTCTTTAAAGTAATATTAAAAATGATACGCACGGCGTAGCGCGAGACGTTATCGGATGCGTCAAAAGTGTGTGGCTCGCGAGCATATCTGCTTAAAGTCCCCTGCAGGACGGCATCGGCCTGGTTTTCCGAAACCACTTTGAGGCTGCCGTCGGCAATAAAAGCATTGATGACCAAATCGGTCATGGTGCTGGACAGGCCGACCTCAATGGTTTCATTTTCAAACTGATTCACGGCTATGGTCTTAATCGAGGATTTGCCGCCGGGTGAAAAGCTGTACACTCCACAACCGGTCAGACCGGCCAGAATCAAGGCTAAGACGATTGCTTGTTGTTTTTTGTGCATCTGCTACTTAAACACCCCTCATATCGGGTGGGTTTCCCGATTAATCGGAGCCCACGATAATTTTCCCGCGCTTAATCACGGTTTTGGCCAGATTAACGCCGTAATGGTATGGCAATTCACGGTAGTCGGCCATATCCCAGATGACGATATCGGCCGGCAAACCCTCGATAAGCTGGCCAATTTTCCCGGCTCGATCCACAGCGCAGGCGGCATTAACGGTAACCGCCGAAAGCGATTCGGCCGCCGTCATCCGGTAGTTCAGGGCCGCCAGAGTGACCATCAGCGGCAACGATTCGGTGAAGCTCGAGCCGGGGTTGCAGTCGGTGGATATCGCCACGGTTACGCCGTTTTCGATCATTTTCCGCGCAGGCGCATAATTGCCCCGCAAGGAAAAGCTGGTTCCGGGCAGAAGGACCGCCACTGTTCCCGAGCGGGCGATAGCGTTTATTCCGGTATCGGAAATATAAACGAGGTGGTCGGCGGAAACCGCCCCCAGTTCGGCGGCCAGTTCGGCACCGCCGGTCGAGGAAAGTTCATCGGCGTGCAATTTGAGCTTCATTCCGACTTTTTTGGCCGCCGTCAATATTCTTCGAGATTCGGCAACACTGAACACTTCGGTCTCGCAAAATATATCGCAAAATTCGGCCAGTTTATTTTTGGATACGGCCGGAATCATTTCTTCGATAATCAATTTAATGTATTCATCGCGGTTATTTCGGTACTCATCGGGAATTTCATGCGCCCCCAGAAATGTCGGAATCAAATCGATGGGCCGGGTTTCGTTAAGATTTTGAATTATTTCCAGCGATTTAATTTCGGCTTCGGTCGAGAGACCATAACCCGATTTGGCTTCGATGGTGGTAATCCCGAACGAAAGCATGGTTTCGAGGCGGCAGGCCGTCTGTTCCACCAGTTTGGCGGTCCGGGTTTCGCGCAGGTCACGCACCGAGGCCCGAATGCCGCCGCCTTCGCGGGCGATTTCAGCATAGGTTTTTCCCTCGATACGCATCTCATATTCGGATTCGCGGGTCTTCGAAAAAACAGGATGAGTATGAGCATCTATTAAACCGGGCGTTACCACTGCTTTTCTGGCGTCGATAACATGGCAACCTTCGGCCAAGTCGACTTTGCCTTCAACGTCGGCCGATTTTCCCACGGCCAGAATTTCCTCCCCGGCCACGGCCACACCGCCGTCTTCGATCAGGCCCAGGTCCTTCATTTGGTCACGCAGGCGAGGAACCGGCCCCCGCATGGATACAAGCTGGCCGATGTTCTTGATTAATAATGTGGCTTTCTTTTGCAGTCCCATGGTGAGAAATATATGAATCCAGCTTTATGCGTCAACCCGAATCAAATTTATCTTTTCACACAAACAACAGATAGATAATCCGTCGCCATCTCATCTATTTAAGCATCGGGATTTTTATTTTATGATCCCGTGCAAATTTTACTGCTTCTTTATATCCGGCGTCAGCATGACGGGCCACCCCGATTCCGGGGTCGTTGGTCAGGACGCGTTCCAGCCTTATTTTCATATTGTTTGAACCATCGGCGCATATCACCATCCCGGCGTGTATGGCATTGCCCATACCGACTCCGCCGCCGTGATGAATCGAGACCCAGGAAGCGCCGGAGATAGCGTTCAACAGCCCGTTCAAAAGCGGCCAGTCGGCGATGGCATCGGAGCCGTCCTTCATCCCTTCCGTCTCCCGGTAGGGTGAGGCCACTGATCCGCAATCGAGGTGGTCGCGGCCGATGACAATGGGGGCAGATATTTTGCCTTTGGCCACCATTGTGTTGATAATATCTCCGAAGCGGGCGCGTTCACCATAACCCAGCCAGCAAATCCGGGCCGGAAGCCCCTGAAACGGGACTTTGGCCTGGGCCATTTTAATCCAGTTGCAGAGCGGCTTGTTGTACTTGAATTCTTTCAGGATGACTTCGTCGGTGGCGTGAATATCGGCCGGGTCACCTGACAGGGCCACCCAGCGAAACGGGCCTTTGCCCTCACAGAAAAGGGGGCGGATGTACTCCGGGACAAAACCGGGGAATGAAAAGGCCTCTTTGAGGCCGCCCTTTTCGGCCTGGCCGCGAAGATTATTGCCATAATCGAAGACGATCGAACCGGCCCGCATGAATTTAATCATGGCCGCACAGTGCTTGACCATCGATTCATAGGCCCGGTCCATGTATTCGCGCGGGTTTTTTTTGCGCAGTTTGGCCGCTTCCGTAACCGTCAGACCTTCCGGGATATACCCATTGAGTTCATCATGAGCGGAAGTCTGGTCGGTGACGATATCCGGGATAATTCCGCGGCGGAAAATTTCGGGGAAAATTTCGGCACAATTGCCAACCAGCCCGATTGATAGCGGTTTATTGTCTTTAGTGCTGTCTTTTATCAGCTTGAGCGCTTTATCGAGCGTTTTGACCTTGACATCGCAGTATCCGATTTTGACCCGCCGGTTGATGCGGTCCTCATCGGCTTCGACCACCAAAATCGAGGCTCCGGCCATAGTTCCGGCCAAAGGCTGGGCACCGCCCATACCGCCCATGCCGCCGGTTAAAATCCATCGCCCGGCCAGATTTCCCCCGAAGTGCTTCTGGGCCACCGAAACAAAGGTTTCGTAGGTTCCCTGTACGATTCCCTGGGTGCCGATATAAATCCAGCTTCCGGCAGTCATCTGGCCGAACATAATCAGGCCCAGCTTGTCGAGCTGGCGGAATTTTTCCCAGGTGGCCCATTTTGGGACGAGATTGCTATTGGCAATTAATACGCGGGGGGCATAATCATGAGTTTGAAAAACGCCAACCGGCTTGCCCGACTGGACCAGAAGCGTTTCATCGTCGCCGAGCGTCTTGAGTGATTTAACAATGGCGGCGTAGCAATCCCAGTTGCGGGCGGCTTTACCGATGCCGCCGTAGATAATCAGCTCTTTGGGTTTTTCGGCAACTTCTTCGTCGAGGTTATTATTGATCATCCTGAAGGCGGCTTCCTGTGGCCAGCCTTTGCAGGTGAGCTTGTTACCGCGGGCGGCCTTAAGCGGCTTATATTTCATGATTATTTTCCTCCATCAAGGATGCAAATATACCGACATATCCACTTTTTAGCAAATGGAATCTAAGTTGAAACAAATTATGCGGATATGCGGCCAAGATCATTTCAGCAGCAGCATCTTTTCGCTTTGGATAAAATCGCCTGCTTTTAAACGATAAAAATATATTCCACTGGCCGTTTCAAGGCCGGAATCGTCACGGCCATCCCAATCAGCCGTATGCAACCCGGCGGCTTTTTCTTCATCGACAATGGTTCGTACTTTTCGTCCGAGAATATTGTAAATAGATAATTCAACCGAAGTGCGATGCGGCAGGTTATAGCCGATAACGGTCGAGGCGTTGAAGGGATTGGGATAGTTTTGAGTCAGATAAAACCGATTCGGCAAAGTCACGGCCAATTCGTCCTCCAGACCGGTAGCCAGGAAATATTTATTGCGGGCGCGGATGGCGCTGGAGCGCAGATGGTTGATATAATTGGCTCCGATGACGGTAAAAACGGCGGTATCGGACTCGCCCGGTAACAAAGTAAATGGGCCGGTGGCGATAATATGGGCAATATCCTGATTGAATTCCGCGGACAGACAAGTATCGACATAGCCGCCGGAAAGAAATTCGAATTTGGCTTCATCGGAAAAGCCATGGCGGTTCCAGATATCGCGTTTGAAGACCCGATATGACCGGGCACCTTCGAAATTGATTACGGAAACTCCGCGATACCACGACGAATCGGCGGTGGGGGTGTAATTGCGAAAGACGTATCCCAAATTTTCGTTGGTCGAAAAGTGGCCTTCGATATAAGCATCATGCCACCGGTAATACATCCAATCGAAATACAGGCCGATATAAAAATCGGTCAGAAGAGCGCCGCTTTGATTTTCGAAAGAGTATTCCAGCACGACGAAATGATTGTCGGGAAAATCGTTCCAGCTGAAAGTGCGCTGTTTGACCATGACGCCGATCGGGTTTGCGGCATAACCGTCATCGAAGTACGAATACGTTTCCTGGTCGGCGAATTGCCCGGGAAGCGAAACAACCATCTCACCCCCGATGCCAATTCGGAAGTCGCGTTCGAATTCATCATCGGGGTTGGTCGAACCATCGGATACCTGAACCGGGGAGCGACCGATTATAAGGGCCGCCTCGTAAAGGTTGTTGACCGACGTATCGCCGTAGGCAAAGCCGCCGTAGCCGAGTGGCTGTATAGAGCCGGACCCGAAGCCATACTGGCCGAAATTGGATACGGTAAAACGCAAATTTTCAGATTGATGTGTATAATAGGTCGAGTCGGGGGCAAAACCGGATTGTATCAGAAATTCAACTTCCTTGTGATAACAGCGGGCACCATGCAGATGGCACGTTCCGCGAATAACGGTTCCCGGGAAAAGCGTATCATCGGTGATAATGCGTACTGACTCGTCGGTGGCAACCGTATCAAAATAGCCGATATATCCCAGATAGAGCGAGTCGGTCAGGATATTCAGGCCGGGCCAGTCATTAGAGAATTGTATCCAGACGGAATCGACGTCGCAGGCATGGTTGGTCACCGACAAATGAATCGTCATTTCCTGCCCGGGGTTGACAGTATCATAGGCGAATCGGGCCATGCGCAAATCGGGTGACAGCATATCCTGCAAGTACTGCAATGCCCCGGCAACATCAAGAACGCCCCAGCCATAGGCATTGTTGGGATACGGTTCACCGGTCGGAGCGGCCCCCAGTAAGAGAGCGTTCTTAATTTGTTCGGTGGTGGCCTCGGGAGCATATTGTCTTAGTATCGCCACCGCCCCGGCGACATGGGGTGCGGACATTGATGTCCCGCCGTGGACGGAGTATAACCCGCCCGGTTCACATGACCTGATTTCGCCACCGGGTGCGACGATATTCGGTTTAATCGAAATCGAATCGCAGGTGGACGGTCCCCGCGACGAAAAATGAGTGATCAAACCGGTAACATGATGGACGGCGCCGACGGCAAAGGTGTTCAGAGAATCCACGGCTCGATCGGCGGGCGAGCGGATGGACAGTGGCTGGCCGCCTTCATTGCCGGCCGAGAAGATATTGACGATCCCCATAGCTTCGGTATTGTCGATGGCATCCCAGAGCCAGTCGAGGCAGTCGCCGGTCCAACCCCAGCTGTTGTTTATGACATCAGGAACATCGGCCGTCGTGTTGGGATTACCGTCGGGGTCGGCCAGCCATTGATAAGCATCGAGGATGTTCGAAACCGCCGCCGCGATCCAGCGGGCGTCGGGGGCGATCCCGACCGTATCACCGGTAATGTCGTCGTGGCCGACCATAATGCCGGCGGTGTGTGTCCCGTGATAATATCCCGCCGTCGGAAACATGACGGAATCATCACGAGCATAGAAGGCCGCCATAGTATCGCCGTCGTGTCCTTTCCAATTATTATATAGCGCCGGGTGATAGCCATCGACACCGGAAATGTCATAATTAGCGACAATTCGACCACGCCCGGTCAGGCCCATTTTCCAGGCGGAGTCGGCGTGCACATAGACAAGATTGCTTTCAGCGTACGCACTGTGCCGGTCGGTCAAGATTTGGGGAAAATCGTCGACCGGCGCAATCGGTTCCACTTTGGGGATTGACCTGATTTCCAAAACGTCGGAGCGCATCGATATTTTATAAATTTCATCTGTGGTCAGACAGGCTTTGACGGCATTCATTATCCAGTACGATTTAATATGCGAGGCCTTTTTGGCAATAAGAAGACTGTCCAGATAATCAATGAGATCGGCCTGGGCGGTGACGGCGGCACTCTGCAGGCGGGTCATGGCCAGAGCATGTCTTTGAGTATTTGATTTCAGGGATTTTAACTCTTCCCGCAACCGCTCCGGAGCAATTCCTCCGGAAACGACGATGATGACATCAATCATGCCTCGGTCATCGGGGCCATTTATGCTCATTAAGAGGTCGGGATGAATTGATGTGTAAGCCGGTTGGATAAAAATAATTATGAAAAAGACTAAAAAGAAAAACGTGGTGCAACGATAATTCATGGCAGTATCCAACTTATTAAAATATGCCGTGCCTGCGAAAAATTGTTCGGCCGGACATACCTTCTTGTCTCCCCTGTTATTATAAAAATTTTTTTATAAAGGTCAATTACTAAAACGGGATAGAATTATACATTACGATTATGTTTGATTTTGACGGGTTATTTTCATTTTATTCAAATAATGGACATAGCGGCCATAAAACAGCAT
The DNA here is from genome assembly GCA_937925655.1 of uncultured candidate division Zixibacteria bacterium. GTDB lineage: Bacteria > Zixibacteria > MSB-5A5 > GN15 > PGXB01 > CALAMC01. The sequence continues at coordinate 8,475 of CALAMC010000012.1, read as the reverse complement.
ATAAAATTTCTGGCCAAAAGCGCCGGGGCGGCGGATGCGGGCGTTTGTCGTCTCGACGAGTTACGCGGGCATTTCCATCATGAATTACGGCGGGTTGCTGAAAATCTGAATACCGGCATTGCCGTCGGCGCTTCGCTTTCAGAAGCGATTCTCGAAACTCTTCGCGACCGCCCCAACCAGATATACAAGGCGCACTATATACAGGTGAATAATATTCTAAACGATGTCGCCTATCGAATATCAACGTATTTGCAGCAACAGGGGGCGCGGGCACTGCCGATTCCGGCCTCGCAGATGATAAGCTGGAAGCCGATGCGGGCGCATCTTTCGCACCGGGAAATAGCGTACAAGGCCGGACTGGGCTGGCGTGGTCGCAACAACCTGCTGGTGAATCCGGTGCACGGCTCGCAGTACCGCCTGGTCACGGTACTGACCGATCTTGAACTCGAAGCGGATACCATATGCCGGGATAATTGCGGCCAATGCCGGGCGTGTTTAGAGGTTTGTCCGGCCCAAGCCATCGCCGAGGACATCGCTGATTTTAATCTCGAGGCATGTTATGCCCGGATCCATGAGTTCGCGTGTATGGAAGATATGGGTCATCATATCTGCGGCTTGTGCTTGAAAGTATGTAACGGTCAAAGAACGAGGAGATAAATATCATGGGAAGAATTAAAACACCGTCACCGGGGAAAATGATCGTTTCGGCTTTGTATTCCAACCTCGGGAATCTGATCGATGCGGTGAACCTGATTGAAAAGAAATACGGGCGGGTGGAATTCGAAACCGATGAAATGGATTTTCTGCATACCAGTTATTACCGGGAAGAGATGGGCGATAATCTGAAGCGGAAATTCTTCTCGTATGCAAATCCGGTTGACCGCTCGGAACTGGCCGATATTAAAATTTGGACCAACCGTCTCGAGGAGAAATTCGGCGAAAAATCGGGTGATTATTTTTTCAGGACCGTCAATCTTGACCCCGGCCTTCTGACCCTGGCCAATCTGACACTGGCCTCGACCAAGGATTTCGCGCATCGCATTTATCTGCGCGACGGAATATTCGCCGAAATAACGCTTATGTATAAAAATAAGAAATTTATAGCACTGCCCTGGACCTATCCAGATTACGCCGAAGAACCAGTATTGGAATTTCTGGCCCGCGTCAGGGAAAGTATAAGTATGCATGATATAGAAATCTGATACTTCATACGATGGTTGATAGTATAATTGAGTATATGAATACCTGCGTTTCCGACCCGGTATCGATTTCCGTGGATTCGACGGGGTTTGGAGAATAGGACATTTTAATAACAACAATAGAAAGGCAGACAAATGGAACATTTGACCAACCTGTTTATGGAATGGCTGGCCGCCTATGGTCTCAAGGTTGTTGGGGCCATTGTTATACTGGTGGTCGGGCGCATTATCGTGGGTTTCCTCGCAAAAATGGTGGGTCGCCTGTTGCGTGGGGCCGGGACCGACGAAACGCTGACCAAATTTATCACGAGCTTGACCCGTATCGGGCTGTTGATTTTTGTGATCCTCGCGGCGGTCAACACTCTGGGGGTGGAGACAACATCCTTTATCGCCGTCATAGGCGCCGCCGGTCTGGCAATCGGCTTCGCCTTACAGGGTTCTCTGGCGAATTTCGCGTCGGGCGTGATGCTGATAATATTCCGCCCGTTCAAGACGGGCGATTTTGTCGAAATTGCGGGAACGGTGGGCACGGTCGACGCCATACAGATTTTTAACACGGTGCTGAAAACCCCTGACAATAAAATGATTATCGTCCCCAACAGTGGTGTCACCGGCGGCAATATCACCAATTACTCGGCCAACGAGACGCGGCGGGTCGACCTCGTCTTCGGAATCAGCTACGATGACGATATTAAAAAGGCCAAAAAGATTCTGGAACGAATCCTCGCCGAAGACGAACGCGTCCTGAAGGAGCCCGCCCCCGTTGTGGCGGTTTCCGAATTGGCCGACAGCTCGGTGAATTTTGTCGTCAGACCATGGGTGAAAACCTCGGATTACTGGAGCGTTTATTTTGACATTACCGAGAAGGTTAAGTTGACTTTCGATGAACAGGGCATAAGTATCCCCTATCCACAGCGGGATATCCATATGCATGAGGTAATTTCCGAAAAAGCGGCCTAGAATCGGAGTGATACCTTTTTATAAAAAAGGCTCGCCGATACGGCGGGTCTTTCCATTATTTTGTCATTTCCATTGGAGCGGGCCGTCTTTAAATCGTTTTTCGAAATTGCTCAAGACATAGGCCCAGGCTTTATCGAAATAATCATATACTTTTTGCCAACTCTCATTCTCGCCCCAGCCGTGATGGGTCAATGTGACTTTAATTTGATTTTCCGTCAAAGATTCAAATTGAAGAACGACGATGGTGTGAGTATCCCGCAGTTCGGCAAACGAAGGCGGCGCGTTCCATTCAAAACTTAGTATTTTCTTCGGCAGATAACTCAACACCCGACAGAATTCCGATCCGCGCAGGCCATATGGCGCCGACGAATCGAAATAGATTTCATACGGGCCGCCTATTTTAAATTCGACTCTGGCATCGGGGGAAAAAAACGTCCTGACTCCGTCGGTCGTGGTCCAGGCATCCCAGACGTCATCAAGCGACGCCGTCACGACGACTTCTTTAATAATCGCCTGGTCGTTCGGTTTCGTCACAAAGCGGAAGGGCGGAGTATAATCACAAAGGAGTGAGACTCTCATTTTCGACATTTTATAGGTATGAAGCCCTTTGGTAACCGACGGTTCTTTTTCCATTATTTCGCGAGCTTCACGTTCCGATTCGACCTGCAAAATAATCAGTCCGAATTTAAAATCGAAGACCGGCCCGGCCGCGATTACCTTGCGGTCATGGGTGAGCTTTTTTAGATATTCGAAATGCTCGGACATAATTTTTTCTTCATCGGGAGTCATATCATCGGGCCAGGTCGGCCGGGTTCCGATAAGTTCCACCAAGTATTGTTCAGGCAGTGCCATTTGAGATTCTCCATCCTGTGCTGATCCGGCGGATACGGCCACCATCAGCATTAAAAATGCGAAAATACGTTTTTTCATTAGACTTTTCCTTTAATAATTTGTCAAACCGAATGGGCCGGCGCCGCGGTCGGCGCCATAAAAGTGTCTGACCGGCGGACTTCTGTCAAGGACATATTGAATATTGTTTTAAGAGAATCAATAATTTATCCTGCATTGTTAATAAATCCGACCGAACGGATTTGGCCAAGAAGCGTTAAAAAGTAGAGGATAATTGATGGATAAATTTATCATTTCCGGCGGAAAACAGTTAATCGGTACCGTTCAGACGGGCGGTTCCAAAAATGCCGCATTACCGATCATTGCCGGCGCCATATTGGTTTCATCAGGCGAAGTCACTTTACACAATATCCCGAATCTGCGGGACATTTTCACGATTAAAAAGTTGCTGGAGAGCCTTGGCTCCAGAGTCGAATACTCCCCGGATGAGGGGACTATGGTTATCGACAGCAGGGATCTGTCCAACAACGTGGCTCCGTATGATTTAGTGCGCCAGATGCGGGCATCGTTTCTCGTGCTGGGCCCGCTGTTGAGCCGGATGCACGAGGCCAAAGTATCTTTGCCGGGAGGTTGTACTCTCGGGGCGCGGCCGGTCGATTTTCATATCAAAGGTTTCCGGGAGCTGGGTGCAGAATTATCCGAAGATGCCGGATATATCATCGCCAAGGCCAAAAAGCTCGAAGGGGCGACGGTTATTTTTGACCGGCCGTCTCATACCGGGACGGAAAATTTGATATTCGGGGCAACACTGGCCAAAGGGACCACGCGCATTATCAATGCCGCCTGCGACCCGGAAGTAGTCGACGTGGCCAATTTCCTTAATGAAGCAGGCGCCAAAATATCCGGGGCGGGTACAGCAACGGTCACGGTTGAGGGCGTAACACAACTAAAACCAATAACATACCGGGTTTCCGGGGATCGTCTGGTGGCCGGGACATTTATGTTTGCCGCCGCGGCTACGGGCGGCTCCATGGAAATAGAAAATATCAATCCGTATCATCTCACTCTGGTTTCGCGCAAGTTGTATGAAATGGGCTGCGAAATCGGCGAGGAGCGGGATAAAATAACGATTAAATCTCCTAAAAGACTCAAGCCTGTCAAAGCCATCACTTACCCCTTCCCCGGTTTTCCGACTGATTTGCAGGCTTGCCTCATGGCGGCGACAACGGTGGCCGAGGGAACAAGTAGTATCAAAGAAACTGTTTTTGAAGACAGATTCGCGCACGTGATGGAGTTACGGCGTCTGGGAGCCGACGTGACCGTGACCGGCGATGAGGCCATAATAAACGGCGTCAAACACCTTAAGGGAGCGGCAGTTATGGCTTCCGATATCCGGGCCGGGGCCGGGCTGGTGATAGCCTGTCTCGCGGCCAAGGGCCAGAGCGAGGTATTGAGAGTATATCATATAGATCGCGGTTATGAACGCTTTGAGCAAAAACTTTCTTCTCTTGGGGCCGATATAAAAAGAATAGACGGTTAACGCTTAAAATTAATAATAGAAGCGGAAAAACATTATGTCCAAAAAAATTATTTTATCGGCAATCCTCACATTAATGATAGCCGGATCGGTTGTGGCTCAAGAAACCTACTTTGGAAAAAACAAAGTTCAGTATGAGTTATTTGACTGGAGCTATATTCAGACCCGGCATTTCGATATCTATTTTTATGGTGAAAGTTATGACAACGCCAAATATGCTGCCGAAGTTCTGGAAGAAGCTTATGACGTCGTGGCCTATCAGCTGAATTACCAGATTCGCGTGCGTATTCCGGTCTTCTTATACAGCGCCCGTAATGATTTCCAGCAGACCAATATTATTCCTTCGCTTATCAGTGAGGGCGTCGGCGGTTTTACCGAAGCCTCCAAAAACCGTGTGGCTATTTATAATGAAGGATCGGTTGAGGATTTAAAGCATGTATTGCACCATGAGCTGACCCATGCCTTCACTTATGATATGCTTTACGGCAACCTGTTCACATCGCTGTTGAGTCGGCGGCGGTTGTTCAACCTGCCACTGTGGTTTGCCGAGGGCTTTGCCGAATACAGTTCCCGCGGGGGGTGGCATTACCGGGCCGATATGATCGTGCGGGACGCCACTATAAATAATTACCTTGCCCCTCTTGATTATATCGGAGGCGGGATGGAATATTACCAGGGCTTTGCCATGGTCCGCTTCATTTCTGAAACCTATGGTCAAGAAAAAATCGGCGAGCTTCTGGCCAAGGGCAAGGTGCACCTAAGTATGAACAAGGCCATCGAGTCGGCCATCGGTCTGGAGCCGGCGGAGTTCTGGGAGAAATTTTCACTGGAGATGAAACGACGCTACTGGCCGGAGATATCCCTTCGCAAACAGCCCAATGAAATCGGCAAAGCCCTGACCGATCACACCAAAGACGGTTCGGCCTACAATGCCAAACCGGTCTTTTCGCCGCAGGGCGACAAACTGGCCATATTTTCCGACCGCAGTAATTATCCCGAAATTTATCTTATTTCGGCTATTGACGGCAAGGAAATCACGAAGCTGGTTAAGGCGCAACGTTCCGGCGAAATTGAGACCGTCTATTCATATTATTCTTCGGTTGGTTTCTCACCCGATGGAGAAAACATCGTTTTCGTTACCAAATCAAAAGGCAAAGATGCCCTGTTTTTCCTTCGGTTGAAAAGCAAAAGCGTTTATCTTAAAAAGTATTTCAATTTCAATTCTATTCTCTCGCCGGTCTGGTCTCCCGACGGCAAAAAGGTTGCCTTTGCCGCCCTCGACGGTCCCTGGCGAGACATTGTTATCTACGACATTGACGGCGATTCGACGTACAGTCTGATGCGCGATCGTTTCGACGACATGGAGCCATCATGGCACCCGGATTCAAAAAGGGTCTTTTTTTCATCCGATCGACCCCACCCGGAATCACAGAATATATTATCGGACCTAACACAAAACCCGGTCGACGGCATAAAATATTCAACTCTGTACACCAATCATGAATACGGAAATTACAGCATCTTTTCGGTGGATATCGAGACTCGCAGAATTGAACCGATTAAGTGCGGGTTGGGGCAAAACCGCGAACCGGTGGTGTCGCCCGACGGGAAAAAAATCTGTTTTGTTTCAAACCGCAACGGCATAGACAATCTTTATATTTCGTATCTTGATTCATCTGCTGTGTTTGCCATCACCGATATCCTAACCGGGACGCAATCCCCGACATGGTCTCCCGACGGGACGAAGATCGCTTTTTCGTCGTTTCAGAAGGGCGGCTATGACGTTTTTATCATAAAGGATATTCAACCGGCCGGAACGAATGGAGTTCTGGAACCGACCGGCTTTGCCAAAGGCGAATATGGCCAGCCGGTATCGTTACCCGACGACCTTCCGAAAGAAGGTCTGGCCGATAACAAATCGGGGTATGAGAACCCGCAATACGAACCTGCGGTTCAGGCCGAGAGTTTATTTGTCCCGGTGGATTCATCGGTAACCGATACAACATTCGCCGAAACCGAACGAACGCGCAATGACGGCACCCGGATCGAGGACGGTGATTTTGTATATGTCGGGCCGCGGAATGGCGGACGGGATCCTCTGGATACTTTGTTCACGCCCATCTCTGACAGCGCCGGACAGGTCAAACCATTCCGAACCCAGAAGGAACAGGCCGTGTTTGACTCGGTGGCGACTCACAATAAACTTCCCGGTGGCGAATACAAAGTCTGGCCGTACCGGGCCAGATTCACCCCGGACTATGTCACCGGGGGATTTTCATACGATTCCTTTTTCGGACTGCGCGGCCAGTCGGCATTCATCTTTTCGGATTATCTGGGTGATCATCAGATATATTTGTTGACCGACCTTGTCAATACCCTTGACCAGACGAATATCATGGCCTACTATTTCTATAACCGGAGGCGGACCAGTTTCGGAGCAGGTATCTTCCATAACCAGAATTATTATCTCGATAACGAAGATTACCTTTTCAGCGATCGCCTATATGGCATGCAGTTTTTTGCTTCGCGGCCATTCTCCAAATATTTCCGGGCCGAGGCCGGATTGTCGCAGTTTTTTATCGACCGTCATTATCATGACGAAGATGATTTGCGTTCGGACCGATCCACCCGGGTATCGTCGGCAACATTTTCTCTGATCCAGGATAACATTATTTGGGGCGTAACCGGGCCGCTCGACGGCCGTCGTTCGCGGTTGGATTTCACCGGTGCCAAGGATCTGTTCAATGAGAGCGATATTTCATATTACAGCGCCGAATTCGATTACCGTCGCTACTGGCATATAAAGAGCCTCTTTTCCGTAGCCGTGCGCCTGTCGGCCGGGGCATCCGAAGGCAATACGCCGAAGCGATATTTCCTCGGCGGGACAACCAACTGGATCGGTGACGTGGTCGTGGATGCCGAAGTATATGATGTCGAGAACCTATATTTTTCGGATGTTGTTACACCGTTGCGCGGCTTCGATTATTATGAGCTATCCGGCAACCGCTATTTTCTATCCAACCTGGAATTCCGGTATCCTTTTATTGACTATCTGAAAACCAATTTTCCGTTGCCGATGACCATCGGCTACGTCACGGGAAATATATTTTTCGACATGGGTTCGACTTGGGAAGATGACAAGTTTAAAGGCGGGACTTCTCAGAATGGTCCGGCCCGTCTGCAGGATATAAAGTCGTCTTTCGGCTTCGGCATCCGGGCTAATTTGGGGATATTTGTTTTGCGCTATGACTTGGCCTGGCGAACCGATTTCAACGACGTGTCGGCCCACCCCCGGAATTATTTTTCTCTGGGTGCGGATTTTTAGGCAAAATCCCGATACATAATATATTACCGGAATGCAAAAGGGATTTAAGGGATTCAGGATGTCCGAAAAGTGCGGTGTTCATGCGCTGGACAGGGACCAATTCAGGGCCAATTTGCTGCTTTTTACGAGAAAGGCTTATCAGATGCTGCCGCCTTTGAAAAGGCCGCGGATTCTGGATATCGGCTGTGGTTCCGGCGTACCAACCCTGGAACTGGCTCGGATAAGCGGCGGCGAGGTGACCGGAATTGACGCCGATCAGCGTGCCCTCGACAAGCTTAAAAAGAAGGCCGCGGCGCAAAATCTGTCGGAAAAAGTGACGGTTGTTTGTATTACCATGCGGGAGATGGTCTTTCCACCGGATAGCTTCGACATCGTCTGGACCGAGGGGGCTATAGCCTTCATAGGGTATGAGTCTTCATTGAAAGAATGGAAAAAGCTGCTTGTCCCCGGCGGCTTTTTGGTCATACATGACCGGCAGGGAATCCTAAAACCGCAGCTTAATCTAATCGAAGAACATGGTTTTAGTATACTGGGGCAATTCGATGTTTCACAGGACGATTGGTGGCGCCATTATTATGCGCCTTTGAAAAAATATCTCGATGATT
>CALAMC010000011.1 GCA_937925655.1 uncultured candidate division Zixibacteria bacterium | reverse complement strand
AAAAGCTGGTGCCTGGCACCGAAACCGTCAAATTTGAAATTGTCGATAAAATCGAACGGGAGAAATCGGGTAAGCATCGCTTTTCCATATGCCGGGTTAACCCGGATGAAATCGCCCGATTGAAAAGAAAGGCCGGGGCAGGCAGTTGAAAATTTTGGTACTCGATGAGGAATTCCCGTTTCCATCCGATACGGGCAAAAGAATCCGGTCGTATAATCTTTTCCGTCGCCTTGCAAAGAAGCATGAAATTCATTATCTGGCTTATGGAGAAATGGATTCGATACCGTTTATAACTTTTAAGGAATCGGGACTGAATCCTGTCGCCGTCCCCAATATGGTTCCCGAAAAATCAGGGCCGCTTTTTTATTTGAGGCTGGCGGCCAACCTGTTTTCAAAATTGCCATACATTGTTACCAGCCATTATTCAAAGCCGTTTCGGGATGAAATGATACGGCTGATTGAGCAAGTGGCTCCGGATATGATTCTGTGCGAATGGACGCCGTATGCCGAGTATGTCCGAGATATAAAGAATATCCCCAAAGTGGTCGTCGCCCACAACGTGGAATCCCGAATCTGGCGGCGTTACCATGAAACCGAAAAAAATCCCGCTAAAAAATGGTATATTGCCCGGCAGGTGACCAAACTGGAAAAATATGAGAAAGATGTTTTTGGCATGTGCAATGGTGTTACGGCGGTTTCACAAAGCGACGCTTGCGAAATTGCCGGCCTATGCCCGCATGCCCGAGTGAGCGTGGTCGAAAACGGGGTGGACCTGGACTATTTCAATCATCGCTCGCTGACCGTGGATAAGGATAGCATGGTGTTTGTCGGCACTATGGATTGGCGGCCCAATCAGGACGCCGTGACATATTTTGTTCGGGAAATATTTCCGCTGATTCTTGAGAAGCGTCCCTCGGCTCATGCCGTTTTTGTCGGTCGCAAACCACCGGAATTCATCCGGGCCTATAATGACATTGAGGGCATACAAATCATCGGGTCGGTCGAGGATATCCGCCCGTACGTCCATGCCGCGGCTGTTTATATAGTGCCGCTTCGCATCGGTGGCGGAACGCGTCTTAAAATTCTCGACGCCATGGCGATGCATAAACCGATCGTTTCAACCGTGGTCGGGGCCGAAGGTTTGGAAGTCACTGATGGTGAAAATATCCTGTTGGCTGATTCGGCCGAAAGTTTTGCCGAACGAGTGATAAGCCTCCTGCAAGATAGGGAGTTACAGGCGAAACTGGCTCAAAACGGCCGCGCCTTGGTTGAGGCAAAGTATGGCTGGGACAGTCTGGCCGATAAGTTGGACAGATTCCTGCAGGAGGTGGTGCAAAACCGATGAATATCCTGCATTTGAGAAGCTCCGAATTTTTCGGTGGTCCGGAACGGGCCATACTGGGTCAGTGCCGCACCATGACCGACGCCGCATTCATCTGCGCTTCATTTGTGCGCCGGGGAGAGGATAACCCTTTTCTGGCCAAAGCCCGGCAGTATGGTCTGGAAACGGCCGCGATTGCCGAATCATTCGCCGGGGATTGGCGCGTAATCGGCAGGCTCCAATCACTTATTAAAGAAAAAGCGATCGATCTCATTGTTTCGCATGATTACAAAGGCAATTTTTTCGGCCGCAAGGCGGCGCGGCAGTGCAGGATTGCGCATATCGCGCATTTCAGAGGAATTACCAGGGAAGATAAAAAAGTACAGTTGTACAACTTTATCGACAAGCATACCTTGCGCAAATTGCCCTGTGTCTTAACCGTATCACAAAAATCGAAAAATATTCTCGAAAAAATGGGTGTCGAATCCGGGAAAATACAAGTCGTCTTCAACGCCATAGAATCATCCAAACTTGCCGAGCCAACATTTATGCGGGAGATTGATTCCTCACGGCCTTTCCGGTTTATCGCCGCGGGCCGGTTAAGCCATGAAAAGGGATATGATGTACTGCTTCGGGCCTGCGCCCTGGTTAAAAATGCTTTTACCAATTTCCGGGTCGATATTTACGGTCACGGCCCGGAAGAGGCAAATCTAAAATCCATGACAGATAGTCTTAACTTGAAAGAATTCATATACTTTAAAGGCTTCGTTGACGATGTCTTGCCGGTTTTGAAAGCGGCCGATGCGCTGGTGCTTCCGTCGCGGTCGGAAGGCATGCCCAATATTGTTTTGGAGGCCTGGTCGCAGAAGCTGGGAGTAGTATCCACTGCCGTTGGTGGCGTCCCGGAAATGATAATTAATGATACCGGGGGTTTGACCTGCCCGCCGGAAAACCCGGCGGCTTTGTCGGAAATTATGCTTCGGGCGATAAAACACCCCAATGAAACCATAAAATTCGGAACGGACGGTTATCACTTGGTACAAACTGCTTACACGTTTGAACGACAAGCCGAAATACTAAGAAAAATCTATCAGGGTCAAATCGAAAATGCAAAAGTGATGGTGTCAGAATGAATACCGGCGACAAACAACCGGAAAAGGTGACAGTCGTTTATATCCTCGACAATTTCTGGCGCGGCGGCGGGACAGAAAACCAGCTGGCCACGCTGATTGACCATCTAAACCGCGATCGTTTTACTCCCTATGTTTTCAATTTGCGGCCCAAAGCAAACCCCATTGAGATTAACTGCGATATCATATATATGGACATCACCAGGCTGATTTCGTTCAGGGCCATTCGTGAAATGCTGGAGATGGCTCGATTCCTGCGCGATAAAAAAGCGCGACTTTTGCAGGTTTATTTTGTGGATAGCCGGGTTATCGGTGTCCTGGCCGGGTGGTTCGCCGGGATGAATAAGATAATCGCCTGTCGGCGCGAATCGGGCTGGTTCAAGTCGCGCTATAAAAATTTCCTGTTGAGAACTTTCGGGCGATTCGCGAAGTACCGTCTGGTCAACGCCCATGCCATTAAAGGCGTGGTAAGTGATTCGGAGAAATTCCCGATCGATAAAATTGAAGTGATTTATAACGGTGTTGACTTCAAACCCCGGCCGGGGTCAAAGCCGTGTGCCAAGTCGGATTTTGGCATTCCCGAAGTATCGCCCGTGATTGGCATGGTCGGTAATTTGCGACCGGTCAAACGATTCGACCGCTTTCTAAAGGCGGCCTCGCTGGTTAATAACAAAGAAGTCCATTTTTTGATTATCGGAACCGGCCCGCTTAGAGATACGCTGGAAAAACAAGCCGTTGAATTGGGTCTTGGCGAAAGAGTGCATTTCCATTATACCACCGATGGAATTTATCATGTTTTAAAGCTGTTCGATATCGGGGTTTTGACGTCGGAATCGGAGGGATTATCTAACGTCCTGATTGAATATGCCATGTCCGGCTTGCCGACTCTGGCTTTCGATGTCGGCGGAAATAACGAGGTGGTCAGCGACGGTGAAACCGGATTTGTTTTGCCAAACGGCGATGTCGCTGGTCTGGCCGAAAAGATGGATATCCTGCTGGAAAATCGGGCGTTATCCGCACAATTTGGTCGGCGAGCCGCCGAATCAGCCAAAGAGAAATTCTCCGTAGAAAAGATGGTCAGGGCAACCGAGGATTTTTATGAAAGGATACTGGCAGAGCAGTAAATATCGTAATGGGGATATAAGTCATGAAAAAAGCGATTAAAAAACTGGTGTTTTTCATCTTTTACCTGTTGGTTCTGCCGGCGGGAATTTTAACTATAATTTGCAAAAAGGTTTTCGGTTCACCGGCGCTCTTCCACCTGTTCGCCGAATGGTTCAGCCTGGTTCCGGCCCATCCCGGCCAGTATGTCAGAGGGTGCTATTATTATCAAACCATGAAGGGATGTCCGTCCGATTTTATAATCATGTTTGGTTCACATTTGACAAAAATGGATTCCGTCATCGGCCATAATGTCATTGTCGCCGGTCATACTACGATAGGTTTGGTAAATCTGGGCGATAAAAGTCGCATTGGCAGCCATGTGACGATTTTATCGGGTCGTCGCCAGCATGCCTTTGAGGCGGTGCAGGATGATATTCTCGAGGGCAAAGACACGTTCGATATGATAAATATCGGCCGCAGTACCTTTATCGGCGAGGGAAGTATTGTCATGGCCAACGTCGGCGAATACTCCATCATTGGAGCCGGCAGCGTGGTTGTAAAAGACATCCCCGATTATGTCGTGGCCGTTGGCAATCCGGCGAAAGTCGTCAAAGAACGCCCCCGCCCATCACAAAATGCCGGTGTCAATTAGGCAATTATGAAGGTTATCTTAAAAAACCTGCTAATGGGCTGTGCCGATATTATCGGTATCAATGCCATTTTCAGAGCGATAAATAAAGACCGGGTTCGAATCCTGATGTATCATGGCGTCAGCAAACAGACATTTGATACGCCGTACTGGACACAGCTGGACCATGAATCGTTTTTATGGCAGATGCAGTATGTTAAAAAGCATTACACTGCAATAATGGCATCGCATCTGGAAAATATCCCTCTTCCTCGTAATGCGGTGGTTATAACCTTCGACGACGGATTGAAAAATGTGTATACCAATGCCATGCCCGTCATTAAAAATCTTGATCTTAAAGCCACCTTATTTGTATTGCCGGAGTTGTCCCTTGAGGGCCAAAGTATTTGGCCTGACAGGGTGTATGAAACAATCATGAAGGCTCCCGTTGATGAGATCGATTTAACGGAATTCTCACTTCCCCGTTATGATCTAAAAGGAAAAACCGCGCATGAAAGGGCCCGTTGCGCCCGGGAATTGAATGACCGGCTTAAATCAAGCCCGCACGCTCTACGATTAAGAGTCCTGGATTTTCTGGATACTTTTCGGGGTCCTTCCGAATTGCCCCCGCACCCCGAATTCCGGCTGATGTCGATGGAAGAGCTCAAAACTATGGCCGAATGCGGCCTATTCGAAATCGGTCTGCATACCGACACCCATCCGATTTTATCCACCCAGACTCGTGAGGAACAAGCCGCCGAAATTGCGGGCTGTATGAAGAAACTGGAAGAAGCCGGTATAAAATATATTCATGTTTTTGCCTATCCCAACGGGCGGCATCAGGATTTCAATGATGACACCATAAACATTCTGAAAGACAAGGGCATAAGATTAGCTCTTTCTACCGAAGATGGTATGTACAGCCCGGGCGATGATATCTATCGTATAAGAAGAATTCCCGTCGGCGCCGATATGAGTCGTTTCGAATTTGCGGCCCGCCTTTCCGGATTTTATTATTTTATCCGGGCAATTGTCGGTCGATAATTTTATAATAACATGATGAAAGAATTATGCGATACGAAGATTGACCTGATCAAGACGGTCGAAGAATTCGTTCGTCTGAAAGACGATTGGAACCGGCTGGTCGCAATCGCGAAGGGGACAACCGTCTTTCAAACTTTCGACTGGAACCATTGCTGGTGGTCGGCGTATGGCGCCGACCATGAACTGTTAATATTAAAGATTAAATCCGGCGACGCAATAATCGGCATCGCGCCACTCATGATCACCAATGGGACGATTGAATTTATCGGGACTCCCAACGCCGACTACAGCGATTTTATTTCGAGTGACCCGGAAATTTGCATCGAGGCGGTGGCCGGATTTATGAAAAAGAAAGCCGCTCTATGGAGCCGCATTGCCTTGACCCAGATTCCGCAAACATCTCAAAATCTGCCGATTCTCAAACGCGCCCTGGAGAAATCCGCCTTGCACTTTCGGCTGTTGCCCATCGAAAATGTCATGGCGTACCGCTATGAGGGCGGTGACTCCGGGCGAGCCGATTTTGAATTGCATAAGGGCGGGACCATCAGAAAATTCATGAATTATTTCAATAAACTGGACGGATTATCGCTGGTGAGTTTCGATTCTCCGGAAAGGATTCTGGAAATGCTCCCCGAGTTTTATCACAGCCATATCGTCTGGTGGCTCCGTCGGGGAGGCGACGGCTGCAAATTTCTCAATCCAAAAGTGCGGACTTTTCATGATCTGGCGGCTAAGAATATGGCCGGAGACGGTCACGTCCGTTTTTATGTACTAATGCACGGCCGGCAACCGCTGGCATATTTGTATGCTTTTATTCAAGATAAAGTCATCCATTTATACCAGATTGCCAGTCTTATGAATTATCGCAAGAAATCTCCGGGAATATTACTCTTGCACATGCTGGTGGAGCAGGCCGTGCGGGAGGGATTCGATGTTATCGATTTTTCGCGCGGGGCCGGAGAACATAAAGAACGCTTCGCCAATCAAACGGGGCGGAATATGTTGTGCGCCGTTTATTCGTCAGGATTTCAAAGATCGCTTGCGGCAATTTATGGCGGGTTGAAGAATAGCGGCGTCGGCCGCAAATTAAAAAACCTTGGAATAGTCATAAAATTAAAAGACAGCCTTATTAAAACCGGGCGCGGCGAATATTTCCGCGCTGCGGACAAAACAACCAGTTTCATATTTGCGGGGAAGGAAGGCCGGACGGAATTCGAGTTTTACTATGGCGAAAAGCGAATATTTGAAAAACCGATGTCTTTGAAGAAGTTGGAATTCAGGGAAATGACCTCAAAGGATTTGACAAAAATCGCGGCCTTTATTGGCATTGAAAATGATTCCCGTGAGTACAGTGAATATGCTCGACGCTTCGCAAATGAAGACCGATGTTTCATGGGATTTATCGAAGACAATCCGGCGGCGGCAGGCTGGGTATTAGGAAATGCTTTAAAACTCCCCAAACGTGTCCTTGAATTATTAAAAGATAATAAAGTGGGTTATGTCGCCGAAGTCGGGATATCGCCTGTATTTGATTCGCTCGAAATTGCAGAGTCATTTTATCGATTTATGGGCTCCGTATGCGGCGAGGCGGGCAGGAGTACTCTGATTGCCTGCAAGGCCGCCGACCGGGAACTGGCCGCGATTTTTAAGAAAATAGGTTTCCGGCGAATAAGATCGTGAACCGATGTAAGTACTGTGAATTTAAAAGGTTTGGCCATAATGTTCAGGAATTTAACAATGGTGGTCTATTAGACAGCTAAATCCCGGAAATGTTCGTAATTAAATAATTGCCGACAGCGATTAACATTATGCGAATCAAGAAGTTATCAAATTGACCGCCGATTGGCGCACTTATTGTATATCTGAAAATATTATTAGTTGCATCGGGCAATTGAAATTTTTAGAATAAATGAGAGACGCCAAAAACCCGATATCATGTTTTAAGGAGCCTTTGGGTAACAGACTTGTATAATCCATAATACTTGCCTTTAGCAAGAGGGGTCAGTCGTGAAAAAGATAATTGTCGTTTTAATAGCGGTTTTGCTTCCGGTCGCAACGTCGGCGACCATAAGAAATATCACCAGCCTGCCCTATACGACGCAGGCCAACGGCGATACCTTGCGCCTCTCGGGTACGCGCCTGGTCAGTAGTACGAGCGGTATTACTGTCGCCCATAGCAATATACTAATCGACGGCCAGGGTGATACCCTTGTGTTTGGAGCCGGCGGCGGAAGCGGATATGAAGGTTTAATGGTTGACGGCAGTTATTGTACTGTCCGTAATCTCTGGATTATCCATGGTGGCACGGGAGCCACCTCCAATTGTTTACAACTGTCTCATGGGTCCTACGGTCTGACTTTGCGAGGAGTCAAGGGCATAGTCTACGGTGACAACTCGCATTGTATCGATTCCTATGGAGGCGGCTCGCAAACCTATCGTATCACCATCGATACCTGCCAATTCTGGAGTTATTGCAACGGTTATACCTCCCGCGCCTATTACGATGGCGCGGCCATACGTTTGGAAAGCCGCCGTCCGGGGCTGGGACCCGGTGACTGGGGTGTCCGAATATATGGAACGGCGATATATAATTCTCCCCATATCAGTATAGCCATTTTCGGCAATGAAACTTCTACGGCCGGGGCCTCCTGTCCCAACGTGGAAATTTCATACTGCTCCACTTATACCGATCATCGTAATGATTTCTATCCGATCTGGGATGGTGTCCTGGGGCACAGTTCCGCCAACTGCTATGGCATTTTGCTGGGTGATGTCAGCGGTGCAAAGGTTCACAATAATTACATCAGCACCGGTGATACCTATGGCGGCGGCCGTGGTCTGATGCTGGAGTCGGTTCACGGGACGGCCGATAACCACGTCGAAATCTATGACAATATCCTCGATATCCGTTGTGGTCCCGATGTCGAGTACGACCCGGACGGTTCCAACGGCTATTTTTATTCCTGGGGCATACGTATTCGTTCCGGCGCGCCCAGCTTTTATCCCCCCTGCCAGTATATCGATCTGTACAATAACTATGTCAAGATAACGGTCGACACATCGTCGCATATACACGGGAAATATGGCCATGGGGCAACGGCCTTAAATATTTCCGAAGGCGAAACCATTGACGCCAATATTAACGTGGTCAACAATACTTTCGAGATTTATCCGCTCAACACGTACAGTGGAACCGGACGGCATATCATCGGTGACGTATTGCAGGTGTATGCCACGCCGGAAGACGAAACCATTCGTTTTCGCGGCAATCGATTTATCGGCGTTAATAATATTATTAACTTGTCCGACGGCAGTGGCATGCGTTTCGAAAACGATACGCTCGAATTTGCCTACGATACCGACAACCCGGTAACCATCCAACTGGGCGGCTACGCCGGGAATGCAACCAATATATGTATTCGAGACGCGGCCTATGATAACAATGCTGCCGAGACGGATATTAACATGTATCCGTCGGGGACGCTGGATATCTGCCTTCAAAAGACGCTTCAAGTGTACGTTCAGGGGCGGAACGGATTACCCGTGGCCGGAGCGACCGTTCAAGCGGTCAATAACTATGGCCGGGTTGTCATGAGCGGCACAACCAATATCAATGGATTAATCAGCGGTGTGGTTACCTATCATTATGAATCACGGACGGGGACGGATTCCCTTAATTTCAACGACTTTACGATAACGGCCCAGGTCGGTTCGGATAACACGCAGATTTCACATACGGTCAACTCCAATGCTACGACTCCGACAGTGGTCCTGTCAAATACCGATGGTGGCGGGACGCCGCCGGAAGACACTATGGCGCCCGCGGCCATCGATGATTTGAGCGCCGTGACCGGGACAAACGACGGCGAAGTCAGGTTGAGCT
>CALAMC010000010.1 GCA_937925655.1 uncultured candidate division Zixibacteria bacterium | reverse complement strand
TGCCAACTGCGATCAGACTATAAATTTGATCGACATATTATATTTGATCAGCCACTTGTACGGCACTCCGCCCGGAGCGGCCCCATGCGATAACCACTGATTATCAGGGCCGGGCTTATAACCCGGCCCTTTTTCATTACGGCCCCGAACCTTTTTTCCTGTTCATTGTTATTAAGAGTAATTTTACATTGTAATTGACTCGAAAGGGGAGAAGAATGAAAAAATATTCCATCGGCCTTTTGGCCGTAGTCCTTCTGCTGGTACCGTCGCTGTCGCGGGCTCATTGCGAAATTCCCTGCGGCATCTATGACGATTCCACCCGTTATGTGATTATGCTGGAAGACATCGCAACTATCGAAAAATCGATGAACATGATTATTCAACTGTCCGCCGCCGACACCATCAACTATAATCAGCTGGTCCGCTGGGTGACCAACAAGGAAGACCACGCCAATAAGTTCATGGATGCTGTCTCGCAGTATTTTTTGACCCAGCGGCTGGTCCCGACCGCGGCTGGTGGCGCCGGTTATGATTCCTATATTAAAATGCTTGCACAATATCACGAGATGCTCGTGCTCGCCATGAAATGCAAACAAACGACCGACCTCGGCCATGTCACCAAATTGCGCGACCTGATTAATCAATCGCAAAAGCTGTATTTCGAAACCAAGCATCATAAACATTAAAGTCCCGGAAAATATTTTTGCAAAGGCCCGTTTGGGCCTTTATTTTTGGGCAAAATTTGGTATTTTATCGGGGAAAGAACACATACGGGTTTGGGCCGGGTCCCGACGAAGCCGAAGTCGGGGAGATTGGAAGCAGGTCGGGTTCCGAGCGACGCGCCAGCGAACGAGAAACCCGACAAATAGATGGATATAACAAAACCATGCACGCCGATATCATCGCCGGTGAATTGAAAATAAAGACCTGTCAGGTCACGGCCACCATTGATCTTCTCGATCAGGACGCCACCGTCCCGTTTATCGCCCGCTATCGCAAAGAGGCGACCGGGTCGCTCGATGAAGTCGCGATAACCTCTATTCGCGACCGCCTGCATCAACTGCGCGAACTGGACAAGCGCCGCGAGGCCATATTAAAATCGCTCATTGAACGCGAACTTCTGACCGATGAGCTTAAATTGAAAATAGATGAGGCCTCATCGATGGCCGAGCTGGAGGATATTTACCTTCCGTTCAAACCTAAACGACGCACCCGCGCCACTATCGCCATCGAAAAAGGCCTGCAACCTCTGGCCGAGTTGATTTTCGCGCAGGATGATGGCCTTGACCCCGAAAGAGAAGCCGAAAAATTCATCGACGCCGAAAAAGAAGTTTTAACCATAGACGATGCTCTTTCGGGAGCACGCGATATTATCGCCTCGTGGATTAACGAGGACGCCGCCATACGGGCCAAATTGCGTGATTTGTATCTCAAGCGGGCCATGATTCGCGCCACGGTCATATCCGGCAAGGAAGAAGCCGGGGCCAAGTTTGCCGATTATTTCGACTGGCAGGAGCCGCTGGCCGACGCCCCCTCGCATCGCATTCTGGCCATACGGCGCGGCGAGGCCGAAGGCGTCCTGTCGTTTCGAATCGAACCCGACGAAAGCGAAGCCATTACCATTATCGAAAAAGCCTTTTTAATATCCGATAATGCCTGCACCGAGCAGGTCAGGCTGGCCATCGACGATGGTTACAAGCGTCTTTTGGGCCCGGCCATGGAAACCGAAGCGCGCATGCACTCTCGTGGTGAAGCCGACACCGAAGCCATCCGCGTTTTTGCGTCGAATTTGCGCGAGCTGTTGATGTCCCCGCCGCTCGGTCGGAAAAATATTCTGGCCATCGACCCCGGTTTTCGCACCGGTTGCAAAGTCGTCTGCCTCGACGAGCAGGGCAATCTGGAGCATCATTTGACTATTTACCCGCATGGTGGCGACAAACAACGTCAGGATGCCGCCGTAGATATCAGAGCTTTGTGCGAAAAATATAAGATCAAAGTCATCGCCATCGGCAACGGCACCGCCAGCCGCGAAACCGAAAAATTTATCCGCGAAATCGGCCTGCCGGAGCATATCGCTATTGAAATGGTCAGCGAGGCCGGCGCTTCGGTGTACTCGGCGTCAGAGGTGGCACGCGAGGAATTTGCCGACTATGATGTCACCGTCCGCGGCGCGGTATCGATCGGGCGTCGCCTGATGGACCCGCTGGCCGAACTGGTCAAAATCGATCCCAAATCGATCGGCGTCGGGCAGTACCAGCATGACGTCGATCAAACGGCACTCAAACAAAGCCTCGATGATACCGTCATAAGCTGCGTCAATGCCGTCGGAGTGGAAGTCAACACCGCCAGCAAACAGCTTTTAACCTATGTCTCCGGTTTAGGTCCGGTCCTGGCGCAAAATATAATCGATTATCGCCGCGAAAACGGGCCGTTCGTCTCGCGCGATAAACTGAAAAAAGTCCCGCGTCTGGGACCCAAAGCCTTCGAACAGGCGGCCGGGTTTTTGCGTGTCGCCGAATCGCCCCATCCGCTCGACCATAGCGCCGTCCACCCGGAAAGCTATCATATTGTCGAAAAAATGGCCGCCGACCTCGGCTGCACTGTCCTCGACCTTATGCAGGATGAAAATTTGCGCAAGCGGATCGTCCTCAAAAATTACGTCACCGATACCGTCGGTCTGCCCACGCTGAATGATATTATGGCCGAACTGGCCAAACCGGGACGCGACCCTCGGGCCAGGTATGAAACTTTTCACTTCGAGGAATCGGTTAACAGTATCGAAGACCTCAAAGTCGGCATGGTTCTGCCCGGCATCGTCACCAATGTCGCCGCTTTTGGCGCTTTTGTCGATATCGGCGTCCATAACGACGGTCTGGTGCATATCAGTGAACTGGCCGACCGCTATGTCAAAGACCCGGCCGACATTGTCAAGGTTCATCAAAAGGTGACCGTACGCGTCCTCGATATCGATCTGGCCCGTAAACGAATTTCGCTGTCAATGCGTTCGAAATCGGTCTGATCGAACCTGCGTAACACAAAATCTTACATGGTCTTATGATGCGGGCGCAATTGTCTGTAAAGTAGTCCGGTTTTTGTCCGATAATCATAAAAATAAGAAAAAATCCCAAATTCTCGGAGTTGGACATGTTTATGAAATTGTTCCAATCAAAAGCGGGTTTTACGCTGGTCGAATTGGTCGTCATTATCGTAATTCTGGGCATTCTGGCGGCTGTGGCCATTCCCAAGCTGTTTTCGGTAACACAGGAAGCCGAAGAGGCCGCCGTGGCCAATATGATCGCCTCACTGGAATCCGCCATGTCAATGTACACCGCCAGGCAATTCCTCAATGGCGGAACCATTGCCGTTCACAACCCCTTCGATGATCTCTCCAATATCCCCGCCAATTATAAAGGCGTCAACGATCCTGTCAATCCGACCAACACGCCGGATGGCTGCTGGTCGTTTCGGACTTCGGGCAACTGGATTATGTATAATCCCAAGTCTTCGATTTCCGGCGGTTGGCTTAACGGCGGACAAAGGTTCATCATTTATCAGGTGCAGGTCGTCGTCGATGGCGCCGATACTGTCGGAATTAAGCTGAACAACAGCGCCTATCCGTTTAGCTGGGATTGAATAACACTGTAATACCGCCGATCTTTTCCAAGTATCGGACCGCCTGTGAGGGCCCTTTGAACAAACGCGCATGTAATGTAATCATTACCTTGCTGCTGTCACTAGTTAATTGGGTATAAATTTGGCTTGAATTATAAACCGGGAATGATCCTTTGTATATAATACGAACCCTGGTAACATACTGAACGGCTGGAAGGGAGTACAAAAATGGCAAAACTACTAAAGTCGAGCTTACGAACCCAATTGACGATCACGATAGGCATCTTCTTGTTTATTTTCATCTTATTCTGGATAATATCATTTCAAACCTTGAGAGAGCTGGAAGTCAATGGACCGGTGTACAAAAGAATTGTTCAGGGGAAGGACCTGATCGCGGATATTCTGCCGCCGCCGGAATATATCGTGGAATCTTATCTGGTGACGCTTCAGATGCTTGGGAATGACGACCCAAAGGCTTTGGAAGAGTTAATCGGGAGCATATATACTCTAAACCGGGATTATATGACAAGACATGAGTTCTGGATCGCCGAACTGGAGGAAGGTAACATGAAAAAGTCATTGATAAGCGACTCCTATACCCCGGCTGTGGAGTTCTACGACATCCTGCAGAATAAATTCATCCCTGCCATAAAGGCCGGCGATTTTGAAAAGGCCCGCCAGTTGGGCTACGGAGAATTACGGAATAAATATGAGGAGCACAGGATAGCCATCGATGCGGTTGTCAAAATGGCTTCGGAAAGAAATAGTCGGGATGAAGAAAACGCCGCGAGTTCAATCAGTTTTCGGACGGCCATTTTAATTTCACTCGGCTTGCTCGGAATTGCTGTCACAATCAGTATGTCCATGTTTCTGTCTCGCGGTGTCACCCGGACAATTAAAAGGGCAGTGACAAGATTAAATGAGGGCGCCGATCAGGTAGCGGCTGCGTCCGGGCAGGTTGCCGGTGCCAGCCAGTCTCTGGCTCAGGGGGCATCCGAACAGGCCTCCGCCATTGATCAGTCATCTTTATCACTCGAACAAATAACTTTGATGATAAAACAAAACGCCGACAACTCCCGGCAAGCAAATGAACTGGCAAAAGCAGCTGATACCGCGGCGGACAAGGGGTCGCGGGCGATGGATGCCATGTCCCATGCCATGGAAGAAATAAAGAAATCGTCCGATGAGACGGCCCGGATTATCAAGGTTATCGATGATATCGCTTTCCAGACCAATTTGCTGGCCCTGAATGCCGCCGTCGAGGCCGCCCGCGCGGGCGAAGCGGGTAAAGGCTTTGCCGTGGTTGCCGAAGAAGTCCGGAATCTGGCTCAACGATCTGCGGAAGCCGCCAAAAACACCAGTCTTTTGATTGAAGGCTCGCAGAAGAACGCCGAACAGGGTGTTAGCGCAACCCAGGATCTCATCAGTATTCTTCAAGAGATAACCGCCGGAGTAAAAAAGGTCAGCGAACTCATCGGGGCCGTTACCGTGGCCAGCAGTGAGCAGTCCGATACCATCGGTCAGATTAATGCGGCGATCGCGCAGATGAACGAAGTAACTCAACAAAACGCATCCGGTGCCGAGGAATCCGCCTCGGCCAGTGAAGAACTGTCGTCACAGGTTAATGAAATGCAGGAGGCGATTGTCGAGCTAGGCAAAATTGTAGGAGGTACAACCGGCAATAAAAAATCAAGCCCAATTTCAATGGGCAGAAACAATGAAACTTCCGATTCCGACAAAGCCCGCGTGCCGGTACGGTCGGCGTCAAAGGTATAATACCGGTTTTCGTTATGGCACAGGCGGGTGTAATGTGCACCGGCCTTTTATGACAGATCCGTCTTCCATATAGATTTGATGTCTTAATCCGTGACAACATGATTAGTGAAGGCACATTTTTACGTGGCAAGGTTGCTTATCGATTAAGAATTAGATTCGATGAATGAAATCAGGCAGAAAACGATGCCGGGCTATGCCCGACGTTCCCGCCGGACCGGGCCACGACCGTAGGTTGGGGCTTTTTTAAATTAATATACCCTCGACCGACTATCAACTATACTGGCCGTGAAATAGTTTGCGCCCGCTAATAATCCATTTATAAATCTCCATCACCGCCAGTACAATCAGCGCCATCGCCAGAGCCGAAAGCCACTCGGTTATGACGATTTCCTCGGTGCCCAGAACCTTCTGCATGAAGGGCAGGTGCATGCTCAAAATATGAATCCCCTGCGCCAACACCACCCCGAGGATGAGGATGACATTGCGGCGAATGGGTACTTTGAAAGCCGAAACCCATTCGGACCGGCAGTTGAACACGTGAACATTTTGCAGCAACACCATCAAAAGCAATACGTTATTGCGCGCCGAGGCTTCGTTCATCCCTTCCATTTCTATCATCCAGTACCAGTATCCGAAGGCCAGAAGACCTATGGTCATTCCGGAAACGAGAGTCTGGGTGATCATCTTGGGGTTGAAAATCTTTTCGTCCGGTCCTCGCGGCTTGCGTTTCATGGCGCCCGGTTCGCCGCCCTCGAACGCCAGAGCCACGTCCTGAATGCCGTTGGTGACCAGATTGAGCCATAATAGTTGCACCGCCAGAAGCGGAATGGGCAGACCGCCCAAAATCGCCATGACAAACATCAGCAATTCCGCCGCACCCGTCGAAATGAGAAGGTAAATCACCTTACGCACGTTATCATAGGCAAACCGGCCCTCTTCAACACCCGCGACAATCGAGGCGAAATTATCGTCGGTCACGATCATTTCGCCCACTTCTTTGGCCACGTCGGTCCCCGACCCCATAGCCACGCCGATATTGGCTCGACGTAAAGCGGGGGCATCATTAACACCGTCACCGGTTACAGCCACGAATTCGCCGCCGCGAATAAGAACGTCCACGATTTCGAGCTTTTGCGAGGGAGAAACCCGGGCGAACACGTGGGTCGATGATACCAGATTTTCAAACTCCGAGCCGTCCGGTGTCCCGGCTTCGCTCAACTGCCCGCCGGTTACGACCGGTTCGTCGTTGCGGTCGGCCAGCCCCAGCTCGGATGCAATCGCCCCGGCCGTGGACGGATGATCCCCGGTAATCATGATGACTTTAATACCCGCTTTCTTGCACTTTTCGACCGATACGATCGCCTCCGGACGTAGCGGGTCGATAAATCCCACCAGGCCGTGAAAGACAAGTCCGGAAAGCGAAACCCCGGATACTCCGGCTTCGGCTTTATTGTCGTGTGCCGGACCACCCGCCACGGCCAGAACCCGCAGGCCTTTTTCGGCCATAGCTTCGGCCTGATGCACGATTTTTCCACGGTCGAGTTCAGCCGTGGAACCGTTGTTGTTCATGTGAGTGCAAAATTCGAGGATCTTTTCCACCGCGCCCTTGGCGGCAACGTAGCGGTTCCCCTCATTTTCATAAAATGCCGCCGAAAATTGATTTTCCGACTCATACGGTATTTCATCAACAATGCTGAATCGACCTTTCACTTCCCGCGGATTCATGCCCAGCTTATAGCCCATCGCCAGAAAAGCCACGTCCATGGCATCGCCGCGATGCTTCCAGCTATCGTTGTCTTTAACCAAAGACGCTTCATTGGCCAGAATGGACAACTCGGCCAGCTCAATTAGCCTGTTCCGTGATGACTGGCTTAAATTGCCGCCGCCATCCGGCGTCACTTCGCCATCGCCATTGTACCCTTCGCCGCTTATTGTAAACGCTTCTCCGTCCGGCAACGCAATCATGCGCGCCGTCTGCTGGTTGACCGTCAGCGTTCCCGTCTTGTCGCTGGCGATCACGGTACAACTCCCCAGACTCTCCACGGCGGTGAGTTTGCGAACGACGACATTGCGTTGCGACATTCGTTTGGTGGCGATCGAAAGGGCCACCGTCAACGCCACCGGCAAACCTTCGGGTATCGCCGAAACGGCCATGGCGACCACGAAGAAAAATATCGCGGTAACGTCGCTACCCTGATACCATAAAAGCATGGCCAGCCCGGCACTCACCCCCAGGACCAGGATGCTTATGTGCCTGACAAATTTTTCCATCCGCAACACCAGCGGCGGTTTGCCGCTTTCCGAATGGGTGACCGTATCGGCGATAATGCCCACCTGCGTCTGGGTGCCGGTCCCGACCACAATCCCGATTCCCCGGCCGGATGTGATCGTCGAACCGGCGAAAGCCATGTTTTTACTGTCGCTGACGACGGTTTCTTCGGGCAGGGGGTCAATCTGCTTGACCGACGCCATGGATTCGCCGGTTAAAAAACTTTCATCGGCCGCCAGGTTATTGGCCGCAATAAGCCGGAGATCGGCCGGGACTTTGTATCCCGATTCAAGAATAATAATATCTCCGGGGACGACTTCTTCCGAGGCGATCTCGCGGTCTGTGCCGTCTCGCCGCACCCGGGCGATTATTTTCAACAGGCTCTGCAATCCTGCGGCGCTTTTTTCGGCATGATATTCCTGGTATGCTCCCAGCGCGCTGTTTAAAACGATGACGGCCAGAATGAAAATGGCGTCGGTGCCTTCGCCGATGGCCAACGATGCCGCCGCCGCCGCCATGAGAATAAATATCAAGGGATTGGTTATCTGGTGAAGCAGGATAGCCCAGATGGTCGGAGGTTCCTTAACCGGAAGCGTATTCGGCCCGTAAACGCCCAGTCGTTCGACCGCTTCCGCTTCATTTAGTCCTTCCGGACGACTGCGCAGCCCTTCATAAACATCCCCCTGCTCCAGGGAATGCCAGTTTTTATCACACAGCCGGCAGTCCTGATTGATCTCGATCATGTCTATCCTCTATTCTGTTGGTTCCGTCCGCCCGGTTAATTTATTGCACAAAATGCCCCGTTGCCGATTCATATCTTATCCTGTTCTGCCCGGAAAACTAACAATAAGAAGAAGTCCCCCGTTTGTCAACTCAAAGCGTATTGGCCGCTTATCTGTATGCCCGCGCGCTCTGCTTATGCCGGGGAGCCATTAAATATCGCCAACCATTATATAATATGTATTGACATTTTACTGTTACGCCGATATATTGAAAAGTTATAGTTCGTTTCCGCCTCTGCTTTGATGAAGACGCTTTCGTTTTTTACGTACTCCAAAAAAAGCCGAATCCCGGGACCGACGCGCAATCATGCGCACACAATGGTTTATCTCGATGTCATGATCTCCGGCAACGGAGAGGCTGACCCGGGATAAGCGAAAAATGGAGCATAGAATGAAAATCTATGTCGGCAACATGTCGTTCAAGACGACCGAAGATCAAATCCGTCAGGCCTTTGAAGGCTACGGCGAAGTCACCAGCGTAAACCTTATCACTGACAGAGATACGGGCAAAGCCAAAGGTTTCGGTTTTATAGAAATGACCAATGATTCCGAAGCCAAAGCCGCCATCGCCGGCCTCAACAGCAAGGAGATGGATGGACGAGCTCTGAATATCAGCGAAGCTCGCCCGCGCCCGGACAACAACCGCATGAATCGGCGCTACTAAACCGTAATGTGACATCGCTTCGGCCGTTTGATCGGCCGATGACTATAGATCATTATTAAGCCAATAACCCCGACAACCGTCGGGGTTTTTTTATTTCTTCTCGTTCAATACCAGATACATAAAGATACAATTTTGCGGGCCTAAATCGCTTATGCATAACGAATTAGAGCCGAAGAGCTATATCAGAAAGAAGGCTTGCCGACGGAGGTTCGGCAGTCATACCAAACCTTAGGAGGTTTATTATGGTTGGTGCAATTCAAAGCGGTTCGAGTCTTTCCTCTGATATGCTGGCTCAAATTCGTGAGCGCATGTTCGCCCGACTCGACACCAATGGCGATGGCCAAATCGGCGCCGAAGAACTGGCCGCCGTATCTCAAAGCGACAGTCAGGACCGAATTCCCGCTGATCTTGTCGATTGTCTCAATAAAGCCGATTCCAACGGCGACGGGACAATCAGCAAAGAGGAATTCGATTCCATGACACTCCCCGAACCCCCCGGAAAACCCCCGATGGGCTTCGACCAGACCATGATCGCCAAGATGCGTGAGCAAATGTTTTCAGATCTGGACACGAACGGTGACGGGCAAATTGATGCCGATGAAATCGCGGTCATAACTGCCAAAACCGGAGATTCGGATGGCATGGCCGCCGACCTGGCTGACCGGATTTTGACATTGGATAGCGATGGCGACGGTGTCATCAGCCGGGAAGAATTCGAGTCCATGACTCCACCCGAAAGGCCACCCATGAATTTCGCCATGAACGCGGGGTATCGCCCGGAATCCTTGAGCACGCAAGTCATAAGTGATTTTGCCCCATCGCTTGACATCGTGATTTAAGGGCTATGTCCCATCGTCTGTGCATGTCGGCAGAATGGCCGTCGGGCCATTCTGCCTTTTTTGTATCAAGCGAAATTTCATTAGTCTTTTTCCATATCCGATTGTCATAAGGAAAACGAAATATAGAGGGTGGATTTGTCGGGTTGATCCTATGTCCTTGTCCGCGATCATAATCACAAAATCGGATGGCAACGCCGTATCGATAGAAAATTACCTTAATGCCGATGGTTATGAAATTCTCGGGAGTATCCCGTCGGATAAGGTCGAATCCGTCCTGCCGCATTATGCGCCGGGGTTGATCCTTTTCCGGGCCGATGGCAACCTCCACCGCGACGCCCAAGTCTGCACCAGAATCCGCGACCTGTTCAGCGGGCCGCTTTTGGTTCTGGTCGAAACGATTTCGCCCGTCTATGAATTGACTCTGCTGGAAAACGGTGCCGACGCCGTAATGGCCGAACCGTTTTCGTCGGAGCTGTTTCGCGCCCACTTGTCCGCGCTGCACCGACGTCCGGCAACAGCCGATTTTGGTGATCGCGACCCCGTCGTCAAAATCGGCCCCATGCTCATCGACCGTGACAGCCGAACCGTCCGCATTGACGGCCGCCCGATTGCCGTCACCTCTAATGAATTCGACCTGCTCTGGTTTTTGGCCGGTCGGCCGGGCCAAACCGTCTCCAGAGATGAATTATACCGGCGGCTGTTGAATATGAATTACGACGGCCAGAACCGGTGCCTCGATCTGCGAATATCACGCTTGAGAAAAAAGCTGGCCGGTGCCGCCAAAGAAGGCTTCCGCATCAAATCCGTCCGCAGCGACGGCTACGTTCTCGTCACCGAATAATCACGGTCACGTCAGCGTCCTTATGCCTCTCGCAAACATTTCGCCGACTCTTCCGGGGCCACCGAATTGATATATATCCCCGACCCGATTTCAAACCCCGCCGGGGTCGTAATCTTCGGTATGATTATCATGTACCAGTGCAAATGGCGGGTATCCTCGTCGCCCACCGGCGACGAACGAATAATATAATTGTAATCCGGATCCCCCAGGAAAATGTGCATTTTCCATATTATCTGGTGAAGCACCCCGGCCAGTTCGGCCAGATCATCGTCGCCCGCCAGAAGATAGCTGGCCTGGTGTTTTCGCGGATAAATCCTCGTCTCGAACGGCGACCGCGCCGCGAAGGGACAGAAGACCACGAAATTGGGCGATTCGATTATGATCCGTACCTTTTGTTTCAACTCTTCCTCGAGCATGTCGCAGTAAACGCAACTTCCGTACTTATCATAGTGCAGGACTGCCTGCTCCAGCGGATAGCGCACGTGCGGCGGGACAATCGGCGTCGCGATCAACTGCGAATGGGGATGCGCCAGCGACGTCCCCGCCCGCGAGCCATGATTACGGAAAATCGTGACCAGATTGATTTTCTCGTTTTTGGAAATTTCCCTCTGACGTTCCCGGTACGCCCGGAGCACATCGGTTACCTCGTCGATCGTCATGGTCGCGATCGTCTTGTTATGTTGCGGGCTCTCGATGATGACCTCGGCGATGCCGAAACCTTCGGCGGCCAGAAACGTCCCGACAAAATAGCGCCTGGCCGATATTTCCGGCGACAGCGCCGCGTAACGGTTCGGCACCACCCGAAGTTTCCATTTACCGGCATGAAACACCGTCCCCGGCGTCTGCTCTTCGTTACCCGGACAGAAGGGGCAGTTTTCGCTGTATGACGGCAACGGCTCGCGCTGGGCGAGTTCTTTGGCGAAATCGGACGGGCGCTTGCCCCGTCCCGGTGCGATGATAACCCACTCTTTGGTGGCTCGATTCTGACGAAACTCCGACATTTCATCCTCCCCCGATACAATTCCTAATCATGTAACTATCGGCGGGAGATGAATGTCAATATAAATCTGACTATGCTTACTGCTGTTACCGTTTATGACATCCTCGCGAAAGCTGTCATCCCGGGCCTTGACCCGGGATCCAGTCCTTGATTCAAACTCCTCGCAAGTCAGTTTTTGTAGGTCAAATCTCCTTTGAGATTTGACATCTATACTTATTCGGGACAAATAAGTACCGGGTCCCCAATCGGTTCATCATATAGGTTATTTATCATATCCAGAACGTCAAGCAGATTAACACCCCCACTGCTATTAACGTCGCCCGCTTCGTATGGAACAGGAGCCGGGCCTGATTCATATAAAAAGGATATCAAATAAGTTATATCAAGCAAATTAACCGCTTCGTCATTATTCGCATCCCCGCAAATAAAGCTCGGCCCAATCTTGAATCGGTGAGAGATCAGCGTGTCGGCGTTATCCACATAATCGCGGGCACGCATACGCAGGAAACAATTGTCCGCATCTATATCAGGCGGGTCCCAATAATATTGACCCACGGCGTCTTTTGTGAAGCCATAATTATATGGCACCGGCCCGATGATATTGGTCCAGGACTGCATACTGTCCGCTGAATAATCCACGTATAAAGAACAGGAATTCAGGACACCCTCCGGCGCACCCCAGAATATATGACAAAGTGAATCGCTGTATATCTTGGTTTTGGTCGATTGGGGGAATATCAGTGTTAATTGAAACGGGCCGCCCGTGAAATATGCTCTATAGTAATGAACACTATCCGCCCAGGAAGGCCAGACAAAAAAGCCAACCTCTCTTTGATCATTATTATATCGATAAATAATGGTATCCGCTTTATAATCTCGCCACTCCCAATGATGGAAGGTTCGGGTGTTTTCGATTTCTGCAACAACATCTTCGGCATAAAGCATGATATACTCATTTAATAGCCAGCATCCCATATAAGGGATATTTTGGAGTATGGGGTCATTGCCTAAACCGATCTGAATATGGCATTTGGTTATATCGAGAAAATGTGGCGCATTGTATGCATA
>CALAMC010000009.1 GCA_937925655.1 uncultured candidate division Zixibacteria bacterium | reverse complement strand
TTCTGGCTTTGCAATTTTAGCCACTTTTTCCCACACATCGGACGGGTGGTATGCAAAATTAAATAATGGAATCCTGCTTGCCATTTCTACCTCCTCATTTTAATGCTTGTATGGGTAACTTTGCATCTAATCAATAGTTATCTTTTTTTACTTCCAAGATCCACCGACGCCCACCCTTAAATGAGTTTACGGACTGGTGTTTGAACGAATTATTTTAAATATAAATCGTTTCGGATGGAAAGCAATGGGATTTTGAAAAAATCAAATAAGAAAAGACCTGGATTCCCGATCAGGTCGGGAATGACAGGAGTTGGCGGGTTATGCTCCAGTCGAGGATTGGGGGAACCGTCCGGGCGAAGATCCGGTGGGTTTGAGAATCGACCCTTCAAAGTTCAGGATCTACGATCGGGCGCAACACCGGCGTCGGGCAAGACGTACGGGGGTAGTGTGGCCCCTCCAAATTTATTTGGAGGGGTATTTGTTCCGCCCCAAACAAGTTTGGGGCGGCCACCCGGGCAAAGACGCGGCGGGTTTGAGAACCCACCCTTCAAAGTTCAGGACCTACGACCGGGCACGACGCCCGTTATATTTTTGCAGTTGGCGAATGGTGTAGATAAAGCTTATATTCCCCCCGCCATGTTTATCGATAATGCGGAAATTGAAGTCAAGGGCGGGCACGGCGGGCCGGGGTGCATCTCGTTTCGGCGGGAGAAAAATATCCCCAAAGGCGGGCCCAACGGCGGCGACGGCGGTCGCGGCGGTGATATAATCTTTATCGCCGATGAGAATCTCACCACGTTGTACGACTTCCGCTATAAGCGCATCTACAAAGCCCAGAACGGGGCGCCCGGCGAAAGCAGTCTCAAGACCGGCAAATCGGGCGAGGATACCTATATTCGTGTGCCGGTGGGGACCATAATCAAAGACGCCGAGACGGGCGAACCGGTAGCCGACCTCGATGAACAATTTAAAAAAATAGTGGTCGCGCGCGGCGGCAAAGGCGGCCGGGGTAATAATCATTTCAAGTCCTCGACCAACAAGGCTCCGCGCAAGGCCGAGCCGGGCCGCCCGGGCGAGGAGCGAAAGCTCGCGCTGGAGTTGAAACTACTCGCCGATGTCGGTCTGGTCGGTTTGCCCAATGCGGGGAAATCGACCATGCTGGCGCATCTGTCCAAAGCCCGACCAAAAATCGCCGACTATCCGTTCACGACTTTGGTGCCGAATCTGGGCATTGTTCCGATTCGCGAATTCAAGTCGTTTGTCATGGCCGACATTCCGGGGATTATAGAAGGGGCATCGGATGGCAAAGGGCTGGGCATACAGTTTTTGAAACATATTCAGCGGACGCGGCTGATATTGTATTTGATAGATGTTTTCGCGTCGGATATAGAAGAAACGCTGGCGGTACTGAAAAATGAACTTATGGAATTCGATAAATCGCTGGCGCAAAGACCATCGCTGGTAGTCTTGAATAAAATCGATTTGCTGGACGCCAAACAACTAAAAGTGATTTCCAAAAAATTTGACGAAAATTATATATTGTTTTCGGGACAAACCGGCTCCGGAACCGAGAACCTTATATCAAGGATAGAGATTGAGCTCGACAAAGAACGACTCCGCCGCGAGGCTGACTGACCTTATAACCCTGAATCAGATTCCGGGTATTGGCACGAATCGGCTGTATCAGCTGGTTCATGCGTTCGGGTCGGCCTCGGATGTATTAGCCGCCGACAAGGATGCCTTGTCGGATATAGAAGGGCTGTCGGCAAAGACGGCCAGGGCTATTTTATCGAAAGCCGACCGTGGCGCGGCCGAGAAGATTGTCGAAAGCATTATCAAGCTGGGCTGGAAATTTGTCATGTACGACGACCCCGATTATCCGGAAGCGCTGAAAAATGTCGATGACAAACCGCCCTACCTGTTCTATGTCGGCCAGTTAAAGCCGGATGATGTTAATGCGGTCGCGATGGTCGGCTCGCGGTTGGCGTCGGAGTCGGCGCTGATTTTTACTCATCAGTTGGCCGGAGAACTGGCCCAAAGCAATGTGACGGTCATTTCCGGCATGGCTCGCGGGGTTGACACCTCGGCGCATCGGGGGGCGCTGGAAGCCGGTGGGCGGACATTGGCCGTGTTCGGTTGTTCGCTGGACATTGTCTATCCCCCGGAAAACAGGGATCTGGCCAAAAAGATTGTCGAATCCGGGGCATTGATTTCGGAATTTTTGCCCAAAACGATCCCTAACGGATTCAATTTCCCGCGGCGCAATCGTATTATTTCGGGATTATCGCTGGGGGTAGTGGTGGTCGAGGCGGCGGAAAGGTCCGGAGCGCTTTCGACCGCCAACCATGCCTTAAGCCAGAACCGCGAGGTGTTCGCCGTGCCCGGGTCGCCGCGCAATAAACAAAGTCAGGGGACCAATCGGCTGTTAAAAGAGGGAGCTGTGCTGGTGACATCGGTGGAGGATATTTTCGAGCATCTCCCCCGTCTTAAGGGTCAGGCCAAAGCGGCCAGAATCAGGGTCACGGAAAACCTTACCGAAAGCGAAAAAAAGGTGCTGAATCTTCTGGGCAACGGCCCGGTTCATATAGATATTTTATCGCGTGAAATGGCCTCGCCCCTGCCCGACATACTTCAAATTTTACTTGCTTTGGAGCTAAAAGGCATTATAAAAGAGCTGTCCGGGAAGAGATATATCCTGGTTTAGACGATAATATGTATCAGAAAATGGCACAGGTGATAAATCGGCTGGGCATGCATGCCCGGCCGGCGGCGATGTTTGTCTCGCACGCCTCGAAATTTTCGTCCGAAGTCTGGATCGAGAAAAACGGGCTCAAAGTCAACGGCAAGTCAATCATGGGGGTCATGATGCTGG
The DNA here is from genome assembly GCA_937925655.1 of uncultured candidate division Zixibacteria bacterium. Classification (GTDB taxonomy): domain Bacteria; phylum Zixibacteria; class MSB-5A5; order GN15; family PGXB01; genus CALAMC01. Next base: position 43,608 of record CALAMC010000009.1, on the reverse strand, counting down.
CCGCCGAAAAAGGCTCGCAGTTGATTATTTCGGCCGAAGGTGAGGATGAACAGCGCGCGGTCGAGAGTCTGGTCGATCTGGTCCACGACGGTTTCGGCGATTTGAAAGACCTCTGATTTTTATTTTGCCTCTTTAGCGGCCTGGTGTTTATAATTTAAAAGCAAAGACAAATGGTGACTCCGAAAAAGACATTTATCATAAACGGCGCGGGAGCGTCATCGGGCCTGACCTACGGCCTGGCGCGGATTGTCTATAGTTGGGAAAAAACGGTCGGCGAACGGGTTTTGAGCAAGGCCGAAATCGAACCGGAAATGACCCGGCTGGACAACGCCATCAATGAAACGCTGCTGGAAATCAACCGCTGGAAAAAGATGACCGGCGGCAAGGCGGGCGGGCCGATCGGGCGGATTTTCGACACGCAGCTGATGATTGCCTCCGACCAGGATTTCTTGAGCAAGGTTAAGGATTCCATTCGGTCCCGCCAGCGCAACGCCGAATACATTTATAGTCTCGAAGTGGAAAAAACGGTCGAGCCACTCAAAAACGCCCACGATGAATACATGAAGCAGATGGTTCATGAAATCGAGGCCGTCAGCAAGATGGTGGTCAGTCATTTGCGGGGTCACACCGAGCGCGATTTCGGGCCGTTTCCGACGGATACGATCATCGTCGGACGTAATTTCACCGCCGCCGAAATCTTGAGCTTATACGACCGCAAGGCCAAGGGGATTGTCACGGCCGAGGGCAGTGCGACATCTCACATGGCCCTGGTGGCCCGGTCGCTTCTGATCCCGACCGTGGTGGCGGCACAACGGGCGCATCTGCGCATTCGCTCCGGAGATCGGCTGATTATAGACGGTGACAGCGGTGAGGTGACGGTCAATCCCGAGGAAAGCGCCTGGACGGGTCTGGTCAGGCAACGCAAGACTCTATCGGAAATGCCTCTGGCGCGTCTTAAAAGACTGCCCCAACTTCCGATCAAAACCGCCGACGGGGTCGAAATCAATCTCGCCGCCAATATATCCTTGCCGGGGCCGGTCGATGATATTCTATCCAAAAACAATATCGGGGTCGGGCTGTTTCGATCGGAGTTTATATATCTGCAAAAGGGGAATTTCCCGACGTCCGAAGAGCAATTCGAAATATACGACCACGTGGCGGCAACCTATCATCCCCACGACGTCATCATCAGGACTTTTGACCTCGGTTCCGACAAATATCATCAGGATGACCAGTTTGCACAGGAACGCAATCCGGCCCTGGGCTGGCGCGGTGTCCGGGCATCGCTGGACATGCCGGGGCAATTCCGGAGGCAGATTCGGGCCATCCTGCGGGCTTCGCACCACGGGAATGTCAAGCTCCTTTTGCCCATGATAACCGACATATCGGAAGTCAAGAAAGCCATCGGCATGATAAGAAGGGCCATGGTGCAATTGCGCAAAGAGAAAATCAAGTATGATCCGGCGATTAAAATCGGTATTATGGTCGAGGTTCCTGCGGTCGCCCTTAACGCTGCCGAAATTATTCCCAAAGTCGACTTCCTTTCGATCGGTTCCAATGACCTGGCCCAGTATGTCCTGGCCGCCGACCGGGATAATCAAAGATTGAATAAAATTTTTAATCCGTTGCACCCGGCCGTCCTGAAACTGATACAGATGACGATCGACGCCGCCCATGCCGCCGGCAAACCGGTCAGCCTGTGCGGGGAAATGGCGGGCGACGTGCTGGCGATACCGCTTTTGATCGGTATGGGGGTTGATTCATTATCCATGAATCCGGCCCGGCTGTATCATGTATGCAACTTGATAACTCGCTTAAGAATAAACGACGCCAAAGTTCTGGCCGCCGAGGTGCTGCGTCTGCCCACTGTCCGGGACGTGGAAAGCCGGCTTCTCGAATTCAACATGAGCATGTAAATTCGGCCAGTCAGGCAACTATATGAAGACACTTGATGACATCGAAAAAATCCGCGACCTGGATAAATCCGGGATGTATGATAAAATTTATGATTTCCCCGAGCAGATGGAACAGGCGCTGGAAATCGGGCGGAATATTGATATTGACAGGCGGAAATCCGGCAAAATAGAAAATATTATCGTGGCCGGAATGGGCGGCTCGGCTATCGGTGGAGACCTGGTGCGGTCGTATTTGAATGACAGCTTGACCGTGCCTTTTTTCGTTTGCCGCAATTACAGCCTCCCCGGTTTTGCCAATAATAAAACTCTTGTCATCATATCATCGTATTCCGGCAATACCGAGGAAACCCTGGCGGCCATGCAGGAAGCCATAGAGAAGGGCTGTTCGGTTATCTGCCTGACTTCGGGAGGTAAAATCGGCCAACTGGCGCAAAAGCACGGATTCGCTTGCGGGATTCTTCCGCCCGGTTATCCCCCGCGCGCGGCGCTGGGATTTTCATTTGTGCCGCTTTTGATAATTATGTCCAAACTGGGTCTATGTCCCGATCCCCAAAGTGATCTGGCGGAGGTTGCGGCCGGATTGAAATCTTATCGCACCCGATATTCAATGGAGACAATCGCCGATCAAAACCCGGCCAAAAAACTGGCGGAAAAGCTTCACGGCAGAATTCCCGTCATATATTCCGGGCCGGAACGGCTCGATGCGGTCGCGACACGATGGAAAGGACAGATTTGCGAGAACGCCGAGATGCCGGCTTTCTGTAATGTATTTCCGGAATTTAACCACAACGAACTGGTCGGCTGGCATATCCTGGGGGATTTCCGCAAGTCGGCTATTGTTGTCTATTTGCGGGACAACGACGACCACGGCCGTATCAAGACCCGTATGGAAATCGTGCGGGAGGTCCTGACCCGTGAGAAAATTGAAATTGTCGATATCTTCTCGCAGGGCGATTTTGTTCTGGGCAGGATGTTTTCACTGATTCAACTGGGAGATTTTGCGTCATATTATCTGGCGATATTGAATAATGTCGACCCTACCCCGGTAAAAGTAATCGACTATTTAAAAGACCGGCTCGCCCAAAAATAACGGGCGGGGCTATTCCATGCTTGCCAAGCCGGACGAAACTATTATATTTATCCAGCTGTTTAAGGACAATGAGGATTTAACATGCTGATATCGATCTGCAAATCGAAAATACACCGCGCCACCGTAACGGAGGCAAATCTGGATTACGAGGGGTCGATCACGATTGACGAAACCCTGATGAAGGCCGCCGACGTGGTGGAGTACGAAAAAGTCCATGTGGTTAATGTCACCAACGGTGAGCGCCTGGAAACCTATATAATCAAAGGCAAGGCCGATTCGGGGACGATTTGTCTCAATGGCGCCGCCGCGCATAAGGGCAAAAAGGGGGATATCGTTATTATCATTTCCTATGGCCTGGTAGAAAAAGACAAAGCCAAAGGCCTCAAGCCCACAATAGTCAAAGTCGATAAAAAGAATAAAAAAATCTAAGTTTTAATCTCCATGACCAAAAAGACCGCCGCCGTGATTCTTGCCGCCGGCAAGGGCAAGAGAATGAAATCCGATTTGCCTAAAGTTTTACACAAGATTGACGGCAAACCACTTATTCGGATGCTTCTGGAAAACCTCGCCCCGGTTGGACTGGACCGTATGATTGTCGTTATTGGCCACAAGGGCGATATGGTGATGGAGGAACTGAAAGACACGGCGGTTGAATTCGTCTGGCAACATGAACAAAAAGGAACCGGGCATGCCGTGCAAATGGCTGAATCGGCTCTCGACGGGTTTGACGGAACCATTCTTGTGGTGGCCGGAGATGCGCCGTTTCTTCGCGCTGATACGGTTAAAAGCCTGTTTGAAATTCATGTTAAAAACAAGGCCGCGGCCACCTGTCTGTCCGCCGAATATGATAATCCGGCCGGCTATGGACGGATTGTCCGCAAGGGAAATTCGGATATTCTGATGGAAATCATCGAGCACAAAGATGCTTCCGATGAAGTAAAAAAAATCCGGGAGATTAATTCCGGGACATTTTGTTTCGACAGCCGCCACTTGTTCAAGGCCCTGCGCGAGGTTGGCGATGATAACGCCCAGAAAGAGTTTTATCTAACCGATACCATAAAAATCATGCAGAGCCAGCATCTGGTCTGCGCGGTAGTCAAGGTGGCTGACCCCCTGGAGGCGATGGGAATAAACTCCGCTGAACAGCTTGAAAATGCCGAAATCTTGCTGGCCCAAAGAAAATTATAATCCTGGCCTGACTTTGGATGTATAATTTACTGGATTTATTGTATATCAACAGATTACAATTATAAAGAAAAGGATTGACAAAAGGAAAAAACCTTTATTCTTTATGGTTGAAGCCGCACGTACGAGGGGTATTATGTTAAAAAGAATCTTTATTATAACCTTACCGCTACTTCTGCTTGCCGTCGCCGCATCGGCGCAACTGGCTGATAAAGCAGAGCTTAACTCGATCCAGAAAGACTATCTGGGATTTAAGCCGGCCGAAAAACCGTTCGCCCTGCTTGACCTGTCACGTCTTCATTGGACGAGTTCATATTCGTTTTCGTATATGTCCGGCGGCGACAATTCGGCTTCGCTGGGTATTTATACCGCCAGTTTTCTTTATGAGTTCTCCCCCTCCCTTCTGATGCATCTCGATTTAGGCCTGGCCCACAATCCCGGGGTATTATTTAACAGGTCAAGTTCGGTTGATGCTTCGGTGCTAACCAATGTCCGGCTTGATTACCAGCCTTCCCGGAATTTCTTCATGTCGTTAGGATTCAGTACCTATCCGGGCTACGGTGGCTATCGACCGGTTTATTGGCCATATTCAAACCGCTATTTCGGAGGGGACTGACAACCAAACCCGCAAGTAAGGAATCGTATAAGCAAACCTTGAACAAATCATCAAGAAACTCAACCACTGCCGGCCGCAGGTCATTTAAAGACAAGAAAAGTTCGCGATTATTGGAAATGGCCATTGTCGCTATTTTCGCGCTCGTGTTCATATATGGGGCCAGTTTCGCGATAAGAATAACACATGGCTTTTCGAAAACGGCCGAAATGCCGGAAATAAGTATTCGCCTGCAAGTGCTCAACGGATGCGGACTGGCCGGAATAGCGTCCCAGATGGCCCGCAAGATTCCAGCGCTGGTTAAAATGCCGCTTGAGGTCACTATCCTCGAAGTCGGCGATTTTGATTCCTACGGTGTGAAGAAGACGTTTGTCATTTCGCGGGATAAGGACGTGTCGCAATCGAAAGCCTTCGCCGAACAGCTCGGTATCAAGGAAGAAGTTTTATATAGACCTTTGCAGGACAATTACCGGAGTTTGACAACCACTCTGGTAATTGGAGAAGATTATCAAATGCTTTTGGAAACCGCCAATCAGGAGAAGTAAAGAACCGGATTGAAATCGACACCGCTTGCAATTGCCCGCGAAGCGGGCAAACTCGCCCTTTCCAAGAAAGGCAACAATGTCAAAATCCTCAAAATTAAAAGCATATCCAACATATGTGATTATTTTGTTATAGTCAGCGGCGACGTGGATATACATGTGAAGGCTATCGCCGACGCCGTTTACGACGGCCTTCTTGATAAGGGAGTTAAACCGTGGCATCGCGAAGGGACAAAAGGAGGGAAATGGATTCTGCTCGATTATATCGACGTCGTGGTGCATATCTTCCTTGAATCGGCGCGGGATTTTTACGCGCTCGAGAAACTTTGGGGCGATGCTCCCACCGAGGAACTCAAGTAGTTCCATCCGTTGCTTGAACAAAAAGTAATTCCTAATAAAGTGAGACAGTTATGGATAAGACACAGGTTATTGAAAATGCCGATTTAAAAACCAAAACGATTGCGGAACTGACGCAGGTCGCCGAAGCGCTCGATATACCGGGCATTTCCGGCCTGCGCAAACAGGAACTCATCTACAAAATCATGGAAGCCACGTCGGCCAAAGAAGAGGGCATGATTTTTGCCGAAGGCGTCCTCGAAATCCTGTCCGAAGGCTACGGCTTTTTGAGAAGTCCCAATTACAATTACCTTCCGGGACCGGACGATATTTATGTCTCCCCGTCGCAGATCAAACGCTTCGACCTGCGCACCGGCGACACTATATCCGGGCAAGTTCGTCCGCCCAAAGACAACGAGCGGTACTTTGCGCTTCTCAAAATCGAAGCCATCAATTTCGAAGACCCCGATATTGCCAAGCATAAAACGCTGTTCGACAATCTGACTCCTCTCTACCCCAACGAACCGTTCAAACTCGAAGTCAATGCCGACGATCTGACGACGCGTATCATGGACCTCATGACCCCGATCGGCAAAGGCCAACGCGCCCTGATCACGTCGCCGCCCAAGGCCGGAAAAACCATCATCCTGCAGAAAATCGCCAATTCGATCACGGCCAATCATCCCGACGTGAAACTGATCGTGCTTCTAATCGACGAGCGGCCCGAAGAAGTCACCGACATGCGCCGCTCGGTCAAGGGCGAAGTGATATCCTCGACTTTCGATGAACCGGCCGACCGTCATGTACAGGTGGCCGATATGGTTCTGGAAAAAGCCAAACGACTGGTTGAACATCGCAACGACGTTGTTATCCTGCTTGACAGTATCACCCGTCTGGCCCGCGCCCATAACGCGGTGGTTCCGCACTCCGGCAAAATCCTTTCCGGCGGTGTGGACAGCAACGCCCTGCACAAACCCAAACGCTTTTTTGGCGCCGCGCGAAATATCGAAGAGGGCGGTTCGCTGACTATTATCGGGACGGCCCTGATCGAAACCGGCTCACGCATGGATGAGGTGATTTTCGAAGAATTCAAAGGCACCGGTAATCTCGAAATGGTTATGGATCGCCGTCTGTCCGACCGGAGAATTTTTCCGGCCATGGATATCAATCGCAGTTCCACCCGTAAGGAAGAACTGCTTATGCCGCCGGATGTCCTGACGAAAGTATGGATTCTGCGCAAATTCCTGGCCGAAATGAGCCCGATCGAAGCGATGGAATTTTTGATCGACCGCATGAAAAAAACCAAAAACAACGAGAAATTCCTGCAGTCGATGAAAGATTAACGGGCAATTCGTCTAAGAAATTTCGGAGGGGTCGCTGATGACCCCTTTTACGGCCGACAGGGCCGCCGTCGCCGGGGACACCGAATAAACGGAAGTTCCCCTTATTATATCCAGGTTGAAATCACTTTGTCCCGAAGTAGTCAGGCAGACTTCGCCGCTTGATGGTCGGATTTGATTCAGGAAAAATTCTCCGGCACTGCCGGGATTCATGACAATCGCTCCCGCCTCCAGAAAAGCCCGTATCAGCCCCTTCTTGACGGCTTCCAGGTAAATCGACCGCGACCCGGGAAAGATATACAATTGCGTATCGCGATGCACTTGATGTCCCTTGATGATGTCCGCGGCGGCGCGGAGGTCGTCAAAGCGACCGGTCGTGATCGAGCCGATAATGACATGGTGCACCGGCACCTGGCCCATCTCACCAACCGATTTGACGACGGTTTCAGGATAAGGGCCGCTGATCTGCGGCCGAATCTGATCGATATTCAACTCATACGACTCATCATATACGGCATCTTTATCGGACAAGGCCGGACGAAACGGCATGTGTGTACGATTCACAAAATATCTGCGCGTGACGGTATCGAAAGGACAGATGGTCGTCACCGCGCCGATTTCGGCGGCGATGGTACTTAACGCCACCCGGTCGGAAATCGTCATCTGGGTCACGGCCGAGCCGTAAAATTCGACCGCTTTGCCTTTGGCGCCACTGGCCGCCAGCTTGCGGACGATGAACATGGCCACATCGCGCGCCCCGACACCGTGCGGCATCTTGCCATTGATGATGATTTTAATGGTTTCCGGAACGGTCACAGAGTAATTGCCATTGGCCCAAACGGCGGCCATGGCGTCAATATCGATTTTCAGACCACAGGCCCCGATGGCTCCGTAGGCGGTGGTCAAGGTATCGGTTCCCAAAGCCATCTGACCGGGCAGAACCAGGCCTTTTTCAAGAATAACCTGGTGACAGACTCCCTCCCGGAAATCGAAAAAATGCCGGATATTCTGGACGCGAACAAAATCGCGAATCGTTTTTTGGTAACCGGCGTGATTATTTTCGGAGGGACGCGAACGCCAATCCATAGGGATGGCGATCCGGCCGGCGTTCCAGACGTGGCTGTGACCGTTGTTTTTAAAGGCGGCAATGACTTCCACGGCATTAACGTGAGCCATAACCAGGTCAGGCTCAAAGGTGACGACATCGCCGGGGGCTATGTCTTCCCGCCCGGTCGAGGACATCAGAATCTTTTGAATAACGGTTTGTTGCCCGAAAAGGTGTTTCCGACCCGGTTTTTTGCTGGGCGCACCCAGGTCGAGTTCGAGCTGTTCCAATTTCAGAAAGGCCGGCTTTTGCTTGATTCCGTAGCGCCGTCGCCAGTTGTAAAAGGCGGCCTTGGAAAGCCCCAATTCCAGTCCGCAACGATAATCATCACCGTAGCGTTCCCATAATTCCCGAATCTCCGGTTCCGAAAATTTCGGGAAGGAGTGCTTTGGAATATTTTTTTTACGGCGCCAATAGGCGACCAATTGAGGAGAAACATTACCCAGCCGCTCGGCAATTTTCTCGTCGGTTTTATATAATTTCTGAAGCTGAATCAGCTCTGCTTTGGTCGGGATTTTTCGCCGGGGCATACCTCGTCAAACCCTTTTTTTAGCATCCCGTAAATCAAATCGTGCCCGAAAGAAACCACTCTGGTCTTGCCGATCACGGGCATATAGCTTGTATCCTCCGGCCAGCGCGGGACGATATGCATGTGCATGTGGCCGGGTACTCCCGCGCCCGATCCACGCCCCATATTCATGCCGATATTGAACGATTCCGGGTTGAGCGATTTCTTAATTGCTTTGACGGTCAGTTTAATAACTTGCATCATTTCCAGGGATTCATCGTCGTCAAGCCGCAGAATCGTCCCCGTATGACGGTACGGCACGACCATGACGTGTCCGGAGTTATACGGGTATTTGTTCATAATGACGAATATTTTGGGACCCCTGTAGACGATTAAAGTCTTTTTGTCGTTTTTCATTTTGAGGGCATTGCAGAAAATGCACCCCTTTTCCTTGGGACCAAGAATGTATTCGGCACGGTCGGGAGCCCACAAGTATTTTTCACGCATGAAATGAAGATAAAGAAAATCCGGCCAGATGCCAAATGGTTTTGCGGATTTATCGGAAAAATGGTTCTTATGTCAAAAAAAAGCTCCTCGCAAGCGAGGAGCATGAATCATAAGAAAAATCCCCGGGAAAACAAGCCGTCAGCTATTTTCCCTTCTTTTCCTTTTTGGGTTTTTTCTTTTCCTTTTTAACCGGAGTTTTTCCGGGCATAACGTTCAACCTCCCGAACAATGTTTTGGTTAACGTATATGTACAAAAACATTATACCGGTCGGCAACAAAAAGATTTAAAAAAATTCGATTCAATGAATCGTGTTTATATTCTTGAGGTCGATATCGTATTGCTTGATTTTCAGCCGCAGGGTCGATTCGGGAATATTTAGAAAAGCGGCGGCGTGCTTCTTTATGCCGCCCTGATTACGCAAAGCCTGAATGATAAAGCGCTTTTCGTACTCGGCCAGATAATCATACAGCGAGAATTCTTTATTGAAATTTATATTAGTATCGATATCGAGATTTTCCGTTTCAAAGGATTCGGCCTGCGATAGAATCTTCCCCGATAAAAGCGCCGGCTCAACCGGGCCGGAATCTCCGGCCAGCAACACCAGTTTTTTGACTTCGTTTTCGAGTTCGCGGACATTGCCCGGCCAGTCAAAAGCGACCAGGTACCTCATGGTTTCCGGCGCAAACTTGACCCGGCCTTCGGCAAAATGGTTCACCAGCAACGGAATATCTTCTTTCCTGTCCCGCAGGGGCGGAATCGGGAAACATAGCGCGGTCAATCGGTAATACAAATCAGAACGAAAACGCCCGCCTTCCATTTCGGTTTTCAAATCTTTATTGGTGGCGGAAATGATGCGGACATCAACTTTGCGGGGTTTGGTTTCGCCCAGACGAACGATCTCTTTCTCCTCGAGAATTCGCAGGACCTTGGCCTGTATGGAAAGCGGCATATCGGCAATCTCATCAAGGAAAAATGTTCCGCCATCAGCTTCCTCAAACAGGCCGGTTTTATCCCGATCGGCGCCTGTGAAGGCTCCTTTCTTGTGGCCGAACAACTCGGATTCCAGCAGGGTTTCCGGTAACGCCGCACAGTTGACCGAAATAAACCTTTTTTCCCGGCGGTTTGAGCTGTAGTGAATGGTTTTGGCCAGAAGGTCTTTGCCGCATCCCGTTTCGCCTGTTATTGAAATAGAAATATTTGAATCGACCACTTGTTGGACCCGAGACAACATTTCCAGCATGGCTTTGTTGCGGGTCAGAATATTGGGAAAAACCGCTTCTTCCAGCAACTGGGCCTTAAGCCGCTTGTTGTCTTCTTCCAGAAGGACTTTATCGTATTCGGCGACCTTGAACGAAATCAGGTCGGCGAATCCGACCACAAAGTTAAGCTCATTCTGGCCGAACGGCGTCAGATTGCCGTTAGATGACTGGCGGTCAAGATAAATGTATCCCGTGACTTCTCCGCCCAGCAAAAGCGGCGTGACGATAACGGTCGCGACGGCTTTATCAACATCCGGCCTTAACAGCTCATTGATAAACGGGTCGCGCCGACAATCAAGAAGCAGGGTTGGTTTATCCGTATTGATTTCTTCTCCCAGCAAATCACTGAGCTGTTGAACGAATTTCCTTTTTTGATGATCCGTGAGCGGGATGCTGGAAAACAACTGCGAGCTATTTTCATTCTTATTATTGTAGACGATAATCCGGTGCGCCCCGGTTCGCTTCGACAATATCCTTATAATTTCCTCAATTTGACCGGATTTCAATTCACGATATTCGGAATCGGAGAAATAATTGCCGAAAATCTTAAATTCGTTTTCGGGCGATACGGCCAGCTCGACTGCCTTGCGCGATAAATCCTGCAAATAGTGGCGGACACTCCTGATCTTTGTGCGCTCCGAAATTTTATCGAAAATAGCCTCGGCTTCATGGAGTTTTCTGAAACCGAACGATATGTCGCCCTTCTGGCAGAAATACACGCCCTGCTGAAAACGCGTCTCGGCCGACCAGTAAAAGAGTTTGAGTTTGTTGAAGAGCCGGAAGGCCTCGTCGTATGTTTTTTCGATTTTACTTCGTGATTTGTCGCCGCAGTTGATATAAATCCGCGCCAGAGTCAAAAGCGAACGTGCGATATCATATTGATCGCCGACCTTGCGTAATATTTCCAGTCCGTCCAGAGCGTGATCCACGGCATTGTCATGGTCGCCGCGGCTCGAAAAGATACTGGCGATAAGCATCTGGCTCAAGCCGATTTCACCGGCCTCACCCAGTTTGTTGGCCAAATCCAGAGCTTTCTGGGCCAGTTTGAGAGCTTCTTCATGATTATCCAGCTCCATTTCGATTTGAGCCAGGCGACGAGTGTTCTGCGACACCATGTTGGAATCGGGCGCGATTTTGCGCGCCTCATTGCAGGCTTCGGTGATAATCGACTTGGCCCGGATAACATCGCCCATTTCCAGAGCCAGTTCGCCTTCGTATTCCATGAGGATATTTTCATCGACGGGGCTGGGATGGTCCTTAAGCAGAAGCGCCGCCGATTTCAATTCTCGTGAGGCCATGATAAATTGCCGCTGCCTCAAATACAGGTAACCCAGTGATAAATGACCCCGGATAATCGAAATTGTCCGGCCCATTTCATGAGCCAGACGAGTGGCATCGCGCAAATGACTTTCGGCTTCGGTCCAGTCACCGATGAAAATTTCGATACGGCCGAGGTTACCGACCAGACGAACCATCCGCAGGTTTTCACCGCGCGACAGCTCAATGGCCTCCAAGACATATTTCTTCGCAAGCGCAAAATCACTCTGGTCATAGGCCAGACGGCCCATGCCGCTTAAAGCGTCGATCATCCCTTCCCGATCGTCGCACCGGCGAAATGAGGCATAGGCGTCACGGATATGGATTTCGGCTTCGCGCATTTTGCCGATATCGGCATAGGCTTTATACAGAAGCCATTGGACACGTCCGACGCGTTTATGATAGGCCGTGGAGGCCAACAGGCGATAGGCTTCCTCACCAAATGAAACAGCCTTATCATAATCGCCGCTCTGCAAATAGGAATTGGCAACCAGCGATTTGAATAAGCCCCGATTCTCTATATCCGGTTCATAACCGGAAGAGATCAGAGCCTGGATCTGCTGTCCCGCGATATCAGACTTCCCTTGGCGATACAATTCCTCAATTTCCAATAGTCTGGCATCGAGGGAGTTATTGCGGTTAGAGGCTAGGTTCATAATAGTACTTGGGTTAAATGGCTATCCTTACATCATACTACCTGACGCTCACTTTTTTAGATCCCGTATTTGTTTCGCCTCGGTCGGACCTGACAGTAGCACCCTTGTACAAGGTGACGATTTGCACGATATTGCGCACACTGATGTTCCGGACCAGCCAGATAACTCCAGTACCACAGACCGCCGCATCAGGATCATCCTGATTATCCTCTCCGCCGGGAATGTATCCGTTAAATCCGCCACGATTTCCATCGTTGCCGATACCATCCTCATCCCACGGATGCTTGTCTGTAGAACCACCGCCGGAAATGGCCACCGGGGCGCTGATGAAAACAAATGCCAGGATTAGCGCCATACACAGCGTTAATACTTTAGCCAGTTTCATCAAATTCGCCTCCTTCATGCTTCTGACCTCTTGCCTTTTGTGGTGTTTAGCTATTGAATTACGATGTCTTATCCAGCCAGCCCAAGGCAAGCGGTTTTTCTGGTCGCAATTTTTGCTACCAATACATTACATAATACCTAATGCTTTGTCAAGCAGAAAGTTTCGACAACGCAGTTACTGCGCCCGGCAACTTATCGGATAAATTTACGAGCCAGCCAGCTACGATCTACAAAAACCGCTTTTGATGGGCACAATTCATGGCAACACCAGCAATTAATGCATAATTCGTAATCATATCGCGGGATTTCACCGTTGGAACCGCTTAAAGCTTTAGTAGGACATGAGTTAACGCAGGTATTGCATTTGGTGCAGATATCCGCCGTAATCGCCGGTCGAACCCAGACATAGGGCGCGATCAGTTTGGCCAAAAAAGCGGGTATAAGCTCCAATTTACGGTTTGAGGTAAGTTCAAAATCGACAATTTTAACATCGGCAAGCCTTTGTCCCACAATCTCTATGGCTTCAATAAAGCCGATGCCAAGGCCGGCGTCACAGGCAGTCGTTATGGTTGGAACCTTGGCCGGATTCAAGCCTATTATCTCGCAGGCCGCGGTATCGATCGCCACCGGGTCGGTTGAGGCTAAAATCAGATTCGTCTGGCGCGGGCGGCCCGAGGAGGGCCCATCGCCTTCCATACTCACGATGGCATCCATAATGGTCAGGCCCGGCGGGCACAAGGACAGAATATCGACAATTATTTGCGCGAAATCAGATGGCTTCGGGGCTTCTTTATGATAATTGCCTTTGCGAAACCCCGGAATCAGCCCGAAGATATTTTTGACCGCGCCGGTCATGAGGGTCAGAACATGGGTTTTGAGTTTCGGCAGGCTGATTATAAAATCGGCCTCGACGGCGGGCTTGGCCAGGTAATATGATTTTCCGTTGACTTTAAATTCGACCACACCCGAAGCCTCGAAACTGACCAGCTCTATTCCCTCGCGCTCGGCCATGGCACTCATGCCGGTATTATCCCAGACGCGCTGGACTCCCCGCTTGGCCCCGCCGGGTGAATCGCCGACGGAGACAATCGCACCGAGTTTTTTGACTTCACGGGCTACAGCGGCGACAAATTCGGGATGGGTCGTGATCGCCCGGTGCGGCTCTTTGGCCGATAGCAGATTGGGCTTGAGCAGGACTTTCATCCCCGGCTCGATAAACTGCCCCAGTCCGCCCAATAAAGCCAATGATTCGGATATTTTTTCAGTTAGAAGCGCGGGGTCATACCCCTCGCAGGAGGTAATAGCTACTCGTGAGGCGGGTCCGTCAAGCATTTGTCAGAATATACGAAAAGCATCGCCAAAAATGAATAAAGAAATTCTCGGTGGCTGTGTTAAATCAGCTTTGAGACATCTATGAAGATATCGATAACACGCTCGCCGAGTTGTTCCCGGGCCACATCCAGATGCTCGTGCACCTCGTCTATTATACTTTCCCACTCGGATTGGGATCGCGGTCCATTCATGGCCATATCGTTCATGAAGTACAAGAATAACAAATAAGCGTCGATGCCGTTTTTTTCCCGCAAGAAATACAAATGCGCCAGACGGTTGGCATATTGATAATATGGTTCCGTCCAGTCGGCCATCGGGCTGGCATGGAAAAAATCTTTGGCTTCACCGAGGCTTTTGTTGATTAAAGCGCACGATGAAGGAGCCGTAGCCTTTATACATGATTTCAGCTCGCGAGCGTGCGCTTTGGCCTCGACCAGCAGGATTTTTCCGTCGGAGGTTTTGGCCAGTCCGTCCCAGACCGGACCGCCCTCCGGCCAGAACGATTCCAGCGGAAACTTGAGTTTTACATCAAGAAGTTTGATAAAATCCTCGTCGCGGTATTCGGCATAATTGTCACCCGGCCGGGGCGAGAGCCAGGTGATTCCGATGTTTTTTGCCAGATGCAACCGCTTGCGAATGATTTTATTCAGACACTCGGCGTTGCAACTGACCATCTGCTGCAGCCAGAGCTGACTGCCGCGCAGAGCCATTTCCTGGGCGATTTTAGACATGGGTTCAATCTCCGAAATATGAAATTCAGCATCTGTTATATATATCGGCATTGACAACCGGTCTTAACCTTTTTCGGCGTTTTTTTGTATCGTGCGAATTGCCTACCCTCTGTCATTTTTTGTCATCGTAATGCTGTGGCATTCAATGCGATTGTACTTATAATTATCGGCGAGGCATCGCCCGCGACCGGTCGGCCACAGGCACGCCCCTGAAATAACGTAAAAATTATTGCACTTTGGGTGAATGGCAGTATATTTAATTATACCCGGAATCCGGACCAGTCGCGGGTTTCATGGTTTAGCTCAACAACGGATTCCTAAATCAGCCCACTCTGAATGCGGGTTACCGCCGTGTTGAAATAAAGCTATGGCCATAATGGATTGGCCGGTCAGACGTATCGGGAGGTAGGTTATGAAAAGAATTTCATTTCTGCTTATTTTGACGGCCGTATTGTTTGTCGTTGTCACGTGCGGCGACGATAATCCGGTCCAGCCGCAGGACACGCCGGACGAACATCTCTTCTATATTGCCCCGATGGCGGGAAATATGGTCCGGGTTTTTTCCGTTGAACGGGAGATGTTTATCGATTCCATGATCATCGACAGCGTGGGGACGGCTGATACCATGCGGCTTCATGTCATCGGCGATGATTCGCTTCTGGCGGTATCTTTAAAAACAAAAACGTTTATTTATGATCTTTCTGAAAGACAGATTATCAGTACGTTCGAAGCCTATAAGCCGACATTCAGCCGCAATTCGCAGTATTATTACAGCATGGGTTCAGTAAAGACATTCCCCGGGCATGTCGAGCTTTTCCATCAGCCCGGAGGCAGTGTCGAGGGCAAATTCTGCAATCGCTCGGAAGTCGTGTCATTTGTCTATTTTCCCAACAGCGACACGGCGAACCTGGTGATATACAACGTTCTGGGGCATTCATCGGGTTATTCGATCAAAAAGATCGGAAATTATGTATTACATTTGCATCTAATGCTTTGCAGTCCATTCCCGAGCAACAGCTTAAATAAGACGTTTTTGAGTATTGGCTGTCAGTACAGTGCCACCGACTTTTTTTCGGATACGGTAAGGATTTTAAGATGGGACGGGTTCGGTTCCGGGGCCACTCATATTATTAGTCCGGATGAGAGATTTTCTTTTTATACGGACGTCGGTCAAAAGGTTTGGGGGTTTGTGCCTACGGGATATCTATATGTGTACGACGCGGCTGACGAAGATTCGCTGGCGGCCATTCCTTTTCAAGGGCTGAATATGGCCGATTTGTTGGTTATTTCTTCCGACGGCAAATATCTCCTTGTGCGCGAACGCTACGAATATATGTTTGGCGAAAACAGGATATTTAATGTGATTGATATCCATAATTTAGCGGTCGTTGGAGCATATGACTGCGGTTTCATGCTGGGGAGTATTTCGTCAAAATATTGCGCGGCTAATGGGTTGAGTTATTAACGTTAAAAGTCAAGCTTCTTAAGGAGGCTTGACCTGCAGGATTCGTGGTCGGGTTTCTCGTTCGCTTGCGCTCATCACGGAACCCGACCCTAATGATTAAATCCATTTAAAAATTGGGAAGGCCCACCCCCGAAGGAGCCTGTTGAAAAACGGGCGGGTCGGCTTCCGAATCCTGACGAAGTCGGGAGAGAAAACCGACATCTTGTTGTCGGGTTTCTCGTTACGCTTCGCTCCACTCGGAACCCGGCCTGCTTCTTGCACCATGCATGCACTTTTTCAACAAGCCCGAAGGGGTGGGGCACCCAATCAGTACGCCTTCAAATTCTATTCGTCCGATTTCCAGACTTTCCAGACTTTGCCGACCAGGTCCGGGCCGGGTTTCAAAGTCGGTTTGCCCGGTTCCCATCCCGCGGGACAGGCCTCCGTGCCTTTCATCTTGCGGACGTGCTGGAAGGCATGCACCTGTCTGATAGTCTCGCTGATCTTGCGTCCCACCGGCGGCGTCATCACTTCCATCGCCTGCACGACACCATCGGGATCGATGATAAACCGCCCACGGATATTGACGCCGCTGTTTTCATCGTACACCCCGTAGACTTTGCCAATGGCCCCGGAACCGTCGGCCACCATCGGCCACGGTATGCCGTCTTTGGTCATTTTGGAGAGTTCTTCTTCGTCCCAGATTTTATGGACGAAGGTACTATCGACGCTGATGGACATAACCTCGACGCCGAGCTTCTGAAGCTCATCGAATTTGCCGGCGACCGCCGACAATTCGGTGGGTCAAACGAAGGTGAAATCACCCGGATAAAAGCAAACCAATACCCATTTGCCCAGGTAATCGGACAATTTGACGTTGGTGAATTTTCCCTTGAAATAGGCGGGGGCCTGAAAATCGGGGGCCTTCCCGCCCACGCGCACTTGTACCATGGTTTCCTCCGTCGTTTTTTCAGTTGATTTGGATTGATCGCCCCCCTTGGGCGGCGACTGGCCGACCACAGCCCCGGTCGGACGAGCACATCCGACTTCCGGTTCGGACATAATAAGCCTCCCTTCTATATTGTCGATTATAAAGACAATGCATAAAAGTGCATTAAGCCCGAATTCAAATTATAAAAAGTCATCATATAAAGCAAGCCCGATTCGTTTTACATTGAACAAATCGGGCCTAATGAGGACTATTGAAGTCTTGTTTAGCGCATGATGATTATATCGATCCGGCGGTTTTTGGCGCGGCCTTCAGAAGTCTTGTTCGAGGCCACCGGCCGGTCGGAACCGTAACCGACCGACTGAATCCGGTCGACCGAGATACCCATCGATTGCCGCAAGTACTGCATGACCGAAAACGCCCGCTTTTCCGACAGGCGCATGTTGGTATTGGGAGCGCCGGTGTCATCGGTATGTCCCTCGACCATGATTTTGGATTCGGGAAACATTTCCAGGATGGTTTTTATTTTTTCCAGCAGAGGCGTATGTTCATCTTTGATATCGCTGGAACCGACGGCAAATGACAAACCCGGCAGACGCAGGACGATGTCATTGGTGGCGTTGTACAGCACTTCCCCATCGGACGGCATAATCAACGCCTGGGCACTTTGGAATCTGGCTTCCTGGTCCCGGCGCCCTTCCAGTTCCCCGGCCATGACTTCGTGGGCTATTCCCAGGCTGTTCAATTCATGGCGGCAGGCATCCAGCTGTTCTGTCAGTTCTCTTTTATCGGCGACGGTTTTATCGACAGCGTTCCTGACCGTTTTGGCCCGTTCGGTGAAATTTTTGGTTAAAGTCGTAACGCCCATCGCCGTCAGCGCGGCGGTTAAATCCTCGGTCGCGGCGGTCATGTCGCCATGCGCCTGATCCATCACGTTGCGCATTGCCCGGACGAGATTAACCAGGCTGTCGGCGGCCTTGCCGGGACCTTCATCGAAAGGCAGAATCCCGATCTGGAATTCATCGGCGACCCGCTGCATCTGAATTTCATAGACAAGAATTAATTTTTCCCAGGCCTGGTCATTGCGTTCCAGCGAGCGAACCATCTGCGCGATATTGGACGCATGCCGCGCCTCATATTCGGCCAATTGAGCTTGAGAGACAGATTCCTTTCTTTCGTAGCGATTAAGGGTCAGTATTGAATCGGTTTTGGCGCGGGCTTTGACGGCCTTATCGAAAGTCGCCAGGGCGTATTTTTTGGCATCGCCGGTGGTGGCCCTTGTAATCAATGAATCAGCGGTACCCATGATATCGACCTTGATGGCGGTTAGTTCGGCTTTGTCGAACAGCGCCACCGATTTCTGGGCTTCATTGATACCGCCTTTGACATCACCGGATTCCACTTTGCCGGTGGCTTTGACGAATTGAAGTTCGGCGTCGACATACTCTTTAGCCGCCAGAGCGCGGGCTTTGGCGTCGATAGCTTTCTGACGCGGTTCAAGATATTCGACCAGGGCCAGGCGAGCCACCTCGGTGGCCTTGAGGGCGTTTTCGGCGTATTCGATGGAGTTTTGCAGAAGGCGGTTGATGCTTTCCGCGGTCTTTTTCAGTTCGATGGCTCTTTGGGCTTCTTTGAATTCATTGGCGGCCTTGGTATATGTGGCCGGAGCGAAAACTTCGGATTCGACAGCTTTCATGGAATCAAACTTCAAGTTGTACTCATCCATAAGCGGGTATTCCTGGGCTGATAGCCCGACCGTGAGTACAATAATCATGGTGATAAATGCGATGAATGTTTTTTTCATTTT
This sequence comes from uncultured candidate division Zixibacteria bacterium, assembly GCA_937925655.1. Taxonomy (GTDB): domain Bacteria; phylum Zixibacteria; class MSB-5A5; order GN15; family PGXB01; genus CALAMC01. The sequence continues at coordinate 24,586 of CALAMC010000009.1, read as the reverse complement.
CGAATACTCCTTTTTGCTGGATCCCGTAAAAATATACTATACAAATGGAAAAAGTACCGCAAGGATTATTGTCGGGATAATTTCAGGCGTTGTTCGACCAATACCACGCCGCCGATGATCAAAAAGCCCCCGATATAACTTAAAAGCGTCAGTTTTTCGCCTATTAAAACCAGCGCCGTAAGGGTGGTCACAATCGGTTCCAGATAAATAAATGCTCCCGCTTTGGTTGCGCCTTTTTGAGACAGGCCCTCCAGCCAGAGCCAGTGGCCGACGCCCATGGTTAAAATTCCATAAGTCAAAATGGCGATGAGGATTTTCGGCGGGATAGTCATAAATTTGGCCAGGTCACTTGTCGCCAGAACGTAAGCCGAAAAACCGATAGTCGGCAGTATCAGCAGGAATAAAATCATACTGACGGGGTTCATGTGCCGGCTGACGTTTCGTGTGACAATCGTATAGATGGTCCAGGTAATACCGCTGATGAGAATTAACCAGTCCCCGACCGATTTGAGCCAATCCAGTTGACCCGGACGGCCTTTCGAAACCAGAAGGACAACGCCGACCGTGGCGACCATTATTCCCAGTATCTGCAGTAGCCGGAGTTTTTCTTTTAAAAATAAGTATGATGCCGCCGCGATAAAAATGGGCGCGGTGGCAATCAGCCAGCCGGTATTGGTGGCGCTGGTGTAGTTTAATCCGGTAATCTGTATAAAAAAGTGGACCGACAGCACAAACGACGCTAAAAGCAAAACGGGTAAATCCAACCGCCTATATTCAATTCGGATTTTCTTGGCCGACGTGATTATTTCCAGGACGATTATGGCGAGTACCAGGCGGGCGGCCAGCGTTTCGACCGGCGTAAAATATTCAAGGACCATTTTCGCCAAAACAAACGAGGCGCCCCATAATATCACGACCAATAAAAGTTTTATGTCGGCCATATATTATAATCTGCCAAATTTAATCTTATCGACAAGCATTATACCGTTTTCTATATTGGACAGGTAATATACGGGATTTGACTCATGGTACGACAAAGAACTTTATATCTGACACTTATTTTCGCGACGTTTGCCGTTTCCTGGGCGGCGATTTTTATAAAACTATCCGGGGCCGGTCCGCTGGCCAATGCCTATTTTCGCATGGCTATCGCATCATTGGTGCTCATAATTCCATTTATACATAAAAGCCGTCAATTGGCGAAGCTTAATCGTCGCGAAAAATATTTCCTGCTTTTTTCGGGAGTTATGCTCGGTTTTCATTTCATCACCTGGATTACATCGCTGTATCATACAACCATATCCAATTCGGTCATTCTGGTGGCAACATCACCGATATTCGTGTTGATTCTGGATTATGTCGTGCATAAAGAAAAACCTCAAAAAAGAGCATTTATGGGTATTCTGATTGCCATAATCGGGGTCGCGGTGATATCCGGGGGGGATATTGAACTGGGAAGAAAACAACTTTATGGCAACCTTCTGGCTCTCGCGGGTGCGGTCTTTGTCGCTGTTTACTTTCTTATCGGGCGAAGTCTCCGCGGAAAAATTGATAATATCTGTTACATCACCCCGGTTTATTCGGTGGCGGCAGTGGTTATACTCATAGCTGCCTTAATCAATGGCGACAACCTGGTCGAGTTCCCAGCCAGGACGTGGCTTTATTTTGCGCTTCTGGCACTGGTGCCGATGCTAATGGGGCATTCACTTTATAACTGGCTTTTAAAGTATGTGCCGACTTATAAAGTCTCAACCATAACGCTGGGTGAACCGATCGGCGCGACCATTCTGGCCGTAGTAATTTTCAATGAGGTTCCCGGGTGGGCGACGATATCCGGAGGGATATTGATTCTGGCGGGCATTTTTCTTGTCTTACGGCCATCAAAACCCTGATTAATTCCTTATTATCTAATTGTTTTGAAAAATAGAGCCTTCTTATATTATCAAATTGTAATGCAATTTTCATCATAGGGTTGCAAGACTGTGCATTATTTGAACAGAACAATTCATATCTATTCATATTATTATTTTTTATGTCATTGTATTACAATTAGTTACAGTATCGGCATTAGTTTTGCATAATAAGAATTATTATTTAGTTTGTTGCCAAAAATAATATTAAATTTGTCCTAATTGAGGAGCTCTTATGAAAAAAGCCATCTTGATGCTGGTATTTGCGGCGGTGCTTCTTGTCCCTTCCGCAATGATGGCCAGTCCAATGATGACGGAGAACGTTTACACAAACTTCTTCTCATTGGCCGATTTTCACACCTATGATTATGCTTCATGGGTTCATTTCAGCCACGAAACCTTTTTCGGTTCGGCTCCCGGAGCTTTTATCGGAACGGGTTACGGTTACGATCACGAACTAAGCTGGGGTCATACTCTCCCGGCCGGATTGAGCGTTCCCCCGGATGTTATCACCCGTGCCCGTCTCTGGATTGACGGCGCCATGATTGACACCGACAATAACGAAATTGCCATCGGCGGTGTTTTCGATTGGGATCCGCTCAATCATCATTTTCTGGACAACTCCATGTTCAACCTGACCAACATTGACGCCCCGGGGTTCTGGAATGACGGGATTCTGGATGTGACGATTTTCGCTGGGGAATGCCTGTTGCGCATCGATAATGCCGTTCTGATGATTGATTACAATTCTGGCGGCGCCATTCCGGAACCGGCTACCGTCGCCCTGTTTGGATTGGGCATGCTCGGCATGGGATTGCTCCGTCGCAAGAAATAGCTTCTACTTGTTTGACTGATAGAACCGCCGCGGTCAACCCCTCAAGACGCGGCGGTTTTTTATTGGGGGAATTTTCCGAACAACTTGAGCAGTCCGCCGTGCAGACGGTGAATCAAGCCGGTTTGCGGCAGAAACATGAAGGGGCACAAATCGACTATCAGCGTGACGTCGTTTTTTTTGCACATGGCAGACAGCTCGGGATATTTCTTATCATTGCCGGAAACTCCAAAAAGCCAGATTCGTTTGACGCCCGCCTTAATACACTGCTCCACAAGATCGGGGTATTTTTTCGAAGAGGTCATTATCAATGCCCCGCCAACCGGGAACTCGCCATAATCGGTGCGCATGACATCTTCGATACTTTTATGACAGGGGAAACCATCGATAATATCCGCCAGCGGATTGACCGGGCAAACGTGATATTTACGCTCAATAAGTTCTCGGAAAAGCATCCGGCTGAAATGTTTGGGATTTTGTGACAATCCCACCAGCGCGATTCTTCGTTGCGCCAGAAATTCATAGATAGTTTCAAGTTTTGCCATGCGGTCGCATCCTTATTCGGTTTGTGATTTACGATTTATTATTTAACAATGGACAGGGCCGAATCCAATTAATAAATTATACCCCATGATAGAATTTCCGATAAGCGGCATCGAAACCTGGTGGTGGCTACCGGTTATAGTTGCCTTTGTCATTTCCACACTGACTTCCACCGGCGGGTTATCCGGAGCCTTTCTGCTTCTTCCCTTTCAGGTCAGCGTTCTGGGTTTTGTCGGCCCGGCGGTGACCCCAACCAACCTGTTTTTCAATATCATTGCCATACCGGGCGGGGTATATCGTTATTATCGGGAAAAACGCATGCTCTGGCCGCTGTTATGGGCTTCGGTTCTGGGGGCGCTTCCGGGTAATATACTCGGTGCCGTTATCCGCGTGAAATACCTGCCGGACCCGACGGCGTTCAAATTCTTTGTCGGCCTGGTTTTGCTATATATCGGCGGACGGCTTGGGTTGGGAGTATTTGAGTCCTCCGGCGAAAAACCAGCCGGCAATAAATTAAAAGGCCTGACTGTGTGTGATGCCGCTATCTCGGCACGGCACATAAGTTTCAATTTTGATGGAAAACATTACGGCGTCCCGACCGTGACGTTTTTTCTGATATGCTTTTTTATGGGCATAGTCGGGGCGATTTATGGTATCGGCGGCGGGGCGCTTCTGGTTCCCATCATGGTTGCCTTTTTTCGCCTGCCGGTTTATGCCATCTCCGGGGTGGCTCTGGCCGGGACCTTTATGAATTCCATAATTGGCGTGATCATATATGTCGTGTTGGCCCGGATTTATTCGCGTCCGGATCTGGCCATTGCACCCGACTGGCTTCTGGGATTATCTTTCGGTATTGGAGGGCTGGCCGGCACTTACACGGGGGCAACCCTCCAGAAATATATGCCCGTGAGGTTTATCAAGGCAATTTTGACCGCCTGCCTGTTATTTATCGCCGTAAGATATATCTGGGGTTATATCGGCGGCTGATATTGGCAATTGACAGAAACCCCGGTCATTATATATATTTGCGCTATGTCGAAAAGAATCGGTAAAATTGAGCTTCGCGGTCGCTGGGTCTTCAAATCGCTGACCCTGGATTCACAGTATCAGCCAGATAATGCTTCCGGTCTTCAAGACACATAAAGTCGCCCCTGTCATAAATTCGTAAAATATTAATCGAACCAAACGGTTCCGTAAATTTGAGGTGATGTATGACCATAGTACTAAACGGCCATAATCTGACCATAGAAAAACTGGTGCAGATTGCCCGCCACGGCGAAAAGGTTGAACTGGCGCCGGAGGCGATCGACAAAATCAATAAATGCCGCGTCATGCTTGAGAAAAAAATCGACGCCCATGAAATCATGTACGGTGTCAATACCGGCATCGGGGAATTTTCGGAGGTAGTCCTCGACGACAATCAGGTCAAGGAATTCCAGAAATATCTTATTTATAATCACAGTGCCGGAATCGGCGACCCGGCCCCGATTGAATACGTCCGGGGCGCCATGGCCGGACGGATAAACGTCCACGCCCACGGAAAATCGGGATGCCGCCTCGAAATCACCCGGACGCTGGTGGACATGCTCAATAAAGGCGTGACGCCGTATGTCTGCCAGAAAGGATCGGTCGGCGCCTGCGGGGATCTGTCGCCCATGGCCCAGATTGCACTTTTGATGATGGGCGAAGGACATGCCTACTACAACGGTGAACTGCTTGAAGGAAAAGAAGCGCTTAACCGTGCCGAAATACCGATACCGGGCCTGAAAGCGCGCGACGGTCTGGCCACCATCAACGGTTCCAATGTCCTGACCGCGATGAGTGCGATATTTTTATACGACGCCGAGCGCTGGCTCAAGCAGGCCGAAATCGGCACGGCCATGTCGTTGGAGGCGCTCAAAGCCAACATGAAACCATACAATGCAAAAATACATGAGGTCCGGGGCTTCAAGGGTGCGATCCGTTCGGCGGCGGCAATAAGAAAACTTGTCGCCGGTGGGGATTTGGCCGAGGGACGGGTTCCCTGCAAGGTGCAGGATGCCTATTCCATGCGCTCCACGCCGCAGGTGATCGGGGCGGCCCACGACGCGCTGGCGTATGCTCGAACGCAGGTCGAGATAGAACTCAATGGCGTCGGAGACAATCCCATTTTCTTCTCCGATGAGAATCTGCAATTATCCGGGGCCAATTTTCAGGGGTCGCCGGTAGCGGTCCCGATGGATATGGCCGGGGCGTGTATTACTATGGTCAGTGTTTTATCCGAACGACGCATGAACCGCCTGAATAACCCGGCGTTGTCGGTCGGCCTGCCGCCGTTTCTGACAAAAGGCGCGGGCATGTTTTCCGGTTTAATGTTGTCACAATATACCGCCGACGCCCTGATCGTTGAACAGCGGATTCTTTCGGCTCCGGCTTCGATTCAATCCATCCCGGCCGCCGCCGACCAGGAAGATTTCGTTTCGATGGGCATGAACACAGCCATCAAGAATTTTCAGATTCTGGACAATGCCTATGGCGTGCTGGGCATCGAAATGATGGCGGCGGCGCAGGCGCTGGATTTGCGGGAATATAAATTCGGTACGGGCGTGCAGAAAGCCCGCGAAGTAGTTCGCCGCCATGTTGATTTTCTTGACGTGGACCGGCCGCTGTATCCCGATCACACAAAGATGAAACAACTGGTTAAATCCTGCGAAGTACTGGAAGAAGTCGAAAAAGCTGTCGGATCGCTTGGATAGAAAGTAAGGATTCTATTTGTAAGAGGTATATTAGACGAATTTAATATGAGGGTGATGAAAATATGAAGCCACCACCTATTAAACCTCAATATATTAGATTAACTGAAGAGGCAAATGCAATAGACTATCTGGAAAAGGCCAGGCTTTTTATTCAATTAGCTGAACGTACAAATATCGAATGGAAATGGGTAGTAATTTCACTATACAGCGCACTTTATGGTTTTGCGATTTGCTGTCTAAAGGGAACCAATTATCACAGAGTTCTTGATCCCAGCGTTAAAAAACACTACAAACTTATTAGCTTCAAAGAAGCAATTAAACGCTGTCAGGACCCGGGGTGGATGAGGCAACTTACATTTTCTCAGGAGTTAATTCTTTCGGAAAGCGAAAAAGAATCTTTAATCTGGCTAGGTGATAGATTTAGGAATTATTTTATCCATTATATACCTTTAAGATGGTCAATCGAAATTCATGGAATTCCGCATATTGCCCTTGATATTTTAAGAGTTATTCAATTCTTGGCACTTGAATCCGGAACCCATATCTACTTAAATCAGACTGAGAAAAAAAGGATAAAGTCATTGATTCATCAATCCACGAGATTGATAAAAAGTAATAAATTATACAAAGAAAACGAGGCCTTCCAGAAGAAAAGCATAAAAGACTGATTCTGAACACACTTTAAAGGGGAATATATTATGGAATTTAAAGTAATCTGGTTTGACCGGAAATTCAATTTTATGACGGAACCGGAGCAGTTCCCGGCGGTGGTGGAACGCCTTCGGGCCACTCCGCCTGCGTTGGAAGAATTAGTTCGAGATATTTCGCATGATAAATTAACATATAAACTTGACGGCAAGTGGTCGATTCAGGAAAACGTCGGACATTTGATCACTACGGAACGTCTGACCACCGGCCGTATCGATGATTTCCTTCTGGGCAAAGAGTCTCTTCGTCCGGCCGACATTAGCAACAAACTGACCCACGACGCGAATTTCAACGACCGCACCATAGACAGTCTGCTCGAAGAGTTTCGCGTCATGCGGACCGAAGCGCTGGTCAAATGCGATAATGTGTCGGAGGCGGATGTGGCGCGGACGGCGCTTCATCCGCGTTTGAATCAGCCGATGCGTCTGATCGACCACGTTTATTTCATGGCGGAGCACGACGTGCATCATCTGGCGGTGATAACGAGATTGTTGAGGAAGCAGGGATAATGGACTCGCCAATATTATGTCGTATGAGTATATATTCGAATTATCAGACAACCGGCAGACGAGGGAGTTTGCCGGTCGCATAGTTACCACTTTATGTTGCACTATAACCCCGGCGGGTATAAAGTCCCGCCGGGCACAAGAATCCCGCCTCTGATCCTTCATAAAATTCAGGACCTGCGGGCGGTGGAGCACCCAAGCATATTCTATTTAATAATCCTGCTTCGTGACAAATGTATCGCCAGTTGAATATACGCATTGGTTCGAACGGCCATGGATCGAAATATATCCGGCAATGAGTCTTTAAGTTCATTCTGAAGGTATGGCTGATCGTTCAGATTGTATAAGTATTCGCCCGCTCCGGTCCAGTGAAAGTACAGCAGGGAGTCCTCGACCATGCCGAATTTTCCATCGGCGTCGATGACAGCAAAACCATTGTCGCCTTCGGGCAGATTCAAAACGTCTCTCCCCCAGCCCGGTATGTTTCCCGACAATCCCAGCAAGCCCGCCAGAGTCGGGACGATATCGACCTGGCCGGCGATGGTCGATATCACCCGCGCCGAATCTCCCAGCAGTGCCGGCGAATAAATAAGCATCGGAATATGAAACGTGGTCGGGGTCAAGGGGTACTGCGGCGTTTGATGGGAACAATGGTCGGACGTGATAATAAATATCGTACTATCCATAACCGGATTGCTCTGCAATGCGTCAATAAAACATCCCAGCGCCCAGTCGGTGTAATAAAAGGTGTTGAGCATGCGGTTTTGCTCGCTTGAGGGGTCGAATTTGACAAAGCGCTCGTCGGGGACGCGGTACGGTTCATGGAAGCTTAAGGTAAACACGGTCAGGTTAAAGGGCCGCGGCAGGGAATCGACTCGCGCCGCCAGCGATGAGAATACCTCGTGGTCATCGATTCCCCACTTATTGAGGGCATGGCCTTCAAAGTCCGATTGCCCGTAAAAGCGGGTGTACCCATGCGCCCGCAGGAATCCTTCGATATTATCGAACTGAATGTCTCCGCCATGAGCGAAAATCGATGTATAACCGCGCATATGCAATACTTCCGCGATGGAACTGAACGGCCGTCCCGCTGAAAAACGTTTCATTATCGAGCGTCCGGGAAGCGCCGGGTAAGAGCACAGTATGGCCGGGATACCGCGATTGGTGCGGATGCCGTTGGCATAGAATCTCTTAAAAAGAATACCCTGCCCGGCAAGGCGGTCAAAATAAGGCGTGACGCCATATTGAGCCCCGTAGGCGCCGATACGGTCGACCGACCAGCTCTCCATGATGATAATGACGATATTGGGGTCAAATCCCCAAGGTGATGCGGATTTTGTTTCCGTTATATCTGCGATTGCCGGCTTGCATATATCTTCGATGCCCAGCATATCGGAAACGGTGCGGCAGGCAAAGCCGGTGTCATAGAAATGATATTTGCCGCTTTCCGGGTCGCTGATATCCTTTCCGGCTTTACGTTCTTCATAAATGGAATTGGCCAGCGTGAAACACCCGTTTAGCGCCAGTTGATTGGCAAATTGATCGGTGCTGAAAAAAGCGGCTCCCCAGTCGAGGCCTTTTTGTCCCAGGCGGCCCCGAATGCCAAAAACGAGCAGGGCAATCAGAATCAGATATGATATGACCGCCGGAACGATGGCGACACGTGATTCCAATGACGGGATTCGGTTGAAGACGGCCTTGAGTGTCATGACATAAAGTGCAATCAGCAAAACCGTTCCGATCGCGACGAGCCAGAAGGCGATATCGGTATAGATGGTATATAGCATCATGACGGCGTCATCGATGTATTCGACGGCCAGAAAATTCAAGCGGCTGCCGTAGGCTTCGAAAAAACGCAATTCCGCAAGGCTTAAAAGAAACAAAAAGCCGAAAATGACGGTCAGCACAGTTATGAAAACCCGTCGCACCGCTTTTTTATCAAAGGACAGACCGGGCACCAGAGAAATTATCACCAGCGGCAGTAGTATTATACCGATGACTTTGGTATCGAACCGAAAACCGATCCAGAAGGCGCGCAGTATATCCAGTATTCTGCTATTGGCCGCAATGTCGTAAAAATAAATCAAGAATACCAGGCGCAATAATGAAAAGAAGACGGCGTTCACGAAAAAGACCGTCACCCAGGTCAGGACTTTCGATGGTACCAATGATCTTAAAACGGAAGACATAATTTCTCACACCTTCATATATTGAGAATTATACTGGATAGAAAGAAGAAAATCGACTAATAAAAAGCCGGGTCGGATGTGACCCGGCTATAGTTTTCATTGAACATCTTCGACAATGACAGCGGTGCCATAGGCCAGTAGTTCGGCCGCCCCCGACATGATGTATGAAGTCGAAAATCTTACGGCCAGAATGGCGTTGGCCCCGAGGTCAATGGCCTCGTCAATCATGCGGTCGATCGATTGCTCGCGCGTTTCGCCCAGCATCTTAGTGTAATCTTTGACCTCGCCGCCGATAAGGTTTCGTAAAAATGCTGAGATATCATGCCCGATATGGCGGGCTCGGACGGTATTGCCCCGCACCAGTCCCAGACATTTGACGACCCGTTTACCGGGGATATCCTCGGTCGTACAAACTATCATCGCTTTACCTCCCGATATCTGTCGCGATTATAGGCAAACAGGTGTTCCCGAATAAGAGACACGAGCATAACAATCAATCCCAATAGCCCGGCTCCCACGGCAATTTTCAGAACGATCGATATTTCCGGATTCAAAAAGAAGTCAAGAAACAGATAATAGCAACCGACCGCCAGAAAAAGGACGGCCGAAAGGGACATCAGTATCCACCCGATACCCCGCTCCATTCGTTTGTAAACCGACGCCCAATACCCTTCCCAAACCGAATCGGGAATGTCCGCGTACTTCATAGCCCCGGTTATCTCCTTCAATTTGTTGAATTTCTCCAGTTCTTTCTGCAGTTCGGGATCGCTTTTGAGGCGATTTTCGAAATCCTGACGTTCCTGCGGCGTCAGTTCTCCGTCGATATATCCCGACAGCAAAACGTTGATATTATTTTCAGACATATCTGGCCAGCCTTTTTACCAGTTTTTTGCGGGCGTAATACAGCCGGGACATCACCGTCCCTTTCGGGATTTTCAGCAGGGCGGCGATTTCATCATAGGAGAGATCCTTGAAATGCTTGAGCATAATGATCTCGCGATCCTCGAAATCGAGTTCCATAAGAGCCTGCTGAACATCGCGCGAAAGCTCTTCCTTAATCACGGCATCCTCCGGGTTAGAGTCGGCAACCAGCAAATATGCGGCGTCATCGAGGTTCATTTCCCGGGCTTCCTTATTTTTCCGGCGTGCCAGACAATCTTTACAGAGGTTGACCACGATGGAATAGAACCAGGGGAAAAATTCATGGCCCCTTTCGAATCTGGCCGCAGATTTAAAAACCCTGATAAATGCTTCCTGTGAAATATCAAAAGCCTCATCCTTGTTGCCCACCATGCCTAAAGCCAGATAAAAGGCCCGCTTCTTATAACGGTCAACCAGCGTTTTCATGGCTTTCTTATCGCCGCCCGCAATTAAAAATACCAGTTCGGCGTCACCGGTTGATTTATCTTCCGTTTTATATACTGCAAAAAAAATCATATATTCGAAAAATACTCGGATTTTATTGTTAAGTTGCTCAATAACATAAAAAAATAAAGACGCCTACGAAAGCTTCATTTCGTCCAGACTCAACATCCGCCGGATTTCATCGGCCCGGCTTTTTTTATCCAGTTTGGTCACGGAGATTATATGGCGCTTCGATTTATCCGAAGAAACAACTTTTTCGACCGCGAAATGGTGGTCGGCCAGGGCCGCAATCTGGTGAAGATGGGTGATGACCAGCAATTGATTATCCTGACCCAGAGCGCTAAGTTTCTCCGCGATGGCTTTGGCAGTCAGCCCGCCGATTCCGGCATCTATTTCGTCGAAAACCAGAAGGGGCTGACTTTCTGTTCTATTGGACTGCTCGGCCGTCTTAAGCGCCAGCATAACCCGTGAGATTTCGCCGCCGGAAGCGGTCGAAGACAGTGGTTTGAGCGGCTCGCCCGGATTGGCGGAAAACAAAAAGCGGATATTTTCCAGACCGGTTGGCTCGGCTTTTAAAAATCTCCCGCCATACTCAATGCCATCGGGGTCATCGACATATATAAATTCACATTCGAACCCGGCCTCCCCTATGGCCAGGTCGCCCAGTTCCTTCTTCACCATTTTGGAAAGTTTTCTGGCCGCCCGCTGGCGCTTCTGCGAAAGAGCCGTCGCCTTTTGATCGTAATCCTTTTTATACTCCGCGACCTGCTTTTGAAGGTATGTTATTTCCTGACCGATATTATTCATCCGGCCGAGTTCAACGTTAATCTCATCCAGCGTTTTTAAAATCGCCTCTTCTGATCCGCCGTACTTTTTCTTCAGCCGATAGATTTCATCGAGTCGAAGATTTATCTCCTCCAGGCGGACGGGGTCATCGGGAATCGACGACAGGTATGACTCCACTCCGGCCCGAAATTCCTCGAGATTGACCGAAGCATTATCCATCAATTCGCCCAGCGATTCGAGTTTTTTATCGACCGGAAGAATATGGGCAAACTCTTTGGAACAGGCGCCCAGGCCGGACAAAATGGAATTTTCATCACCATCAAGTGTATTCAATATGGACGAACATTTCTGGCCCAGCAACGCCGCGGAATCCAGAATTTTTCGCTCGGCCAGGAGTTGTTCTTCTTCCCCGGCCCTGATTCGCGCATGCTCTATCTCTTCTTTCTGAAATTGCATCAATTCGCGGTTTTTTTCGCTTTCCGTTTTGAGTCTGATGGCCGTCTTGAGCCGCTGTTCGCAACTTTGCCAGTCGGCATGAACCGAACGCAATTGTTCCACGTCGTTCAACAACCCGGCAAAGGCGTCAAGAAACGACAGATGATTTTTCTCGTCAATCAACTGCTGATGCGAATGCTGGCCATAAAGCTGGGCCAGGTGCTCGGTGATATCTTTAAGCGTCCTGGCCGCAACCTGACGGTCATTGATGAAAACCCGCGTGGCGCGTTCACTGGCGAATATTTCTTTGCGGATCAGAAGCGACCGGCCATCTCCTTCCAGACCGTTTTCCGAAAGCAATCCGGCGATTATTCCCGATTGCCCGGCATCGAATTCGGCTTCGACCAGCGCCGTCTTCTCACCGGAGCGGATGTCATCTTTATCGGCCCGCTCCCCCAGTATCTGCGCCAACGCCCCGATAATTACCGATTTGCCCGCGCCGGTCTCGCCGGTCAAAACGTTCATTCCCGGTGCAAACTCGATTGACAATTCTTGAACGAGGGCAAAGTTCTTTATATGCAATCGATGGAGCATTATGGCTTACTGTTCCCGCCTTTTGATTAAATCCATGATTTCGTTCTGAAGCCGCTCGGCCGTTTTGGAATCGCCCCGGTCCTCGGCCTCCTTGAGTTGGGCTTTCAGTGTATCGATAATCCTCTCCCGTTTCAAATCCTGAATCTTTTTTACCAAGCCGCGCACGGTCGAAGAAATATTATAGCCCGTCCAGTCGATGGCGGCCAAGGCAGTGATATCGACCAGCATGGCTTTATCCTCGATAAAGCCGATCAGGGCGGCTTCGGTAAATTCACCCGATTCCCGAAAGACGGCGATAATGCTTTCATAGATGGCCCGGTGGGCGGCAATATGAAAATCATCGGGTGTCAGCTTTTCCATGACGCGTGCGATTTCTTCCGGATAGCAGATTAAAAGCGACAGCAAATCCCGTTCATTGTCCTCGATTTTACGGGGTGGACGAACCGTCGATACCACGCCCGAATCGGCGGGGCTTTCATTCATGATATTATAAAATTGACGGGTCGGGATTTTCATCCGTTCGGCGGCGTCCAAAATCATGACATCCCGGCGGGTGACGTCGCCGACCTTTTTAAACAGCGCGGCGAATTCCTTGATGAGCTTTTCTTTCGCGATAATACCGGCCGTCTCGAGGTCGGCCCGGCGAATGCGGTATTCGATGAAACTGACCGCTTCATCGTGCACTTTCTCAATGGCGTCCCGGCCGCCTTTAACCGCCAGGGAATCGGGGTCTTCGCCTTCCGGAGCGGACATCACTATCACTTCCAACCCGGCATCATATAGAGCATCGACCGACCGCAGCGCCGCCATCTGACCGGCGGAATCGCTGTCGAAAAAGAGACAGGCCGTGTCGGCGAAATGTGATAATAGCCGCGCCTGCGTGAGAGTGAAGGCCGTCCCCGATGAAGCCACGACATTTTTTATGTCTGCCTGATAGAGCGAAATCAAATCGAAATACCCCTCAACGATTATGACTTCGTTTTTTTCACGGATATACTGCCGTGAAAAATTCAAACCATACAGTATGCCACTCTTATGATATAGCGGCGTTTCCGGGCTGTTGACATATTTGGCGTCTTCGCCCTTTTTGAGAGCCCGACCGCCGAAAGCTACCGGTTTGCCACTCTGATTGAAAATCGGAATCATCAGCCGTTGGCGAAAGCGGTCGAAATATGAATCCCTTTTTTCGGAACGGATGACCAGACCGGCCAGTTCCAGGTCTTTGGGGTACAGGTCCTTTTTCAGAGCGTATTTCAAAAACCCATCCCAGCTTTCTCCGGCCAGACCCAGACCGAAAAATTCTATCGACTCGGGTCTAAGATGCCGCGTTTCGACCAGATATTTCATCATGCGGTCGCGGTACTGGTCGGATTTTAACAACGTCTGATAGTACTCCAGTGCCACGCGGTGGGCATAGTACAGCCGGTCAAGGTCGTCTTTGACGGTATCGGCACGGGTTTCCTCGATTCTGATGCCGGCTTTGTCGGCCAGGTACCGGACGGCCTCGATGAAGGTCATGTTCTCATGCTCCATAAGAAACGTGAAGACGTTTCCCCCGGCGTCGCACCCGAAACATTTATAAATCTGCTTGTCGGCCGAGACCGAAAAGGACGGCGTTTTCTCGACATGAAACGGGCAGACGGCGAAATAATTGCGGCCGCGCTTTTTCAGGCGCAGATACTGGCTTAGCAGTTCGACGATATCGGTCGCTTCACGGACGCGGTCTATGGTATCCTGCGAAATCACGATTAATCTTTCAACCTGACAATGGTCACCCCGGCGCCGCCCTCGTTCCAGTTGCCCAGACGAATCTCGGCCACGGCCGGGTGGGCTTTCAGAAATTCGGTCATCTTTTTGCGCAAAGCACCGGTGCCTTTGCCGTGCACGACATACACCTGCGACATCCCGGTCAATATGGCCGAATCGAGAAATTTATCCAGGGCTTCGGCGGCCTCCTCGGCGGTCATGCCGATCAAATTTATTTCCGGCCCGGCCTGGTCAAAATCGGCCGAGGCCGAATTCCGTGTGGCCGCCTTGCCCATCGCAGAGCTCTTGGCCCGGCTGATATCCGCCGTATCCACGGCAAACATCATGTTACCGATGCGGACTTTGGCCTGCTTGTCCTTAAGCTCCACCAGTTCGCCTTCTTTTTTGAGCGACTGAACCCAGACGGCGTCACCGACGGCAAGCGCCGCATGGTTAACCGGCGGGCTGTATTTCTTTTTCAAATGTTCCTGCAGATTGGTGGTCGATTGAAGGAATTTATGAGCCTGCTTTACGGAATCTTTTGAGGCGTTGGTTTCACGAATGCGTTTAACCAGGCGTTCTATTTCCAGACGGCTCTCGGTCAGAACCTTCTCGAGTTCTTGCAAATGCTCCTTCTTGGTTTGCTCCATCTCATTAGCCAGCTTCTCTGTCTGGCTTTTATAATAATCCTCGAGCTGGGCGGTATGTTTGAGTTTATCCTGAAGAACCGCTTTATCCTTGCGCAGGGCCGCCAGTTCGCTTTCCAGTGACTCAATCAATCCGGTCAGAGATCGCTCCGTTTTGCCCAACAGCCGCGAGGCGTTGCGGGTGATATCCTTGTTCATGCCCAGCCGTTCGGCAATCTCAACGGCGTACGATGCACCGGGAATACCGATTTGCAGACGGAAAGTCGGCCGCAGCGATTTACGGTCGAATTCGAAACTGGCATTTTCCAGTTCGGGGTGCTCCATTGGAAGCGTTTTAAGCTGTGAATAATGGGTGGTGACAATTATCCTGGCCTTGTTCTCCACCAGCTTGAGCAGAATGGCCTCGGCCAGCGCCGCTCCTTCCTTGGGATCGGTTCCGGCCCCGATTTCATCGAGCAGTACCAGTGAGTCCGCATGAGCGTGTTCGACGGCATAGGCAATCTGACGAACGTGCGAGGAAAAAGTCGACAGCGATAATTCGATTGATTGTTCGTCACCGATGTCGGCCAGAACATTATGAAAAATGCCGATTTCGCTTTTATCGGCGGCCGGGACATGCAGGCCCGACTGGGCCATCAAAACCAGGAGACCGACCGTTTTCAGGGCAACCGTTTTGCCGCCGGTATTGGGCCCGGTGATTATCAGCCCGAGCCGCGTTCCGTCGAGAGCCAGGTCATTGCCGACAACCGTGCTTTTATCCTGCGTATAGTACATCAAGAGAGGATGACGGCAATCCAACAGCTTCAGGCGGCTGATACCATCGATGCGCGGCTGGGTCCCGTCGGTTTTAATCGACAAACCGGCCGAGGCATGAATCAAGTCGAGGACACCGATCAGCCGAGTATTGGCCAGAAGCTTCTGATGTTCCCGGCCGACCTGCGCCGTGAGTGCCCGCAGGATACGGTCAATTTCCAGCCGCTCGTTCTGCAGTTCCGTCCCCAAACTGTTATTTAGTTCGACTGTCTCGTTGGGTTCGACATACATGGTCGCGCCCGATTGCGAGCGGTCATGGATAATGCCCGAGTCGGGCCGGAATTGACCGGCCAGGACAGGAATGACATAACGGCCGTCGCGCATGGTGATCATATCGTCCTGCCATCCGGGGGTTTTCTGGCGTTCGGACAGAATGCGGTCGAGCCGGGCGACTATTTTTCTTTTTATATTGGCAATTTCGCCGCGGATGGCTTTGAGCCTTGTGGAAGCCGAATCTTTTATTTCACCGTCGTTGTCGATGGTGCGTCCAATCGCCTCGCTCACTTCGGTCAGGGGATGCAGTTCTTTTAAGTATTCCGCAATGAGGGGGAATTTGTGCCGATCGTCGGGGGCATAGCGGTGCAAGGCGTTACAAACATCAATCAATTCCTTGACCTGCAGTAATTCTGCCGGTTCGATAAATATGCCCACCGTTTTGGAACGGTTGATTATTCCCGTGATATCGTCCAGACGATAAAGGGGCAGAGCGGGACGAAATTGAATGATATCCCGCATCTGGGTAACTTCCGTCAACCGGGTCGTGATGGCGTCGGGGTCGGTCAGCGGCGCCATCCGTTCGACCATTTCCATGCCGTAACGCGTCAGGCATAGACCGTGCAGAATCTCGAGGACTTTGGGATACTCGAGCACTTCCATCGAATGTTCATCGAAACTCAAAGCTCATACTCCGTCAAACAAAAAAGCCCCGATTTATCGGGGCTTAATATAAGCATTGACCGCCTAAGAATAAATATCTTTATCGGATTATATCCGTCCTGAACCGGTGCCGAAGTAACGGTCAATCTGATAAATGACTTTGTAGACCTGCTCGCGGTCTTCGCTGAAATCGAAGTTGGGCGTATTGGATTGATTGGCCGGCCGCAACAGAAGGGTATGTTCGACCTTTTCCATAAAGCTGCTGTTTTTGGGATGCAAACCGGCCGAAGATTCATACAAGAGCGGCAGGGTCTTGGCCAACGTCGGGCCCAGAAATGACTGTCCGAAGTCATCGTAAAACTTATCCGGCATAGGCATCAGAAAAACGATGAAAATAATAAAACCAATGATAAGCCAGCCCCGCAGGGCACCGATCAGAGCCCCGCCCAGCTGATCTTTCTTGCCCAGCTTCTGCAGATTGGCCACTTTGTAAAAAAGCATCCCCAGTAATTTAAAGATAGCATAGATGATGGCCAGCAGGACAACAAAGGAAATGATGGCAGTTATCAGCGGCGATCCGCCCAACCCTTCATAAACTTTGACGGCGATCAAATCGATATAGTTGACCGAAACGATCACGGTAGCGGTCAGGACAGCCAGAGCCATCAATTCTCTGACCAGACCCTTTTTGGAACCGATGATAATGGCCGCCACCAGCAGGATCAAAAGAACAATGTCGATCCAGTTCATAACACTACTCCCTGTATGGCGTCAAGTCCTTAAAGAAGAGCTACCGGTCGGCATCCGAAAGCATCTGGCGCACGAGTTGATTGACCAGCTTGCCGTCGGCCTGCCCTTTTAGGCGAGGCATGAGGTCTTTCATCACCGCCCCCAGCTGGGCGGGTGACGAAGCGCCGGTGGCATCGATCGAGGCCTGAATATGCTCCCTGATTTTATCTTCGGAAAGCTGTTCCGGAAGATACCCCTCTATAAGTTCCAGTTCTTTAGTTTCCTTTTCGACCAGATCGGCGCGTCCGCCCTTCTGGAACTGCTCGATAGAATCGCGGTGGCGTTTGGCGGCGCTCTGCAGTGTCCCGATGATATCTTCCTCGGTCAACTCCCGACCGAGCTCGATCTGGCGATACTTGATATCAGACTTAAGGCCCCGAAGCAGGGTTGCTTTGAGCTTATCCCCGGCTTTCAGGGCCTTTTTCAATTCGTCATCTATTTTAGGTAAAATAGACACAACAAGTCTATCCTTCTGCCTGGTGCAGCTTACGCATCTTGCGCCGGGCGGCGTTCAATTTGCGCTTGCGGCGTTCAGACGGCTTCTCGAAATGCTGATGCTTCTTTATGTCGGACAGTATACCTGTCTTCTCACAAAATTTGTTGAAGCGGCGCAGGGCTTTCTCGAAGGATTCGTCGTCGCGAACCCTTACGCCTGTCATAAACACCCCTCCTTTCATGCAATATTTTGTCAATAAACAATTTAGCATTATATAATAACAATAAAAATATACCTGTCAATAAATTATTTTGGCTATAAACTGCCCCGGATTACGCGAATTTTATCAAATTAGGCCAAATTCCGAGGCCGACCGGGTTCAGTTTTTGCCCGGTCTGTCGATAATTATTATAACCTTAAGAGGAAGAACACCTTATGTTAGCAGTTGCCGGTCTTATCTTCGTTTTCGTCTGCGTCATCGCGGGCTATTTGATGGCCCATGGAAACCTCATGGTTCTCATGCAGCCCGCCGAATTTGTCATTATCGGCGGCGCCGCTCTGGGGTCAATGCTCGTCATGGCTCCACCGCGGGTGGTCAAGTCGATTATTGCCCGACTTCCCAGAATCATGGCCTCGGGTCACAGCAAGCAGGCATACGTTGATTTACTCACCATGATGTATGAATTGTTCAATGTTGCCCGCAAGGATGGCCTTGTCGGCCTCGAGTCACATATCGAAGAACCGGAAAAAAGCGCCGTCCTGACCAAGTACCCCTATTTCCTTAAAAACCATCACGCCGTTTCATTTCTGTCCGACACCATGCGATTGATAATTATGGGCGGCATACCCGAATTCGATCTGGAGTCGATGCTCGACAAGGATATTGAAACCCACGAACGTGAAGAAGAACACGCGGCCACAACCCTTCAGACGATCGGGGACGCTCTTCCCGGTCTGGGTATCGTGGCGGCCGTGCTGGGCGTGGTCATTACCATGGGATCGATCGGCGGATCGGTCGAGGAAGTCGGCACTCATGTGGCGGCGGCGCTGGTCGGGACCTTTCTGGGTATCCTGCTTTCATACGGTGCGGTGCAACCGTTGGCGAGCAACATGCGCCATCAGATTAACGCTGAAAGTCAGTACTACATTGTCCTGAAGCAGGCCCTGCTGGCCTTTCATAAAGGATTCACCGCGCAGATCGCGGTCGAGTTCGCTCGCAGGGTAATTTCCCACGACGTTCGACCGAGTTTCACCGAAGTCGAAGAAGCCTGCCGGGCGGCCAAAGCCGGCAAAATGCCTCAACAAAAAGAGGCCGTAACTGCCTGACATGGATGAAAATGAAGAAAAACAAGCTCCGCCCATAATCATAATCAAAAAAAAGGGCGGGCACGGTGCTCATCACGGCGGGGCCTGGAAAGTCGCCTATGCCGACTTTGTCACGGCCATGATGGCCTTTTTTTTGGTCATGTGGATTATGTCCCAGTCGGATGCCGTCAAAAAGGCGGTCCAGGGCTATTTTCGCGACCCCGTTAATTTCATGAAAAAGACCGGGCAGGGAACACTCGATGGCGGGGTATCGCCCATGAACACCCAGATTCGCAAAAGCGAAGAGGGACGCAAACTGGGAAAGACTTTCGAACGGCTGACCGAAGCCGGGAGGAAAATCCGGGAAGCTCTGGATAAAATCCCCGAAATTGCCAAGCTAAAGGATTTCATAGAGATAGAACTGATTCCGGAGGGTTTGAGAATTGAATTGGTGGAGGTTTCCACCAATCCCGATTCAAGCAATTTTTTTGGCAAGGGCAGTGCCGCCCTCAAGTCCAATACCCAATTGATCCTGAAGGCTATCGCCAATGAATTGGGCAAACTGCCCAATGATATAATCGTCGAAGGCCATACCGACAGAACACCATATTCGGAAAGAAACCAGTATTCCAACTGGGAACTTTCGGCCGACCGAGCCAACAGCGCCCGGCGGCATATGGAAAACGTCGGGTTACGCGACGGCCAGATTGTTGAAATCCGAGGTTATGCCGACAAGCATCTGAAGCTCAACGACAGTCCTTACGATCCCCGTAACCGCCGCATCGCCATTATTGTCCTCAACGAGGAATACCGCGAAAGTTATCGCTCTCTGGCCGATGGCGATTGATGACTATTCATAATCCATAATCCTGATTACTTATCCAAAATAGAGCGTGAATCCTCTTGCGATAATTGTCTTTTGTCGTTAAAATTAGGCAAAAGCAATTTAATATCCAGGAGGTAATTATGTCCGGCCATTCAAAATGGGCGACAATTAAGCGTAAGAAAGGCAAAGCAGACGCCGAGCGCGGCCGCATGTTCACGCGATTTATCAAAGAGATTACGGTTGCGGCGCGCGCCGGTGGTGGAGACCCCGACGCCAACCCCCGCTTAAGGACGGCCATCGCCACGGCCAAGGCGGCCAACATGCCGGCGGACAACATCAAGCGGGCCATTCAAAAAGGCACCGGAGAACTGCCGGGAGTATCATATGAAGAAGCCAGCTACGAAGGTTATGGTCCGGCCGGAGTGGCGGTGTACCTGACGACTTTAACCGACAATAAAAAGAGAACGGTGTCCGAAATTAGACATCTTTTTGCGAAGTATGGCGGGAATCTGGGCGAAAACGGTTGTGTCGCATGGATGTTTGACAACACGGGTATCATTACCGTCGATTCCTCTGTGGTCGACGAAGAAACCTTGATGGAAATCGTAATTGAAGCCGGAGCGACCGATATGTCCAAGGAAGGCGACGTCTATGAAATAACGACTCCGCCCTCCGAGCTCGAAACTGTGCGACAGGCGCTCGAAGCCAAATCCATCCCGATCGTATCGGCCGAAACATCCATGATACCTCAAAACACGATTAGGCTCAACGAAAAACAGGCCGAGTCGATGCTCAAGCTGTATGAGGCTCTTGAAGAACACGACGACGTTCAGAACGTATATAGCAATTTCGATATCGCCGACGACATCATGGAAAAACTGGCCGGGTAATGACCATGGCCGTGACGATTGTCGGCATCGATCCGGGTTTGCATATCACGGGTTACGGCGTCATCAAATCCAGCGGCAATCAAATTAAGATTCTCGAGGCCGGAGTTATCAGGACTCCGGCCCGAGCGGAATTTCCCGCAAAACTGAAGGAAATTTACGACGAAATGGGCCAAATCCTGACCCAGTTCAAACCGGATTACATGGCGGTCGAAGAGCTTTATTCGCATTATGCCCACCCCAAAACGGCTATAATCATGGGGCACGCCCGCGGAATTATATTTGTACGGGCCGCCGTGAGCAATATTCCGATAGTTTCCTACGCCTCCACCCGCATAAAAAAGTCATTGACCGGGAACGGTCGGGCCACTAAGATGCAGATGCAGAGAATGATAAAATCGACTCTAAAACTGACCGATGACGTTTGTTCGCCGGATACAGCCGATGCCCTGGCGGCGGCGCTCTGTCATCACAATGCTCTGATGGGAAAATGATATCGCAGATATCGGGAAAAATCGCCAAGTTGACTGAGGAAGCGGTCACCATCAACCTCGGCGGCTTGTATCATGAACTGATGATACCGTCGGGGCTGTACAACGCATTGCGTGACGCCAAGGCCGAGGGTCGCGAGGTGATGCTTTACACGATAAATTATATCGAGGCGGGCGACAAAAAGAGCTATCATTATCCGAAATTAATCGGTTTTACGGACGCCCTCGACAAGGAATTTTTCCTGCTTTTCACGACCGTATCCGGAATGGGTTTTAAAAAGGGCCTCAAGTCTTTGACGCTTCCCGTCCGCGATATCGCAACGGCCATCGAAACCAAAGACGCCGGGACGCTGGCGCGGCTTCCCGGAATCGGCAATCGCCTGGCCGACAAGGTCATCGCCGAGCTCAACGGCAAAATGGCCCGCTTCGCGCTGTCCAGGACCGAACAGCCACTGACGGTCATTCGCAAGGATCAGGCCGACCTCATGAACGAAGCCGTCGAAGTGTTGGTGCAACTGCAATACAAAGCCATGGAAGCCGAGAAGATGGTTCTGCGAGCGCTGGAGAGCAACCCCAAAGTCGATACGACCGAAAAATTGATATCCATTATATTCCGGCAGGAAGCCGGGACCAACAAGGCCGGGGTGCGATGAGCCGCGATCGAATCATAACCGGCGACGTCATGACGCCCGAAGAGGAATCCTTCATACTTTCGCTTCGGCCCAAATATCTCAATGAGTACATCGGGCAGAAAGAACTCAAGGACAAATTGCACGTATCCATCGAAGCCGCCAAAAAACGCGGCGAGTCATGTGAACACGTCCTATTCTACGGTCCACCCGGCCTGGGCAAGACGACGCTGGCCAACATCATCGCCAACGAGATGGGCACCCGGCTGGCGTCAACGTCGGGCCCGGCCTTATCCCGCACCGGCGACTTGATGGGGATACTCACCAACCTGACCGAAGGCGATATATTGTTCATCGATGAAATCCATCGCCTCTCCCCGGCCATCGAGGAGTTCATCTATCCGGCAATGGAGGATTTCAAGGTTGACTTTGTGGTGGACAAAGGAGCCTTCGCCAAAGTCATCAATATTCCGCTGAAACGATTCACTCTGATCGGAGCTACCACGCGCGCCGGGCTTTTATCGCCGCCTCTTCGCGACCGGTTCGGATTGTATTATCATATCGACTTTTACGATAAAAAAGAACTGGCGGAAATTATTGTCCGTTCGGCCGGTTTGCTTGAAGTCAAGATTACTTCCGAGGCGGCGCTTGAAATCGCCGGGCGTTCCCGCGGGACGCCGCGCGTGGCCAACCGCCTGCTACGACGGGTGCGCGATTATGTGACGGTCCGAGCCGACGGCGAAATCGATATCGAACTGGCGCGCACGGCGCTGGATAAAGAAGGCATCGATAATCTCGGACTGGATAGTCTCGACCGGAAGCTGTTGCAGGTTATTATCGAATTTTACAAAGGCGGGCCGGTTGGCATCGAGGCGCTGGGGGCAACGCTCAACGAAGAAATCGATACTTTGGTGGATATGGTCGAGCCGTACTTATTGAAAATCGGCTTCTTACAGCGCACCAAGCGGGGGCGGATGATTTCCAATGAAGCCGCCGAGCATCTGGGGCTTAAGTTCGACCAGAACAATCAGCAGAGTTTGTTTTAAAATCTTATCCTTTTTTCAATTGGTCCTCCAGCACCGTCTGCCATGATTTCCGTTCGAGGAAACTGCCCTCGACATGGTTTTCCATCTCCATAAACAATTTATACGGCACAGAAAACGACAGGACATTATGATCCAGCATTTTCATGATGTACTTACGGGCCGAAATATCGGTCAGGCCGATAATCGCCAGCGGATACTCGGATTTGCCTTCATGAATCGGGATAATGCCGATCTGATGGCACCCCGCCCCAAACGGAGCCACGACATTGATGGCGCCCGAACGGGCATAATTGGCCAGAACAACCAACGCCGCCAGCTGGTCGGGGTGGACCACGAATACTATGACCTGGGGCGTTTCTTCCGGCGTTACCATCTCGAGCGGTTTAAGGATGACATATTCGGCGGGAATATTAATCATGGGCAGATTATCGATGAATTCCTGTGCGATTTCGGGGTTTTTGACATACCTTTCCCCTTCCTCGATCTCCGGCATCTGTTCGAGCATCTTTTTGCCGAACTCAGAGCGACAGAATTCGGCATTGCCGGTGGAGATATATTCGGCAATGCCGCCTGGGAAATGGACATACTGATTGCCGAATCCCAGCCCGACCCCGCCGCCGATGCATCCGAAGGTATTGCGGTCGGCGACGGCGACTCTGCCCTTGGCCGCCGAGGCCAATAGAAATGTGACACAGCCCCATCGCCCCGGCGCGAATTGCACCGCCTTTTCGGGTTTATTGTCCGACCATAAAATGGCCACGGGCGGGTATTTCATGCCAGTGGCGTTATATATCTTGCTTTGCATCTATTCCTCCATAATATCTCTATTCGGTCGGGTTTCGAAGTAAACGCAAATGAACGAGACCCCCGCCAAATCCCACCGCTGATCCTTCATAGAATTCAGGACCTTCGGGCGGCGGGGCACCGCAATCGTAAATATGCTCTCACAACTCCAGCGTCGTTTGAGTTCCTTTCGTTTCCAGCGCCCGGTACACACGATAGGTATTACGGGCGTCATCGATACCCCGGTGGCGTATGCCCTCGAATTCCAGCTCGAGCATCTTCATGGCACTGCTTAACCCCTTGCGCTCACCCATCATGCGGGCGAAATATATTTTTATATCGAAATGATTCTCACCGAACGGATAGGCAACATTATGATAAGTGCAATCCTTTTGAAACATCCACCGGTCGAAATTGCTCCATGAAGAAAATATGACGCGGTTAAGATCCCCGATCCAGTCGAGAAACAGGCCAAAGACAACCGGAAAACGTTCGGCGGCGTCAACGTCTTCCTGCTTTATACTGGTCAACTCTTTGCAAAAATCACTTAACATCGGGTTGCGGCTGGGTTTGATAAAACGGTTGAATTCATCGATAATTTCACGGGTATTCAGATTGACCTTGACCGCGCCGATTTCGATTATTTCCATCTCGTTGTCGCTCTTTTCGTTACGAGCCCAGCAAGTCGTTTCCAGATCGACGATGATCA
>CALAMC010000008.1 GCA_937925655.1 uncultured candidate division Zixibacteria bacterium | reverse complement strand
TCGCTACCTTAGGACCGTTATAGTTACGGCCGCCGTTTACTGGGGCTTCGATTCAGGGCTTCTCCACAATAAAGTGAATGACTCCTCCTCTTAACCTTCCAGCACCGGGCAGGTATCAGTCCCTATACATCGCCTTATGAGGCTTAGCAGAGACATGTGTTTTTAGTAAACAGTCACCAGCGCCTTTTCTCTGCGGCCGCGTTGGGCTCCTCCCGCGAGGGGATTCACCTACTGACGGCACCCCTTCTCCCGAAGTTACGGGGTCAATTTGCCTAGTTCCTTAACATGGGTTATCTCGCGCACCTTAGGATATTCACCTCACCTACCTGTGGCGGTTTGCGGTACGGTCGGCAGAATAACTTCCATAGAGGCTTTTCTTGGCAGTCTGCTTAGGGTCAACTTGCGAGCTAAAAGCTCTACCCATTACCTCTCGGTGTTAGGAACGTGGATTTGCCTGCGCTCCCCACCTACGGGCTTGGACCTCGTAAACCAACACGAGATTGACCTTTCACTACTGCGTCACCCCATAGGTATAACGCGATTCTACCGGTACAGGAATATTCAACCTGTTTCCCATCAGCTACGCCTTTCGACCTCGCCTTAGGAACCGACTGACCCTGGGCGGACGAACCTTCCCCAGGAAACCTTAGGTTTTCGGTGGGCAGGATTCTCACCTGCCTTATCGCTACTCGTTCCGACATAATCTCTTCTGTGCCGTCCAGCCATTCTTGCGAATAACCTTCAAGCGTCACAGAATGCTCTCCTACCACTCAACCGAAGTTGAGTCCGCAGCTTCGGTGTCGTGCATAGTCCCGTGAATTTTCGGCGCAGAACCACTAGACTAGTGAGCAATTACGCACTCTTTAAATGATGGCTGCTTCTAAGCCAACATCCTAGCTGTTTATGTAGTTCCACCTCCTTTAACACTCAGCACGACTTGGGGACCTTAGCTGGCGGTCTGGGTTGTTTCCCTCTCGGCGACGAAGCTTATCCCTCGCCGCCTGACTCCCGGGTATCATGTCATGGCATTCGGAGTTTGATTGGGGTCGGTAACCTTGTGGGGCCCCTAGCCCATTCAGTGCTCTACCTCCATGACACTATCGCCCGAGGCTAGCCCTAAAGCTATTTCGGAGAGAACCAGCTATCTCCAGGTTTGATTGGCCTTTCACCCCCATGCACAGCTCATCACCCGACTTTTCAACGTTGGTGTGTTCGGCCCTCCGTCCCGTTTTACCGAGATTTCAGCCTGGCCATGCATAGATCACCTGGCTTCGGGTCTACTCCCTGCCACTAAATCGCCCTGTTCAGACTCGCTTTCGCTGCGGATGCGCCAGTGTTTGGCTTATCCTTGCGACAGAGAAGTAACTCGTCGGATCATTATTCAATAGGCACGCCGTCAGTCCAGCCCGTCCGAAGACGAACCTTTCCTCCGACAGCTTGTAGGCACACGGTTTCAGGTACTATTTCACTCCCCTCCCGGGGTGCTTTTCACCTTTCCCTCACGGTACTAGTTCACTATCGGTCACGAGATAGTATTTAGCCTTGCCAGATGGTCCTGGCGGATTCACACGGGACTTCACTTAACCCGTGCTACTTGGGAGAACGAACAAGAAGCCATCAGCCTTTCGCTTACGGGGCTGTCACCCTGTACCGCGAACCGTTCCAGGTTCTTCAGCTAAACAGATGGTTTGTAACTTCCCGGCCCGACTGCATTCGGACCACGTTCGCTTCCCGCGACCCCGGCAGTACAACGCACGCAGGCTTTAACGTACCAACCGGTTTAGGCTCTTCCCCTTCCGCTCACCGCTACTCAGGGAATCACTGTTGTTTTCTCTTCCTGTGGGTAATAAGATGTTTCAGTTCCCCACGTTCGCCTCGACTGCCTATGGATTCAGCAGCCGATGACCGTCGATGAAGACGGCCGGGTTATCCCATTCGGAGATCCCCGTCTCAAAGGTTGTTTGCACCTAGACGGGGCTTATCGCAGCTTACCACGTCCTTCATCGCCTTCCCGTGCCAAGGCATCCACCATGTGCCCTTAGTAACTTGATCGAATATTTCTCAAATTATCCAAAGGTGTTCACATTTGATCCTGTGCAACCTGTTGGAAGATGACCACGGTTTCTTGATGCTCAAGAAACTCGTTTACAGTTATGAAGTTGTCAAAGAGCAATTTTTTTCTTTTTATGGAGATGATCGGGATCGAACCGACGACCTGTGGCTTGCAAAGCCACCGCTCTCCCAACTGAGCTACATCCCCAAAGCTTTGGGCCTAGGTGGGATTGAACCACCGACCTCGCGCTTATCAGGCGCGCGCTCTAACCAACTGAGCTACAGGCCCCTTGCAAGGGCCATGCTCACCGCGCTGACCCGAAATTTATTACTAATAGCAGGCACCGCTGAAAATTCAGGTTCCGATAATGTTCGACCTGGATAACCCCCCCGGCAGTGCCGGTGAGGCCACCCTCTCCTTAGAAAGGAGGTGATCCAGCCGCAGCTTCCGCTACGGCTACCTTGTTACGACTTAGCCCCAATCATCGGTTTCACCTTAGGCGCCGCCCTCCTTGCGGTTAGGCAAACGACTTTGGGTGCCCCCAACTTTCGTGGCTTGACGGGCGGTGTGTACAAGGCCCGGGAACGTATTCACCGCAGCGTGCTGATCTGCGATTACTAGCGATTCCACCTTCATGAAGTCGAGTTGCAGACTCCAATCTGAACTGAGACCGGTTTTAGGGATTGGCTCCACTTTGCAGTCTTGCAGCCCTCTGTACCGGCCATTGTAGTACGTGTGTAGCCCTGGGTGTAAGGGCCATGATGACTTGACATCATCCCCACCTTCCTCCAGCTTATCACTGGCAGTCCCCTTAGAGTTCCCAGCATAACCTGATGGCAACTAAGGGCGAGGGTTGCGCTCGTTGCGGGACTTAACCCAACACCTCACGGCACGAGCTGACGACAGCCATGCAGCACCTGTTCACCGACCCCGAAGGGAAGCATCCTTTCAGATGCGGTCCGGTGTATGTCAAGCCCAGGTAAGGTTCTTCGCGTTGCCTCGAATTGAACCACATACTCCACCGCTTGTGCGGGCCCCCGTCAATTCTTTTGAGTTTCAACCTTGCGATCGTACTCCCCAGGCGGGGTACTTAATGCGTTTGCTGCGGCACTGAAGGGGTCGATACCTCCAACACCTAGTACCCATCGTTTACGGCCAGGACTACCAGGGTATCTAATCCTGTTTGCTCCCCTGGCTTTCGCGCCTCAGCGTCAGTATCGGTCCAGAAAGCCGCCTTCGCCACCGGTGTTCTTCCAGATATCTACGCATGTCACCGCTACACCTGGAATTCCACTTTCCTCTACCGTACTCAAGATTAGCAGTATCAGATGCAGGCCGGTGGTTGAGCCGCCGGTTTTCACATCTGACTTGCAAATCCGCCTACACGCCCTTTACGCCCAGTGAATCCGAACAACGCTTGTTCCCCCCGTATTACCGCGGCTGCTGGCACGGAGTTAGCCGGAACTTCCTCTGCGGGTACCGTCAGGGCCGGGGCAGTTACTCCCCGACCGGTTCTTCCCCACTGACAGGATTTTACACTCCGAAAAGCTTCATCATCCACGCGGCGTGGCTGCGTCAGACTTTCGTCCATTGCGCAATATTCCCTACTGCTGCCTCCCGTAGGAGTCTGGGCCGTATCTCAGTCCCAGTGTGGCCGATCACCCTCTCAGGCCGGCTACCCATCACAGCCTTGGTGAGCCGTTACCTCACCAACAAGCTAATGGGACGCGGGCTCATCCCTAAGCGGCAGATTGCTCCGCCTTTGATCCGGAAAAGATGCCATCTCCGGATATTATCCGGTATTAGACCCCCTTTCGAGGGCTTATCCCAAACTTAAGGGCAGATTGCCCACGTGTTACTCACCCGTTCGCCACTTTACTCACCCAGCCGAAGCCGGATTTTCTCGTTCGACTTGCATGTATTAGGCCCGCCGCCAGCGTTCGTTCTGAGCCAGGATCAAACTCTCCGTAAATTATTCAAAACATCTTTCGACATTTTTAATTAACAGAGAATGATTCCAAGAACACGCGTGTTGTTCTCGATTCACGTCAAGAGTCGCGATCGTGTTTTAAAACACGATTGAGACCCACACTATCGTACCAAATTGAATTTTCAATTCGGCACCTGCTATTTAGTTGTCAAAGAACATTGTCTTTATCGGACAAAAAAACCTGCCCGCTTTGCCAGGCAGACCGGGAGTATATATCCGTTTCCACGGATTGTCAAGAGGTATTTTTAGTAAAAACTTAATTTTTTTTAAAATACGTCCCGGTGTCCCTCTTCTATACTCTTATAAGGATAAAAACCGCCCAAGGTTCCCGCAATTTTCAATTCCTGACGGCAACCCCAAACCCTATGATATTCGGCCAAAAGACGGTTTTCTTTAGCCATAATATGGTTTTACAGCCATACCCTCTTTTCATTTTTAAACACCTATAACCGCCCATTTTCGCTGAACTCGAAAATTTCCGTCGGAACTATTGGCCCCGCCAACCCGTTGTCATATATTAAATATAAAAACCTGGTATATTTAATTATGTGCGGCCGCGGTTATAAAAAACTTTACAGGCTCAATCCGGGAAGAACCTCATATAAATCAACCTGGGATATTCAGAAAAAACTTGTTGAGAAACGCCGCACCGGCTCAATTCCTGATTGCCTCATTCTGACCGAACACGACCCGGTCATAACCATGGGGCGCGGCACCAGCCGCCGAAATCTTTTGGCCGATCTCGCCACCCTTGAGGCCAGAGGGGTCGAACTCTATGAAATCGAACGGGGCGGCGATATTACTTTCCACGGACCCGGTCAGCTGGTTGCCTATCCCATTATCGATTTGACCGTGCGCGGACGCGATGTCCATAAATACCTGCGGGATCTCGAACACCTGATGATTGCGACACTTATGGACCTGGGACTTAAGGCTGGAATAAAACAAGGGCTGACCGGCGTCTGGGTGGATAACCACAAAGTCGGGGCCATCGGGGTGGCCGTCTCCAAATGGGTCACCTATCACGGTTTGGCCCTGAACGTCAACACCGACCTCGACTATTTCAAAATGATAAACCCCTGCGGCATAACACGATACCCAGTGGGGTCGGCTTCTCAACTGCTGGGTCAGCAATTGTCGCTGGACCATGTGGCGGAAATGCTGGCAGTAAATTTTGCCGATTTGTTCGGTTATGAAA
Organism: uncultured candidate division Zixibacteria bacterium; assembly: GCA_937925655.1. Classification (GTDB taxonomy): domain Bacteria; phylum Zixibacteria; class MSB-5A5; order GN15; family PGXB01; genus CALAMC01. Next base: position 17,491 of record CALAMC010000008.1, on the reverse strand, counting down.
TGGATTCAATATCTGATATTAATGAGTTGATAGAACCGGCCCCGCTTTCTGACCCGCAATCTCCAACAGGCAAATGATGCATATTATAAACCCTGATATTGACAAATATATGCGGGACATTCTCCCCGACCGCAATCCGGTCTTGCTCGAAATGGAACAATATGCCCGTGAGCACAGATTCCCCATTGTCGGACCACTGGTCGGAACCTTTTTATACCAGACGGCCGCGGCTACAAAAGCCCGGAGCATTTTTGAAATGGGTTCGGGTTTCGGGTATTCGTCATTCTGGTTTGCCAAAGGCATATCTGATGGTGGACATATCATCTGCACCGATGGCAATGAGGATAACATAACCCGCGCCCGCGAATTTCATGCCCGGGGCGGTTTCGGCAATAAAATCGATTATAATGTCGGCGATGCCCGCGCTATCTTAAAACGCCATGAGGGCCCGTTCGACATTATTTTCAACGATATAGATAAAGAGCAGTACCCCGAAGCATTCGAGCTGGCCCTGCCGCGTCTTCGCAAGGGTGGTCTGTTTATCAGTGACAATGTTTTATGGGGCGGCCATGTACTGGATGAAAAACCGGCCGATTCGACGCAGGGCATTCTGGAATTCAACCGTCTTCTTTTCAATTCACCCGAAGTGATCGCCTCGATCATCCCCATTCGTGACGGCCTGGCCCTGGCTGTCAAAATCTGATATTCTGAACATTTTCAAAACAACTTTTCGACTGTTTCGTCTAAATAATAATTGTGGGGTTTTGTCGCATTTGTTGACGCATTAATACATAAACCCTGATACCGGGAGTGGCACCGTGCGCATATCCAAGTACTTCATAATCGCCTTGATGTCAACGACCTTGATTTCGCTGGAAATTATCTGGACCCGCATTTTTTCCGCCGAATTTTTCTACACCTTTGCTTTTTTGATTTTGTCATTGGCCGTTCTTGGCCTTGGACTGGGGGCGCTCCTGGTGAGACTTATTCCCGCCTTGAATCGGGAAAACGGCCTGGCCCTGTTTCTAACGTTATCGGGAATTTGTGCTCTGGCCGGACCGCCCGTAATATTTAAACTCGGTCTGAAATTTTCCGAGCTTTTTAGCAATAACCTCATGATTGTCAAACTGGCGGCCGCCATAATGATATTGAGCTCGGCTTTCATATTCGGCGGCATTGCGCTGGCTCTTCTTTTTAAAAATTACAATCGGGAAATGCCAAAGCTCTATATGGCCGACCTTATCGGCGCCGGTCTCGGCGTCCTCGGTTCAATCATAACTATGAATCTACTGGGGACACCCGCCGCCACTTTTTTATGTTCCGTTCCGATTCTGATTGCGGCCATGATTACGGCCAGAAAAGCGATCGCGGCGCTGCCAGTCATACTTATGGCGGTATCAATATTTTTATCCATATCTGCGGAAGACATGCTTGAAGCCGAGCAACAGGAAATCGCCCCTGTCATTTATAAACACTGGGACGCCATGTCCAAAATCAAGCTGTACGAGTTCGGACCTTACAATCGCGGGATAAATATCGATAACGTCGCCAACTCTCCGGTATATCGTTTCGACGGCAACTGGGATCGTCCCGACGACCAGAGATTTCAATTCGGCATTGCCGTGGATTATCTTATCAAGCAGTTCGACTCATGCGTTTTCCTTTCCCTCGGAGCGGGGGGCGGCTGTGATGTCCTTCAGGCCCTGCAGGAAGGGGCGACGGAGATTTACGCCGTCGAAGTCAACGGCCATATTAATAAAATGATGACCGAAGGCGACCCCGACGGCTATTTGCCCTTGCCCCCGGTCGATTCCTCTCAAATCGACTCGACCGGTGCGACTCCGACAATCGGGGATACCTCGATTATTACGCTGGCCGAATACACGGGGCATATATATGCCGACCCGCGCGTTCGCGTTGTCACCGAAGATGCCCGGGCGTTTATTAGGCGCTATGAGAATAAATTCGACGTCATATATTCGTTAAGCTCCAACAGCTGGGCGGCTCTGGCATCGGGGGCTTTTGCCCTCGCCGAAAACTACCTGTTTACCACTGAAGCTTTCATGGACTACTGGCGAGCCCTATCCGATAGCGGGTTCTTGATGATGGAACACCAGTTCTATATGCCCCGCATCACCGCCGAAGTCATCGACGCCCTGGACAGACTCGAAGTAGAAAATCCCCAAAACCATTTCGCCGTATATAATCTCCCCACCCTGCGAAGAAAAATAATGCTTTTGTCAAAACGGCCGCTCGACGACAGCCTGCGCTATCACGCCATATTTGATCTAACTCCCGAAGCACATCAGTATATCCACCTGCTCTACCCCAAACCTGACTCCGCCGAAGAGAATATCTATAATCGCATCATTCATGAGGGTTGGCAGGCGGTCGCCAAAGATGTCCCGGTGGATATTTCGCCCTGTAACGACGACCGGCCATTTATCGCCCAGATGGGTCTCTGGAAAAATTTCACCTTCGATACCGAAAAGCTTCTGCCCTATGAATTCATGGGCTTTCCGCTGGCTAAAGCCATAATTGTTGTCATTATATTGGTCGTCCTGCTCCTGTTTGTGCCTTTGAATTTGATCCCCTACTTTCTTAAAGGCGAAAAACTCAAACCGATTCCCTGGCTGTACTTCTTTCTGATCGGCATGGCCTTCATGATGGTCGAAGTCATACTGATTCAGCAGTACACCTTGTTTATCGGCCCGTCCGTTTTCGGTATCGCGGTTATCTTGCTGACATTGCTGATGGCTTCCGGAATCGGCAGTCGTTTCTCGACCGGAATATCCGCGACAACCGCTTTTTTGACCATCGTCTCATGGTTAATCTTGAATGCTTTATTATTCGAACCGATGACTTATATGCTGGGCGGCTGGGAAATGTGGCCGCGAATGATAATTTCCGCCGTAGCCATTTTTCCGCTGGGTTTTTTTATGGGCATGCCGTTTCCGAAAGGAACGCTAAAAGTCGGTCCGCTTATCGACTGGGGTTTTGCCGTCAACGGGGTGGCGTCGGTATTGGGATCGGCCCTGATAGTCCTTGTCGCCTTTTCTGCCGGATATAAAATAGCCTTGTTACTCGCCGCGATAACATATTTTTTGGCTTACATGATGATTTCAATTCGAAAGGCGTGGTAGAAGACTTATTTAAAAACAAATTCTTCTATAAACCGGTCCAGCCCGCCGCTATAAACCGGCCCCGACGTTGCATAGCCGTCGTCGTGCGAACCGGTGATTTCCAGAAACGATTTCGGTTCGCGGGCGCGGTCATACAACGCCTGCCCGAATTCGAAGGAAATCAGCTTATCGTCCCGGCTATGAATAACCAGCACCGGGCAGCGGCACTCCGCGACATTGTCGGCGGTCTTGTAATCAAAACGAATCATCAGGCGTATTGGAAAATACGGGAACATGCGCCGGGCGACGTCACCCACCGACGTGAACGATGACTCCAAAATTAATCCGCCGGGATTGACCTCGCGAGCCAGATGCGACGCCACCGCCCCGCCCAGCGAACGACCATGAATAATGATATTGGACGGCGCGATATTTTTCTTGCGGACCAAATAAAGCCAGGCGGCCTTGGCGTCTTTATAGGTGCCCTCTTCGGATGGCTTGCCCTCACTTTGGCCATAGCCGCGATAATCGAATATCAGGACATTGAGATTCAAATCGTGAAGAATTTTTATCAATTGCACGCGGTGCGAAATATTGCCGCCATTGCCGTGGCAGAGCAAAATTGTGGCCCGGGCGCTGTCGTGCGGAATATACCACGCCAGCAGACGAACCCCGTCGTCGGTTTGTATCGAAACCGATTCATACATCAGGCCGACATGCGACGGATTAGAATTCATTTCCCGGGTCGGGTAATAGACCATGCTCGATTGGAATAACGTCAGAAGAACGGCCAGAATAATATATACTCCGACCGCCATAAAAATAATCGCCCGGGCAATTACCCAGATTTTATGTCCGTCAAGTTCCATATTTGGCACCAAAGCAATTATCTATATCATTCTTTAATTGCAGGTAAAATGATTTGCCCCATATATACCTATCTTTATCCCTAAGTGATGCTATTCGGGGAACGCGGCGCCTGACATCATTTAAATATTCGGAATAGCCTTTCCATAGTTTGCGGGCACTCGAAATGCGATTTAGTTCATTGTATTTGCCAAGACTTTCGCAAACTCGATAATCATAAACCGTAAAATCTTCAGGAAATAAAACCGTCAAAATGGCTGAAGTTATCGGCAGTCTGAAACCCCACTCCGATACCATATATATAAATTTTTCTTCGCTAGTATTCAATTTGCCAATACCTGACGTTAGCACTTTAACCGCATCATCCAGATTTTTATAGCCCTTATTAAGCAACCTGGCCGAGACTTTGGATTTTGCTCTGTTGGATTTCCATATTATGATGCAGAAAAATTCCTCGGCAGTCAACCAACCTCTTTCCTGAAAGGCGCAATTGACCCGCTCATACAAATAATTTTCAAGATTATAAAATTCCCTGTAATCCATTGATTTTAATCTCAATTTAATTTAAATACACTTAAATCAAGACACAAATAAAAAACCCGGGAGTTTTTTATCCTCCCGGGCAAATCAAGTTACTCCGACACCGCCGCTATAATAACTTTTCCAGAACCAGATTCACATTCATCGGTTTGTTGTCGCGCAGGATCGAAAGCTCATATTTCGTCCCGGCCGGCTTTTCCATCATGTCCTTGATTTTTATCAACCCGCCGAAATGCTCAACATCTATGCCATTGATGGCGGTTATAATATCGCCCGCTATGATCCCGCATTTTGCGGCCGGAGCGCCCGGGGCCGCGAACATTACGGTTACTTTATTATCGTCAGTATAAAACAATTGCAGGCCGCTATGATCTTCCGGAAATTCCTTGCCGAAATTATCGCCTTTCTCGATAATCATCCGCTGATTGTCGTAATCGAAATACAGAACAAAATGCCGAAACAGGGTATTGCCCAGATTGCCGGTCAGGTCGGCATGGCTGAATGCCCCCACGCCTTTTTCGACCGGGAACGAAATGATTGGGTTCTTTACATCAAAACCGGCAAAGTTGATGGTTTTAAATCGCGCCATTTTGGTCATAAATGTGCCCCCCGCGCCCATACCCATTCTATCGACACCACCCTTTTCGTGAATCCCGTTATTTTTGGCATAATCATAGTGGAAACTCATTCCGCCGGCGCCGATATCGACCATCCAGCGTCCGGTATATTTCCCGTCAACCACCGCCGGAACCTCGAACATATTACCCGAAAGCGGCGCCTCGAGAACGACGCCATCACCGCTGTAGCTGAACTGCGCGGGGTCATAGAAAGATATCAGTTCTTTGGCATAATCGATTTTAATCACGAAACGGCTCAAAAAATCATAACCGAGGATGCCATGAACGTCAAGACCCCATTTGTGAAATATCGAATATATATCTATAACCGCCACTTTTTGCTTTTCGAATTTTATGCCGGTCAGTTCGAACGGCGGCAACTCGGTAAATGACACGTCGACCTCATTGCCGGCGCCCTGACCCTTAATGTTGCCCTCAAGTTTTAGTCCCAGTTCGCCGGCATATCTGGTGTCGATAACCGTCGCACCCGCCCCGGTGTCAAGGCACCAGAGACGCTTCTCGCCGTTTATCATAACCTTGATATACAGGTGCTGATCGATAAATTCAAACGGGATATTTTCGGCGGAAACACCGTTAGTGAAAGAAAAGTCCTTGACATCTTCGGTCGGCGGCTCAAACAGCGCCGGATCTATAACCGGGTTACTTTCGTATTTAAGAATCTCAATTTCCTGAACCTGAACGATCGGTTGTGATTCGATTCTTTGATTGTACGGTATAATCAGTTGACCCGCTTTTCTGAAGTCCGAATATGTGGTGTGACTTTCACCTTCCGGAGTAACCGCGATCGTTTTCAACGAGAGAAAAGATTCCATATCGATAAAATTATAAGATATATCGTCGTTCATGGTATTGGCGATCTTCACCTTATAACAGATCTTATCTCCCACCTGATCGGTTCCCTCAAGGGTGACTTTAAATATCTTCGAATCCGGGTTCAGAAATTCATTTTCACTTTGATACCTCTGCAATTCCCGCCGTATCATCGATTTTTCGTCTTTGACTATCTGCACTTTGCCATTGGCATCGACTCCCCAGGGGTATTCACCATTGTCTCCGCCGGATTGTTTCAGAAATCCCAAATCGACCTCCTGGCGGCTTTTGTATGGTTTTTGACTCCAGGTTTTAACCGTGCCTTCAAGGCCGGTCCCGACCAGCACCAGCTTGACTTCGACATAACTTGATTTTACGGCATTGATGGCCTCCAGGCCGCCGGTCGCTTCGATATGTTTATTGAGTATGACATAGGGGTCGCGAAGACTCCCCTGTGCCATGGCTGTTCCGGCCGATAATACAACCAGACAAACGAGTAATGAAAGCGTTACCAGTCTCGATTTCATTTCCTTTCCTCCTGTGTAAACCGTCAACTTTTCACTTCGCACAAGATATTAATCTTAGACTGAATAATCATCAAAATAGTTACATTTATTTTTGCGGGATTATTCAAATAAAAAAGCGGGGCCAACCCCCGCCTTGATTTATGAGCGTCATGGGCATCGCCGGCATTGCTCGCCTTAAGGCGATAATATTTTCCCGTAATCCAGCATCGCCGCCACCGTCTCTTTCATATTCGTCGGCTTGCCGATACAAAGCTTTTCGGTACGATTAAAATAAGCCAAACAGGTACCGCAGGACATGATTTCCGTACCACCGGCGTCAAAATTTTTCAGGATTTCCAGCATCGATGACCCCTCGGTCGTCAAAAAAATGCCGCTATTCATGCAGATAATTTTCGCCGGAAGCCGCCCCGATTCGAACAACTTCTCCAAAAATGCCCCCATTAACTTTTCGCCCAGATCCGGCTCACCCTGCCCGATACCCGACGACCCCAGCACCAGAAGCAAATTCTTGTCGATGGCCATAAATTATCTCCTGATTAATATATTACCGTTTTATAAACCAGCCCCGTTCTTTTCGTTCCGGAGCTTTTATATTCCTCTGGGCCGGATAACCCAGCGGCGTGACAGTGGCAACATAATGTTCTCTCGGAATTTCCAGTATTCTTTTGACTTCGTCGGTGTCCATGGCGGCAATCCAGCAGGTGCCTAACCCATAAACCCATGCCGCCAAAATAAAATGATAGGCCGCAATACACGCGTCCTGCATATGCCGCCGGGATATCGCCGGGTTGGAGCAAATCGCCACCGCCAGTGGAGCCCGGCTGATCGGGGCCGAGGATTGCCCGCGGGTATTGGCCAGCGCATTTTTAACTGCCTGCTCGCCGATAATTTTGAAATAATACGGTTGCGTATTATGCGATGACGGCGCATAGCGGCAGATTTCGAAGACATTATCCAGCGCTTCCTGGGCTAACGGCGTATCCAAAAATTTGCGCACTGACCGGCGGGTGATCAGAAGATTATCACCCGACCTAAAATTGCTTACGGGGTTCTCAAAATATTGAAACTCCAGCCGTCGCCCTTCCGGGTCTGTGGCGAAAAAATTGTATATTTGATATTTGGCGTTGAATTCGGGCCGGGTCGCAGCAATATCTCTATATTTCAAGAAAGCCGCATCGACCTCTTCCCTTGATTCAAAGACAAATGTGAGAAGCCCGTCAATCTGCGCCTTCTCTCTCTGACAAAAACCGAACAGGAAATTGCCGTATTTGAATATCAGGCAATCTTCCTGGGCCAGCCAGATTCGGCATCCCAGACGATTCAAATAAAACTCTTTCAATTTATCCAGCATCAAAGTATGGAAAAAAACTATTCCGCTCATCCAGCCCTCCGGGTTATCTTAAAGTCAGTAAAATGCTATAAATAAAAAACAAAATTTCGGCGTAAAACTCAATAACTTATAAAACCGCCTTCAATAGATACGGTTTTGCCGGATTCGGGTTTCCTGATAACGGCTCGGATGATTTTCTGTTTATTATTGCATTCTGAAATTCGATTTATATAGTATTCCTAAACCTGTGAAATGAGTATAAAAGATTAAATTTATAGGAAAGGAGTTATCATGAAAAAAGGACTTATTCTCGTAATGGCCGCTTTACTTTTAATCGGCTGCGGTTCATCGAAAAAGGTATATCGCATCGACCCTGAAACCCAGACCGATTTAAGCGGCCGGTGGAACGATACCGACGCCCGTCTGGTGGCCCAGGAAATGATTTCCGATTGCCTGTCACGTCCGTGGCTGACCAATTTCGCCAAAGCCTCCGGCAACAATCCGGTCGTGACCGTCGGCACCATCCGCAACAAAAGCAGCGAGCATATCGACGTCGAAGTGTTCACGTCCGACTTCGAGCGCGAATTGATCAATTCCGGCCAGGTTCGGTTTGTGGCCGCCAAGGACTTTCGTCAGGAAATCCGTGAAGAACGTTTCGAACAGCAGGAATTCGCCTCGCCGGAAACGATGAAAAAAATCCGCAACGAAACCGGGGCCGATTTTATCCTCATGGGTGCGATCAAGACCATTGTCGATGAAGTCGAGGGCATCCGCGTCGTGTACTATCAAACTGACCTCGAGATGATCAATATCGAAACCATGGAGAAGGTCTGGATCGGCACCAAGAAAATCAAAAAGGAAATCTCGAAAAGCAAAACCAAGTGGTAGTCTCTTCCTTTAATAAAGGCATTATCCGGTCGGCGGCATTGATTCTGCTGCTGGCCGGATTAATCCTTGCCGGGTGCGGGTCGGTCGCCACCAAAAAGGCTTTCTATGCCCCGATCACGGCCGAGCTTCAGTCCGGCAATTTCGCCACGGCCGTATCCAAAATCGAAAAGGCCAAAAAAGAGGGCAGGTACGGCTATAAAGACCGGCTGGTGTACTTTCTCGACGCCGGGTTCGCCTACCACTATGCCGAAAAACACGACTCCAGCAATATCCGCCTGCACGCCGCTGAACAGGCCGCCGATGAGCTTTATACTAAAAGCATTTCCCGGGCGATGTTATCCTATGTTTTGAATGACAACGCACAGGAATATTCCGGCGAGGATTATGAAGTCCTTTACGGCAATCTCATTTCCGCCCTCAATTATATCGCCCTGAATCGTTTCGATAACGCCTTTGTCGAAGTCAAACGCGCCAACGAAAAACTCAATCTGCTCGAACTGAAATATCTCGAAATGGCGCGCGTGCTCCAGCGCGATCAGGACAAAGACACGCTCGGTATTAAAATTAATTACGACGTCGACAAGGTGCGTTTCAATAATTCCGCCTTTGCCCGCTATTTGAGCATGCACATGTACGCCGCCGACGGCAAGTACGATGACGCCGACATTGACTACCATCTGCTCCACGCGGCTTTCGCCGAACAGCCGCATATTTACGATTTTAGTCCGCCCGACGTGAAATTTTTTGCCAAAGACAAAAATAAAGTTATCCTGTCGGTCGTGGCGCTGGCCGGTATGGCCCCGGTCAAAGAGGCACTTCAACTGCGGCTTCGCACCGACAGCGATTTGAATCTGGTGCAAATTCTTTACACCGACCCGGAACGGCAGGGGCAGGAGTACAGCCATATCCCGATGAAAATCGGCGATAATTTCTATTTCAAGTTCGCCATTCCCTATCTGTTGAAGCGACCGTCGGGCATCAGCCGGATTCGGGTTTTGGTCGATTCGGTCGAAGTGGGGACACTTCAGCTTCTGGAGGACGTCGGTGCGGTGGCCGATGAAACGTTCAAGGCCAAGCGGTCACTCATATATCTTAAAACCATCGCCCGGGCTCTGGCCAAAGGGCTGATCGCACAGAAACAAAAAGAAAAAGTGGACAAGGGTAATGTCGGCGGCTGGCTGGCCAAACTGGCGATCGATGCTGTCGCCGATATTTCCGAAAACGCCGATTTGCGCTGTGCACGGCTTTTGCCCGGCCAGATTCTGGTCGGCGATTTTGAAATCGCCCCCGGAACGTACAATATCACGATTGAATTTTATAACCGCATCGGCAATCTCTTGACAACAACAAATTATAAAGATTACAAAGTCCTCCCCCGCGGCTTGAACATGGTTGAGGCGTTTGCGTTGGACTAATATTTTTTGATTCTTGTAGGCCGAAACCCCAGTGGTTTCGACATCTTCGCTAATATCCGTCGGTATTTTGATGGAAATCATTTTGTATTTACCACGCATGTTACATATGAATGCAACCCAATTCTAATTTCGCATGCTGATCTGTTAATTAACGCCCTGACACAATCTTCGCAATCCATGATTGCCTGGGCAATACTCCCGGATCACTTTCATTGCCTGCTGGAATACAATAACGAGAACCCCTCAAACATATTCAGGAAAATAAAGCTGTCATTTTCAGCGAATTATCGTAAGCGATTAAAACGACTGTCAGGAAAGGTCTGGCAATATCGATTCTGGGATCATATAATTCGGAACCAGGCTGATTTAAGCAATCATATTAATTATATTCATTATAATCCTGTCAAGCATGGATATGTGAAAAGCATTAAGATGTCGAAAGCGCAGGGCTTTCGACCTACGGGGACTACAGACAATTGTAGGGCAGAATCCATTGCGGTTCTGCCATCTTGGTTGATTTTGTACTGGCAGAACCACTTCGCTTCGCTCGGGTTCTGCCCTAAGCCCAAATAAAAAAAAGACGGAACCATTTCTGATCCCGCCTTGTAATAGATCATTCATATTTTGAACTAATTCGTTTCCCCATCCCAGCCGTTCAGCCGTGCTAACAGCCACCAGAAGGCTTTTCCCTTCTGATAGCAGTTGAAACAATGCGAATGGGCGCAACCGCAACCGGGGCAATCAGCCTCGGCGCACCAGTCGGAGCACCACTCGCAGGCGTCGGATTCATCAGGATAATAATTGCCATCCGGGTCATAGCTTTCGATATCCGCAAAATCGAATAGGATTTTATCGTTCTGCGCGCAGTACGCCCGGATCTGGTTATTGCGTGCATAAAGATTGCCATCGACACCGGAACCATCGAGATGCCCGGTCATGTATATAAAAGTGACATTGGGGTAATCCTCTTCCAGATCGTTCATCGCGTTCAAATAGGTATTGATCCCCTCCACCGTATTATCAGATACGCCGCCGCACCACGACCACATGACCAGATTGACATTGGTATGCGAGGCCAGATGGCTGCGCGTGACCGTCACCCATGATGTATCCCCGCTGTGTCCAAGGTCGGAGCCATACTCGGACAGGGCCAGCGTCTCACTGCCGTTGTTATAATCGAACAGCGGATCCTCGTCGCGGATGAGCGACATGCCCGTCACCACCTGACTCCCGTGCGAGGTATGGCCATAAAACAAGACCACGTTATTTTTAATTTCCTCGACAACCGTTTCCGGGATATAGCCGAATAATTGGATGACCGTATGATCAGCAGTAAAGGAATCGTTGAAAACCAATGGGTTGTTGGTCGATTTACTGCTACTGCCGCATTGAGTTATAAAACAAACCAGAATTATCGCCGCCGATAACACTAAGAATGGCATAATCTTACGCATAATGACTCCTCTCCTGATAAAAAAGGGATTATACTATAAATCGGCGGGATTAAGGGCAAAACTTAGGCTATTTTGGGCTTTCTGGCTTTTATGATAAAAAAACTGGGCGCCATCAAACCGTAATATGTTTTCTCAATATATTGCTTTTTAACAACCGTGCGGATACGCCGGGTCAGGCGGAGAAAACGCTTGAATTCTTCTTCCGTCCCGCCCCCGGCCAGAAATAATTCGCGGCCTTCCTTGAGCCGTAAAGCCCTTACATTTGCATCGGTCAAAGATTTCAATTCCATTTGATACTGATGCTGCTGCTTTTCGGACTCATACGGCGGCTCGAGCATCCTGACATTGTCATTCTGACGGGCGTCGATTTCTTTCATGCCCAGTTGCGTCAACATGTGCGGCACCCTCGCCCCGATCCCCCAGTCTCCCCGCCCCAGTTTTATCGAGCCTTTACAGCACAGGATATTGTATTTCATCAGAAACAGCCTGTTATCGAGTGTCATTTTTGGGTACGAATTGAATCCTATCTGAAGTACAGCCGACAGATTATCCGGCTCTTTGCACATGATCAGTCCGCCCGGCTTTAAAATGCGAATCATTTCTCCCAGCGCCCGTTCCGGTTCCTTGAGATGCATCAATAAAGTCTGGCACATCACCCAATCGACGGAATCATCATGCAGGGGCAGCTTGTAGGCATCCGCCTTGATAAACTCCGTTTTGCCCCCTTTGGCCCAGTCACGGGCGGCGCTGGCGGCGTCTTTCAAAAGGTTTTCCGAGCAGTCGATTCCGATATACTTGCCTTTCTTGCCGAAATACGGCCAGTACGTGTAACCCAGATAACCCAGCCCGCAACCGACATCGACCGCCGTCATGCCCTGCACAAGTCCCATCCATTTGGCGAGAATCTCGACATAATCTTCGGGCCAGAGGAATTTGCGCTGTTCGACAATCATATCCCGATAGTGCTTATCCGACCATTCGATCGGTTGTTTTCTAGTTCTCACCACAAGTACCTTAAATCAATCTATATAACTTCGCAAGCCGTCCGGCAAATCGACTTCATTTTCGACAGAAACCTCTCACGGATTTCCACATTGGACGCATCGGCAAGCATCGCCAGATAGCCCTTGAATTCCTTCACCAAACATTCATGAAAACGTTTTCGATTGACAATCAGCCCGCGGTTGTCGTCGGAATAGACCACCATCGGATCATCATCGTTATTGACAATCTTCGAACTGCCGCGAAGTTCCGCCTGATGCAATATGCCACAGCGAATCTGGCGATAAAACAACTCCGCCTTGCGTTTGTCGAAATATTCGCCGAACGACGTTTCCGTCAGGAAGGCCACAAAATAGTCCCGCGACTTGCCCGACGGCGTCCGGTTGACTCCCTCACGAAATTGCTCGAGCATTTCAATCAACAGGCAATCGAGGGCCAGGACGGCAAAACCGCCATAGGAACATTTTTCGATTTGACCGATCGGGCGCAAAAATCGTTCTTCGGTGCGTTCTTTAAATATACCGATGGCACAGTGCCAGTCCTTTTCGGATTCGAACGATATACTATGCCAATCGCGGGTCGTGAACGACGGTGATATCTTCATCATTCCCTCCCGATATGCTCTCTACTTCGGCAGTCCCGTTTCGATCATCAGTTTATTCAATTTGATATAGCCGCTGCTGTCCGGGTCTATTTTAATCAGGTATTTTGCCAGATCCTCATAGCCGAACAGACGACCTTTCAAATCGGTGTACAGCCCTTTCAATAACTCGAAGTACTTATCCTCGCCGATATCCTGACGGAGCAGCTCGCACACGTAGGGTCCTTTGCCCACCAGCACCTTTGTCTTGACATCAGACCGGGGCAAATCGATATTCAACAACGCCGGTTCATCGATATGGCCCTCGACCGTACGGTACTGTTCGACTAACAGCTGCAGGGCATGTTCAAAGGCAGTTTCCCCTATCGCATGTTTCAAGTACATCAGTTTCAGATGCTGTGGCAGGGATAGTCCCAGGAAAAACGCGCCCGGTCCGCGCAAAACCGGATACATGCCATGCCCCACCCATTGCATTGCCACCATGGCCGCCAGTTCCTCATAATCCCCCGCCAGAAACTGCCCGATAAGATCCGGCCCGATAAATATCAAACCCGCCCCGACATCCCCGCCGGCCTTATTGGGGGTTTCCACAATCGACAGGCGTCGGTATGAATAATCCCCGAGATTTTCGTTAAAATAATCCATCATGGCCGCCGCCTGCTCCGCGATCCGGTGACGCTGCGCCTCGTCCACTGTCTCGGAATAAAAATGAATTTCGACGCCCGAACCGCCGGCCTTATGCATAACCGTTTCATACAGGTTGCTCTGGGCCAGAAGAAGTGTCAGTTTTTGCACCGGCGTTTTCGATTCCCAGATGAATTCCTTCACATCCCCTTTGTCCGATACGGCCGGATGGTCGCCGTTGGATATCGCAATATAGGCCGGGTAAACCTGTGCCGCGATTTTAAACGTGGCCGGATCATTGCTTATTTGCGGATACCAGCTCTGATGCTGCTCGAGAATGAAATTATCATAAAATCCCGGCGCCGGAAGCGTGTACTTAAATACGACCGAGATTAAACTATCATCATGCAATTGCGGCGGGACGGCTACATTCAACAACCGCCATTCAAAACGGAACAAACCGATCAGATTTGAATCCATCAGCCGGAACGATACCGAATCGATCGTGGCGTAGGGCGTGAAATAAAACTGGAGCGTGTCCACTCCGATATCTTTGTAAAGGTTCATCTCGCACGTTATCCGAAAAACCGAGTCCGGTTTATCATGCTTTATGGACATGTCATAGTGGCGAATATCCACAGAAACCGCCCGACCGCCGGTAGCGAATACAAATATCAGTACCGGGATCAGTACCATAAGTCGATTAAATATTCTCATCGCTTTCATTCCCCGTTAATAATAAACACGGCCAAACTATTACTCTGCCGACGGTGCCGTCAGAGTTTATTCTTTCACCTTCATATTGAAAACTTTAAATAGAAAACCGTAGGTGTCGGCTACTTCATTTATTATCACGTCGGTGGCACGAGTATGTCCGTGCCCCCCCATGCCCTCCACCCGCAACAAAATCGGGTTTTTCCCGCTGTCCGCCGCCTGGAGCGCCGCCGCGAATTTTTTGGCATGCCCCGGTGCCACCCGGTCGTCGCCATCGGCGGTCGTTATCATCGCCGCCGGATAAGTGACACCCTTCTTTATATTATGATACGGCGAATACGCTTTGAGAAACTCGAAATGGGCCGGGTCGAGTTCGGCATTGCCATACTCACCCTGCCACCAGTGTCCCACGCCCATTTTATGAAAGCGCAGCATGTCGGTCAGGGGAACTTCACACAGCACCGCCCCGAACAATTCCGGCCGTTGCACCATGCAGGCCGCGACCAGAAGGCCCCCGTTGGAGCCACCCTCGATCGCCAGCCGAGCAGTTTTGGTGTATTTGGCCTTAATCAGATATTCCGCCGCCGCGATAAAATCGTCATATACGTTTTGTTTTTTCTCGAGCATCCCGGCCCGGTGCCAATCTTCGCCATACTCGTTGCCGCCGCGCGTTACCGCCACCGCCATCACCCCGCCCTGTTTCATCCAGAGCGATCGCGACACCGAGAAAAACGGCGTCTGATTCGCCTGAAATCCACCGTAACCATACAGTATGGTCGGATTGGCGCCGTTCATCTTCATACCCTTAACATGCGATATAAAAATTGGGATGCGGGTGCCGTCCTTCGATTGACAGAATTCCTGTTTGGTCACGAACAAAGTCGGATCGAAATCGATATCAGATGAAAAGAACACCGTCATGCTGTCACCGGTAAAGTCATATTTGAATATCGTGTTCGGGTACAAAAACGAACTGAAATTGATGAACAGATGCCGATCCTTTTGACGGCAGGAAATATTGTCGACCGAACCTATGGTGGGAAGAATTATTTCCCTTTCGTATGTTCCGTCGAGAGAGTACAGGTATAGTCGGCTATAAGCGTCGTGGAGATACCGGCCTATAATTTTGTTGTTCACCAGTTTTATTTCTTCGAGAACATCATCGCGTTCCGGGACAATCTCGTTCCAGGCAGTTCGATGAGGCTTTTTGACATTTACGGAAATAACGCGGCCAAGCAAAGCGCGCAGATCGGTCTTGAAATAGAACATTTCACCGTAACTGCCTATAAACCGGTACTCCGCATCCCAGTCGGTTATCAATTTCACGACCGGCCCGTCGGTCTTGATATCCTTATAATAAACCAGATTTTCCCGGTCGGTACCGCGCCAGACGTGGATAATCAAATACTGACCGTCTTCGGTCATTTCGCATTCAAAACCATAGCGCTTATTTTCGGGATCCTCATAAATAGTTTTATCTTCAGACTGCGGCGTCCCTAACTTATGCCAGCAGACTTTCTGATAAAAAGTTAGATCCTCTTCGCTGTCAACTTCGCCGGGGGCCGGAAAACGGGTATAGAAAAACCCGCTGTTGTCCGGCATCCAGGCCGGAACATCCATCCGGGTAAATTCGATCGTATCGGGCAGGAAAAAACCGTTATCGATGTCCTTTATCAGCATGATAGTTTCATCCCGGCCACCGTAGGATAGCCCGCAGGCAACAAACCGGCCATCGGGGCTGACAGAGAACGACGCCAGGCCGACCGAACCGTCGGGGCTGAATACGTTTGGGTCGAATACCACGATCGGTTCAGGAACGTCATCCCGTTGCATATAAAGCACGGCATGATTCTGAAGTCCTATGGTTTTTTTATAGAAGAGCCGTCTCTCCTTTTGAATGGGAGTCGTGTATTTGGTATAGTCATACATATGAGCGTAAAGCGCCTTGAATTTCTCCCGTTCCGGGGTGTCGACGAAATCGCGGGTCAGTTGATTCTGGGCGGTTACCCAGGCCTTCGTTTCTTCCGCGTCGGCGTCCTCGAGCCAGCGGTAGGGATCGACTATATCGACGCCGTGATAATTATCGACTACCGGGCGCACCGGGGCCGCCGGATAATTGAACCTGCCTTCCGCGAACGCAATACTCGATAACCCGGCTGTCAGGCAGATTAGTGTGGCGACAAAAGTCCTCATACTGCGCTTCATTTACGTTCTCCCATGTTTATAATTTTACCGAAAAATAGTTAATCGGTTTGATTTTGGCAAGAAGGCGTGATCAAAAGGATTTCAATAGTGACGGATCTATAACTTGAAGAATAATATAAATCACGAGTGCCGGAAGAATTATATACAGCACGACCTTGAATAGAAATTTAACAAGACTGATAACCGAATACACGACCACGGCCAAAATCGCGGCCATGGCGATCATCAACCCGGCCGGGCCGAATTCCTTCAATATTATCTCTTTAAAAGAGGATAAAATATCAGGCGCTTTTCCCAATAATTTCGCCAGAATTTCTTCCACTGCAAATCCCGAGATATGTAATTCCACTACAGGTGATGGATAAGAAAATAAATCTATAGGCGCACCTGGTTCACTCCATATGTATTTTACGAAACAGTGCGCCCCTTGTCCATTAAAATAATCACTTTAAGCGAGAAATAATCCCGACACTAATCGAGACCTGCGGACAGCGTGTTACAAGAGACACATAAAGTAATACATTAGATTGTTTTTTGTGGGGAGTATCGGCATTTGATGTTGGTCGGGTTCTGAATCCCGACTTGCCGCAGGCCCTGAACTTTGAAGGGTCGGGATGAAAAATCCGACATTTTATATTGTGCCCGCCAGACGCCCCGCCTACCCTGAACTTTTAAGGATGCAAGTGACCGGCAGACGCCCCGAGGCTGTCCCAGAAGTTATAATATATGGCGTTAAAAATCATGACTTCGGTTA
>CALAMC010000007.1 GCA_937925655.1 uncultured candidate division Zixibacteria bacterium | reverse complement strand
TTTAAGGGCTTAATGCCTGGCATAATTATAGACCTCTATTAATGGGGGACGGGCGGAATTAACATCGGGCTGGTGGGGAAAGTGATTGAAATTTGATGAATTTGAATTAGATTAATACCAGTTAAAGTAGTTGAAGTCATATTGATCGTTTCTTGAATTGCGCTCATATATGGTTGAGGGCTTGTTATTTCCGATTTCAGGTCCGGCAAAACATAAAATAACGGGGAGATTAATAAACTATGGTTTTACAAAATGAATCAACGGGAAATAAACCTTGGGCGCTTTGGGATGATTGGATTAAAGGGAAATTTGGCAGATGCACCGATTGGACAATATTAGGTTTGTTTAATAAACCATGGTTAGAAATTAGACCTGATTGTTACGAAATGCTCAGCATTTTTTCCTATCTATTGCCCAACGAGCCTGCATTTGTAACTGATGCATTTAAGGATGATTCTTGGGACATTCAGGCTTATATCAGGACATTAGAAGCAGATGAGATGGATGGTAAATTCATAGCCAGATCTTGTCTACCAAGTGGTAATATCGAGCCAATTATTTCTCATGATGAAGGCGTTGGAAAACACGAAACAATATGGCGCATATGGTACCCTCTAATTGATTTTTTCAGGTTATGCCTAAATGGAAAGAATGATGGCTATATTGATCCATATTCTGAATTTTCTGTTATTCGAATAAAAAATCCGGCATCTAACGGAAGAGTAGAAATTAGAACAGATTATTTGCAGGAGTATTTGGCTGCCAGGTCAATGATTTTAATTAGACAGCACGATCATCGAAGATTTTGGCATGCAAAAATAGACGCATTGGAAAGT
Organism: uncultured candidate division Zixibacteria bacterium; assembly: GCA_937925655.1. Lineage (GTDB taxonomy): Bacteria > Zixibacteria > MSB-5A5 > GN15 > PGXB01 > CALAMC01. Next base: position 56,133 of record CALAMC010000007.1, on the reverse strand, counting down.
CATTACGATTCAAAATTGGTCAAAGAGAAGTGGGGAATCTATAGAATTAATTATAACACGGAAGGCATCTTTGGGGACGAGTGTTTTTCTAGAATTTACGCCAAAGATTTTGTACCCCCCGCTAATGCGACGGGATTGATTGGATATTATACGAGGGATAATATTGTTCGAGATAATATGCCTGAATTTATAATTGCTCGGAAGCCGACTGGTGAATTGATAAAGAATAAGCCAGATGAAGATGATATTCTGCACCCCGTTTATTTCAAGCCGGAGGTATTAATGAAGTTTTATGGTGAACCTTCCATTTATGAAGTCAGGTTTATTTCTGATGGACTAGGCACTATTTCTAGAAGCGGCCTATGGTCATTAACTTTCGGGAGGAATGAAGAAAACCTTATAATCATCTGGCTTGGGGATTTAGTAAAACAAGGATTGGCCATTGATGAAATTAGGCATTGGCATTGTCACAATGTCGTACCGATGGGAGAAGTTGCTACCGATTTTTGGGAATCTCAAATGGAGTGCAACCCACCGGGCATGCCAAGTATGGAAGAACGTTTGTTATATATACGTTCCGTTTTATCGAGTTTGTTTTCGTTTGAGGAAACCGAATTTTTCGTCGAATTTAAAGGCCCGGATAAATACTTGTTAAAACTACTTAGGTCACCATTAATTGATGACTTTAATGAATTCAAATCTTGCGTTGAAGTGTTATCCAAAGTCTTTATTGAATATATGAATCCAACTGGATGCAAAGCCAAGATCTCTGAACGGAATAGGAACTATAATAGCAAAGATAATAAGCCTTTGGAAGTTGTGGGGGATTATTTGCAAAATGTGATATGTGTTGATCCAGAACTTAAAAATCGATTCATCGCAAGCTTAAAAGATATTCAATTAGTACGTTCAAAGTTGGGTGTCGCCCATAGAATTACTGATTCGGGTTTAAAAGAAGTATTAAGGAAGTTGAACTTGGAATGCGATCCAGGTTATATAGAATTATTCCGAATTATCGCTGGCAAACTTGCAGAGTGTTCAGAATCTATCATTAAATCATTTGGGAAGGAAAAGGAACTCTGGTGGTTTCGAACTAAAGATGAATAGTTTTCGCCGGGGTGGCCCGACATTCTCCCTTCATAAAATTCACTTCGCTGATTCAGTGCTTGCAGGGTCTACGAATGTCGGGGTTCCTAAACCTTAATGTCCCGGCCCATACGTAACTCTTCCTCCCCCAATTTCACCACCATTTCCGTGTTGATTCCCGCCGCCTCTTTATATAAACAGGAGGCCCAAATTATGCCCCGCTCCAAAAAACTACTGTCTGAATCACCACACCTTCAACGACGGCATCATCTTTATCATGACCGCGAAATCGCCCGCCCTATAATCCGGAATCATCCGATCGCGCGCCGCCGGAGGCCCGAAAAATTTAATAATTTTTCAAGGACGAACCCATTTGGCCCTAACCATATCAGGCGTAACCGGCTATATTTATTAATGGACATTACAATCCACATTGCCGTCCGGGTGGCGACCTTTGTAACTGCTTTCATGCCAACGGATAGCCTGTATGAAAAATCAAAATATCCCAAAATCAAACCCATTTTGCCCTAACGATAAATAAACCATTTACTTGGGAGGGATAATAGACTCAATATGTCAACAATAAGTGGCGACCGGGACGGGATGACAAGAAAAAACAATAGGATGACAATAAAACTTTGGCGGTGGGTCTGAGGACCCACCGACCACAACGCGGGGTGGTGGGTTTGGGAATTTGTCGGGCACGGAAGACCCACCGCAATTCTTCATAAGAATTCAGAACCTTTTCATCATGGGAATTCAGAACCTTCGGGCGGCGGGGGGTCCCGATCATTAATAGTGCAATTCGTGGATGAGGTCGTAGTGTTGGGAGCGGTTGTCGAAACGTTTCAGAACTTTGCGGGCGGCGGCGGGAACATGGGCGGTTTCATAATCCTCACCGGTGAAAGCCTTGACATTTTCCAGCGAATCGAACCACATGATAGTGATAAACTCGATTTCATCGACCAATGGCCGTCGCAAAACCTGAATCGACCGATAGCCAACGATTTTCATGGCGGCGATGCCCGGAAGGACTTCGGATTTCAGTATTTTGAAATAGGCGTCGGCGTTTTCGGGGGTGGTGTACCCATGCCAGATTCTTCCAATCATATAAACTCCATTTTTTTAAACTAATTTTATATTAATTCGTCATGTAAATTAAACCAAAGGAAAAACCGGAGGGAATTATGATATTAAAATCAGCCACTATCACCATCATAGTCGCATTACTTGTTATTGCGGGATGTGTCGAGGAGGGTCAATTGGACAAAGAGAAAGAACTGGCCGAAGTCAGGAAGGTTATCGAGATGTCGATCGGCTGGGCCAAAACCAAGGACACGACGGCGTTATATGATTGTTTTGTTCAGGACTCGACCCTGTTTTTCTTCAATCCCAACAACGCCGGAAACATGCATGGATTCGATAATTTCGTCAAGCAAACCAATGAGGTATTCTTAAACGATGCGTTCAAGGCGGTTAGCTTTGAGATCAAGGAGATGAAACTCGGCATATCGCAATCGGGGCAGTCGGCGTGGTGGTCGTGTTATCTGGATGATATCAATGAATGGGACGGTAAGCCGGCCAACTGGATAAACGTCCGCTGGTCGGGGGTGCTGGACAAGCGCGACGGCAAATGGAAGATTATGCAGATGCATTTTTCACACGCCGTAGAGGATTTCCGTAAAAGCGACGAAGAAAAGAAGTAATGCGCATATTGGGTCTTGCGCGGAGCAATAGTAATATCGTATATTATTCAAAGAGCTTACTTCGACAACGATGCCAGCCGATTGCTTTGAATGATTAACTCGGGTCGAGACATCGCGCCTTATTACTTCGTTAGATACGCCCGACCATGGATAGATCACATACCCCGGGAGGATATGGTGAAAAAAAGTGGTTGGTGCGAATTCAAAAAAATAAATGTCGAATATGAATTAATTATTCTCTGGCCCGGCGATAAGGGGAACAAAACGCGCGCACCCATAAAAAAATATCAGAACTGCACCGGCCTCAACGAGCGGTGCGGGCATTTCAGCTGTATGCTCGATCCCAATATCGGTTTGGGAGCGCAGAATCCGTTTGTGAAGATGTGAGTTTGCATCAGGAAGGGTTTCCTGACGCCGCGATTTGATCATCCAGACCCTCGGGCACATGTGGACATGTGCCGCGCACAAAACAGTCCCTTTCGCGGGGATGACATTAATGGGGCGGGAATGAAAGGATAAATGTTTTCCGGCGGGTCTGATGACCCACCGGGAGCGAAGAATAATCCCACCGCTGAAGCGGTGGGGCACCCAAGTCCTTAAACAAATTTGCGTGGTCACCCAAGCCATAGATTCCCGGTTACAAATTTCCGTCTGCACTTGACAATTCCGTGCAAAATCATATAGTTAGCCGGCTGATATAAATGGAGGACAAAACGGTATGAAATACAACGGCAAAGAATATAAGCCATATACCAGGGCTTTTGTGGAGACGGAATTTTCGGGGCGGATGGTGGGGCGGCCGATAGCCAAACATATCCCTCACAGAAGAAACAAAGTGGTGACGCTCGATGCGGTCATGGAAGTTATCAAAGATGGCGATATAATTTCCTACCCGCATTATTATCGAACGGGGGATAAAGGGCTCGAAATGGTGGTCGCCAAACTTCGCGAACACGGCAAGAAAGATATAAAAGTTTACGGCAACGCCTTTTTCGACCATGTCGATCCCTGGCTGATGGCGGCAATCGACGACGGCACAATCACCGGCCTTTATGGCAATCCCTATCGCAAGCTGGGCGAATATATGCTCAAGGGCAAGCTTTTGCCCTGGGTGGGGGTTGGGTTTTCACACGGCAACCGGGTGCGAAAACTCCAGACCGGCGAGGTGACGGTTAAAGTCGCGTTCGGGCCGGTGCCGATATCGGACGTTTATGGCAACGCCAACGGGTTGGGCGGCAAGGACGAGCATTTTTGCGGGCCGATTGGACTGTTCACGGCCGACAGCGAATGCGCCGAATATGTATGTCTATTGGCCGGGACGGTCAGCGAGACGGTGGTTATGCCGACGCCGCTTTCGATGGAGCGGGTCGATTTCGTGGTGAAAGTCGATGATCCGGGGCTGGCCTCGGGCATCGGGTCGGGGACGCTGGATATGGGCAAAGCCCGCTCCAATCCGTTCAATGCCCAGGTGGCGGAGAATATAAGTAATGTTATCAAGGCTTCCGGCGTGGTCAAAGACGATTTCGCTTTTCAGGTCGGCTCCGGGGCGGGGCTGTTGGTGCTGGAAAATATCCGGGCCATGCTCAAGGAGATGAACATCCGGGCCAATTTCTCGATCGGCGGGGTGACGTCGCTCCATGTCGATATGCTCGAAGAAGGGACGCTGTATCAGCTCATGCACGGGCAATTGTTCGAACCGAGTTTGCGCATGAAGGAGTCGATGATAAACAATCCGCATCACCATGAGATCACGACGGCGTACTATGCCTCGGTGGCCAACAAAGAAGTGGCGGTGAATATGCTCGATCTGGCGGTGCTTTCGGCGCTGGAAGTCGATTTGGGGTTCAATCTCAATACCGTCTGCGCCAACGGGCGGATAATCGGCGGGATTGGCGGGGGACAGGATGTCGCCGCCGGGGCAGATCTGACCATTATCTTCATGCCGCTGGCGACGGGCAAGGACGGCAAGGGGTATCCGAAGGTGGTCGAGAAGGTTTACACGCGCACGACGCCGGGCGAGGTGGTGGATGTCATTGTTACCGAAGAATACGCGGCGGTCAATCCGGCCAGCCGGAGTTCGTATAAAGACGCCATCTTGAGCAACGCCAAAGATTTCGGAGTGAAATTATTAACGATTGAGGAATTGCATCAGAAATCGATAGACAAGGCGCATGAGTTCGGGGCTATACCGCCGGATACGGAGACGACGGATGAAGTGGTGCATGTGATAGAGTGGCGGGACGGGACGTTGTTGGATGTGATCAAAAGGCCGGTGAAGGGGTAAGATATTTGTATCCCGGCCGGTCTGCGGACCCTACGCGCACAACGCGGGGGTGCTGTCAGGATTTATACCGACTATATCGGCATAAGACATGACGGAACTTGGAAGAAATCTTATGGATGATAAAATAACATATAATGAAAAATACGTCGCATTTCTTGATATACTAGGATTTAAGGATAAAATCAAAAACAGCAGTTTAGAAGAATCAATAGAGTTAATTAACATAATAAATAATGAAACCAGATTCTCATTAAATTCTGTCCAAAGAATAAATAAGGGATTGGGAGTTGACATATCAGTGAGGGCATTTTCGGATTGCTTTTCTATATCAACGTCATTCGATATTGAGCAATTAATTTGGAGTCTCATTCAAATTCAGCGGAATTTAGTGTTTAAAAGCGTATTTGTTAGAGGCGGTTTATCATCAGGCAGGCATTTTGAGAATGAAAGGATGATATTTAGTAAGGGCCTTGTTTATGCATATGAATTGGCCGAATCAGATAAGTACCCAAGGATTTTAGTAGATAATGCCATGGTAACCACTATCTCAGGTGATTATTTAATGCAATTATCTGATAGAAAATATTTTATAAATTATCTATATGACGATTGGGGTGGCAGAATATTACCAGACAAAATTATGCCTCTTCACAAAAGGGTTTTGATGGAAGAAATAAACAATTCAAATGATCACCATATATTGGAAAAGTATCGATGGCTTGCAGAGTATCATAATAATCGAGCAGAATATTGTAAGGCTGACAAACACATGATTGATATCGATAAAATGTTCTAGAGTATTGGACGGGATGAAAAAAAGATGGCTTGAACATTAAGCGAACATGAATTTTAATTAATAAAGAATCCCACCGCTGAAGCGGTGGGGCACCCGGACGAAACATTAAGGGAAAATCATTTGGAATGTCTCCCCACTTGCGAGGTATACGCCACGCACATAAATCCCGCAAAGGTGGGGAAAAGGGGAAATTAAAGACGGGATTCCGGGTCAAGCCCGGAATGACATTAATAGAAAGAAGTACAATGACGGAGATAGTGGCGAAAGTTTACAGGGGGAAGAGGGAAGAGTCGGTGCATTATGGGTCGGTGGCGGTGGTCGATAAACAGGGACAATTGACCCATTATGTCGGCGATCCGGAGTTTTTCACGTTCGTGCGGTCGTCGTGCAAGCCGTTTCAACTGATACCGCTTATCGAAACCGGGGCGGCGGATAAGTACGGTTTCACGCCCAAGCAGTTAGCGATCATGTGCGGGTCACATATCGGCACCGATCATCACCGCGAAGTGGTGATGAAAAATCTTGATGCGGCAGGAAATAAACCGGAGCATCTCAAATGCGGGACGCATGTGCCCATTTATATGACGATGGCAGGGTCGTTTCCGCAGAATCATGAAAACGAAGACCCGGTGCGGCATAATTGTTCCGGCAAACATTCCGGGTTTCTGGCGCTGGCACGGTTTCTGGGTGAGGACGTGGCCGAATATCTTAATCCGAATTCAAGAACGCAGCAGATGGTATTGGAGGCGGTGGCGGAGATGTTCGGCTATCCAAAAGAGAAAATATTGATATCCATCGACGGTTGTTCGGCGCCCAATTTCGGACTGCCGACGATATACACGGGCATTGCATTCATGAAACTGGCCAATGCCGTCGGGCAGACACCCCGGAGGGTGGAGACGCTCAAACGCATCAAAGCGGCGATGACGGAATTTCCGGTGATGTTTTCGGGTGAAGGGCGATTCGACCTGGCGCTGATGCGGACATTCCCGGGCAACGTCGTGTGCAAAGTGGGGGCCGAGGCGATACAGGGAATCGGGCTGTCCGACCCTGCAATCGGGATCGTGGTTAAGATTCATGATGGCAACCAGCGGGCGTTGTACCCGGTCTGTCTGGAGGTTCTCAAGCAACTGGGGATCAAAGGGGTGGATGAATCCGAGCATTTGCGGACATTTATAAACCCGGAAATCCGCAATAATATGAATATTTTTACGGGTCACATTAGGGCGGAATTCCGCTTGAAAAAGGTTTGAGGATTTGTTACTATAAGAAAAAATAAAATATAAGTAACCGGGAGGAAACGTGTCAAAGAAGCGACACCCCGCCGAGCCATTCAGAATAAAGTCGGTTGAGCCGATCAGTCTTCTATCCCGCGAGAAGCGCGAAGCGATATTAAAAAAATCTCATTACAATATTTTCAAAATTAAGGCCGAAGACGTATTCGTCGATTTGTTGACCGATTCCGGGACGGGGGCAATGTCCAGCGAGCAGTGGGCGGCCATAATGCGCGGTGATGAGTCCTATGCCGGGGCGAAGTCGTTTTACCGGCTGGAGGAGGCCGTCAAGGATGTGACCGATAAGAAGCATGTCATCCCGGTGCATCAGGGGCGGGTCGCGGAGAATGCCTATTTCAGCACGATCCTTGAAAAGGGCGATTATGTTTTGAGCAATACGCATTTCGATACGACGCGTGCCAATGTCCAGCATAAAGGCGGGCTTCCGATTGATTTTCCCTGTCCGGAGTCAATGCAGGATGATGAAGTACCATTCAAGGGTAATATGGATACGGAGCGGTTGAGCAGTTTTATCGAGGAAAAGGGAACCGACAAGATCAAGGCCGTCTTCATGACCATCACCAACAATTCGATGGGCGGCCAGCCGGTTTCGATGAGCAATATTCGGGAGACGTCACAGATATGCCATCAGTACAATATCCCCTTCATGTTCGACTGCGCCCGTTTTGCCGAGAATGCCTGGTTTATAAAGACGCAGGAGCCGGGATATCAGGAAAAACCGATCAAGGCGATCGCGCAGGAAATGTTTTCGTACGTTGACGGGGCGCTCATGTCGGCCAAGAAAGACGGGTTGGCCAATATGGGCGGGTTCATTGTCATAAATGATGACGAACTGGCGCGACGGATTGCCGAGTTGTTGATTGTTATCGAAGGCTTTACAACGTACGGCGGGATGTCAGGACGCGATATTGAAGCGATGGCGGTTGGATTGCAGGAAGTGTTGAACGAGGATTACCTGGCGTATAGGATAGGACAAATTGAGTATTTCGGGAAGATAATCGAAGAAGCGGGTGCCCCGATAATCCGGCCGACCGGGGGCCACGCCGTGTTTGTCGATGCCGGAAGGATGTTGCCGCATATTCCGGCGGAACAGTTTCCGGGGCAGGCGCTCACGGTGGAGTTATACCGCGAGGGAGGTGTCCGCGGGGTGGAAATCGGTTCGCTTATGTTCGGCGGGTATGACCCCAATACCGGCGAAAAGCTGACGGCGAAAAAAGAGCTGGTTCGTCTGGCGGTGCCGCGCCGGGTATATACCTCGAGTCACCTTGAATATGTGGCGGATACAATACAGGGAATAGTCGCTCAAAAGGAAAAGTTGGCGGGGTATAAAATAAAGCGTCAGGCGGCCTATTTAAGGCATTTTACGGTAGAGCTGGAGGAGCTGGCGACTTCGGAGGTAAAGACTGCCCGATAGGCATAAATGTGAATAAATTTGCGGACTAACGGCTGGCAACATTAAGCGTATTATATAATCGGAAAGAATTTAACTCTTTGCCGTAATACAAGATAGGGCTGGACTTGTTTTTCTCCCTCCATTTTTGGCGAATTAATTGCATTGAGAAATATGCGGGTGATTAATTGATTTGACAAAATAAGCGGAACTTTTTATATTTGAGCGACTTATAAGACTATAGCAGGAGGACCAGGTATCGAATAGTCAGTTAAAGGTGAATTGCTTTAGGACGCAGATAATAGTATAAGGATTTTTGTACGGCCCTTTAACTGTAAATTCGGCTTGGTTTCTTCGGCCGGGTTTATACGGGCCGGGTGAGATTACCCGGTTTTATTATGCCCAAACTTATAGTCACAGTCGCCGTTTTTTTTATCATAAGCCTCCCCATTAATCTTGTGGCATCGTCGCTGTATCGTGATGTTACCATAGAATTTTCCGATAATACCGGGTTGGCATTCACGGTTAATTTCGATGAAATCGGCGAGTATATCACTTTTATCGATCGGGATTCATCGACGGTTATCGTTAAAAAAATCATGATAGGTTATCCATCGGGTTCGGCGCCGGTTTTGGCGTCGGTGACCGGTTCGCGGTCGCGGTATATTCCGGATACGATAAGGGCGATGAATTTTGGATCATCACCGGATCTGGCCCGTATTGAAAAGACCGAAAAAATCCGGGGAAAGAATATCGCGACGATTGTCATTTATCCGGCTGACGGGATGTCGTACTATTCGAGCGTCAGGGTTGAAATGAAATTCGTCTCATCGGGAGGACAGAATTCGGATATTACCATATCGGTGCCCGACCCGGTTTTTGACAAAGTGTTGGGGTATATGGTCCTGAATTATGACCGGGCTCGTGACTGGAATGAGCGGGGCTATGATGATGTGATTCGCGGGGTGGAGCAATCGCCTTTTGCTCCGGCCGGGTCGTGGTTCAAAATGCAGACGGCCAATCAGGGATTGATAAAGGTAACGGCGGCACAGTTGCGCGCGGCCGGGACTCTTCCGACCACGCTGTACAGCGATTCGTTGCATCTTTATTATGGCGGCGGTATGCCGCTCGCGGTTTCAAATAGTGTCCCGCGTCCGGAATTCAAGGAAATTCCGATAAGGGTTTTCGACGGTGATGATGGGATTTTTGGCGGAACCGATTATTTCCTGTTTTATGGTGAGGCGGCGCAACGCTGGCGGTATCCGTCGGATTCGGCGCCGTACTATCTGAATAATGCTTACACCGATTACAATTATTACTGGCTGGCCGTTTCGGGGGATTTTCTGTCGGGCGGTATCAGAATGTCGTCCATCGATGGTACCCCCGATGATCCATCGGCCACCGTCGTGGACCGTACTACGCGCTACACGCATGAAGAAAGCGACCGGATATTATTCAAGGCCGCCGATAATCATGAATATGACTGGTACAACTGGTTCTGGTCCAACAGCGTCAATGTCAATATAAGCGCTTTTGCCCCGGGCGCCATTGCCGGCACAAATGCCGAGATTCTGGTCCGGGCGGTTTCGAGGAGTGTGACCTCGCTTCGCATCAATAACGTCGCGGCGACACCGGCGGAAGCGGGTTACAATCGTTTTAGATTCAGCACCGGCAGTATTTCCGGCAGTTATCCGTTGATATCGATTACGATGGACAGCGCCTTTTCGCCGGCCAAAGCGGCGCCGCATCTGGATTACTGCGAGATCAAGTACACCGGCTATCTGGTGCCGGTGAACAACGAACTGGATTTCATGGTCAACGAGTTTGACGGAAACGGTGAATTCTGGGTGACCGACAATTTTTCGCAGTCACCCTATATCTTCGACATAACCGACCCGTCGTCCCCGCGGCTGGTTATCGGGGCGCAGTCATCAGGTGGGACTTTGAAATTTCAGTCGATGGTCTCGACGTCGGGGACGCGGTTTTATCTGTCGGTGCCCTCGAAAACATACGGTCCGGCGGCAATCGAGCAAATTCATCCGGTTAATTTGCGGGAAAACTATTCGCAAACGGATTTGATGGTCATCAGTCCGCGGGTTTTTCTGGAGGCTCTCGATGAATACGTGACGTATCGTGCGGATAAATCCGGTCTGACGGTGCGTTCCTTTGCGCTGGAAGATATCATGAATGAGTTTTCGTACGGTCAGTACGATCCGACGGCGATACGCGATTTTCTCAAATTCGCCTATGAAAATTATCCCGATCCTAAGCCCTCGGCGGTTTTGCTGGTGGGCGACGGTTCCTATGATTTCAAAAATCGGCTGGGAACGGCGGTGCGAAATTATGTGCCGCCGTATGTCATGGCCGATTATGACAGCACTTCCTCGGATGATAATTATGTTTATTTCGGCGATTACGGGATTCTTGACAGCGATACGACGTATAATCCGGATACGCCGGGAGCGGATCGGGGCTATGATATGATAGTCGCGCGCTGGCCGGTTCGAGGCATCTCGGAAATTCAGACGATCGTGGATAAAGTAAAGACCTACGAATCGGCGGCCAATTTCGGTAAATGGCGGACGGTGGTGACGCTGGTGGCAGATGATGAGTATGGGTCGTCGTCGGTCGAGTCGATTCATGTGCGACAGACGGAGACGCTGTCGAATTATCATGTGCCGCCGCAGTTTTATCGCAACAAGATTTACCTGTGGGAGTATCCGTTCGATTTCAAGGGTGACAAACCGGGCGTGAATCAGAAGATAATTGAAAGTATCAATAATGGGACGTTGCTGGTAAACTTTGTCGGTCATGGCAATCCGGATACCTGGGCGCATGAGCACGTTTTTAACCGGACATCGGATCTGGCCCAGCTTCGCAACGCCGACCGGCTGACACTGGTTTTCACGGCTTCGTGTTCGATCGGTTTTTTCGACGATCCGCAGCGCGAGGGAATGGCCGAGGATTTAATTCGACTGCCGGGTGGCGGGGCGGTGGCTACGGTGGCCGCGACGCGGCTGGTGTATGCTTCGCAGAATGCGGAATTCAACCGGGCCGTATTCAATGTCTTGTTCGGCGGTGAATCTCTGTCCATTTGCCAGGCCGTTTATATCGGCAAGTTGTTGCGCCAGTACGGCAGCGGCTATATTCCCTATAAACGAGATAATGACCGGGCCTATGTCTTTTTTGGCGATCCTTTCCTGCAACTGGGTATTCCCAAGCATGAAGTAACCCTTTACGATTATCCGGATACGCTGGCGGCGCTTAATAAGTATGATATTTCCGGGGCGGTGACACTCACAGGCAGTGGGACGGCGGTTGATTTCGACGGATCCCTGGAAATTACGGTTTATGATTCAGAACTGAAGAAAAAATATATCGTTTATAACAGTCAGGGCGGTATAAATGATTCGGTAAGTTATGCCATCACCGGGCCGAGGATTTACAGCGGGCGGACCGATGTCGTTGGCGGCGAATTTGCTTTTTCGTTTATTACGCCCCTGGATATCGGTTATGGGGGACAGGGAGCGAAGATTTCGACTTATGCCGCCTCCGGTCTGGTCGATGCGCTGGGGTTGGCCGATTCGCTGGCCGTGGATAAGACCATTACCGGGACATCCGACAATGAGGGGCCGGACATTGCCTATACTTTTTCCGAGCGGGAAAATTTCATATCCGGAGACAATGTCAGCGTGGGAGAAGCTCTGATTTTAACCATTTCGGATGAATCGGGGGTAAATTTGACTTCGGGGGCAGGCCATGAAATCAGCCTTATAATCGATAACCGGCTGGAGAATATTATCAATTTGACCGATTTATTTACATATATGACAGACAGTTACACGACGGGGCGGGTTGTCTATCAAATGGACGAACTGGCAATTGGCCGACACTCATTCAAGGTTAAGGCGTGGGACAACGCCAACAATTCCTCAATGGTGGATTTCGAAGCCAATGTGGTCGAAGCGGGTCAGATGATAATGACGGATTTGTTGAATTATCCCAATCCGATGCATGAATCGACCGTTTTTTCCTTCAGCCTGTCATCCCCGGCGCAGTATGTCAGGTTGGAGATATTTACACTTTCCGGAAAAAAGATTTTGGGTTATAACAAGCATTCTGTCCCGGCCGGTTTTCAGGAGTTTTTCACCTGGGACGGACGAGACGCCGATCGCGACCGGGTGGCCACAGGTACTTATATATACAAAGCCACCGCCGTCTCCGAAAGCAGCGGGGACAGGGTCGAATCATTCGGCAAGGTAGTCGTGATTAATTAATCCTTGTGGAGGTTATGATTGTGCGAAAAACATTGTTGACTCTGATGCTCACCGCCCTTACGGTTATCTCGGCAGTCCCCACGGCTGATGCCGACGTATCGAGTGCGGCCGTCCTGTTTTTGCGAATCGCCGCCGGTGCCCGCGCGGCCGGTATGGGCGAGGCATTCGTGGCCGTCGCCGACGACGCCACCGCGACCCACTGGAATCCGGCCGGATTGGGCACGTACCCGCTGTCCTACAAATGGTTGACGGTTGACATACCCGAACAGTATCGACCGGTTAAAAAGATCGCCTGTTTCAGAAACAACAGTTCGGGGCAGAGCTATGAGAAATATGACATCTGGGTGTTAAGCGATGAGGGTTTGATTCGCCATCAGCGCAATGACTGGAAAAGGGGCGAAGTAGTGGAAACCGATCCGCGGGAGACAGCCGCTTTCAAGCTGGCTCGCTACACGGGATTGGTCGGGGAGACCGCCGAACGGGAGATTCCGGGTTTGCTGGAAAAGTTGGGTCGGGCCAATAATCCCTACCACATTGAAAAAATCGATACTATTGCCGCTGATATTCGGGCCGCCTTGAACGACAACATGGATGTTGCCGATGATATCGATTCGGCTTTGACGGCAATAAGAGACGGTTATAACGGCGTTCTGGTTGACTGGGATGCCTTGCGTCAGGCGCGGGGATATTTTGACGAAGCCATGAAAGACTCCGTTCTTAGCCAATCGGAAGCCGATAAGCTTTATTTCGCCCTTAAGAAAGCCAATCGCAAATATATGCCGGAAGAAATCATCATCCCGTTCGACATCAACTTCAAGGGAGCGATAGTCGATATCGCCGCGAGCAGTCAGTATCTATGGGCCGCGACCGAAACAGAATTATATCGTTATGACGGCGATAAATGGCAGAGATTCGGTGAGATGGAGGGCCTCCCGGCGGTAAAGATTAGAAACTTGAAGGTGTTTGATTTCGGCGTCTTCATTTTATCGAACGAAGGTCTGGTCAGATACGCGGGCGGCGGATTCACCTATTTTGGCCCGACCGAAGGATTACCGAATGGCAACGTCGGCGGCGTGGCCGCCCAGAACAAAGACGACGTCTGGGCCATGGTTGACGGTGATTTGTACCATTATGACGGCAAATTATGGAAAAACTATTTCGAATATAATGACGTCCTGCGCGGCGATTACGAATCGATTTATAACGGCATGAAGCTGTTCGGGACGGCTCGTGAACGCGAGTCGTATCTGGAAAAAATCAAGGCCATAAACGAAGCAATGGTTTCCGAAGCGATGAGCCAGGTTCCTCCGGCGGCGTCGCCGGCCGATTCCGCAGGTGCCGTGGTGGTCGAGAGACAGCCACCCGTTGCGGCCGATTCGGCCAAGGCCAGGGCTGCGGCTGCCGATTCGGCGGCCATAGGCCAGATGGTAAGGATTCCCTATATGGTCGGCATTCCCTATGAGATCACGGACATGGAAGTTGATAAAGCGGGCCGCCTCTGGATAGGGACGGAATTCGGGTTGCTCCGTTATGATTCGCGGCAGTGGAACCGTTACGGATATACGGTCGAGACGATTAAGGAAGGCATGACGGTTTATGAATTCGCGCTGTCAAAAGTGAGTGATGATCCTGACCGTGCCGAGAGGCTGGCTCATATTATTCGCTCGGTCAATGAACTTGAATCCGACAATCTGGTGGCGGGGCAGAATATTTTACGCTATGCCAATCCGGCCGGGGCCCGCATTCACGATATCCGACCGGCCGATAAAAAGATTTATTTCGCGACCGAAAGCGGAACTATTATCTATGAATATCGCTGGTCACGTTATAACGAAGGCGACCTGTCGCGGCGCAACACTATGGCGGTGGAAGAACACGACGGCAATCTCTGGTTCGCGACGACGAACCGGGTGATGGTGCGGGCCGCGGCCAAAGGTGAAATCACGATGATGCATGTCAACTGGCTGCCGGAGCTGGCCGACGATATTTATTACGAGTTTTTCTCCTACGTGCAAAACATCCCCGAATGGGGAACGCTGGGCGGGAATATCACTTTCCTGTCGTACGGGAATATCAGCCGAACCGACCCGACGGGTCAGTCGCTGGGGGATTTCTCCGCATTTGATGTGGCTTTGACGTTGTCATACGGTACGCCCCTGACGACGAATTTGAGCGGCGGTGTTTCGGCCAAAATAATTTATTCGCATCTGTCCGATCAGGGCGCCGGAGCCGAACAGGGTAGCGGCACTTCGACCGGCCTGGCCCTCGACCTGGGGATTTTGTATCGCATGAGCAACCGCTGGACACTGGGTGTGGCCATGACCAACCTCGGGCCGGATATCTCCTATATCGACGTGGCCCAGGCTGACCCCTTGCCGCGCAATCTGGCGATCGGGGTGGCGACGTACCTGGTGAAGTCGGATTTCAACAACGTCCTGCTGACCGCCGAAATGAACAAGTCATTGGTCGGATTAGATGATGCTTTTTCCGATGAAATCAGGGAAATAATTTATAACGCCGGGGCCGAGTACCGATATGGTTCCTTTATCGCTTTCCGCGGCGGTTATATTTATGACGAGGAAGGCAAGGTCAAGACGCCGACCCTCGGTTTCGGTCTGGCTTACAAGTTATTCAATTTTGACTTTGCTTATATACCGTCAAACGACAATGTTCCACTGGCGAATACAATGAGACTATCATTGTCGATTGGGATATAACGGGCGTTATCGGGATGATGAGAAATAGGATTTTTCATATTGTCTTGTGCGCCGTGATGTTGCTGGCCGGAACGGCGTTATCGGGCGATTTCAAGCTTCTGAAGTCTGCCGGAAAAGACAGGTCGGAAATGACGGAGCGTGTGGCCGGTCCCTATACCAGCGGCAATGTCGCCCGCATCGGCGGACCGTCGAAGCGCAACCTCCTTGATTTGCAAAGGAACAATTCATGGCGGTTGCCGTCGAAAAGCCTGGGCTGGTCCGGCCCGCAGACGCTTCGCGTTCTGGTCTTAAGATTCGATTTCGTGGCCGATGCCGACCCGCTCACGACCGGCAACGGCAAATTCGATATCCGCGATACACTTCAGTTTTTCGCGCAGGAACGTCATTTGATCGATCCGGCGCCGCATTACCGCGAGTATTTCGAAAAACACATGGACGCCCTCAACAACTACTATCGGGCGGTGTCCGACAGCCTTCTGACAATCGAGTACGACGTTTTCCCCCGGCAGTTCGATTCCGTGTATCATTTGCCCCAGACCATGAGTTATTACGGTTCGCAACCGCCCAATGACGGCCTGGGATATTTTTTGATCGATTGTATCGAGCTGGTGGATATGTATGATGATGAAGTCACGTTCGGCGATTATGATTCTTATTTTTTGATACATGCCGGGGCGGACCGCCAGAACGACGTCCTGTCGAATACGCCCAATGATCTCTATACGGCCAACGTCTTTTTAAATCCGGATTATTATATCGAGGTTGACGGCGGGGCGCATGAGGTCCGCGACGCCGTCGTTTTTCCCGAGGCGACCAGTCAGGACGGCCGGGTGGTGGCTATGAACGCGGTCGTGGCTCATGAATTCGGCCACCAGCTGGGTTTGGTCGATTTGTACAATACCGGGACCAATCCGCCGTTGACCCGTGTCGGCGACTTTGCCTTGATGGACAACATGGGCCGTGGGACGGTGGTTCGTCTGCCGTTTGCCATCGGCGACGATTATATCGAGCGGCTGGTTTCGGACGTTTTCCCGGTAGCGCCGATGGCCTGGTCACGGGCTTACCTGGGTTTCGTAGAGCCGGTTGTCTATCGTGAGAACACGTCGATTGAGCTGGCCGCGGCGCTGATGCATAGTGACGGCGTTAAAGTCGCCAAGATACCGATCAACGAGCACGAGTATTTTTTACTGGAGAATCGTCAGGAGGAAATCGACGGCGAGCCGACCAATCCGATTGCGGACAGGGTGACCACAGTCATACTGGGGCCGGGCAAAGCCGTGTTCGATACCGTTCAGCTTGACCCGCTGGTGGTCGATACCAGCCTGGTTCTGACCGGCGAATACGATATTCTCCTGCCGGGTTCGGGAATGCTGATCTGGCATGTCAACGAGGCCGTCGCCGCGCGCGACACGCTGATAGGCGGGCAACCGATTAATTTCTTCGACGCCAATATCCTGCAGATACTGCCCAATGAACCGTTTATCGAGCTGGTCGAGGCCGACGGTATTCAGCATTTCGGGCGCGGCTATTATGCCATCGGTTACGTGGGGATTCAGCGGGATATGTACTATGCGGGCAACAACACGTCGCTGACCCCGACCAGCGTTCCACCCTCGGAGACATTCGCGGGAGCCAACTCCGACGTTTATATTGAAAATATATCTTCCTCCGGTCTGACCATGAGTTGTGATTTCAGTCATGACTTCATGGCGGCCGGGTTTCCCCGCCGCGGGGGGTATCCCCGAATCGGATTTTCGCCGATTGTCGAGGACATCGATGGTGACGACAATGACGAGATTATATTCGTGTCCGGCAATTATATAAATATAATAAACGCTGATGGGTCGGACTACTGGGCGGGGGGAACCCCTCGATATGACTCGGTCTATTCGTCGGTCGGTTCGTATGAGGCGCAATTGCCGCTTTTCAGGCAGGAAAATCATCTCATAACGACCGGACCGGTGACGGGTGATTTCGATTCGGGGGCCGATAAGTACATTGCCGTCGCCACCTATAATCCCTTCGGCGGTAGCGCCAGCGTGCGCGTTTATTATGCGGCAAAGGACGATGCCCCAGCCGACGGCCAGCCCGACCTGCTTTATGCGGACGCGCTTTCGGGCGTGGTGGTATGGTGCGCTTTTAAAGATTCCATTTTGAGCTGTTTATATTATGATGGCGACATGCAGCAATTGGTGACATATAACAGCGGCGGCGAGCGGGCGGTGACATTTCCCGAAATCAACGAACCGGAACCGTTCGGGGTAAGCATGGTCGGTGAAAATTACGCCATTCTGGCCGGTGACAGTACCTCGGTGAGGTTGTATTATGTCCGGAAAAGCGCCGTTGCCACCATGTATGAACTGGATGGTCCGTTTTATTACGGGCCGGTAACGGTTGACCTCGAGCGTGACGGTCAGCCGGAAGTAATCGTGGCCACGCCGCGAGGGCGGGTTAAAGCTGTAACGGTGGATACGACCACTAATACACCGTCGTTTTCATACAGAGAAATCGATCTTAATGACGTGATCACCGTCAATCCGGTTATCGCGGATTTGAGTAACAACGGTTACCCGGATATAGTTCTGACCGGGTCTAACCGAGTGTATGCCCTCGACCGGAATCTGGTATTGCTGACCGATTTTCCGGCGACAATCGACCGCAGTTATCCGAAGGCGACAGTAGTTTCCAGCCCGGTTGTGGCGGATATCGACCGGGATGGCCGTCAGGATATCATGGTTGTAATGAGCAATGGAAATTTGTACGCACTGGGGCCGCACCGGTTGTATAATTTCCCGATCAATGCGGGGAATGTTGGGGTTGATTCGATACTGACTTTCAATGGTGACTGGGGGCGGAGGTTTGTGCCGGTATCGGCAGGTGATGTCGGTTCGCCGGTGGTGTTTTCCAAAGGCGACCGGGGCGGGCTGGGTTTTCTGGGGGCCGACGGCTGGTTTTATGCCTATGATGTCTGGTATAGCGGCAACCTGGCCGACTGGGCGATGTATGGCGGCGGGCCGGACGGCTCGCTGGAATTTTCAGAAAGCCAGCTTATCGATCCGCTCGCGGCGACAAGTGATTTTCCGGCCGACAGCCTATATTGCTACCCGAATCCGACGCTTGATGGCCAGACCCGATTGCGGTATTTTGTCGGAGGCAACGCCGAGGTCGGGATAAGGCTATTTGATTTGACCGGCGTGCTGGTATATGAAGACAAGTTCTATGGTGAAGGCGGGACGAATAATGAAAGACAATTAAATCTTTCGTTTCTGCCCACGGGAATATATCGTTGTAAGGTGAAGGTGAATATCAGTGGCGCGGAAAGCTCCAATTACACTGATATAGCAATCGTTAAGTAGAAAGGGCAAGGTTGATGATGAAAGCGTTACTAACAGCGGGAATAATTATGATTTTCGGGGCCGGCCTGACGCTGGCCGTGGAACTGCCCCAGAGTGTATTGGAGCGGGAAATACAAACGATGAAAACCACCAGTTTGTCCCAGGGCGGGTCGGCGGTGCAGGGGGGAGATTTCGATGAATTCGCGACCGAGGCCGATGATGATCTTTACAAGTACGAATTCAAGTCGCCCAAGAAGGCTTTTTTGATGTCGCTGGCCGTGCCCGGATGGGGGCAGTATTACGCGCGGTCGAATTTCATCAAGCCGGTGTTGATGGTGGCGGTGGAAATCGGTTCCTGGGTCGGGTATTTCAAATACCATAACGATGGTAATAAGATGACCGATGAATTTCAGGCCTTTGCCGATGCGCACTGGATCGAGGGGGACCGGGAAGGCGTAAGTATAGACGGCCAAAATTACTGGGATTGGCACAGGTATTTTGAGCAGAAAGTGCCGGCCGATGCAATCCCCGGGAATGAACATCTGCCGGAAACCCGGACACAGCAGTACTATGAGATGATCGGCAAATATGACCAGTTCGCGGGCGGCTGGGAGGATTACTGGGATCCCAATGTAAATCCGGATCCGTACGCTTTATACGATGATCTTACGCTTATGACCCCGATGCGATTACAGTATGAATCGATGCGGGACAAGGCCAATGACAAGCTCGACCAGGCCAACAGGTTCATTATCGTGGCGATGGCCAACCATTTGTTGTCGGCTTTCGACGCGGCGCTGGCGGCCAGTCGTTTCAACAAGAACAAGACGGGCGACAACTGGCTGTCGGTCCAGGCCGAGATGAAAAAGTTTTCTGAAATCGAAGAGGTGCCAATCGTCAGGTTCTCGTATCATTTTTAGGCGATGGATAAGACAATGAAACATGGCTTCGTATCATACTTGTTTCCGGCCCTTTTGTTAATTCTGTCGGGTTTTTCGCCGTCCCGGGCGGGAATCGAAATGCCGCAGTCGAAGATAAATTTTCAGCTGGCAATGGCGGCGGGCGGGACGCTAAATCAAAGTGCAATGATAAATCTGGCGCCGGTATCATCGGGGCAGGTTCATTCGACGGGGAGGAGTATCTCGCGAACCAAAGCGATCGGGCTGTCTCTGTTGCTTCCCGGGGCCGGTCATTTTTATATCGGTGAGAAGGGCCGGGGTGAGGCATTCATGGGAGCCGAGGCGGTCTCGTGGATCGGGGCGGCGGCCTTTTATATTTACGGGAAATGGCGTGAGGATGATTATCGGAATTATGCTTCGGTTCATGCCGGGGTCAGCCCCGACGGCAAGGACGATGATTTTTATCGGACGATAACATTTTATGACAGCCGCGAGGAATTCAACGGACGGGGCCTGGCCGATTTCCCGGAGCGGGAGTACTACCCCAACATTCCGGAATATGACTGGCAATGGGACAGCCCGACCAACCGCGAGAGTTACCGCGGCATTCGCAACTCCTCGAAGGCGGCCAT
Source organism: uncultured candidate division Zixibacteria bacterium (assembly GCA_937925655.1). GTDB lineage: Bacteria > Zixibacteria > MSB-5A5 > GN15 > PGXB01 > CALAMC01. The sequence goes on along the minus strand of CALAMC010000007.1, from coordinate 35,716 downwards.
GCGGAACGCGACGTTCATGATCGGCGTGGCGGTGGCCAACCGTATTCTGGCGTCAATCGATACGTTCCGACTGCTGCGAAAGTTTGATAAGAAGAAGACGGACAAAGACGAAGATGTGAGCGATGATTACCTGGGATTCCTGGGCGACGTGGATTTCAGGTTTTCAGGTAATCCGTTCGGGAGCAATCCCAAAGTAAACATAAAGCTGGTCAAGAATTTTTGATGAATTCGAGGCTTGGAATTTTCTGGGCTGCATTTATCGCGTTATTCCTTTTCGGTTGTACTCCCCCCAAAGATAAAGGTGAAACCACCGCCGGATGGAAGCCATCCGGGCTGGTTATAGTCGGCACCATCGAGGGCGCAGTGTACGGCAAAAAATTGAGCGCGCCGAAGGGAATTGTCGCCGATAAAAACGGCTCGCTGTATGTAATCGATTCGCAGAACAACCGGGTCGTTAAATTCCACAACGATTTAACGCCGTCACGGGATGCCGGTGGATTCGGATTCGGGGCGGGACAGCTGAATCAACCGGTCTATGTGGCAATCGACAATGACCTTAACCTGTATGTTACGGAAGTCGGGGGGCGCGCAGTGTCGGTGTTCGATGCCCGGCTGAATTTTGTCGAGCGCCTTGAACTTTCGGCGGCGGGTATCGAAGACTTCGGCAGCCTGGGCGGAGTGGCGGTCAATCAATACGGTGAAATTATCGTCGCCGACGTGGTCAAGGGACGGCTGACGGTGCTCAATAACGTCGGCAATTTCGACCGGCATATCGGCGGAGTGGAAAATTCGACGGGGTATCTTCTTCAGCCCGGCGGGATTGTCATCGATAAATCGCGAAATATACTGGTCAGCGATGCCGTGAACAAGCACGTCGAGATATTCGACGCCATCGGGCTTTATGACGGCAAGGTCGGGGACGGCTTTTTGAAAAGCCCGGAAGGGTTGGCGGTTGATCAGTACGGGTACGTTTGGGTGGCGGACAAAAATCTCAACGGGGTGTACTGTTTCGATTATAAAGGCACCTTTATATATGAAATCAGCCGCCGGACATCCCCGCAGGGGTATGATTTATCGCAGCCGTTCGATGTGGCCGTCTTGCCCGACGGTCGGCTGGCCGTCAGTGATACCGGAAACAACCGGATTCTGATTTTTAAAATTATGTATTCTCAATAGCGGCCGGGGTCAGCCATGACCGTGCCGCGCCTTATAATAAACGCAATCATCATAGTCTTATTTTTCGCTTCTTCCTGTTTTGGTGCCACGAAAATTTATACGGGCGCGGAGCTCAAGGCGACCCTGAAACTTCATGACAGCATGATTATCCCGGGTTCGGACAGTCTTCGGCTCGGAGACACGGCGCTTATTCGAGATAATGATTATCATATCGATTATACCCGGTCGGTGGTGCGGCTTAATATCAGCGTGCCATCGGGCGATACGCTTTATATAAAGTACACGCCATTGCCCTCGTGGTTTCAAAACAGGTATGGGGCGGAGGTAGCGACGCAACCGTCATCGGGGATAAAATCCCCGGCGGTTTCGGTGGGGACCGTTGGTGCACCGAGGCCGTCCGAAAGGGCCGCGGTCGATATTTCCGGGGCCAAGAAATTTTCACTTCTTTCGCAGACCGGCGGCGGTTCGCAGTTCAGCCAAACGCTCGATCTGCGTCTTAACGGGATGCTTCGACCGGGGCTGAAAATCAGCGGGTCATTGAGCGACCGTGGTTATGACCCGTCGTACGGGACTCTTGACAGCCGCATCAGCGAGCTGGACAAATTGTATTTATCGGTGGAATCGAAGGAATTTCGCGCCGACGTCGGCAATCTGGAAATCGCGGTGGCATCGGATTACGGCCGTCCCCAGTTGAAGCAGGTTTCGGGGATGACGGCCCGATTCAATACCTATCATGCTTCGGCGGCGGCGGCGGTGGCCCGGCCGCGAGGGGCATTCCGGTCGGCCAAGTTTAACGGTACTGACCGCAATCAGGGGCCGTACCGTATTTTTTCGGGCACCGAAATAAAACCCATTGTTTCCGGGTCCGAGCGGGTCTGGCTCGATGGGGAACCGCTGGAGCATGGCGCCGACAAGGATTACATAATGGACTATCCGGGATCGTCGATCACGTTTACGGCCCGGCGGCCGATCGACTCACGTTCACGCGTGGAAATAGATTATGAGCCGGTTACCGATGATTTTGAAAGGATGTATTATAATCTGGGCGGCGGCGCGGCGCTCGAAGACTCACTGATTCATCTTGCCGTCAATTTCATTCATGAAGGCGACGACAAGAACCGCATGGAATCCGGGGATTTAGGTGCCGAAGATTTGGCGCGGCTGGAAGCTATCGGCGATTCTGTCTCGCAAAATTTTCGAAGCGGTGTCGTTTTCGACCCGGAGGGCGATTATATCGAGGTGACCGACGATTCGGGGCGGGTGTACTATTATTATACGGGTGAGGGAAACGGGGACTATCGGGTAAGTTTCTCGGCGGTGGAATCGGGACGGGGCGATTATGTTTATATCGGCGACGGGGTATACCGTTTTATCGGTTTCGGTCGGGGCGATTATCTGCCGATTGTGACAATTCCGATGCCATCGTCGGAGAATTATGTCGAGACGGCGCTGGGATTTCGCCCGGCCGAACAGGCGATGGTGAAATTTATGGTTCGGCAATCCGACCGGGATATGAATCTTTATTCATCGTTAGACGACGGCGATAATGTCGGACGCCATTATACGGGCGAGGTGATGTATGGGGCCCGAGTGCAACCGGGGACGGTTCAGAACGGGTTTCGGGCAGGGGCGGAATTAATCGAAAAGAATTTCCGGGCGCGTCAACGTCGCGATGGGGCGGATCTGGCGCAGAAATATCTGATACCGGCAGGTCTTGAAGCCGCCGGTGATGATTATCGGGCCTTTGCGAGTGGTATGGCCGAGATACGGACCGGCTATGGGGTCTATGCCGACGCCGGTTTCTTAAGATATGAAAATCAATTTCAATCGCAGTACGGGACATTGGCTTTGGTAAAAGCGGAGCGTGAAGGGTCGGCGTCATATGTCGCTTATACCCGTCTCGATGCTCGGCTGGACGCGTCCGGAATGGCCCGTGGCGGTTTCGGGGATGTTGTCGAATCCAAGCTGAATGTTCGGCCGTTTGATAATGCCTCTGTAACGACAATGTTCCGATGTGATCGCCGTCGAAACGATTATTCCGGCGAAAGACGTGGGACGACAGAGTATAACTATGAAACGCGGCTGTCATGGCTGGATCATAGCCTGAACCTTTCGGTGTATGACGAAGATACCCTGACCGGATCCTGGCGAAGCCGTCGGCAACGGATGCGGGGGACGATAAATTCGGCGTTCAATTACCGAAGTTTTCATTCGGATATTTTTATAACGGCCCAGCGGTATTCGGAAGGGGAGCTTGAAGAGGACCAGCTTCTCGCCCGGGTGGGGACAACGTACAGTTCCGACCGCCGCAATTTATCGGTAAGTGCATCATACACGATATCGGAAGAAAACCGCTTCGAGCGGGGGATTACATATCTCGAAGTGGATCCGGGGCAGGGGCAGTATATCCTCGAAAACGGTCAGTATATTCCTGACGCGGAGGGCAATTTTATCAGGGTTGAAGAGGTCCGCTCGGGTCAGGCCGCGGTCAAAGCCGGTGAGAAAGCCATCCGGCTGGTTTATAATCCTGATAATTTTTATTTGCGTCTTAACGCCAACAGCACGGAGGACCTGCTGGCCGAGCAATCCCGCGACTGGCTCTGGCTGTTGCCGTTCTATTCCAACGGTGATAGAAAATACCTGTACCGACGGCTGGACTATTCCGGGGAATTGAAGTCGCTACAGTATCCGGGCTACTATTTGTTCAACCTTTCAGCTTCATACAATTATGAAAGCCGGTTGTTGTCGGGCGGGAATCGAGACCGGCATGAGGGCATCGTCCAGGCGCAACTTCGTCGGGGCTTCGGACCCTGGCTTTTCACGCAGGAGGTTAATTATTTCGAATATATGGGTGATGTCTATTATGGGTTCTCGGACAACGTCGACGGATATTCTATCGGCGCCAGCGCCATATATAAGGCCGGTTTCGGGCAGCTGTCGGGAGGGCTGTCGTACCGCCGGGCCGAGGGCGGCGGGCAATCCAAGCAGTTGATCACGGAAATGGGGCCGACTTTGCGGTTATTCCGAAACGGCGAAACGGCTGTCAGGATCTCGGCCTATCATCAATCGTTGAGCGCCCACGGCACGGTGTCATATCGGTTGACCGACAATAAAAGCGGCGAGTATGGAGCAATCTGGTCGGTACGCTCCGATTATAAGATGGCCAATGATTTCCGTTTCACTCTGACCTTCACGGGACGTCACAGTGATGATCGCAAACCGCGCATTGTTGGTCGGGGAGAGTTCATTGCGTATTTTTAAAAGCATATTTGTCGGCATTGCGCTTGTGGCGGGTCTTTCGGCGTACGGCGGGGAAGTTGTGTTTTCCGATGGGACCGTCGAGTGGCGGGCGACGGCGTCGCGATTTCTGGAGAAACATGCCGACGGAAGCGGTACTGACTCGCTGGCGACGTATTTGACGGACTGCGGTTTTTTGGATGCGGCGGTCACGGGCCGGGGCGATAGTGCCGGGGTGATTTCGGTCACTTTCGGGCCGCGCTACGAAATCGGAGTTGTCAGGGTCGATATCGGCGGCAGTGTCGAAGTACGGCGAATAGATAAAGTTCTTGAACGGGATTTATTGTTTGGCATTGTCGATTCGATATTGGACGACCACCGGAACCGCGGTTACTATTTTGCCGAAGTTGTTATCGACAGTGTGATACGAAAGGGAAACACGCTGAATATCGAAATGAAGATTCATCCGGGTGCGGCGGCGGTCGTGACCGATATTCAATTTACCGGATTACACAAGACTGACCCGAAACATCTGGAAAGGTACTTATATATAAATCGTGGAGATACACTTAATCCCGGGCGTATCGAGCGGGCGGCAAAAAACCTCGGGCGTCTGGATTATCTGGAAGTGGCGGGCCAGCCGGAGATCATCCCGGAACCGGGTTATTGGGGAAGTCGACTGGTGTTCCCGATTCGGGAGAAAAAGCAGTTTTATTTTAACGGCGCGGCCGGGTTTGTCCCGGATAACGGCGGGACATTTGTCGGATATATGAATTTTATCGCGCGCAATTTCTTCGGGCGGGGTCGCAAAGCCGAATTTCTGTTTGACCAGCGGGATACGGATAATTCAACATTTATGGTATCCTTTCGCCAGCCGGTGTTCATTTCCGGTCCGGGTTTATTTAATACCCGGCTGAAAACGCGCGATTACCGCGATTATTTTTATGAGTTCGGGCTGGATGCGGAATACTATCAACCATTGTCACAATCGTTCGATATGACTGCGGCGCTGGGCTGGAAAAATGTGGAACCGGCCGATACGGCGGCGTTTTCATACGAGGTATGGCGGGCGTCGCTGGGAATAAACTGGGGCCGGATAGTCGCCGAGCGGAGCATCGGATTTCAGTCCGAGCTGGATTGGACCATATCATATTCGCGGAGAATTTACAGGGCGAATAAAGGCAATGACATCCCTTCGAGAAAAATATACAACGATACCCGGTCAGAAATTCGGCTGGGGACGCAAATGAAGATATTCACCGGATTTTCCGGCCATGTTTTGCTGGATTTCAAGGATATTGAGAGCTCTGAAAATTTCCTGCCATTGTCGGAATTGTATTTGATCGGCGGGTTGGGCAGTTTGCGGGGATATCGCCCGGATCAATTTGCAGCGGACCGTCTGGTGAGTCTGGCTCATGAGTGGCGGTTCTTTTTTTCGGAAAGGGATTATTTCTACCCGTTTGTGGACGGGGTCTATTTTGAGCGTAAAGAGGCGGATTTAACAGGAGAGAAACATCGCCGTTCATGGAATAAATGGGGTTATGGTTTGGGGGTTTCGCTGTCATCCAATGCCGGCCGTTTAGAATTATCTTTGGCCTGGGGTGAAGAGGCGGCAATTGACCAGCCGCGTCTGGCCGTGCTACTTTCCGGGCAATTTTAAATTGTTGACATATAGCCGGTTATATCACTATTCTGGGTTGTGATCAAGATATGGTATTTAACCCGATTATTGCGGTTGCACAATTGCCTGATGGCCGCGGCCGGGGTCTGGCTGGGCGGGTATCTGTCATATGGAAATCATGACAATATCCGTCTGGTGCTGGCTTCGTTTTGTGCCGCGTTAGTTTGTGCCGCCGGCAACGCCCTGAATGACTTCCTTGATATGGAGGTTGATCGTAAGAACCATCCGGGGCGGGTGTTGCCATCGGGCGTTTTGCCGTCATATGTGGCGGTACTGGCGTTCTGGATTCTGAACGGACTGGGGATAATACTGGCGCTGTTTTTAGGTCTGAAGTTTGCGGTTATTGTCATATTTGCGGTCCTGGTATTAGTCATTTACAATTTCCGGCTGAAAAAGACGTCCTTATGGGGTAACCTGGCCGTGTCACTTCTGGGGGCTTTGACTTTTATCGCCGGGGGGATGGCGGTGCGAGTACCAAACGCTTATATGGTAGCCGGGACATTCGCGCCGGCGGTTTTTGCCTTTCTTTTTCATCTGGGCCGCGAAATGCTCAAGGATTTGGCTGATTTTGACGGTGATCTTGGGGCCCAGTATAAGACCCTGCCGACGGTTTTCCCCGCCTTGGCCATAGAATACATGATTATGGTCATATATGTCGTGGTCATATTGTTAACCATAATGGCCATGACCATAGAACTTTACCGCCCGGTGTTTACCTGGATTGTGCTGGTTGGGGTGGATGTGCCACTTATGATATTGTTGGTCGGGCTAAAGGTTTCGAAGAATAAGGGGAAATACGCCCTGATCGGTCAGGCTATGAAAGCACTGATGGTGGTTGGACTAATCGCTTTTTTGGCGGGGCGGCCCTGAAAAATTTTTGCAACCTTGAATGCGCTTTGCTGTATAAAAACATTCGGTCTTATACTGACCGAACAGCAAGAAAGAGAAAGTGTTAGGCGACCAGTAACAAAGATAATGTGTATCCTTACGACATGAAAAGTATTCTTAGGGCAACACGATTTATTATCGTTCTGGTTATTATGGCCTTTCCGGTCCTCTTATGGGGATCGGATATGCAATTGTCGGCGCGACTGGACAGGGCCGATATAAAATTCGAGGAAACGGTTGATTTGACCATTGAGGTCAAATGGACGGGCGACATTCTCGATTATAATTTTAAAATATTTGCTTTGCCGCAGGCCGAGCGCATGAGGGTTCTCGGAACGACCTCTAAAATTTCCAGCGATTTGGAAAATGGGGTTGAAATCACCACTCGAACATATCAGTACACTTTTCAGCCGACGGAGGCCGGAAAAGGTGTAATCTACCCGATAACGCTAAATTATATTGCAATGCCCGATTCGGTTCCGGGGGAGTTATCGACGCCGGAATTGTCGGTGATTATCGCCGAACCGGTGGCGGTTAAGAAGACAGAAATGGGCGGGACGCTCTGGGTTTTTATAATCGGACTGGTTTTTTTGGCCGGGGGGCTGGCCGTGTTTATAATTGTGCTTCGTCGCCGGGCAAAGCCCAAAGAGCCGGTGATCACGCCGGTGGAGCATCTGCTGGGTGAACTGGATAAAATAAAGAAGGAATCGGCGGGTGACCGGCAGGCGTTTTTCACACGGCTACACAAAGCGCTGTTGTATTATATAGAAAAGCAGTATCAGCTCGACCTTTTGGGTTTGACATTGGAAGCCATCGTCTCACGGATAAACGCTCTTGAAATAGCGGAAGACGACAAGTTGCGGCTGGCCAAATGGCTTAAAATGGCGGAAAAGGAAAAATTCGCACCGGGGACCGGGTCGCCCGGCGAAGCGTTAAGGCTTACAACCGAGATAGAAAATTTCGTAAAAAATAAATCGTTCCGGGAGTCATAAGATAAATACCGGACGGAGGTAGCATGGATAAAGATATACAACAGATTCAGGAGATAGTGGAAAAGGAGTCGGTCTTCGTTCAGAAGCTGACGTCCCAGATTAGTACCGTCATTGTCGGGCAGAAATACATGATCGAACGGCTATTGATCGGGATTCTGGCCGACGGGCATATCCTGCTGGAAGGGGTGCCGGGGCTGGCCAAGACGCTTGCGGTCAAGACGCTGTCCGATGCCATCGACACCAAATTCCAGAGATTGCAGTTCACGCCGGATTTGCTTCCGGCGGATTTGATCGGGACGATGATTTACAATCCGCAAAAAGCGGAATTCACGGCCAAAAAGGGGCCGATTTTCGCTAATATCATACTGGCCGACGAAATCAACCGTGCTCCGGCCAAGGTGCAGTCGGCACTTCTGGAGGCGATGCAGGAGCGGCAGGTGACGATCGGCGACAACACCTTCAAACTCGACGAGCCGTTTTTGGTGCTGGCCACACAGAACCCGATCGAGCAGGAAGGCACCTATCCGCTGCCGGAAGCGCAGGTGGACCGGTTCATGCTCAAACTGAAGGTGACGTATCCGACGCCGGATGAAGAGCGGCTGATCATGGATCGCATGACGACGGGGCAGAAATTCAATATCGAGAAAGTCATCACGCCGGCGGACATAGTGCGGGTTCGCAAGATCGTCACCGATATTTATGTCGACGACAAGGTCAAGGAGTATATTCTTAATATCGTGTTTGCCACGCGCGATCCGGAGAAATATGGCCTCGGCAGTATCAAAGACATGATCTCTTATGGCGCCTCGCCGCGGGCGACGATATACCTCAATCTGGCGGCCAAGGCTCACGCTTTCCTCAAGGGGCGCGGGTATATCACGCCGGAGGATATCAAGGCGATCGGCCCGGACGTGCTCCGGCACCGTATTATCGTGACCTATGAGGCCGAAGCCGAAGAAAAGAGCGCCGATGACCTGGTTAGACAGATTTTCGACACGATTGAAGTACCATGATGTGATAGCGGGCCATGGACCAGAAAGAGATATTCAGAAATATACGGCGTATCGAGATACGTACCAAGCGGCTGGTTAACGACCTGTTTTCCGGCGAATACCATTCGACCTTCAAAGGTCAGGGAATGGAATTCGAGGAAGTCCGACAGTACCAGCCCGGGGATGATATCCGCCTGATCGACTGGAATGTGACGGCGCGCACAGGGTATCCGCACATTAAAAAGTTCCGGGAGGAGCGCGAGTTGTCGGTCATGTTTCTGGTGGACATGTCATCGTCGGGGCATTTCGGCACACGCGAACGGTATAAAGAGGAAACGGCGGCGGAGTTGTGTGCCCTGCTGTCGTTTTCGGCCGTCAAAAACAACGACAAGGTGGGCATGATTATTTTTACCGACGGCATCGAGAAATATATACCGCCCAAGAAAGGGCGCGCCCACGTGTTGCGGCTGGTGAGGGAAATTTTGTATTTCAAGCCGAGCGGCCGGGGAACTGATATTTCCGGAGCGCTGGAATATTTCAGTCGCGTCATAAAGAAAAAATCGGTGGTTTTTTTAATTTCCGATTTTATGTCCGAAGATTATCTCAAGCCGCTGCAGATTGCCAACAACAAGCACGATATTATCGCGATGAAAATATCGGACCCGCGCGAAATCGCGTTCGAAAACGTCGGGCTGATCGAGCTGGAAGACGCCGAAACCGGCGAGACGGTTATAATCGATACTTCCTCGCGTGAATTCCGTCGCGATTTCACGTTGAAGGCACAGGAGGATAATCTGGGACTGAAACGGTCATTGCGGCTGATCGACGTCGATTTTATACAGATTATTACCAACCAGACGTATATCGTCCCGTTGATAAACTTTTTCAAGATGAGGGAGAAGAGGCGATAGTCATGGCTGACGGAAGAAATTTGCTGGCCTGGATAAACCTGGTGATTCTGATAATATTGCTGGGGGCGGTGCTTTATCTTATTTCTGCGGAATGGGATTCGGATTCGGCCGATGTCAGTGCCGCAGCTCGCAGGCTTGCCGGGGAACTGGCCGACAACAATCTGCCCAAAGCGGCCATCGAGGAGTACAAAAGGATGCTGGCCGGCGAAGACCTTGACGGCGTCACCCGGGGCAATCTGTATTACATGATCGGGAAGTTGTACTACGAAGATTTATTCGATTATGAAAACGGGGCGGCGTATTTTATCCGGGCGCGGTCGATAAATCCGGAGGCGTCATATTACACCGAGGCGGGGAAAAAGCTTATTGAATGTCTGGAGAAAATGGGGCGTATTATGGACGCCAAGCGGGAACTGGATAAAGCGGTCAATATCGATTCGGTGACAGCCGCGCATGCGGGAGAAAAGATGGTCGCCAAAATTGGCGATATTCCGATATTTTCGGGTCAAATCGACAAGGAAATCCAGAAACTTCCGGCCGAGATGCAAAAAGAGTACACTTCCAAATCCAAAAAGCTCGAAATGCTCAATCAATATATACAGATGGAATTGATATACAAAGATGGATTGCGGCAGGGCCTGGATCGCGACGGCGAAGTGCGCCGGACAGCCGAGGAAGTGATCCGTCAGGCGGTCATCGGAAAATATATCCGCCGGAATATCCTTCCGCCCGACCAGGCGGATAGCCTGGACGTATATAATTATTATCTGGCCAATAAGAACGATAAGTACGGCGGCAAGGACTATGGCGACGTGCAAAGCGAAGTGCTTCAGGACTACGGCCGGGATAAATTCCAGAAGGCCTTTTCGGATTATATCAACAAACTGGCGGCGGTGGAAAAGGTACAGGTGTTCGAGGAGAATGTGCGATAGGATGGGGACCGAATCTGATGGTCAGGGGTTGCCGATAACACGGTGATGCAGAACATGAAGAAGACGGTAATATATACTTTTGCCTTTTGGATAGTCGCTTTGTCTTTTGCGGCCGGCGAGCAGGTCACGGATACGGTCAAGTCGGCACCGGGGATATCGGTGGAGACGTCGGTGGACCGATCGGAGATTTATATCGGTGATTTGATTACTTATCGTTTGACGATCATTCATGATTCCGATATCGTTCTGACGCCGCCGCCAATCGGAGCCAATTTGGGGGCGTTCGACGTCAAAGATTATAAAAGCGACGACGTGACGCGTCTCGAAAAGGGGCGGGTCAAGAACGAAAGCCGTTTTGTGCTGACGACTTTCACGACGGGCGATTATATTATACCGCCGATCCCGATCGAATTCATGAGGCCGGACAGCACCATTAAATATTTGATTTCAGAGCCGATTGCGATCAAGGTGAAATCTTTGATCGCCGAGGGGGCCGATACGGCGGATATCCGCGACGTCAAGGCGCCATTGTCGTTTGAAACTGGCTGGCCGTGGTGGGTTTATGCAATCATCGCGGGGGTCATAATACTATTGGGCGGCGGATTTGTTTATCAGAAATATTTCCGTGCAAAAATGGAACGGGAGGAATTTGTCGATCGGCGGGATCCATGGGAAATCGCCTATGAAAAGCTGGCGCATCTCAAGGAGAAAAATTATCCTGCCGAGGGGCTGTTCAAAATGTACTACGTGGTTTTGACCGAAATCGTGCGAGAGTATATGGGACGAATCTATCGTAAGCCGGTCCTGGACATGACGACGGCGGAATTTCTGGAGAGCATGTCCGAGGAGGACATCGATCCTGAAATACTGGAAATAGTCAAAGAGTTCTTGGGTCACGCCGATCTGGTCAAATTCGCCAAACTGGTGCCAAGCGATGAACGTATGCGCGGTGATTTTGAAATGGCCAATGAATTGGTCGACAAAATCCGCATTCTGCACCTGTCCCGTCTGACGCCGGTTGCGGTGACAACGGCTGAAAGCGGAGGAACCGTCAATGTTTAGATTCGCCGGTTATCATGTCAACATATTCGAGCGGGAGATAGTGGTCGAGCCGTGGATAATACTGGCGGCGGGGTTGGCGATTATAATCGGGCTATTGATATTCGCATTCAGATTCAGGCGGGCCGCGGTGGCGAGCATAAAGTACAGCGATCTTAAAATAGTCCGGCGTTCGGCCAAACGCGGCCGGGCGCGTTTCCGGTTTATGTTGCCCCTGTTGCGGGTTTTGGCGCTGGCGCTGTTTTTTATCGCATTGGCGCGGCCGCAGGCCGGGACCGAAAACCGCGAGGTATCTTCGGAAGGCATCGATATCATGCTGGCGCTGGATGTGTCCGGTTCGATGAAGGCCGAGGATTTCAAACCGCAGAACCGGTTGCATGTGGCCAAGGAGGAAATAAAGAAATTCGTGGCCAAACGTTACAGCGACCGGATTGGATTGGTGGTTTTCTCCAAATCATCGTTCACGCAATGTCCGCTGACGCTCGATTACGGGGTTCTGTTGAATTTTCTCGATCAGGTCAAGTTCGGGATGATCGAGGACGGCACGGCGATCGGCATGGCCCTGGCCAATTCGGTTAATCGATTACGCGATTCACCGGCTAAATCGAAAGTGATAATTCTACTGACCGACGGCATCAATAACGCCGGGGAAATCGACCCGTTGACGGCGGCGGGTGTGGCCAAAACGATGGGTGTGAAAATATACGCGATCGGGGTCGGCAAGCCGGGAAACGCCATGTATCCGGTGGATGACCCGATTTTCGGCAAAAGATATGTTTATTTGCCCAATGAGATTGATGAAGAAACGCTTCGCAAAATAGCCGAAAAAACCGGGGGCAGATATTTCCGGGCCCGTTCCGAACAGGAACTTGAGGATATTTATTCGGAAATCGACAAAATGGAGAAAACCGAGATAAAAGTCAGCGAATATGTGCAGTACAAAGAATTGTTCGTGGTTTTCGTTTATTTCGGTCTGGGTTTTCTGGTTCTGGAAATGGTTTTAAGCCAGACCGTATTTCGGAAGATACCGTAGGGAGTATTGGAAAATGCGTTTTGCGATGCCCGAAAATTTGGTATTGCTGGGATTGGTGCTGGTCCTGATGTTGTTTTATATCTGGTCGATCAACCGCAAGAAAAAAATCCTGGCGCGTTTCGGGGATGTCTGGCTGTTGATGAAAAATTCGCCCCATATCAGTTTCGCCCGTCAGGGCGGCAAGGCGGCGATGTTGATTTTCGGAGTATTGTTTTTGGTTTTAACCCTGTCGCAATTGCAGTGCGGGACGCATATGGAAATGATGAAGCGGCAGGGGGTGGACATTATCGTGGCTATCGATGTCTCGGCGTCGATGCTGGCCGAAGATATGAAACCGAACCGCATCACCAAAGCCCGCCAGGAAGTGCGCGGTATACTTGACCGCCTGCAGGGCGACCGGATCGGCCTGGTGGCATTCGCCGGGGAGGCTTTTATCCAGTGCCCGCTGACGCTTGACTATTCGGCGGCGGAACTGTTTCTGGACGTGATCGATGTCGGGTTGATTCCCCGTCAGGGGACGGCCATCGGCGACGCCATCCGCAAGGCAACGGAAGCGTTTGAAAGCAAAGAGCGGAAGCATAAGGTGTTGATTCTTTTAACCGACGGTGAGGACCACAACACCAATCCGATTGAGGCCGCAGATGAAGCCCGCAAAGCCGGAGTAAAAATATACGCGATCGGTATCGGCTCGCCCATTGGGGAGCCCATTCCCATAACCGATCGGGCAGGCAACAAAGCCGGGTATAAGAAGGACAAAAGCGGCGAAGTGGTGGTGACCAGGCTCGACGAGATGACTCTTCAAAAAATCGCATTAAATACCGGTGGGAGATATTATAATGCCTCACCGGGTGAAATGGAGCTCGATAAGGTTTATGACGATATCGCCAAAATGGAGAAAAAGGAACTGGAAGGCAAACTCCTCATGCAATATGAAGACCGTTTTCAGTATCCTTTGGCGCTGGCAATGATTTTGATTATAGGCGAATTCTTTATCTCGGAAAAACGCAAGGTTAGGGGTATAAATAATAAATGAGCCGGATAATGATCATATTGGCGGTTTTGTTGCCTATGGCCGGGAGTGTTGCCGCCGACGACTTTTCGAAATATGTCGGGCGGGGCAATGCCGCCTATCAGGAGGGGGAATATTCGCAGGCATTGGATTGGTATCATCAGGCGGAAGTGGAACGACCGGAGACGCCGGGGCTCGATTTTAATATCGGGACGACTCTTTATAAAGAAGGCAAGTACGAAGAAGCGCTGGAAAAACTGCAAAGTTCTCTTCGAACCGACAATATTACCCATGAAGCCCTGGCCCATTACAATGTCGGTAACAGTCATTTCCGGACGGGCGACTATCAGGCGGCCATACAGGCTTATCAGAAATCACTGGAACTGAATCCGGACGATCTCGACGCCAAGTATAACCTGGAGTTGGCGCGGATACGTCTTAAAGAGCAATTGCAGAAACAGGAGCAGGACCCGCAACAACAGCAACAGGATCAGCAACAGCAGCAACAGCAGGAGCAACCGGAACAGGAAAATCAGGAACAGCAACAACAACAACAGCCGCAGGATCAGGACCAACAGGATCAAAAGCAACAGCCGCAACCGCAGGAAGTCGAGGAGAATGAAATGTCCAAGGAGGACGCCGAGCGGATTTTGAATGCCCTTAAAGACGATGAAAAAGACGTGCAGAAGAAAATAAACCGTAACCTTCCCCGTGGAAATTATCAGGGAAACGATTGGTAAATGGTCAGACGACTCGGCATATACATAACGGCGCTGGTTCTTTTGGCGGGCATCGGGGCTTTCGCGGATGATAATATTACAATAACCATGCAAGTCAGCCCCGATACGATCGGGTTGACCGACCAGGCGACGCTGGTTGTTACCATTTCGGGTAGCCGACAGAGCTATCCCACGCCCAGCCTGCCGAATTTGTCGGTGTTTGAATATTATTCCCAGGGGACGTCAACCAATATCTCGATAGTCAACGGGGAGATTCAATCATCTCTGCGCTACCAGTACCTTCTCGCTCCCAAACGCAAGGGGACGTTTGTCATCAAGCCGGCCGTTATTGTGATAGATCAGAAACGATATGAATCCAACGAAGTTATACTGACGGTTCTGGAGCAGGGGGTCGCCACTCCCCAATCGGTTCAGGACCAGGCGCGGAACGATCAGGGGGATAACCGTGACGTTTTCATGGTGGCCAGCGTGGACAAGGAAAAGATTTATGTCAACGAGCAGGTTACATTAAGCATAAAATTCTACAACGCCGTGCGGTTGTATTCACAGCCATCGTACACCGCACCGCAGACGACCGATTTCTGGGCCGAAGTGCTGGAACCGCAGAAGACCTATTATGAAACGATTAACGGCCGTCGTTACAAGGCGGTGGAGATAAACACGGCGCTGTTTCCGACCCGTTCAGGCGAGCTGACAATCGGCCCGGCCCGCATCGATGTGACCGTGGCCGGTCGCCGGGACAGCCAGCGTAACAACCCGTTCTCGCTGGAAAGTTTTTTTGACCGTGGCGAACCGATGACAGTCCGTTCCAAGCCTTTGACGGTGGAAGTAATGCCGCTTCCGGCAGAGGGCAAGCCGGCCGATTACAGCGGAACGGTCGGGAATTTCACGATTCGTTCAACGGCCGATAAGCTTTCTACCGAGGTCAATCAGCCGATCACGGTAACCTATAAAATCAGCGGGACGGGTAATATTAAGACTATCGCCGAACCGAAAATCGAGGATTTGAAGGATTTTCGCGTATATCGGGCGTCCACCAGCGAGAAGATATCCAAGATCGATAATGTGGTTGGGGGGACAAAAATTTTCGAAGAGGTTTTTATACCCAAGAAAGCGGGAAAACTAACGATTCCGTCGGTATCATTGAGCTTTTTTGACCCGAAGGGCAAACGGTATCGGACGATAACCACAGACTCGATCACGGTTAATGTCAAGCAAGCGGAAAATATGGAATATGCCGAAGTGCCGTATCAGGCGGTGCCGGGAAGGGTTATCAATCCAGAGGCAAAAGATATACGATATATAAAAAGCGATCCCGGCAAGCTGGAAGGGGAAAAGGCTTTGATTTTGTTTTCGCCGCGTTACCTGGCCCTTAATAGTCTGCCGGTCATAATACTGGCCGGTGTAATCGTCATGCGGAAACGCCGCGAGAAGCTGGCCGTCGATATAGGTTACGCCCGGTCGCGTAGCGCCCGTAAAATGGCCCAAAAAAGATTAAAGAAGGCCCGAAAATTGAGGGAATCGGGCCGGCCGGATGAGTTTTATGCCGAATTGCGGCAGGCGGTGATCAGTTATGTGGCCGATAAAACCAACCGTTCACCCTATGGGTTTACGTCGGATATGCTCATGGAATTACTTCAGGAGAAAGGAGCCGGTGAAGAAATCCTTGGGGATCTCCGGGAGTTATTCCGGCGGGCCGATTTCGCCCAGTATTCGTCGGGTGCCGACATTGCGCCGGAGCAAAATACCGATTCCCTGCGCCGCGCCGAGAATATACTTGTCAGGCTGGAGGGAACCCGTCTTGGGTAAGAGCTTCATAATCGGGCTGGTTGTCCTGTTATCGGCGACATCATTGTTGGCCGCGCCGGAGGGATTTAATGCCGATTCGGTATTTGCCGGAGCCGGGAAGCTCTATGCTGATAATTCATACCCGGAGGCATTGGCGGAATATTTGAAACTGGAACAGAGGGGGTTGGTATCGGCGGCACTTTATTATAATATAGGTAATTGCTATTATCAGATGGGAGAACTCGGCTATGCCATTTTATATTATATGCGCGCGCAACGACTCAACCCGGTTGACGAGGACATTAATAATAACCTGGAATTCGCCCGGCAGTTCATGGCCGTGTCGCTGGAGGGAGTGAGAATCAACCCCGTTACCGATTTCATGGATGCGGTGGTACGGCCGTTTACATTAAATGACCTGGCCTGGATTTCGTCAGGATTGTTTATCCTTTTTATCCTGCTTTTGGCCGCGATTCTGCATTTCCGTTTCGCGGGGACAATGGCTCGCCTAATGGTTTACATCCTGGGTATCATACTGGTCTGTTCGGCGGCTTTAACGACTTATAAATACCGAACCGACTACATGGCTCCAAAGGGAGTAATAGTAGCATCGGAAGCCGGTGTTTACAGCGGCCCCGATGAAAACCGTGAACTGGAGTTCACCGGTTCCTACGGTTTGGTTTTTAGGGTGGAACGTCAGGAAAAAAACTATTACCTGGTTATGTTCGAAAACAAGCGCAAAGGGTGGATACATAAGGATCGGGTCGAGCTACTCTGATATTCTTCGCCACAGTTTATATTGACACATAATTCATAAATACCTATTATCCAAAATCAAATATCAACCCCACACAGGTGGGGTTATGTTTTTGGAGAGCGATGAAATCGTTTTTGAAGAAAAAACAGCTCTGGGGTTCGATTATTGCCCTGTTACTTTTAGGTTACTGCGTCAAAGACATTCGACTTTCCGATGTTCGTAATATGCTGGAGCGCACGGACTTATATTATTTGTTGTTGGCGGTGCTTTTGCAGTTCATGTTTATCATCTGCAAAGCTGTACGCTGGCGGACGATTGTTGAGCCCATGAAAAAAATCAAATGGACCCGGGTTATACCGCTATTTTCAGCGGGTCAGGCGATTAATATTGTCATGCCGGCATTAACCGGACAGGTGGGGCGGCTACTCTTGTTTTCGCGCAAGGAAGATTTGTCAAAGACGTATGTATTTTCGACGATTGTGTTGGAGGTTGTTTTCGATGCCATTGGATTGCTGACCTTCATTATGATATTGTCGGCGGCATCGATGGCTTTCCCTGCGCGTTATCGCACCATTGCCGTAATTATTGCCGTGGCGACGGTAATAATCTTTATCCTGCTTTATCTTATCCTGCTCAACGAGAACCGTATCGGGGCCTTCTGCCGTCGTCTTTTTCGGGGGCGATGGCCGGGATTTTATATAACTCTCAAAAAATTTGTCCGGTCGTTTACACGGGGTCTTAAGATGTTGCGGTCAACCCAATATTTTTTCCGGACGTTGGGATTTTCCATTTTGGGGTGGCTATCGCAAATGATGGTAATTTATTCGCTTTTTTGCGCCTTCGGCTTTAAATTGCCCCTGATTTCGGCGACCTTGCTGATGGTAATTAATACCATTGCTTTGATGATTCCGATAACGCCGGGCAACGCGGGAACGTTTGAGTTGGCGGTGGTGGCGCCACTTCTGGCTTTTAAGATTGCCAAATCGGACGCCGTTTTGTATGCTTTGGCCCTGCATATAATTGACCTGGTGCCGATTTTTATAATGGGCTACCTGTTCTTTTATACCGAAAAGATGACATTGAAACAGATTAAAGAAGAAGGCAGTAAAAAAGAAGTTCTCGATGAGTTCAATGAATTGCGCAAAGCCCAGATGGAAAATGGAGATGACGCCTCGTGATTAGATCGTTTTACTGGAGGCCGGATCGACCGGTCGAGCAAATCGACGGTATCGCTGATTTTGACGCTCTGTTTGCCGCCCCGGATGTCCTGCTCTGGATCGATATGACTGATCCGGATGACAAGGAATCGTTCATCCTGACCCACGATTTTCATTTCCATCCGCTGGCTATCGAAGACGTCATCGAGGAAGATGACGTTATCACGGAAATGCCTATTTCCAAGGTTGACGACTATAAAAATTACCTTTACGCCGAATTCCAGATTGTCGATTACGTCAATCGCAATGAGGGAATCCGGCTTGAGGAGGTCAGTATTTTCCTGACGCGCAACACGGTCGTGACGGTTCATGAAAAGCCTCACCGGATTTTCAACCGGCTTTACAGTCGGGCGCTCAAGGATGAGCGGCTGATGTCGCGGGGTTCGGAGTTTCTGTTTCATACCCTGCTGGATGCCATGGTCGATAATTATTCGCTGGTTCTCGATTATTTCGAAAAGGCGGTCGATGAAATCGAGGAGAAAGTTTTAAGTGAGCCGGATGAGGAAACGGTCAAGAGTATTTTTACCCTTCGCCGGGATATTTACGAGTTGAAACGGGTCGCCCTGCCGCAGCGGGAGCTTATCAGCCATATCAGTCGAGGTCAGTACAGCATCATTTCCGAACGGGCGGCGCTCTATTTCAGAGATATCCACGACCATATGACGCGAATTATCGAACTGGCCGAGTCGCATCGGGATACGTTGATTTCGGCTTTGGAAGTGTATTTCTCGAGCGTATCGACAAATACCAATGAAATAATCAAAGTTCTTACGATATTTACGGTTATCCTGATGCCCCCGACTTTTCTGGTGGGGTTGTGGGGGATGAATTTCAAATATATGCCGGAGTTGGACTGGAAATACGGGTATGTCTTTTTTTGGGTAATACTGGTCCTGATCACGCTGCTCATGATATTCTTTTTCAAGAAGAAGAAGTGGATATAGGTCGAAGATTTCGGGAATTCATTTTTAACGAAAATTTAGCCGAAGACCTGTAACAATGTCCTTGACAGATTCGTATATCGAATTATTTTAGATACTTTTCGGGATATATTATAGATACTGAACAGTAGGTATATGAAAGGTGGCCGGGATGAAACAAAGCCCGAAGCTGCCCGCGGAGGTCAGGCGGGCCCAACTGGTGCGGGCGGCGGAGAAATTATTTCGCAAGAAGGGTTATGCGGGGGCATCGGTGGATGACATCGCAAGGGCGGCCCGGCTGACCAAAGGTGCGGTTTATTTTCATTTCGGGAGCAAGGAAGAGCTGTTTTTTGAAGTGATTCGGCAGTATTGGACCAATAACATTGCCCCGTTGTATGACTTTGTCGAAAAGTCAGGGGATAGTGAGGATTATTTCAAGGATATTATTCATTTTGGTTTTGAGCTGATAAAAAAGGGGCAGTATTTTTCGATTCCTTTCTGGGAACAGGCTCTTAAAATTCCCCGGATCCGGAAATACTGGATGGACGAATATGGGAAAATCATCGACGCTCTGGCCACAGGAGCCGCACGGCGGACACGGCTGGCGATGGGTAGCGGTATCGCCACGATGCGTATTCTTGGGGCGGTTCTGGACGGCATGATTGTACAACATCATATGTTTCGGGAATGCCTGGATCTGGAATCGCAGGAGAAAGAACTGGTCAATATCATGAAAGCATATTTGAAAGGGTAGGAGACGGAGACATCCATGTTATTACGATATCTGATAATTTTGGTCATTCTGGTCGGGTCGGCCGGTTCGGCTTTTTCGGAAACGGTTCTGACGGTTGAAAAATGCAGGGAACTGGCCCTGGAATATAACCGCCAGTTGTTGCAGGCGAAAAAAGAAGTTGACCGCGCCCAGGGCGAAATAATTTCCGCCCGGTCGGGGGCACTGCCGATTTTGAGTCTCGACGGTCGCTATACGCGAAATGTCAAGAAGGCCGAGATGTTTTTGCCGGGGGAATTTTTTGACGAGAAGGGGTTTGTCAAAATACCGGCGGCGCAGAATAATGATTTTAATTTGACGCTGTCATTGACGCAGCCATTGTATGTCGGCGGCAAAGTCGGGACGGCATTGAAAATAGCCAAAATCTACAGTGATTTCTCGAAGGAAAAAGTCCGCCAGGTTGAGGCGGCCATCGTGTTCGGAGCCGAGTCGGTATTTTTCGAAGCGGTTTTGACACAATCGCAGCTCGAGGTGATGCAAAAATCACATGAGCAGTTGTGTCACAATCTCGAGGTCGCGGAGAAAAATTACGAGCAGGGAATGATTTCCGAGTATGAACTGCTTCGCGCCCGGGTGGAGAAACTGAATCTTGAGCCCCAGTTACTGGCGGCCCGGTCGAACGTCAATATATCCGGCAAGCGTCTTAAAACTTATCTGGGAATTGACCTCGATGAAACAATCAGACTAGCGCCCGACATGAGCGACACGTCGGCCGTGGCGCTGCCCACTTTGGATTCGTTGACGACGCTGGCCATGCAAAATCGTCCCGAATTATACCAGGCCGAACTCGAAAAGCGGGGCTACGAAAAGGCGATACGAATTGCCCAGGGCGACTGGCTATATCCCAACTTGTATGCCAACGCATCGTACAACTTAAGCGCTTCCGGCGAAGATTTTCGCATCGGCGAGAGGAACTTGTCCAAAAGCCTGACCGTTTCGCTGCTTTTAAATGTACCGTTATTTGACGGCGGTCGGACGTTGGGTGAAGTGAGAAAATCGCGGGTCGATTATTATCAGGCGATGTTGCGTCAGCAACAGCTGGAGGACGATATTCATCTGGAAGTCGAGGAAGCATTCGATCGATTTCAGCAATCGCGCGAGGCTCTGACGGCGCAGTCGGAAACGATTGCCCAGGCCGAGGAGGGTATGCGCATCGCCGATTTAAGATATGAGTCGGGGGTGGGGACGCAACTGGAAGTGCTTTCCGCCCAGACGGCCTTGACGCAGGCGCGAAGTCAACTGGCGCAAACCATTTTTCAATATCGTCTGGCCCGGGCCGCGTTGAAAAGGGCGACCGGATGGGAATCAAATTAAAAATATGAGGATACATATGAAGGACAGTGCACATTTCATCAAATGCCTGATATCGATATTTATAACGGTGGCTACAGTCTGGGCCTGTTCCGGAAGCCAAAACGAGAACACGGTTAGAGAAAAACTCGTATCGGTCAAGGGGGAGTACGTGCAGACGTCATCGCAGGTGCTGACGCGTGAATTTACGGGCACCATTGAGGGTGAACAGCAGACGGTAATTCGGGCAAAAATAAATGAAGCGGTGGAAAAGATACGGGTTTCGGTCGGGCAAGACGTTGCCGCCGAAACCGTCATCATGACTCTGGACAAGAACGGCCCCAGCTCCAATTTCATTCAGGCTCAATCGCTGTATCAGAACGCGGAGAAAAATTACATTAAGGCCAAATATCTTTATGAACAAGGGGCGATTGCAGAGACGCAGTATGACGCGGCCAAAACCGAATTTGAGGTTTCTCGGGCCAATTTTGAAGCGGCCCGGAGACTGGTTGAATTGACGACCCCGATTTCCGGGAAGGTCACATCGATCGATGTCTCATCGGGTGACTTTGTCACGGCCGGTCAGCAGGTCGCCACGGTGGCGACGGTGGGCCGGCTGCGCATGAAACTCGGAGTTACCGGGGAAGAGATCGGCTTTTTCGACGTCGGCGACAAGGTTCGTATCGCCGCCGAAAATGTGGCCGGGGCGGAATCATCGGGTCGCGTAATAAAGGTCGCCCGTTCGGCCGACCCGGCGACTCGATCCTTTCCGGTAGAGCTGGAAATAGACAATTCATCACGGAGTCTTATGCCGGGCATGTTCGCGCGAGCGCAAATTGTGGTGGAAACATTCACCGACATCGTTGCCCTGCCGCGGGCCGCCGTTCTCGACCGGAATGACAAGAAGTATGTATTTACAGTCAATGGGGACAGGGCCCGGATGCAAGAAGTCCGGCTTGGTGCGGAGTTTGTCGGTCTGGTCCAGATTTTGGACGGCATCGGAGCCGGCGATACGATTATTACGGTCGGTCAGGATTATCTTGAGGACGGTTCGCTGATTAAAATGGTTCGTTTTGTCAACGCCGCCGGTGAGGAGGTTGAACTGTGAAATTAGCCGATGTTGCCATACGCCGACCCGTCTTTACCGTCATGATGATCATGGCGCTGGTGGTGCTGGGGCTGACGTCGTATTTCGAGATGAGCACCGATCTTATGCCTGAAATCGATTTTCCGTTCGTGGTGGTGCAGGTCTTTTATCCCGGCGCCAGCGCCGAGGCGGTGGAATCGGAGGTCGCCAAGGAAATCGAAGACGCCATCGGGCCGATCGAAGGGGTCAAGCATATCACGTCCATATCGCAGGAGGGGTATGCGCTGGTTTTCGCGGAATTCATTCTGGAAATGGACAGCAAGGATGCCGCGCAGGATGTCCGCGAAAAGGTGGCGCAGATTCGCGACGAGCTGCCCGATGATATCGAAGAGCCGATTATCGCCTCGTATGATCCCACCGGCGAACCGATCATGTCCCTGACCGTTTCAGGTAACAGGCCGCTTCGGGATATCACGGAAATGGTCAAGGAGGATATTCAGAAGCGACTGGAAGCCATTCCCGGTGTGGGCAATGTCGAACTGGTCGGAGGATTCGAGCGGGAAATAAATATCTATCTTGATATCGACAAGCTGGAGTCCTATGAAATTCCCGTAAGCGAGGTGCATCAGAAAATCCGGGCGGCCAATCTGGAAATTCCCGGTGGCCGGGTCAACGAAAAGAACCGTGAATACCTTGTCCGGACCATGGGCAAGTTAACATCGGTCGCTCAATTCAACGACATCGTCATCGATAATCCACACGGGCAACCGGTTTATCTGAAGGATATAGCAACGGTCGTTGACGGTGTCGAGGAGCAGCGTTCGCTGGCCCGGGTTGACGGGCATGAGGCGATCACGCTCAATATAACCCGTCAATCGGGGGGCAATACGGTCGAGGTTGCCCGCGGCGTCAAAAAGGAGATTGCCGAACTCAAAAGAATTTTACCGCCCGATATGGATATCAACGTCGTCGTCGATTATTCGAACTTCATAGAAGATGCCATTCATGAAGTTTTGATGAATATATATTACGGCGGCTTTCTGGCCGTGCTGGTCATATTTTTATTTTTGGCCGATATTCGCTCGACCATCATTTCGGCCATTGCCATTCCAACGTCGATTATCGCCACGTTCACTTTCATGCACGCCCTCGGTTTTTCCATCAACATGATGTCGATGCTGGCTTTGGCGCTGGCGGTGGGGCTATTAATCGACGATGCCATAGTTGTCATCGAAAACATATTCCGGCGGTTGCAGGAAGGGGAACCGCCCATGAAGGCGGCGTTTAAAGGGACCAAGGAAATCGGGCTGGCCGTCATGGCGACGACCTTTTCGATCATGGTCGTGTTTTTGCCCGTGGCCTTCATGAAGGGTATTGTCGGACGCTTTTTCTTTCAGTTCGGGATGACGGTATCTTTTTCGGTGCTGGTGTCATTATTCGTGGCGTTCACGCTGACGCCGATGCTTTCCGCCCGATGGTTGCGGCCGGAGGGGTATGTGGGACAGCCACCGAAATTCTTTTTGGCCAGGTGGTTTTACCATTTGTACTATCTGATTTTGAAAATCACGATTCCGTGGAATAAATTTTTCAACGGTATAAATAAACGTTATCGCAGTATTCTGGAATGGTCGCTGGAGCATCGATTAACCGTCATGGTAATCGCGACAGTAGTGTTTCTGGGTTCGTTATTTCTGGGGCGGTTTGTCGGAACCGAGTTTATGCCGGAATCGGATGAAGGTCGCGTGGTGGTGATGGTCGAAACGCCGCCCGGGACGGATCTGGAGGTTACATCACAACGGTTTGCCGACGTGGAAAAGCTGATTCGTAATAATTTCGATGGTATTGAGCTTATTTTTACGACCATTGGGAGCGGACAACGTCCGGTCAATGAAGGGACGATTCTGGTCAAGCTGGTGGACAAGGATCTAAGAGAGCTGACGGCCCATGTCATGGTAGACAGTGTTCGGCAGGTTTTGTCCCGTTATCCGGGCATAAAATTCGGGGTTTCAAAAGAAGAACAACACAGCGGGGGCGGAGACCGTGCGGCCGAGCTGGCCATCCGGGGCAACGATCTGGATGTTTTGAAGGATCTGGCTCATAAAGTCGAAAGGCTGTTTCGTTCGGTTCCCGGAGCGGTTGATATAAAGAATAATCTTCAGGAGGGGAAACCGGAATTACGCGTTAATATTGACCGGAAACTGGCCAATGACCTCGGTTTGAATGTGTATGGTATCGGTTCCACCGTCAGAAGCCTGATTGAAGGTGAAGTGGTGACGCGCTATAAAGAGGGGAACCGCGAATATGACGTCAGGGTTCGTTTGAATGAGCAGGACCGCGCAAATACGGCCCAGGTGGGGAGATTACTGATCGAAAGCAATAAGGAAATTGCCGGCATCAGGACGTTTCTGGTGCCGCTGTCCAAGGTAGCATCGCTGGAAAAAGCATCGGCCATCGGCGAGTACAATCGTCTGGATCGGATGAGGCAGGTCACGGTCGGGGCCAATGCCATGTCGACGGCCTTTTCCGGAACGATTATCGAACAGGTCGAGGCGGCGCTTCCCGAATTAAATATCCCGGCGGGTTACAGCATCACTCGGACCGGGACCGCCGACATTCAGCAGGAATCATTCGGTTATATGTTTCAAGCGTTGTTGTTGGCGGTAATATTCATATATCTGCTTTTGGCGTCGCAGTATGAGTCGTTTTTTGACCCGCTGTCGATCATGTTTTCTCTCCCGCTCTCGTTGATAGGTGCTATCCTGGCGCTCCTCATATCCGGCGATTCGATGTCCATTATTTCCCTGATCGGCATAATCATGCTGATGGGGCTGGTGACCAAAAACGCCATATTGTTGATTGACTTTGTCAAGCAGAACCGCTATCGTGGTGTTGAAAGGAAAGAGGCGATATTGATTGCCGGCCCAATACGACTCCGGCCGATATTTATGACGTCGATTTCGCTGATTTTCGGAGTCCTGCCGATTGCCTTAGGCCTGGGTCAGGGGGCCGAATTCCGGGCGCCGATGGCGCGGGCCGTCATCGGAGGTATGATCAGTTCAACGGCCTTGACGTTGGTGGTCGTCCCGGTCGTATATACGATAATAGACGATATTGTGGCCTTTTTTATGGGGGGCGAAACGGTTAAAATCAGGGAAGGAAGTCTCGACGATGCCGAAGCGACTGGTCAAACCGGTTAAAGAATTTCATTATAGCGAACTATACATGAATTTTATGGCGGGTGATCCCTCGCTGGATAAATATCTGGGGACCAAATCGCCGGCGCAGGCGGCGTCGGCTATGCATACTCCCGGCGCCGATCGTGATACGCTGTGTGATATACTGGTTCGGCAGAATAAAGAATACCGGGCCAAACCGAAGACGATTGAATCCATTGAGAAATTGCGCCGAAAGGACGCCCTGTGCGTATTTGCCGGTCAGCAGGTGGGCCTGTTCGGGGGACCCTTGTTCAGTTTGTATAAGGCCATCGGAATAGTCAAAAAGGCGGTGCAGCTTGAAGTCGAATTGAAGCGGCCCGTGGTACCGGTTTTCTGGATGGCCTCCGATGACCATGACTATGAGGAAATAAATCATTATCACTATATCGAGAGTGATGGTTCAATCGGGAAGCTGGTTTACGGCGCCGAGACCACGCCGAATATTCCGGTTTCGGAGATTTATTTTACCGATCGGGATATGCACGGACAACTGGTTAAAAGCACCAAGGAGCATTTTGGGCAGTCGGAATTCGCGGAGGATTTCATCCGCAGGTTGTTTTCGGCCTATTCTCATAATGCGGGGTTTGTCGATTCGTTCGCGCGGCTCTATACCGACATTCTGCCCGATTTGGGGCTGGTTTTCTTCTCGCCGGCCGATGCCGAACTAAAATCGCTTTCGCGCAAGTTTTTCCGCAAGATTGTCGAGCAGTATTTCAACGTCAAATCGATTCTGGAGCAAACGGCGACGACGATCGAGATGGACCGCTATCATATTCAGGCCGAAAAGAAACTGTCGGCGGTGCATTTGTTTTACCATAACCCCGGCCGCGACGCCATACATTTTGCTGACGAATCGTTTATCGTGGAGAATCGCCCGATCGGTTTGCCGGGACTATTGGATTTAATTGAACGAAACCCGGAAAAATTTTCGCCGGACGTTCTCACCCGACCGTTGTGGCAGTCGTATTTGTTCCCGGTTGTGGCCCAGGCCGGAGGGCCCTCGGAAATAGCCTATTTCTGTCAGATCGGGCAGTTATTCAATTTGTTCAAGATGGTGCAGCCTTATTATTTCGCCCGGCCGAGTGCGACGCTGGTGGAAAGGCATCACGAGGAGCACATGGTCAAGTATGGTCTGGAGTTGACCGATTTGACCGGCGATATTGAGCAACTGATAAACCGTATCGTGGCGACCACATTTCCGCCGGACCTGGAAATTAGTTTCGGTGACTTCAAGGATAAGTTGCGGGACCTGTATGGTGCATTAGGAAAACAGCTGGTTGCATTTGACGAATCTCTCGAAACGATGGTCGAGCAAACCTGGGGCAAGTTCGATTATGCCCTCAATAATCTTGAGAAAAAGGCCTTCAGTTCTCATAAGAAGGGTCAAAAGATGACCCGCGAGCAGATATATCGTCTGGAAACGGCACTGATGCCATATCGGAATCTTCAGGAACGGTCGTTAGGCATAAGTTATTTCATGGCCAAATACGGCCCGGGCATCATGGATTTCATTCTGGACCGGCTGGATATCGGCACCCGGGAGCATCAGCTGATTTTTCTATCGGAGTTGACGGAATAATATGAAAGTCGGTATTACCTGTTATCCCGTGCCGGGCGGTTCCGGGGTTGTCGCCACCGAACTGGGGCGCAAGCTGGCCGCACGCGGGCATCAGGTGCATTTTATCAGTTATGCGTTGCCGTTTCGTCTGGATGAATTCCAGCAGAACTTGTTTTTTCACGGGGTGGAAACGACGGCCTATCCGCTGTTCAAACACCCGCCGTACACGCTGGCCCTGGCCACCCGCATGGCGGAAGTTTGTTGCCAGTATGAACTCGATTTAATGCACGTGCACTATGCCATTCCGCACGCGACGTGCGCTTTTCTGGCCAAGCAACTGGTGACCTGTCGGACGCCGAAAATTATCACGACGTTGCACGGGACGGATATAACGCTGGTCGGGAGCGATCCGTCGTACTATGACATCACGCGGTTTTCCATCAATGCCTCCGACGGTATCACGGCCGTGTCGCACTATTTGGCCGAGGAAACGGTTCGAGAATTCAAAATCGAAAAGGATATTCGGGTGGTGCATAATTTTTTCGATGCGGATCGTTTCAGTCCCGATAATCATTCGCCCTGCAAGAGGCATTCGTTCGCGGCCGAGGATGAATTCATCATAGCACATGTTTCCAATTTCCGCCCGGTTAAACGGGCGCTGGACGTGATCGATATCTTCGATCGTATCCGGCAGAAGCTCCCGGCCCGACTGATTCTGATCGGGGAGGGCCCGGATGCGATTCTGGTACGGCGTCAGGTGAACAAACGAAATCTGGGCGACCGGGTGGTTTTTCTGGGTAATCAAAGCCGGGTGGAGGCGATTTTACCGCTTTGTGACCTGTTTTTACTCCCTTCGGAAGAGGAGTCATTTGGATTGGCAGCCCTGGAGGCTTTGGCCAGCGGTGTCCCGGTAATCGGGACATCGGGGACGGGGCTGGTGGAAGTTATCGAGGATAATGTCAACGGTTTTTTATGCCGGGTGGGGGATACGGCCGCGATGGCCGACAAAGGAATAAGCCTGCTGACTGACCGGGGGCGGTTGGCGCAATTCAAGGCCGAGGCCGTCCGACTGGCCAATGAACGGTTCAACGCCGATAAAATCATTTCGGAGTATGAGAGCTATTATGAAGAGGTGTTGAATGGCTGACATAAAGCTCGACGTCCTGGCCATTGCGGCGCATCGCGATGATGTCGAAATCACCTGCGGCGGGACCATGATTAAATTCGCCGATATAGGTTATAAAACAGGCATACTGGATCTTACGGCAGGGGAGATGGGGACCAAGGGAACGGCCGAAGAGCGGGGTCGTGACGCTGCCGAGGCCGCAAAAATAATGAATTTGTCGTACCGCGAAAATCTCAATCTGCCGGATGCCGGAGTTGAAGTGTCGCGGGAAAATAAGCTGAAAATCGCCCGCATTATCCGCCAGACTCGCCCGGAACTGGTCATCTTGCCGTACTGGGTGCAACGTCACCCGGATCACCTGTCGGCCTCGCTTTTAGGATATGACGCCTGTTACCTGGCCGGTTTGAAAAAGCTCCAGCTCGACGGAGAGCCTCATCGCCCGCGGAAAATCGTTTACACGTCGTCGTTTCGCGATATTCACCATACTTTCTTCGTTGATATCACCGCGCAGATGTCGCGCAAGCTGGACGCGGTGGCGGCGTATAAATCGCAGTTCGACGGTTCCGAGCAATCACATCAGATTTACAAACCGGGCGTGGATATTTTCGAATTCATGACCATCACGGCGCAACACTACGGCCATATGGTCGGAGTTCGATACGCCGAGGCGTTTGTTATCAAAGAGAATATTCTTATCGATGACCCGGTGAAAATGCCGGTGAAGTCGATCTAAGTTATTCAATCAATTCAATCGGATTTAAGCGAACTTGCTTAATCGGGCAGGTTTTGGTATATTCATTTCGGAAGCGGATAGGGTCTGGTGGCCCTTGCGGTCTTCAAAACCGTGGGGAGGCAGTAATGCTGTCTCCGGTGGGTTCGATTCCCACCCCTTCCGTTTTATTTTTTGGACAATAAAAAACCCGCGAAAGAGATTTCGCGGGTTTAGTAGGATTATTGAAACTTCTAATTTCCGTATTCAAGCTCATCGCAATGACCGGGGCCGATCAAGCCGTTATTATAATTATCCAGCATTCCCTGCCAATAGAGGACTTTATTTCTGTCAGCCCGGGAAAGGCCGGCCCAGTTATTCCAGTCGTGACCGGCAAGGAAAGCATCAGCATCGGCGATAATATCGGCGACGTCGATGTCACCGGCGCCACTGGCAATGCTTAATTTAGCGCCTAGCAACTGGGCGTATAGCTTGGTGATACCATTGCTGTTTGTACCGTATGTTTTCATTTCAAGGACGGCTACGGCAATGGCGGCGTCGGTGACGGCCAGGCTCTTGGAGCCGCCGTCGTCGCCCAGCCATATCGGCAGGTATTGTGAAACGACATCGGCCTGTGGGCCAAAACCGGCGTGGGTTTTCCAGTAACCGATAGTGTGAGTGCATCCATCCTGCATAGGCATGTAGATACCGGCGTCCCAGGTCATATCGTATTCGCCTTCATCGAGGGTGGTGCAGATGGCTTTTCCGGTCATCGGGTCGGCATCGCTGTCTTGGGCATCATCGTTGCCCTGGTCGACCGGGCTGAAAAAATACCCGTCGGGTAAAACGAATTCGACATAATAATCTCCGGCCATCAGGCCATCGAACAGGTAAAAGCCGTTGGCATCGGTCGTTGTCGTGGCGAGAAGGATGTCCTGGCAGTCATAAAGATTGACGGTGACGCCCTCGACACCCGGTTCGCCTTCGTCCTGAATCCCATCGTTGTCCATATCGTGCCAGACGTAATCGCCGATGGCGGCCAGTTCGGGTTCATCGGGAGAGGCCTCGATGTCGAATTTGACGAGGGCTTGTTTTTCCAGGTCGGTCATCCCGCGCCAGCCGGTGTATATCAAAGTGTCGTTGCCGAAATTGCGATCGGGGATAAATTCATAAATATAGGTATCGGCGATGGGGAAAATGGTATCGGTCACCGAGGTTTCGCCCATCGTATAGATGATTACCATAAAGGGGGTGTCATTACTTTCGCGGCTGTAATAAAGAGTGCGTGGGGTATTAACTTCCCCCTGATCCATCAGGAAACCGAAATTATCGGTTCCGGCTATCCATTCCGAAACGAGGTCGGTCAGGTCGATATCAAACCAGCCGACGGCGTCGAAAGTGGTCGTATTGTAAACGGTGGCGTCAAATGCCGCGCCGAAACTTGCCCAAGTCACGACCATTTCCTGCCAGTCGGAAGTGATTCTGTGAAAATTGACCGGGAGGGACCCGGGCTCATAAACATAGACATAAAATATGGCCGATTCAAGTGTGGCACCGGCCGGAAGCATGTAGTTGGCCACCCGGGCGGGGCTGTTATCCCATGAGATGGGTGTTTGTTCCTGTGAGCAGCCGAAGGCCATAATCATGGCAACGCCCATCAGCAGGACAGATCCAATGAATTTCAGCATCGCAACCTCCAAATTTACGTTGTTTATTCAGTCAATTATTCGAGCAAAAGCAGTTGTTAAATATTTGCAGTATTTTGCCTAATAAAATAAAAATAGGCTGACTATACCATCTGATACAGAGCGGGAATAAGCCGAATTAGTCCGTTTTTCAGGAAAAAAATAAAAATATTTTTATAAATTTCTTTAAAATAGATATTAATTGAAGTTTTTATGGTATTTTATGAGGTTGAGATCGATAACAGGGGCGGATTGGAATAATCGCTGGATAAAGTAAGGGTATTATGCAAAAAATTAAACATGCTTCCGAAGCGGTCAATGCCAGCGTAATAAAACCCGGCAGTGTCATATATACTTCCGGAAATGCGGCGACTCCACGTGAGTTATTGAAACAACTGGCTGTTGACTTGAATATCAAACATATCGCTTTGTACAGTATTTTGCTTTTGGGTGACGGATTGGAGGAGTTATTCAGTCCCCGTCGCTGCGAGGAGTTGACGCATCGCGTGCTTTTCAACAGCCATTTGACTCGTGAGGCGGTCAACCAGGGACGGGCCAAATATCATCCCATGCATCTTTCGGAAATCCCCAAATACGCCCGTCGGCCGGGAGGGCCGGACGTCGTTTTATGTTCCGTGGCGGGTCCCGACAACGGGGGTAACTACAGTCTGGGAACGACGGTCGAGGCGGTCCACGCGGCGATTGAGTCGGCTCGGAAGCGGGGCGGGGTGATCATTGCCGAGCGCAACGCCCGCATGCCGTTTGTACTGGGCGTGAGTATACCGGAGTCGTATATTGATTATCTTCTGGATGCCGATTATCCGCTGCCGGTTAGTCCGGTGCATAGGCCGGATGAGCGCGCCCGACGTATTGCGGAAATAATCGCCTCGATGTTTATAAAAGACGGATCGGGCAACGAGCCGGGTTCGACACTTCAGTATGGCATCGGTGAAGTCCCGGAGGCGGTGACGGAATCAATCCTGCGGCGCGGGTATAAAGATTTGGGTATTCATACGGAGTTATTTGCGGATGGAATGCGGCGCCTGGTCGAAGCCGGGGCGGTAACCAATCGCTGGAAGCCGGACGTCAATTTCGCGATATCGTCCATATTTCTCATGGCCGATCAGGCGGGGTATGACTGGCTAAGTTACAACAGCTCCGTACAGAGCCGGTCATCAAGTTTCACCAACAACATTTTTCGCATAGCCGAGCAACCGCGCATGGTAACGGTCAACAGCGCCATCGGGGTGGATTTGCATGGGAATATCTGGGCTGATTCGCTGGACGCCCGCAAGGTATACAGCGGCGTCGGGGGTCAGGCCGATTTCAACCGAGGCGCGCAGTATTCGGAAGGCGGCGTAGCCATAATCGCTCTTAAATCGACCACCAAGGACGGCCGGTCGAAAATAGTTGATCGGTGTCCGGCCGGTATAACCACGACGGCCATTCCGGCCGACCAGGTTATAATCGTGACCGAAAACGGGGCTTTTGATCCGCGGCGGTTGAGTCTTGGCGAACGGGCGGTCGGCATTGCTCATCTGGCTCGTCCGGATTATCGCGAACAACTCATGAAGACCATCACCGATGACCCCGCTTTTCACAAGCCGACCTGGATTGTCCATAAAGGCGTCCCGGGCTTCACTCCCTATGAACGGGCGGTGCAGACGGAGGCCCGAAATTAGCCTCTTTTAGTGAGTATTTTTAGCATATCGTCTGCCGTCAGGCATCTTGATTTTGTGTCGCGGCAGGTCATGAGAATTTTGTGATATATGCCGAGCATACGGGGCATTTCCGGATTGAAAAATGTTCCTGGGTGAAAGACAAGATTCATGGCTCCGCCTATGCACGACAGGTGTTTGAGCATACTCTCGAAGTGACGGATCGAATCATCGCCGTATTGATCGACCAGAGTTGTATCCATAATCGCCAGAGGGGCTTCGAAAATATCGTATGCTTTACCGGCCTTATTGTCGTATGGTTGAAAACATCCCGCGAGGCCGCAACGGTATCCGATATGTTTGGAGTATCCGACCGATTCATCGATTTTGATACCTGCTTGCGTCCATCGGTCAAATGAGGTTGTATGGTCGAATCGAAGATAGTGGGCTCGTCCGGAGGTTATCAATCGTCCGAGTGCCGTCTGCAATTCGCCCTTCTGGGCTTTCAATTTATCAGACTTGTTGTAGGTATTGTAATTGTAGTGAAGGCCGGTTTCCCAGCCATCGGGGATAAAATCCTTAATTTTAATGATGGCATCAAGACCGTTGCGAGAACCGTAGCGCCCGCCGGAGCCGTTGAGCATGTAAAACGTGGATTTGAAGCCGTACTGTTTTTCCAGATTAATCATCCCGATGACATTATTAAAATAATATCGACCGGGGTGAAGGGTATTACCGGCCATCCACCGGATATTGGATAATCGGGAGAGCAATCCGTGCGATGAAGGTATGAAAATACGGGCAAAACGGGCGGCCTGGGTCCAGAAGTCGTTTCCGTACAAAACATCGCAATCATGCGATAAATTAACGACGGGCGCCGCAATCAGCCCGCCGATATTATCATCGGGTATGGCCGCGCCGGAGAGACATTTGCAGGCCGCCAGCATGAGGGCAACGGCTTCATTGAACACGGGGATTTCAAGAAGACCGAAATCAAGTCGGGGGCTGAACGGTGAGTTAAAGCGGCCATGCTTGTCGCGCCAAGGCAACTCGCTGTCTTCGCGGAAAGTGAGCAGGTCCCAGGCGATTTTGAAAATATTCGTAGCGGGAATAATCGTTTGGCAGTCATTAATATACCACAGGGGATGGTTGTCATTGGGGATGGCCCTCCAGCCCGGTCGGTCGGGTCGGGGCAGGGGCGACCAGAGCGTCAATTGGGTGTCGTTAAAAGGGACTTTATAAATATTTTGCGGTGCGATACCGCTGTCTATGTCAATCGGGATGATGAGGCAATATTCTTTGATATCGATGGCATCGGCGTAATGGGCGAAGCGAATATCGGCCGCTTTAATCAGGCTCAAGGCGGCATCGGTGAAGAACAACCTTACATGGTTTTCGATTTGTTGGAGTAAATATTCGCCGTTCATGGAATTAATCAACCCATGATACCTTCGGTGTAAATGCGAGTAATTTGGAAATCGTCGAAAGTGTGTCGGTGAACGCCACTTTTACCGGCTTTGGTTTCATACAAGACAACCGTGTGGCCTTTATCAAAATGCCAGAAGCCGATCTTCCGCGCGGCATTCAGAACGAGTTTATCAAAAGGATGATTGTTGACGCTCCAGCCGCGCAGGGCCAGTGCACCCATGTCGCGCGTTCTAATGACGGCTTCGATCAGCAGGCGTTGCACTATTTCGGGGTCATTTCCAAGATCGGAGGCGGTTAAAATATCGACCAGGTAACCTACGCCGTCATCGCCGAGCGAGAAAGCCGCCCAGCCAAGCAATGTATTGTCGTGGAAGGCGCCGACCATATTAGCCTTGACGTATGGATTATCGAAGATGCGCCACTTGAGATATTCACCGTCGCGGTAGATAGTGACGCCGCCGTATTTTTTGATGAATCGCCGGCACAGGTCGTCCGCCGCTTGCGGCGGCGAGTCGATTGTCCGAATCTCAATATCATTTTTTCGCGACGCTTTCATCGACAATTTCAGTCCGGACAGAGGGATAGATATTCTGAAGGCGAGTTTGTATGACAGATGTTTAAGCATTGATTTCGGCACGTCCCGTTCGGCTTCGCGGTCTTTGGCCATTAATTTATCCAAAGCACGGTATTGCATGGGAAAAAGCATTTGCGAGGTTTTGCCCGGCATCTCAAAACCGAGTTTTTTGAAGGCCTTCTCGGCCGGGGTGAAGCCCCATACGTATGCAAACCCGCGCTTTTCGGCTTCTTCGAATAACAGGGAATACATTTTGTCAAACAACTTTTGTCCCCGATAATTCGGGTCGACCAGAGTTTCTTCAGATTTGGCCGTCCAGAAAATGCCGTTAGGGTCTATCATTTGGATCGGTATGAAGGCCTGGGTTCCGACAATTCTGGATCCATCTTTGACAATGGCGTAAAGAATTTGATCGGTGTCATAGGTGTTTTCGGCAAATTCCCACTGCCATTGCTCAAGGGAACGCTTTTTGCCATAGATGCCATTATAGAAATCATTCGCGGCCGGGGATTCCTCGGGCTGAATAAGGCGAATTTCAAGATTATTCATTTGGTTTGTCATGGTTATGGTCGAAATTATACCGGTCTTTGGTTTTTGTCAAGGTGTGTCTTAGGCAGATTGGCCGGGTGAACTTTTACTTGTTTTGGACCGGCCCATAAGTTATAATAAAATACTTGCCTGGATTACGATGCCTTTTAACAGAAAGGAAGCCGCAATGCTCGTTAGAACGCTTCTGAATGAAAAGAAACGGGATCTCATTACCATTGAACCTCATCAGCCGATAGATAAGGCCATGGAGGTTTTAATCACTAATAATATCAGCTGTCTTCCGGTTATCGATGAATCCGGCAAGCTTTCGGGCATTGTCAGCGATAAGGATATATTTAAAAAGGTTCACGAAACCAAGGGTGAATACCACAATCTTCATGTCGAGGATGTCATGACCACGGCGGTAATCGTGGGACTGCCCGACGATGACGTGTCATATATTGCCGGGGTAATGACGAAGAACTGGATTCGGCACGTGCCCATTGTCGATGGTGAGAATCTGATCGGGCTGGTTTCGCTTCGTGATATTATCCGGGTTCAAGCCGAAAACAAAGAAGTCGAGAACCGCTATCTCAAGCTATATCTGGAAGGAATGCATTCGCGGGACAAGTCGGCGGATTTTTAGGCGACCGCCGTCAAGATATGACGTTGGGGGTTCCATCCAAAAATAAAGCCCCTTGCTTCTGACAAGAGGCTCTCAAGAGGTATGTGCACA
>CALAMC010000006.1 GCA_937925655.1 uncultured candidate division Zixibacteria bacterium | reverse complement strand
TATCGCATTGCCCCAGACCATCTCTCACACCCTGAAAGGGTGTGTTACCGGCTTACGCTGATAGGTCGTTTTAAGTAGGCTTGTTCGCATAGTGCATGCGGAAATCCCCTCATATCCGAGGGTCGGCCTGTCCCGGCCCCCGGATAATAATGCCGCCAATTATGCCGAATCCCACGCTGACTATTATGTCAGAACCTGCCGAATCAGACCGAAAACCCCGCCCAATGCCAGCAGGAATCCCCCCGAAATGCCGAGCCGGTATCCCCAGTCATTTTTAAACCACGGCCGCATTTTAAAAGGGTTAAACGGATTTTTAAAACTGAATAAAGTCCTTTCCGGATTACGCTGCGAATAACCGATAATTATGAATGCAATCCCGCAAAAGATTGATAGCAGACTTAACGCGCCAACGACATAAAGCATTTTACCCTCCTATTATTGCAAATCGGCCCGATTCATCTTTTTTTCAGCGGTCGCTAAATCAATGGCCCGATGCCATATGTAATGGCATATAAGGCCAAGCCAATTATGATGCATATATAACTGGCCAAATAAATTTTAACCCCTTTTGGAGTTAGCCGTTCCTTGATGCTCCACGGCAAATGCCAATTAGCCGGATTGAACGACGGAATTGTTGGTGTTCCAGGCAAGCGGTGCCAATTGCACGAAATTGCCAGCACCAGTCCGGCCAAAAGCGATAGGCCGCATAAAAGTCCCAGCACAAATTCCATAACATCCTCCTTTTAAAATGCTGCAACATTGTCTCCGAATAGGGGGCAACATCTATACCACCAGTGTCGCCATAAAATTCACGTTCGCTGGAATAAAATATTTTCAAAGCCGGCCATTTTTTTGTGGCTGGCTTTGAAGGATCAAGTCCAATTCAATAAAACCCTGACAAGGCCAATAAGAATACCGATACTTAAAAATATCACGCCTGCGGCATGGATCGCAAATCCAGGTGCCTGCCAGTATGTTTTGTATTTCCAAATGCCCACGACAGACAATGGAGCAAGGCCGGATGATCGAAATACACTTCCGTCAAAAAACGATCGATGCTCCGGGACCCGATATCGGTGTCCGATTACAATAAGAAGTATTCCAACAAAAACGGTTACCAGGAATCCCAGGTTCAAATAACCCATCGCACCTCCTTTTGTTGAATTTTTTAATCAGCCAATGGTGCCAGCAAATTTGCTGCGGCACAGGCAATGGATACTCCCATCGCCGGGATACATGTTACTGCGGACCATGGAAGAGGCAGATAGCACGTTAGTGACACGATCGCCGCAATATCATCAACGACTCCGCACAGGTCCCTTTCCGTAACAGGCGGGTTTTGATTTTTTGATGCGAGCCAAGTTAAAAATTGTTCATCGGCCATTAGGTAACCCGTTACCTCCGCATCCATGTTATCAGCAAATGAATTTGGCGCCGAAAGTAGTTCGTTGAGACTCGCGATCTTTTCGTATAAAGCCAAATCCTCTGGGGATAATGTTGATTTATTTTCTTCTGTATAATTCTGAAACAACCATCCGGAACGTTCCAATTGTTCATGACTTTCATAAACAAGATCAACAATATCACCATTGAATTCATATTTCTGTCGTACTTCATTGATGAAATAGGTCATGAACAACGTATCCTGTGAGGTTTCAAAGGTGAATAAAGTAGAGTTTTTATCCACCGCCAAGTCGACAGAATAGTGATAAAGCCTGTTGCCTAACATATCATATGAATTCATGTGCGAAAAATCATGCGCAATTACTGCTCTTCGTGTCAAAGTTGTGCCGCCAACATCATATGAATAAGTTACCACATACCCATTCTCGGTCAATTCAAAATTGATTACATATAATAGAATACCCATGGGTAGTTCAAAAATCTTTAATGCTGCCTGCCCCGCCGCCGGTTCTTCCGCATTCAATCCCTTGCTGTCAGACAAGAGTTCATATTTGCCGAGACCTTCATCCGGCAAAGCACCATCCCCCGTCGGGGATTTGGAAACATTGCAGGCCATCATCAAATTCATCATAGCGACCATGACTACCAACGAAACTGCTTTTGAAAGCTTACCCTTAAACATAGTTTACTCCTTTCGAGTTTTAAATGCAATTGTTTTTCCGGGCGCATGGTTTACATACTGACAAAAGCGTTTCAATTTTTTATCCTCTCTTCCACCTCCTTTCCGATATCCGTCCGGGCCGGGCGGCTGGACGATAACCGCCCCGACCCGGCGGGCGCCCGGACTAACCAAAAGGTACAGGCTGGGAACGTCTGCCTTTGTGATGTCGAAAACTCGTAATACAACAACTGTGCCAAAATTGAACAGCATGAATATGAAAAATCGCAACATATTGACGGACAACGAAATAAAATTTATCAGAGAGCCCGAAAAATAATGGAGCACCTTGTCCATGCTCGTCGCCGACGAGCTCTTTTTACGAATTCCGGCTATTTTACGAGCCCAAATTCTATGGATGGCGTCAAAAGCGGGGGAGAGGGTGATAGTATAAGACATTGCCGGATAATGAAATAGGACGATCATGCGAATTGATATTATGGATTACAATCGTCCATTCTCGTCGCCGACGAGGTCAAATTCGTAAAAACTCGTCGCCGACGAGGTCAAGGTTGGTCAGCTTTTGTAGATCGAAAGCCCTGCGCTTTCGACATCTTTTTCTTTAATGGAAAAAATTGGTGATTACTCGTCAAGATTATATCTGGCAATACGGCGGCGCACCGTTCCCTCGGAAATGCCCAGCCGACGAGCCGTCTCCGAACGGTTCCAGTCTGTCTCCGCAAGAGTTTTAAGCAAAACCTCCCGCCGGTCAAGTTCCACCGAGGTCAAATCGGCTATATCCTGCCGGTCAAGATATTCTCGTATGGCTCTCAAATTGCCGCCGCATATCTGGTGGAGCCAGCTGATCCTGGTCTTGAGCTCGCGGACGTTGCCCGGCCATGATTGCGCCGCCAGCCAGTCGCAGACATGCCGGAATTCCGAATTACCGCTCGCCGGATCGAACGCCGGATTCAACTCCATTAAAAACAGGCGAATCAACTCGGGTATATCCTGCTTGCGTTCGTCGAGAGCGGGCAGCGCGATGGGTATTTCATTGAGACGATGATACAAATCGAGCCGGAATCGTCCGTCGCTGATCAGTTCTTTGAGGTCGTGGCAGGTCGCCGCGATAAACCGCACATCAACCGTTTTCGTGACCGTCGTCCCTAACCGTCGCACCTGGCACGTTTCGATCACTTCCAGCAGTTTGGCCTGGAACGCCGGGGTGCAGTCGCCGATTTCGTTCAGATACACCGTCCCGCCGTCGGCGTGCTCCAAAAGCCCCATTTTGTCGCGCTCGGCGCTCGTGAACGCGCCTTTGGCATAGCCGAACAACTCGGCCTCGACCATCGTGTCCGGCACCGCCGCGCAGTTGATCAGCACGAATTCACCCGTCCGCCCGGAATACTCGTGGATAAGTTTCGCAAGGTGGTCTTTGCCCGAACCCGTCGGCCCCGTCAGCAAAACCGTCATATTGCATCCTGCTATATGCCTGGCCATCTCGACAATTTTCTTCGTCGCCGGATGCACCGCGATAAACGCCGCCGAGCCGTTCTTCTTGGCCGGCCTGTTGTTACCCTGTTGAATCGGAACGGGCGGTTGCATGGCCGCAAGAGTGTTGATTCTGTCAATGTATGGTTGTATTTCTTCGGCTTCGAAATATTCTTTGGCCATATAGAGCAGGGCGGTTCGCCCGTTGGCATCATACAAATCCGTCTCGGCCATCAAAACCTGCGTCGCCGCCAGTTCATAGCGCGATTGAATCAGCTTGAATATATCGACCGCTTTGGCAAACCACTCGCGGGCTTGCTCTTTTTGGCGGCGGTGGTGCGCAACCTGCGCCAGCACCCGGTAACAGGCGGCGATTTCCACCCGTTCGTTGATTTTCTGGGCAACAGCCAGTGCTTCTTCGGCGGTGGTTTTCGCCTCGTCATATTTTCTCAAGCCAATATAGGCGTCGGCCAGAAGCCGTTTGGTCTGGGAGATAAGAGCGCCTTCCGGGGCGATTTTCATGGACAATTCAAGGCCGGTTTTGAGTGTCGCGACGGCTTTTATATACTGCCCATCGAGATTATATATCCATCCAAGGTATTCGTAATAAATAGCCTGCTCGCGCTTGTATTGATTATTGAAATTACGAGAGCTAATTAATTCTTTAGCCTTTTGAATATTGCCACTAAGGGCTTGCGATAATGAGAAAGTGAGATAGAATTGAAGTTGGTGAGGTTCATTATCTATATTTATCTCATCTTCTATACTTTCATATACTTCAATGGAACTTTTAACGCGCCCGCATTTTAAATATATAGTTGCAATATTCCTGTTAAAAATTAAAACCTTAACTTTTTCCTTCAATTCGGTACTGATCGCAATACATTGCTCCAGATTTTTTATCGCCTCATTAAAATCACCGCAATTATATTGAACGGCGGCCAGACGGTTCAGGATTCTGGACATTTCATGCTTTTTATCATATCGTTTATAAATAAGGTAAGATTCCAAAATGGATTCACGCGCATCGGAGAAATTGCCCCTGCATGCTAACAGCCAGCCAAATAAATACTTGGCTTTAGCATATCGAATATTATCGGTACTGCGCTTGTAGAATTGGATGGCGTTTTGAATGCCGGAGTCGATATTATAATCACCATTCCATAATTTTATTTCACAGTCCAGAAGATAAAATAGCGCAGACTCTTCTGCATCTAGATTAGATACATCTATTTTTGAAAGTTGTGCCCCGGCCTCGGTTATCTTTTTATTTAGTAGATAATCCTCGACCAGATTCAACTGCGTTATTAAAGTTGTTTCCATTTTCATGTATAGCCGATTCCGATTCAAATTTACCTAGTGGTATCACTTTCATGTCCGCAAAGATTATATAAGAAATCGCTATTTTAATTCCGCTAATCACAACTGACATATTTATGCCGTTAGGCATTTCATTATTGCTGTAACAACAATGCGAAGGGCTGCTATAGCAAATACCTTCACCCCAGGGATCTTCATCCGTTTCATCCAATAAAACAGGGCTATTAATAGGGGGCGGAACCCAGCCGTATGAAATCGAGGTCAGCAGTAGCAATAATAGTACGGTTGTAAGAATTGGTTTTATCTGTTTCATATATATTCCCCACTGTTTTAGGGTTTATTCACATCCCCGTGTCTGTGAGGTGCACGTGTTTGTCTATTTGCGTTTCAAAACTTCAAGAATAAAATGATGCTTTGCCTCACGATGCGTATTCAGAAATCACGGATTTCTTCCGCTCCCCTCCGATCGTAAATCGATTTATTCGGCTGGTACAAATATCGGAATGATGTCGAACAATATTTAGAGTCTTTTGATCCCAGCCTGTTTTTCGGCCAACCACATAACCTGAAGTATTTTAAGAGAAATATAAAAATCTGTCAAGCCATATTTTGGGAAAATTCTGGTGACAATAAATGGCAATAATAGACGAAGAATACCAATAAGTTATGGAATTATCTGCGTCGCCCGCCTCCCGGCGATTTTTTTGAAAGGCTGTCGGGAGGTTTTCCCGACAGCCCTTGACGAAAATTGGTGAAAAAAGCCTTTAGGGTGGATTGGTTTGATAATTTTTCGACAAACCAATCCCTCATAAATCAACAATTACCAGAACATGGGAAACATCATATCCCAGTAGCAATTATTGCATGGCGCATCACACGAAACCATCCACCATTGGCAATGGGCGCATATCTCGCATGATAATGGAATCCCTGCGACATTCAGATCCTTGGGCGGAATCGCCTGGACCGTGTTGGTCATCTGAACAATACCCGACAGGACGACCAGCGCCATAATAATCGGTACGGCCTTTTTCATTTGTTACTCACCTCCTTAAAAACAGAATGTTGCAGGGTTAGGTACTCATTCCAACCTAAAGTGGTGTCCAGAACAGGAATCCACTCGCCTCCTTGGTCCAGTATCAGCCTTTCAAGTTGGAAGTCTTTGTTGGGGCAACCACAATTCTTAAAGCAATCGATGTAAATCATCACGCTGTCATACTTAAGTGACATAACCATATACATAAAACCCGGATCTTGATTCAGAAATGCTGAAACATCATTCATCAGGGCGGCTTTTTGAATAAGCGCTCGGCGCGAAACATAATCTGTAGCCGCCAGCCAATTGTTTCTGCATATAATATCCTCGGCAAATGTTTTTTTGGCAGTACAGGCCTGTAAACTTTGGTGCTGATACCTGAAATAGAGAGTCAGAATAGTAAATACGACGCAGAATGCAGCCGCGGTTATTCCCGCGACTTTGATAAATTTCATCACCCTCCCCCCAAATCCTGTATTGCCAGTTTTCCGGACTGAATTTCCGGCCCGAAGTCTTCAAACAACTCTGTCAATTTAATCGGGTCCTCGGGATGAATAAAAACCAGCAACATGTTTTTTTGACCGGCGGCATAATTGAAGCTGAAGCGGCTTTTACGGTCCACGAAAACCGAGGCTTTCTCAATTTTAAACGGAACACCCTGGTACCAGCCGTTTTCAACGACTTCGATGGAACCATAATTTTCGAACCGATTCCGAAGACTATGAAACTCTCGTGGCGGAATTCCCCGACTCACTAACGCCCAGGTCGGCCCATGCCATGCCTTGACCGCCTGAAAGTGAATAAATCGACTTGATTTTGTTTCTTTCAATTCAACCTGATTGCCGATAACCGCAACTTGAACCACGTCAGTATCGTTTTCGAATTCCACCTGCAGATTGAATGTCGAGGGCAAAATGGCCTTTTGGCGTTTCGATAAATCGCCGCAATTTTTCGCCGCGCAATGTTGCATTTTGATTTCAACCAGGCTGTCATTCCTGACCCGGATCTCATGAACGAAATTCAGATTTTGAAAAACCACCCGGATTTCACAGCCGCCGCCCGACGCAGGCGGGGCCGAAATCAGAACCGTCGCCGGTTTGATATCCGGCAATGGCACCAGGAAACTCCACGCTCTCACTTCGGCCCTGATTCTATCCGGCCCGACCATAGGTGCCGACTGACCCATCGGATCCTGCGCCGCTGATTCAGCAACGGTCAAAAATCCCAGAACGGCAAGAAACCATGGAAATCTGATACCCATCAGTCGTGCCTCCGCTTAAGTTGGGTTATTAATGAAAATATATGTCATTATAAACAGGACATTACAGCCGCCAAGGATTATGGCTGAAGACGCCAACCCTCGCATCGCTTTTAGCTTCATTATCACCGCCAGGATTGCTCCCATAGCCAAAATTTCCCATAAAAAGAAGAGGTTAAAAGCATCCAGCCAGATAAACATCAGTGAATCACGAGGCATAAACAGGGCTAAAGAAATGGTGCAATTTGGATCTTTTGTCAAGTACACCAGCAGAGCCGTTATAAAATATCCGGACATGCGTATTACCTCCGACCAAACAAATATCGATAACGAGGTTTTGAACCGAAAATTCTCGTTATAAACCCTGGCGGCATAAAACAAAAATGCACTGGTCAGGAAAATGCCAAAGAATTTAAGTCCGATACGAGTCCGCCATATACTGTAAACCAGGTTGCGCTGTAAATTCTCTTGAAAAACCGGATCAGAATTAAAGCGTTTATTAATAAAATCCCTAGCCTGAATATCAACAGTCAAGAGATTACAGAGAATCAAAAGAACCAGAATAAGTAGAATTGGAAAAATATAAGTGGGTCGATCGGCGATGCTTAAACCGACTTGTTTCGGTTCCATGAAGATCGCTTTGAGTTTCCTTGCTTCAATGCCTAATCGCATCCAGAATCCGTTTATTGATCGCCGCTCATCCAATGCCATCTTGTGCACTTCCAATCCCCTCCTTAAGCTGGTGCTTCAAATCAAATAACGGCTTTCATCCGGCCATTGGGCCGCAAATCATTTGATTTTTTAAATCCGTAATCGCGATTCAATTTTGTGTAATACAACAACTGTGCCAAAATTGAACAGCACCGTTATGAAAAATCACAAGGCGTTGTCATCCAACGAAATAAAATTTATCGGAGAGCCCAAAAAATAATGGAGTGATTTGTCCATTCTCGTAGTTTACGAACTCTTTTTACGAATTCCGGCCAATTTACGAGCCCAAATTCTACGGATGGCGTCAAAAACGGGGGAGAGGGTGATAATATAAGACATTACCGGATTATGAAATAGGACGATCATGCGAATTGGTATTATGGATTATAATTGTCCACTCTCGTAGACTACGAGGCCAGATTCGTAAAAACTCGTAAATTACGAGCTCTCCTTTACGAATCCTTCGCAAAT
>CALAMC010000005.1 GCA_937925655.1 uncultured candidate division Zixibacteria bacterium | reverse complement strand
AATGTATATTGCCCCACGGGGGCGGCAATATCGGGAATTGGCGCGATTTTAAACATCCCTGAAGCCCGGAATATATCCGGAAGACCATAACCATATAAGTTGTCCGGATTATCCGCGCGATCGGCAGAGGCGAGCAAATCATTTCGGATTTGTGTTACGGGCTTATTTTTATTATAATCGAGTATTAACGCCACTGCCCCGGCGACAAGCGGGGCGGCGAATGACGTTCCATTGCGCGGGCCAAAAGAACCGTTATAGCTGGCGCAGTGAACACCCCTTCCAAGGGCGACCACTTCCGGTTTTAAACGCCCGTCGTAGGTCGGCCCTGCCGACGAAAAATTCGTTATCATGCCTAAGCTATCCACTGCCCCGACCGCCAGCACATTGAAGCCATC
Organism: uncultured candidate division Zixibacteria bacterium; assembly: GCA_937925655.1. Taxonomy (GTDB): domain Bacteria; phylum Zixibacteria; class MSB-5A5; order GN15; family PGXB01; genus CALAMC01. Next base: position 15,097 of record CALAMC010000005.1, on the reverse strand, counting down.
GGCCGGTGGTGTTACGTAATACCAGGCGTCATCCCGTTCGTTGCCGGCCGAAGCCACGACAAAGATTCCCCGGCTGAAGGCGATATCGGCGGCGACTGTGATGGGCGCGGTCAGGCCGTCAAGATCGGAATAAGTGTACCAGTCTAAATACCCTACCGACGTGGTGATTATATCGGCTTCATTAGCATCGGCCCGCTCGGCGGCGGCCACCCAGAAATCCTCTTCGCCGACATATTCGCCATTATAATCCTCGGTTTCATACAACATAAATTCGGCGTTATACGCCAATCCAATCAATTCATTATCCATAAAGCCGCCCATTACGGATAAAACACTTGTGCCATGCTGAATTTCATCGGAAATCCCACTCGAAACAGATTCATCATCATGCACAAAGTCATATTCATCGATGATTTTGATATCCGCGAATACCGGCAAATCATATTTAAAACCACCGTCCATTACGGCGATCTTGATGCCGATGCCGTCATAGCCAATGCGGTGCATCAGGCGGGCATTGAGCATATCAATCTGCTTTAAGGAGGGGCCATAGTCCGAAATATCGAGATCTTCGGGGTCGGGGGCATCCTTGTCGAATAGATCGGCACTTTCAAGAGCGGCAGATCGATAATATTTCGCTACCGGGCGAATTTCCGCCACAAATTCAAGTTCAAGCAAGAGCCCGATAGTATTGGCATCCGCATAACCCGACACGGCATTCAGCCAGCGTGAAGATCGTTCGACCTGAAATCCGTGAGATTCAAGGGCGGCGATATATCGTTGGCTGACTGGAATATCGAGTATATCGGGCTGAAAGCCGTTACCGCAGCGTCTCTGCCGCCTTGATATGGCCCCCTCCGAGTACCATGATGTTAACTGGGCCGATTTGCTTTCGAAAGCACTTTTATCAAAAATCTCCTTGTCGGTGAAAAAAACCCAGATTTTTCGCTTGGTTTTTTCGCCGGATTTTAAAAGATAATTTTCAAACACCGACGCGATTTTGGGATTGCTTGCCGGAATCGCGTATCTATTATCGGCTATAGCCGATATCGCGGAGATAATGAATATTGCCATACATGCTGCCGCCAGATTTATCTTCATTGTCATTGATCTCCCAAAGCACTGGTTAAAAACTGCCGGGTTCTGGCTATAGCCGGATTGTCAAAAATCTGCGCCGGACTTCCCTGCTCGACAATCCGCCCATTTTCCATAAATATGACGCGGTCGGCGACATCACGTGCAAAACTCAATTTATGAGTCACGACCAGCATTGTCATCCCTTTTTGGGCCAGATATTTCATCACGTCCAGAACCTCGCCGATCATTTCGGGGTCGAGCGCCGAAGTGACCTCATCAAAAAGCATGATTTTGGGGTCCATTGCCAGCGCCCGGACAATAGCCACCCGCTGTTTTTGTCCCCCTGATAATTCCGCCGGGTAGGCCAGAGTTTTGTCGCCCAACCCCACTTGCTCCAGAAGCTCCAGAGCGCGCCGATGCGCCACATCATCGGAGCGTTTCCTCACTACCTTCTGGGCCAGCTTGACATTTTCTATAACGTTCAGATGCGGAAACAGATTGAAATTTTGGAACACCATACCGACTTCGAGCCTTACCCGGTGTATATCCTTGTGACTTCGGTCTATTCGATGACCCTCGATTATAATTTCTCCGGAATCGATATCCTCAAGCGCGTTGAGGCAGCGCAAAAAGGTGGATTTACCGGAGCCGGATGGGCCGATTATTACGACCACCTCTCCCTGTTCCACATCCAGGCTGACATCATCCACAGCCTGCGTCTTCCCGAATCGGCGATACAGATTTTTTATTTGTATAATCATGCTTTCAGTGTTCCGAAGCCCTTCACCGCAAAGTATCTTTCCAGCCATTTGACCACCCGGCTTGCGCCTATGGTCATTATCAGGTAAATAACTCCGACCAGGAGCCAGGTTTGAAAATCGGTGAAATTCTGGGAGTAGTACTCCCGCCCGGCTCGAGTGAGTTCACGCAGGCCGATAATCGAAACCAGGGATGAATCCTTGAGGGCCGCAATGAACTGGTTGGCAATCGGCGGTATGACGATTCTTATTGACTGGGGAATAATCACGTGTCGTAGAGTCTGCAAACGGGTCATCCCCAGGGAATAGGCGGCCTCATACTGTCCGTGGTCGATGGCTTCAATCCCGGCCCTGAAAATTTCGGCCAGATATGCCGAATAACATATCCCGATCGCCAGAACTCCGGCGGTAAATCGTTCCAGATTTAAAACCGCCCCCAGCCCGAAATAGATGAAGAAAATCTGAACCAACAGCGGCACCCCGCGGATGGCATCGATATAAATCCCGGCCAGCGTCCTGACCGGCTTCCGATACGATATCCGAAGCAAACCAAATATAAGCCCCAGTGCCAGCGCCAGCACAAAGGACGAAACGGTTATAAGGATCGTCTTGGGAACGGCGGGCAAAAGATATTTGAAAATATCGATATAGATAACAAGCTGTTGCGAGGCCCACTCAATCAAATCGTTTATTCCTCTAAAAATGTTAAAGTTATATATGGCGGTCATGTAAATCAAGGCGGAAATGATTCAATTATAGCCCCCGGCTTAAAAGAATAATTGACAAGCGGGCCTTGACTCTGTTTCTTGACTCACGCATTGGCTGAAATATGCGCCCCCGTGGTGTAATGGATAGCGCGTCGGCCTCCGGAGCCGGAAGTCCAGGTTCAATTCCTGGCGGGGGTATTTAATATGAAAAGCCCGGTCATTTTGGCCGGGTTTTTTTATTTCTTTTCGGTCGATTACGGCTTAAGGGTATAGTCCGGCGGAATTTCATAAAAGGCACTATCCAGCCCGGCCTCCTCAATATTGGATACGGACGAGGAAATGCTGAATGATTCAAACATTCCATTGGCCGTCTTGGCGGGTTTGCCGCCGATCAGATTATCGATTCTCATCAATTGCTGATTATTGGGGTCGGCCAGACCCTTATCATACTGGGCCTCGGTGAAACCGAACAGAGTCGATTTTTCCACTTTAAAATCGAGTTTAACCGAAAGTCCCTCAAAGGCTTTAACCGAATCAAACAGCGCTTCAAAATCCGAACCCAGAACCCCCAGCATGCCGGCGATTTGCCGTTGCTCCGCAAAATTCTCGGAAGCCAGAACCTTCTTCACGGTTTCCTGATAGTCTTTGAAAACAGCCTTGCCGGGAAAATCCTCGACAAACCATTGCTCATAGGTGATTAGCACTTTGTCATTATCGTCGTTTTTATTGACACCGATGGCCTTGGCGACAATTCCGGTGCAATCGGCCCAGCCAATTCGAGTCGGCTCCAATATTTTTGAGATCGTTATGCGCCATTTGTAGTCTTCCGGCTCCGTGCTCGTTCCCAGCAAAGGTGACTTGACCTTTTTGAAATTATTCTCTCGCAACCGGGCCTTAATCGTATCAAGGGGGGTTTCTATATAGGCTTTGTCCGTTTCATTCAAACTCCAGATAACACCTTTGTCCAAACGGGTCACCGTAATCACTTTCTGTGACGGTTTATTCATTTTCGACATTAATCCCGAAACTGGCTCCGAGAGGCTTTCAGAATATGTCCGATCCTTGCGAAAATACTCGGTCCGCCGCGTTTCCGTGGCTCCCGCCCCCAGAATATTCGTGGTCACCTTCGTTCTTATCTTCACGTCGGCCGAAACGGCCGCCGCCATGATCAACAATGACAAAACAGTCAAGATAAAAAGGCGCGATTTCATTTCATTCCTCCATTAATCAAGAAATGATAATAGTTATTACTTCATTGATAGTCAACCTATTCGGCAGGCGGTCATATTGATTTTACACATTCAGACTATTGGCAAACCGGTAAAAAGCGCATACGAGTCAAAATGGGGGCCATCGGGCAAGGGCACGACAGTTTCAATCTTATTAAGCCCGATGGATTTAACCCATTTATTTAAAACTATCGTTGAATAAAAATAGTTTATGCCATCAACGGGCATGGACGGAAATTTCATAGTCTCCCAATGTTCCCGGCAACAAGGCCCTGTCAAACCGAAAAGCGATACCCGATCCGGCCCCGGATTTATAGCTCGAATCGGGAGCAAAGCCGTAAACATATTTGGCCAACAGGCAATTCAGATAGAAATCATATAAGCCCGCCTCATCGCCGTTAAAAACAATCCCGAATCTTTCGCCGTGATATTGTGCCCCGGGGTTTTGCTCGGCAAACATCCAGCTTTGATAAGTTTTCTCCGCCGGATTATTCTTTTCTGCCAGAAAAATTCGGCAGGTCGCGCCATCCGGACCATCGTAGTGTATCGAATAATCGCCGCCATCGGTGGCAATATCAAGATTCCACCCCTGTCCGTTGAAATGCAGAGTATTTTTGTCATTTATAATATCTGCTCCCGGGCGCATCCCGACAGACATATACCTTTCGCGATATTTATTAAAAGCTGTCATCAATTCATCATAGGATATACCCAGAACGGCCGGAATTTTGTTAAGCTTGAAATCATCGCCATTCATTGCCATGACCCGGTTTTGATTGTCAGACACCAACCGGTATAGCGCCAGAAATTTGTCCATACCGTGTTCCGATATTATCAAGTCGGCCAAAAGCCCCGCAACCGGGTATGACATCTCCGCCGAGTTGGTCCCGAGATAAAAACCGTCGAAAGTGAGCAACGAATTTATATCCACGAACTCATTCTTCAGAAGAATATCACCCAATTGCATGACCACTTCCGGCGATTTGCCCCAGCGTCCCCCCAGCGCCACGGCCAAGCCCTCCTGCAACAGAGGAAGGGTGTAAAGAGGAAGATTCTGCAGTCGGTAATTGACCAGAAAATGGACCAGTTCATGTTTATGGGGCAAATGTTGGGAAAAAACATGATCGACGGCCAGATCATACATCCCCTCGGTCTTAAAACCGGTTAATGCCTCTATCTGATCTTCATTGCAAATATAATAAACGACTCTCTGTTCTTTTAATTGTTCCAGGCGTATATCGCTTATACCCAACTGCTTCGCCGCGTGTTCTATAAAATCATCCAGTTCTTTCAGGGCATGGTTATTGATCAGAGTCGAGTCACCGATATACAGGTCCACATATTTTGTCCCCAGCGCCGGCCAGCCGCGGGCGAATATGTAGGAGCGGTCGGCCAGTCGCCATTTGCCGAAATGCGGGACGACATAATAATTACAGGATTCCTTACTTAAATTGTAAATCAGGGTGACGGGGACTATATAATACCCGTCATGCTCTTCCGGCATTCCGACCATCACTTTGGCTTTCCCGGAACGAATATCGTCCAGCTTCTGAACCACCAGTGACACACAATCGAATTTGGCCGGGATATCTTTATAAGTTATTTCCAGCCGGCCGGAGGCGGCGATTATATCTTCCAGCCAGAAACTTTTCGCACGACCGAGGTCTCCGTCACTCAATGCCTTTATATATTCCGAAACAACATCACTCTGGGCGGACGACATGGCGACAAAAACGATTAAAATAACACAAGATATCATTGCCGTTTTCATAACTAAAGTGGCCTTATGACCTATCGATACTGACATATTTCCCTCGGATCCTGTAAATTTCGCAAATATGCTGTTTTACAATATACTTATTCTTCGGTTCCGTGCTTTGGCGGTTCGTCGACAATGCTGATAAGTATCTCACCGGGACGAGGTTCGATACGTTCCATAGCCGTTATTACTTTCAAATTTCCGGTGGGCGTAATAATAAACAAAGGCAGAGCATCGGCGCCGTACCGTTCTACAAACTGCTCAAAACCATATTCCTCTGTAATCAAGGTCTTCTTAACGGTCGCATGGCGGCGAAACAGCGACGCAACAAAGTCAAAATCAGCCTTCTCACTGAACAGAAATCTCCCCTGCAAATTACGTGCTGTTTCCTTTTTCCGTCCGCTTTTGATGAATCCCTTTGGGCACAATTGATAGACCTCGGACCGCCCGAAAATATCTCGAAAGTGCAGGGCGCTCAAGGCATTTACTTCGTCGTTGGGCGTCATAGCCAGAACCCGGCCAATTCCCTCCAACTGCAAATCGACCATAAGGTTCTCTGATAGAATGTCGGCATAATGGACCGGCAGACCTTTTTGACGGGCATCGACCACATTATGCCAGTTGGTATCCACCAATGTTACCCGGAACGCCATGTTTTGAAGTATCATAGCAATATCTTGTATCCAGGAGTGCGCCCCGACAAATAAAATACCCTGCGGATTTGGCTGGGCCACTTTCAGGGCACGGGCAACAGAAGAACCCGAAAAACCGTACACGATAACGGTGCCGATTATAACCTGAAAGGTCAGCGGTACCAACCGTTCACAACCCTCAAAACCGAACTCCTGAAGCCTGACCGCGAAAATCGATACGACCGCCGCCGCCACCACCCCGCGCGGGGCCATCCAAGCAATAAATCCTTTTTCCTGCCATTTTAGATTTGACTTTATTGTCGAAGCCATAACGGCCAGTGGCCGAACAATGGCGATCAATATAATGACAAATAACCAGTTGGCCGGTTCAAACAGCGCCAGCTGTTCATGGTCGAGACCCGCCGCCAGAATAATAAATAGACTGGAGATTAAGATGACGCGAAGATTTTCTTTAAATTCGACGATATGATTGATCGAAACATATTTCTGATTCGCCAGAGCGATACCCATTACGGTAACCGCCAGTAGCCCTGATTCCGGCTGTAAGGCATTCGCCGAAACATAAGATATAACGACCAGCATCAAAGCCACCGGATTCTGGAGAAAATCAGGGACAAGAAAACGGCGTAAAAGAAGAACCAGGATACCGGCGGTTATCAACCCGATAATTGTCCCGCCCAAGGCGGCTTTGATAACACCGAAGACAATTGCCGAAACGCCGCTTTGCATACTTCCCGCAATTATGACTTCAAACACAAGTACCGCCAGAACTGCCCCGATAGGATCATTAACGATACCCTCCCATTTTAAAATGGAGCCGACATTGCGCGCCGGACGAATTTGCCTTAGAAGGGGAATAATAACAGTCGGGCCGGTCACCACCAGAACCGCCCCCAAAAGCAATGACGGCCAAAAAGATATGCCCAAAATTACAAAAGCGGCCAGAAAAGCCAATAACCATGTTACCAGTATCCCAATACTGATCAAATTACGGACGATTCCGCCCACGCTTTTTAGTTCATCGAGACGAAGGCTTAATCCGCCCTCGAATAAAATGATGGCCACCGATATCGATACCAGCGGAAATAACAGGTCGCCAAACAAGGCGTTGGAATCGAGTAATCCCAAAATCGGCCCGGCCACCAAGCCGGAAATCAAAAGCAGCAGAATTGATGGCAAATTTATTCGCCATGATATCCATTGCGAAATGATTCCCAGCACAACAATGCTGGCCAGTCCAATCAGCTGATGTTCCAAAAACCGCTCCCGTTTATCAAATTCTTTCCGGTAGCATACTATACGGAGATGCAAATTGAAACAATTTTATGATCAGCCTTGTTTAGTCTGATAAGAGATAAAATGCGTTGTTTTAAAATAATATTATTAACCGCTCTGGCCCTGACGATAACGGCCCGGGGCAATCCGGAAATCATGTCGCAGGACAATGGTATGGAATATAATAAACTAACCGAAGAGGAAACAAGAGTCATTATAAACAAGGGGACGGAACGTCCCTTTACCGGCAAATATTATAATTACCATGAGGCCGGAACATACACCTGTAAAAGATGCGACGCCCCGCTTTATCGCTCCGAAGATAAATTCGATTCGCACTGTGGCTGGCCCAGTTTCGATGATGAAATCCCCGGGGCGGTAAAAAGAATACCTGACGCCGACGGCATGAGAACCGAAATCATTTGCGCCAATTGCGGCGGCCATCTGGGCCATGTTTTCGAGAATGAAGGATTCACGTCGAAAAACACCCGACATTGCGTTAATTCCATTTCGTTGAACTTTATACCGGCTTCGACAGCCCAAAAGACTGAAGCGGCCTATTTTGCCGGGGGCTGTTTCTGGGGAGTCGAATACCATTTTGAAAAAATCGACGGCGTTTTGTCGGTTATTTCGGGTTATATGGGTGGTCATAAAGAGAATCCCACATACCGGGACGTCTGTTACACCAATACCGGTCATGCCGAAACGGTGCAAGTGACATTTGACCCGGATAAAACGGATTTTGAAACTTTGGCCAGACTGTTTTTTGAAATTCATGATCCCACCCAGAACAACCGCCAGGGTCCGGATATCGGCGAGCAGTACCGCTCGGCCATTTTTTACACTAACAACGAACAAAAAAACATCTCGGAAAAATTGATACAAATTCTTGGAAATAAGGGCTATAAAGTCGTCACTCAAATCGAAAAGGCCGAAAAATTCTGGCCGGCAGAGGATTATCATCAGGATTACTATGAAAAAACCGGCAAAGAACCCTACTGTCATATTTATCAGAAGCGATTTTAGCGAAAAAACCGGATAAAAAAGGCTTGCATTAATAATTTTTATAGCGTTTTGTTTTAGCCGGGAGGCATTATTAACTTTCAGCCTCGAGAATGCTCTGCCGGGATGTTTTTATTGTATTGAATATATGGCCAGATAACAGGCGGTAGCCAAATTGCATACTGCAATAAAATCGAGTATCGCGGTCAAACACATTAACGCCCTTGAATTAATGGTTCCCCTGAATAATGCATGGAATCGTCTGTATCATTCGGCCGGATGCCAATCGCCCACCATGACCTTTTCATGGATACACTCTTTTCTGGAAAACCCCCCCGACATTGTTAAAAGCTGGAAGATACTACTGGCCTCTGAAAACGATGAATTGATCGGGATTTTGCCGGTTATTGAATTTTCATCCAAACCATTACTTGAAACCCCGTTTGATTGGCACACCATATCGGTCGATTTCCTTCTAAAACCGGGGCAGGAGCGCGAAATTATCGGGGTCATGGTTGAACACCTGTCTTCGATTTATCCGCGCTGGTCGCATTTGATTTTGCGCCGAATTCCGGAGTCCTCACCCGTTGTCGCCGCCGCAAAATCCCGCCCATCAGGCTTGCGGGGATTGCTGGAATACAATGGCCGGGGATCCTATCTTAAAATACAAAATAATTTTGAGTCGTTTTATTCCGGTTTAAGCAAAAACTTCAGAAAAAACCTGAAAAAATCCGTCAGGAATATCGAAAGTCTCGGTTCGATCAGCCTGAAAGTAATTAAAGGTCGGGAAATTACCGAACATGATATCGACAAATTCCTGAAACTGGAATCATCCGGCTGGAAAGGTCAATCGGGAAGCGCCATAGGAAAATCATCGCGCCTGACCGCATTTTACAAAGCACTGTGCCGTCGCCTGGCCGACGATAATATCCTCGAATGGCATTTTCTTCAGACCGATACCGACTTCATGGCCGCACAGATGGCCTTTCGTATCGGAGACAGATTAACAATCAACAAGATCGCATACAATGAATCTTTTTCGCATTACTCGCCGGGCAATTACCTGTTTCTCAAGACAGTCGAAATTGCCTGCAATGCCGGCGACATAAAGGAAATCGACTGCCTGACCGACATGAGCTGGCATCGCAACTGGGAACTTGATCAGCGAGATTATTTCGATATTCATATTTTCCCCCACGGGCTGTCATCGCTGTTGACGGGTATTCTTCCGCTCAAAATAAAATCAATGCTGAAGAAAGCCCGGGCGTTTCGCACCGTCAGGGATAATTTCGGTTTTCTAAGATTTCGTCATTAAAACCGTAATAAATTTGTAAACCGCGGCCCCGCACCAGACCGACTCCAGAATAATGAAGGGATATGCCTTGAGCGTCAGGGCATAATAGGTCGAAAGCCCCGCGCCTATGATATTCAACCAAATATATGGCATTGAGCTTTCCGTCGTCACCCTGGCCAGGTTTAATCCAAATGCCACCAGAAGCATCAGCATTCCCAATATGCCGATCCAAAGATTGCGATTACGCATTTTTCCTCCCCCGCTGTATCATTTCTTTTCAAGAATAATATCGATTGCTTTCTGAAGGACAACATCACGCCGCGCAATTAAATCGTCGATAGTTGCCATGACGGGATAATCCGGTCTTATCCCCCGTCCCTTTTCCAGACCGTTGACCTCCGTAGCATAGGTGGCACGAGGCACATTGATATTGATTCCCGTGTGCGGCAGGCTGTGTTCCTGTGAGGCGTCATTGCAGGCCCAGGAGCCGCCCGTTTCCTCGCCCACGAATATCCCGCGCTTATGGTACTTAAGAATCGAGCAGAAATGCCCTGTCGTAGAAAAACAACCGCCGTCGGTAAGTATATACAGCTCTCCGTGAAAAGAATTAACATGCAAGACCTGCGCCGCTTTCAGATCATCGTAACCGTGGGTTTCTTCGCTAAAATACTTGTATGGTTCGGTCATGATGTATTGCAGTAGATGATTTCCGGCATAGGGATCGCCGCCGTCGTTGCCACGGACGTCGATTATCACCGCCCCGATATTTTTGAGCGCGACTTCCGCGAAAAACGAATCCACCGGTTCCTTGAAATGAACTATTTCATCTCCGTAATATGAAAACGATTCGATCCTCAAGACGGCATAACGGTTATGGTCATCGAACGTCATCCCGAACGGCTGGGCAGCGCCCAACGTGGTATTGTACTCATCCATTTTCGCCCGGAAATCGGTCAGGTTGATACGCCGCAAAGTCGCGTCATACGAATCACCCGTTCCGGGTGCGACCAATTCCAGATGATATTCATCGGGGTCCCCGATATACTGCGCATACTTGGTGGAGAATTTCAGATTAATATTATAGTATTTGTATGATTCATTGGTGCCGTCGGCGGGAAGGTTGTCTTTTAATACTTTTATTATCTCCGAACCGGTCTGACCGTTTATGGATTTTATGCACGAACCGGGGCTTACCGCGGAATCCTCGCCGAAACTGGCCCGAACAAAGAGGCTGTCGTTGACAATCACGACATACAACGGCAGAAGGCTGCCCTCGGCGAACAGGTAATTTATGATCGTGTCATTGGCATAAATGCGGGAGTGGCCGCAGCGCATTTTGGACAGCATCGGGCCGAGATATTTAAGAAAATCTATCGAGCGCATGGAGTCGGTGATTAGATTATGTTGCTTTTCGTATTCGGCCAAAAACTCCGCTTTGTCAATGAAAAACATCGGATGATCTTTCAAAAACAAGTCGCGAGCTTTGGTTAAATCGGCCTTAAGTTCATCGGCCGAGTACTTTTCATTGTATCCTTTTACCTGGGCATGGTTGGCGGAACAGGACAAAATTACTATGGCGGCCGCGGCCATGCCGATTGTTTTTATCAGTGTCATCGATTCCTCCGTGTTTTATTGAATGAGTAATGTAATCATTTCAATCTATTATAGGTAATATTACTTGTGGTTTACGATTGGCCGACGAATATGTTTAAAATGATTAGGTGATTCGACCGGGGAAAATTTCAATTCGGGCCTCTTTATTTTATTTATCATAATAACCCCAAAATACTATTTGAAATGAGGGCCGGGGTGGCTGTATATTTAAGTATGCATTAACCCCGCCGTAATATTGCCATCGCAAAGGAGGAGTAACTATGGGCAAACGCATAATCACATTGACAATTTTTATCGCCATTTTCGCCATGGCCCTGACAGCCGCGGCCAACCAGCCGTCCAAAAAGGCGGAAAAAACCTACAAAATTCACGGCTTTCTGGGGGAATCATCGACGGTGGCCGCTCCTAATAAAACGGTCACCCTGTTCGACGCCGACAGCAATGAGGCGCTGGCCAACACCAACAGTAATTTTTTGGGCAAATATGCTTTCAAGAAACTTCAGCCGGGACATTATCTGGTTAAGGTAGGGGAAAAGGTCATGGAGGTCTATCTGATCGATAAAGACGTGCGGCTCGATATCGACTTGAGCGCCAAAGATGGAACCATGAATTATGCCGCGGGGGCGGCGGCGCAGGCCGTAAAACCGGATGAGAAAAAAGGCGTGGTGACTCCCCCGGGCCAGCCCGGTGGCGATGCCGATCTGGCCAAAGAGATGGCCGGAAAGTATTACAGTTATACCGGCGGTTCGACATTGAGCGGCGGGGGTGGGTCGGAAAGCCAGATCGCATTTTGCCCCGACGGCAGTTATTTCGAAAGCTATGAATCCGGCTACTATGGTTCCGGGCAATGGGGCCAGGCCGGCCAGAGCCGTGCCAGCGGCACCTGGTCGGTGGAAGGCACGGTTGACGCCGGAACATTTACCATCATATATGGCAATGGCAAACAGGAGACGGTGCAATACCGGTCCACCGGAGAAAAAGGCTGCTACAAATTCGGCGGTCGATTGTACTGCTATAATGGAGCGTGTGATTGATAGTGATTTAATTCGTCCGGAAATTTGCAACCGACCCAACGGGTGGCTGGTTTCGGTATTGCGCAAAAACTACAATTTAAGACTTGTAATCGCGGCATAAAGAATCCAATCGGACGCTCCAGCATTTCCGTTTATGTTCGGCCGGATTTATAATTGAGAGTATTGCCTATACATACTTCCCACCCGTTGAGTGGGTTACCTGTTTCGGCAAGTCGGCGTGACCGACGTTGACAGCGACAGGAGTTTCGATTTTAAAAGTTAAAAACCGCCGGATCGCGCGGCCCTCGCCGGCATTGGCAATCTGATTTGCGGGCAATATGTATGGTTTATTTCCGGCGTAAATGTGCCCCTTTTGATATGGTATAGAATACCGCGTTTTTGGCAGAACTCAATTACAATGTCAGACAGTCTATTATAGAACTCTTTATTTTCGCGATATTTTGACGAATTGACATTATAATTCAATTTGCCGAAAATAATCTTATCCACAAAAGCCAGCTTTTCCAATATTTGCATGATATCTTGCTTGACAATATTGGGCGTCGGATATGGCTCCATGCTCACCCAGGTTTTGGCGCCCTGCTTTTGTAATCTTTCCAGACTTCTGATGCGCTGAAACCATCTGGCCGAGTACGGCTCAAAAACCCTCTGATATTGCGGGTCAATCGAAACCAGGCTGACGCCATACTCATTATCCGGGTTCGATCCAAAATCCAATAAATCGTCGGGATAAACTCCCTTTGTCAATGTCGTGACCATAATTCCATGGGCATTTAATAAGCCAATGATTTCAAGCGACATCCTATGTATTTCCGGATAACCGAGCATAAACGGGTCGGACATAAAACACATGTGAACAGACTTGATCTTGCTTTTCAGCCGGGGTATTTCCTGCTCCAATAATTCGAGCGAATTCGCAACGAGTTTGGGCTTGAGCCATTCCCGATTAGTCTTAATTCGACCGAACCTTTTGGCCATAAGCATGGCATAACAGGGGTAGTTACAACCATGAGCACAGCCCTCGATATGATTAATAGTATAATCGCCGTACTCCACGCCGGTCTTGTAAAGCAGGGATTTGCGATATATATTAATCATTGTATTCGATCCATAATATCAGGCTGAAGGAATTTCTTCTTGGTTTTTCTCCAGAAGTCCAATCCTCTCTTATTCTTACTTGCGTATATCAGGTGGTAAATGGGAGCATTACTCTTACCGGGAACGGTTATCACACATTCATCTTCATTTTCAATTGCTCTGAACCCCAGTAATTTTAATTGGCTTCGATATAATTTCAACCATTCTCTTTTCTGCGTATTACGCCATTTATTGGTTCCGAAGAAAAGGTCTGCTTTATCATTTCCCTGACGGTAATTATCCTCATTCCTTTTGAGATCAAGAATCGAAAAATTTATTATTAGATCCATGCTTCTTTGTTTTGATAGTCTATAAATGGTGTCAAACTGTATATCCAATCCATTTGGGTCTATAAAAACCACAGTTATTCCAAAATTGTCCTGAAATCTGCCAATTGTAACCGCATTTGCATCCTCATTTACAAATTCAATTCGATCAATTAAATGATGGAATTGCTTTTTGCATCTTTTATATAGAATATCCGATGTATCCTTGTTAATATCAACAAAAACATACTTTGCAAAGGCTGGCGTCTGATCAAGGGCAATCAATGCTGAACCGGGCAAGAATATTTCGCTTTTTTCATCTTGATTATTAATAAACTCGGCATCCTTATTATGGCACAATCCAGGTCCAGAGAATAGGTCAATAAAACAATGCTGACCGCCGAGCTGGTTTTTCATCGCGCCGCAAAATATTTTCAGATAGTATCGCAGGACATTAAGCTTTAAAACGCTTCCTTCATGAATACATCTGACTTTTAATCCATCCGCAGCCTTAACCTTTTCGCATAGATATCCTTCGTTTTTCCTGTCCTCCGGTTCACATTGTTCGCATTCCGGTCTTCTGCCCATAGAGTCCCCCTGAACAAAGTTCTAGATCTATTTTATGATAAAATAAATAAACGAATTTCAAATCACTTTTTCAACAAAAAAAGCCCCGACCGTTTGGTCGGGGCTTTTGAATTTAACCCGGCAGCTATCTACTCTCCCACTCAGTCTCCCGAGCAGTACCATCGACGTAAGAGGGCTTAACTTCTGTGTTCGGAATGGGAACAGGTGTTTCCCCTCCACCATCGCCACCGGAATTTTGAATTTGTGACATCTTCATGACTGTAAATCGTGGTCATCCCTCAACAGGGTGCACAGGCATGTGAGCCTTTCGATAGCTTGATAAAGAAATTTAATCGATCAAGTCGCACGGCTTATTAGTATCACTCGACACACACCTTTCAGTGCTTACATCTGTGACCTATCAACCTGGTCTTCTTCCAGGAGCCTTCAGATACCTTACGGTATGGGATACCTCATCTTGGAGTGGGCTTGGCGCTTATATGCTTTCAGCGCTTATCCCTTCCCGACGGCAGCTACCCTGCTATGCCGCTGGCGCGACAACAGGTGTACTGGTGGTCGGTCCAACCTGGTCCTCTCGTACTAAGGTCAGCTCTCCTCAAGTATCCTGCGCTCGTATCAGATAGGGACCGAACTGTCTCACGACGTTCTAAACCCAGCTCACGTACCGCTTTAATTGGCGAACAGCCAAACCCTTGGGACCTTCT
>CALAMC010000004.1 GCA_937925655.1 uncultured candidate division Zixibacteria bacterium | reverse complement strand
GATGGCCATTGTCATCAACGGCATATAGCCTGTATTTGATATCTTCCGGCTCCGGGCAGACCGGGCAGTCTTTGCATTCATCACAGCAAGTCGTCAAAAGGCATAAGACCGCCGTCAGAATCAAGAAAACTCTGATCATACGCATATCTCACCTCCCTTCATGAAATATAATGGTTATTTCATTTCCGCCAAGCGGTTTTGCCCGCCGGCATTTCGCTCCATTCCCAAACAGCTTGGAGTGGCCACCCCATCAATACCTGTCCAAGTGGCCACTAATCTTCATCTTATCATAGGCATTCCCTCCACTTTGATTACAGCCGAATTCTCCGACTGCATTTCATCCGTTAATCTAAATAGCATGACTGACAGATACTGTCAGGATGAACTCAACTTTTTTAACACTTTTCAAAAATTTTTAGATTTTTCTTTTAAATCGTAACCGCGAATCGATGTTAAAAATTACGCCCTTTTTAATATCCACCTCCTTTCCGATTTTAGGCCGGATGGGGCGGCTGGACGATAACCGCCCCGACCCGGCGGGCGCCCGGACTAACCAAAAGGTACAGGCTGGGAACGTCTGCCTTTGTGATGTCGAAAACTCGTAATACAACAACTGTGCCAAAATTGAACAGGGGAAACCGACAAAATTATAAGACAATGCCGGACAACGAAATAAAATTTATCGGAGAGCCCGAAAAATAATGGAGTGATTTGTCCATTCTCGTAAATTTACGAGCTCTTTTTACGAATTCACCCCAAATTACGAGCTTTTGCGAACCCTAATCCTGTGGATGGCGTCAGAAACGGGGGAGGGGATGATAGTATAACACATTGCCGGATAATGGAATAGAGCGATCAACCGAATCGGGATAATGGATTACAATTGTCCATTCTCGTAAATTTACGAGCCGATCTCGTAAAAAGACTCGTAATTTACGAGTTGCCGAATAGGTTTTGGTGGATTGCGGGCCCTGTCGAAGGCCGCTCGAAACACGATCGAGCTCCTGACATTTTTATCTACTCGTCAATCTTAAGCGCCGCCAGAAATGCTTCCTGCGGGATTTCGACCGTACCAACCTGCTTCATCCGCTTTTTGCCCTCTTTCTGGCGTTCGAGCAGTTTGCGCTTGCGCGTGATATCGCCGCCGTAACACTTGGCCGTGACATTCTTGCGCAACGGTTTGACCGTCGCCCGCGCGATAATCCGGCTCCCGATCGCCGCCTGTATCACCACCTCGAACATCTGGCGGGGGATAAGCGACCGAAGTTTTTCGGTCAGATTGAGACCGTACTTATAGGCCTTGTCCCGGTGTATAATAACCGACAAGGCATCGACCGGGTCGCTGTTGATCAATATGTCCAGCTTCGCGAGATTGGACTTCTTGTAGTACGGCAACCCGTAGTCGAGCGAGGCATAGCCGCGCGAAATGGACTTGAGCTTATCATAAAAGTCGAAAATGATTTCCGACAGGGGAAAGGCATAACTCATCACCGCCCGCAACTGCGTGGGGTACTCCGTATTTTTATACTCCCCGCGGCGCTCGGTGCACAGCCTCATGACCGCCCCGATCGATTCCGGGGGCGTGACTATCTGCGCATCGACATACGGTTCCTCGATATACTCGATTTTTCCGGCGTCGGGCATTTCCGTCGGCGAATCGACAATCACTTTATCCCCGGTGGTGGTATACGCATGGAATTCGACGTTGGGCACGGTATTGATGATGGTCTGGTTGTACTCACGGGCCAGCCGCTCGGTGATGATTTCCATGTGCAACATGCCCAGAAAGCCGCACCGGAAACCGAAACCAAGGGCACTCGACGTTTCCGGCACGAAACTCAACGAGGCATCGTTGAGCTTGAGCTTTTCCAGCGATTCGCGCATAACCGTATAATCCTCGGCGATGGCCGGATAAATCCCCGCGAACACCATCGGTTTGACGGCCACGAAACCGGGCAGGGGCTTGTCGGTCGGTTCGGCGGCCAGCGTGATTGTATCCCCGATACGGGTATCGGCGACATTGCGTATATTGGCATAAAGATAGCCGACCTCCCCGGCCCGCAACTGCTCGAGCGGGTGATACTTCAATCTCTTGAAACCGACTTCATCGACCTCGAACTGCTTGCCGTGCGAGAAAAACTTGATCCGATCGCCCTTGCCGACTTTGCCGTCAACCACCTTAAGATACACCGCCGCCCCACGATACGAGGAATACATCGAATCGAACACGAGCGCCTTGAGCGGTTTATCCGGATTTCCTTTGGGCGGGGGACACCTTTTGACAATGGCCTCCAGCAGTTCCGGAATGCCCTGACCGGTTTTGGCCGAGCACTTGATTATGTCGTCCTCTTTGCACCCGATCATATCCATCAGCTCCGCCGTAACCTGGGGGATTTGGGCCGAAGGTAGATCTATTTTATTTATGACCGGGATAATTTCCAGATTGTTCTCCAGCGCCAGAAACAGATTGGACACCGTCTGCGCCTCAATTCCCTGCGCCGCATCGACCACCAGCAATGTCCCCTCACAGGCCGAAAGCGACCGGGAGACCTCATAGGTGAAATCGACATGCCCCGGTGTATCGATTAAATTTAACTGATATATGTTATTGTCACTCGCTTTGTACGCCAGACGGATGGCATGCGCCTTGATCGTTATTCCCCGCTCCCGCTCGAGGTCCATATCATCGAGCACCTGCTGACGCATTTCCCGTTCGGATATCGCCCGCGTCGCCTCCAGAAGCCGGTCGGCCAGGGTCGATTTGCCATGGTCGATATGGGCGATTATCGAAAAATTCCGTATGTATTCTGTTTCTTTCATCTGTCTCTCTTTGGCAGAGGCCCAAAATACACTGTTGACAGCCTTCTGTCAATCGGCATAAGCGGCCTGTCAAAGCCCTTGACAATGTTTTAGGTCAAACTATATTGCCAATCACATATGGAGATGCTAAATGGCTGAAATAAATAAGATAAAACGGGAGTTTTATGAGCGTTCGACACCGGTACTGGGGCGCGTTTGCCTCAAAATCGGCCTGACGCCCAATTCCCTGACCGCCCTGGCCGTCCTTTCGGCAATTGCCTCCGGCATATTCTTTTGGCGCGGCGAAATTATTTTAGGTGTGATTTTCATGTTCGTCAACGCCTTTGTCGATATGCTCGATGGTGCCACCGCGCGGGCGGGCAATATCGGAACCACCTTCGGTGGCATTCTCGACCACGTTTTCGACCGATACAGCGAATTTTTCATTCTGGCCGGGATCGCCATGTCGAAACTGGTTCATCCGGGGTGGGCGCTCTTCGCCCTGTTCGGCATGATTATCGCCAGCTATACCCGGGCCGCGGCCGAGTCGATGGGCAAAATCGAAAACTGCGCCGTCGGCTTTATGGGTCGCCTGGAAAAATTTATTCTGATCATTATCGGCGCCCTTTTGGAGCATTTTTTCCCCAAAGGCCGCTGGCTGGAAATTGCACTCATCATTGTCGGCGTCACATCCTATATCACCTCCATTCAGCGCCTGATTTACACCAGCCGGGTTCTGAAAAACCGCAATAACCATTGAAGGTCCAATAGTATATGATTACCGCCATCGGTAACCCCGTTTACGATTACATTAAAACCCAAAAAGTGGATACTAAAGATAGGGTTCTGTCTGGATGTTCCACCAACGCCGCTTTGGCCTTGGCCAAGCTGGGAGAAAAAACCCGGCTCATCGGCGCCATCGGCGATGATTTCAAAGAACACTTCAAGTCCAAACTGACCGCACTAAATATTGATAGCCATATAATAAAATCCGAATCTTCCGGCGGCTTTTCGCTGATCTATTACGATAATTTCGGCAACCGCACCCTCGACCTTCTCGGCCGTGCCGCCGATATCGGCAGACTCGACCCGAAACTATACTCCGATTCGCAGGCGGTCCTGATTGCCCCGATATTGGGCGAAGTGTCTTTCGAGCAAATTGCCGAAATTCGGAATAATTTTAATGGCCTGCTCTTTTGCGATCCGCAGGGACTGCTCCGTAACGCCGATGACACCGGCCGGATATATCACGAGAAAAAAGATGGTATCGAAAAAACTCTTGGCCGTTTCGATATTGTCAAGCCCAATGAACTTGAGGCTAAAGTGCTGACCGGCATCGATTGCCGCCAAGACCCCTATCGCGCCGCCGAAATTATCAAAAGCTGGGGCCCCGAAATTGTCATAGTCACCCTCGCCGAGCTGGGCTCGGTTATTTATGACGGCCGCGCCTTTATCGACATCCCGCCCTACCAGATAAATCTCGTCGATGCCACCGGCGCCGGGGATACCTATATGGCCGGTTTTACCTTTGAATATTTGCGAACCCATGATTTGAAAAAATCCGGCTGCTTTGCATCCTGCGTCAGCTCCATCATGATCGAACAGGTCGGACCGGATTTCGTCATGACCGAAACCGAAGTCCGTAAACGTCAGGAAATACTGCTGCAAAAAAATGATTTCAAGGTGGCCGTGGCGTAAAAACAATCTTACGATTTATTTCAACCCGACCATAACTATCTCGACACTTCGCCTGATAATTGCCTCGCACGCCTCCGGCGATATCTTTTTCTCTCCGGTAATGATGTGACCGGCAAAATCACTTTGGAATGCCGCCAGCATCGCCGCCGCCACTTCGATATCGGCGCCGGCCCTTATTTCACGGGTTTCAATACCGGAATGGAGTAATTCATGCAGGTAATCCAGGCGCAATTCATGAAAGCCTTCGCGAAATGATGTCGCAAACCCGGCCCCGTTTTCATACATCATTTTTACATAGAATAAAGCTTCCGCCCGGTTTTCGGTCCAGTAGCGGATTTCTTCGAAAAGAAACCTTATTATCCTGTCGCGGGCGCGGCCGTTTTGAGCGACGGCAAAATGGCGTTCCCAGTGGGCCTGATATCCATCGAATAGCGTTTCGGCGCCGAATACGGCCAGGTTTTCCTTATTGGAAAAATACTGTACCAGCGATCCCTTGGCGACCTGGGCGCTTCTGGCGACGCTCTCCAGCGCCACGCGCGCGAAAGCGTCTTTGCCGAATGCGTCCAATATGGCCCGGTATATTTTTTCCTTCTTGGCTGCCGCCAATTTGCGAAAGGTGACCGAGACAACCCCGCGGCCTTCCAGATCGACAATCAGATTTTCATTCATATATCCATCACTATATTAATAATGACTTATTGGTCATAATATATATAATTGCACTATATGATTGTCAATATTTTTCTTGCGGGCGGTACGAGGGCCGGTTATATTGGCCGCGATTAACATATAAGGAGAGTCGTCATAATGGCTAAATTGAGAGTTGCTATAATCGGAGTAGGCAACTGCGCCTCGTCGTTCGTTCAGGGAGTGGAATTTTACAAAAACGCCGCCGATGATGAATTCGTCCCGGGCATCATGCATACCAACCTGGGCGGGTATCATATCCGCGACATCGAATTTTCGGCCGCCATCGACATCGACAAAAACAAGGTCGGCAAAGACCTCGCCGATGCCATCTATACCTGGCCCAACAACACTTATCGCTTCTGCGATGTCCCCAAAACCGGCGTGATCGTCCAGCGCGGCATGACCCACGACGGCCTGGGCAAATACCTCTCGGAGATCATCGAGAAAGCCCCCGGCGACACGGTCGATATCGTCAAGTTGCTCAAGGATACCAAAACCGACGTGGTCGTAAGTTACCTGCCGGTTGGATCCGAAGAAGCCACCAAGTGGTATGTCGAGCAGATTCTGGACGCCGGTTGCGGTTTTGTCAACTGCATCCCGGTTTTCATCGCCCGCGAAAAATACTGGCAGAAGCGTTTCGAAGAACGCGGCCTGCCGGTCATCGGTGACGATATCAAATCGCAGGTCGGGGCCACTATCGCCCACCGTGTCCTGACCCGCCTCTTCCGCGAACGCGGCGTCAAACTGGAACGCACCAGCCAGCTCAACGTCGGTGGTAATACCGACTTTTTGAACATGCTGGAACGCTCGCGGCTGGAATCCAAGAAAATTTCCAAAACCAATGCCGTCACCAGTCAGCTCGATTATGACATCGGCCCCGGGAACGTCCATATCGGTCCGTCGGATTATGTCAGCTGGCTAAGCGACCGCAAATGGGCCTACATCCGCATGGAAGGCACAACCTTCGGCAATGTCCCGCTTAATATCGAAATGAAAATGGAAGTCTGGGATTCGCCCAATTCGGCCGGGGTCGTGATCGACGCCGTCCGTTGCTGCAAGCTGGGTCTGGATAATGGCCTTAAAGGCGCACTGGAAGCACCGTCGGCCTATTTTAAAAAATCGCCCCCAGTACAGTATACCGACGACGAGGCCCGTCGCATGACTGAAGAATTCATTCAAAAATACGGTCACAAGACAACCCCGTCCACGCAGCGTAAACTGACGCTTAAAAAGCAGACGGAAATGAAAATGGAAACGGCAACCAATCGGATGAAAACGACTGCCGCGAAAAAGACGGAAACTCCCCGCAAACGGGTGACCCGCAAGACGCTTCTTAAAAAGTAATTTCCAAAGTTTTTTTTTGAACCTACATTAAGGCGAACCGATAACGTTCGCCTTTTTGTTTGAACGGATATGAAAAAGGGATACTTGATTACATTCGAGGGTATCGATGGCTGTGGCAAATCGACCCAGCTTAAACTGGCCGAAAGATATTTGAAAAAACTCGGCGTGGAACCCCTGGTCATACGCGAACCCGGCTCAACAATATTTTCCGAAAAAATCCGCCGGATTCTTCTGGATAAAAAACTTTCAATGAATGCCATAACCGAGCTCAATCTGTATATTGCCGCCCGCTCCGAACTCGTGGAGCATATTATAAAACCAGCATTGCAAAAAGGCCGTATTATCCTATGCGACCGCTTCTACGATTCAACCACCGCCTACCAGGCCTATGGCCGCCGACTCGATTTGAATCTGGTTAATAAACTCAATATGCTGGCCACTGATGGCATCCGGCCGCACCTGACTTTTCTTTTCGACATCGACTACGAAACATCACTTTTGCGGCGCAAGAAAACCGCCGACCGGTTGGAATCGGAATCGAGAACCTTTTTTGACCGCGTCCGCCGGGGATTTCTTGAAACCGCGCGTAAAGAAAAGCGGCGATTTTGCATCATCGACAGCCGCCAATCTCCCGACGAAATTTTCCGTGAGGTTCAAACATGCTTGAACGACCGGCTGAAGATATAGAGCTGTCAGGAAAAATCGCCGCCGTCCGAAGTCATTTCTTGTGGACTCTTGGTTTTTTTGCGACCATCCTCGTTTTGCTGGTCGCGCTCGGAATTTATACGATATCCGAACCTAACCTCGGTTATCAGGGGGAAATCATCTCGGCGCTGCAATTGATCGGGTATTTCTATGACGGTGAGTATAATCCGGCTCGCATGATTCGCCACGCGCGCGATGGCGTCTTCGACGAACTGGATCGTTATTCGTCATTTCTGGAACCACCACAACTTCGCCTGCTGACCGAGGAATTCAGCGGCAGTTACAGCGGAATCGGCGTCACCATCACGCCCGATGAATATGGATTAATGATAATGTCGGTTCGCGAAGGCGGCCCTGCATTCAAGGCCGGAATCCTCAACGGTGATATTATTATAAAAGCCGATAGCGTCGATTTGTCCGGCAAAAATACTCTGGAAGCAACTTATTATCTCCGTGGCCCCGAAAATTCGCCCCTGCTTCTGACCGTGGCGCGCAATGAAATGCACGACACTCTGTCCCTTATAATAATTCGCGAGAAGATGAAACTCCGGCATGTCCCGTATGCCGGGTGGCTGGAAAATGATATCTGCTATATCCGTCTGATAGACTTCGACGCTGGGGCCGCCGAAGAGGTGAAACTCACCCTTGACTCCCTTCTTATTGATTCGGCGATGTCTGTCAAAGGGGTCATTCTCGACTTACAGAATAATCCGGGAGGACTGCTGTTTGAAGCCATAGCCCTGGCCGAATTATTTCTGGAGAAAAACCGCCTTGTAGTCGGCGTCAAAGGAAGGTCGCGCTGGGACAAAATAGAATATTCTTCATCCGGCTCGGATATTCTGACAGGGCGCCCACTGATCGTTTTGGTTGACCGGGGCTCGGCTTCAGCTTCGGAAATCGTGGCGGGATCGCTTAAATACGCCGGGAGAGCCTTATTAGTCGGCGATACCACCTTCGGCAAGGGCCTGGTGCAGGAATATAAAGGCCTGGCCGACGGCAGCGGCATCCGGCTGACCAGTTCGCGCTATTATTTCGAGGGCGAAAAATATATCAACGACCCAAACTCCCCCGTCCTCGACAGCGCCGGCGGCATTCCTCCCGATTACTATCTCCCGGAAATTTACGAACCGTTCATCGCTGCCCTGTCACGGTCGCTTCTGATGCGCCAGTTTGCCTCGGCCAACAAAGACAAAATCCTGGCCGGACCGTCAATAATGAAGTCGGCGGATAATTGGTTTCAGGATTTCGTCGCTTACTGCCGGAGCAGAAATTTCGAATATACTTCGGCCATAACCGGAAGCCTTGATACGATGAAGGAAATTGCCGAGTTCAGCGACGCCGGACGCGAAACGATCGGCCTGATCGATCGTACTCTGACATTTTCCGAAAAAATCGACCACGAGCAATTCGAGCATTATCGCGAGAAGATTATCCGCCTTATATTTCGCCTGGCCGTCGAACTTGAGTATGGGCTGGCCCGTTCATACCGGGACGCCATCCTGCCATATAGCCCTCAAATCAAACTGGCCGAGAAAATCATCGACTCAATAACGACGGCCCGTCTGAATTTGCCATGAGCGACAAAAAGAATATCATATTTTGTGATTTCGACGGCACCTTCACCGAGAAAGATATCGGACATCGCCTGTATCGGACGTTTGCCGGGGATTCGATCCTCGAAATAGTGAATAAATGGATGCAGGGA
Source organism: uncultured candidate division Zixibacteria bacterium (assembly GCA_937925655.1). GTDB lineage: Bacteria > Zixibacteria > MSB-5A5 > GN15 > PGXB01 > CALAMC01. The sequence continues at coordinate 6,968 of CALAMC010000004.1, read as the reverse complement.
CAAATATCATCGCGACAATGCCTGCTGGAAGAAGCCGCCTTGGTCCGCGTCACCGCGGTGGATTTGCATCGATTCCTCGATAAATTCACTTTGAGAGAAGGTGCCTCGGAATTTTATGAAAGTATGAAAATTCGCGGTATACCGTTTTTCATCACATCCGATGGGGCCGATTTATATATCGATTTTATCCTCAAGAAATTCGGCTTGGCCGAGATAAAAGTCTTTTCCAACCATGCCCGTCTTGAAGGCGACCGTTTTATCATTGAGTTTCCTTATGAAAACGATGGTTGCCGACGGTGCGGCTCCTGCAAAGGCTCCCGGATTCGCGAAACGGTTGGCCATAACCGGGAGCAATACCGCGTCATTTTTATCGGCGACGGGCTGTCCGATATTTGTGCCTTGCCGGAATCCGACTTAATTTTCGCCCGCAGCGACCTTTTGCGTTATTGCCGGGAAAATGGTTTTGCGGCTATTGAATATGAAAGTTTTTTTGATATATTGAATTATTTGAAAAAAACGGGTATGATATCTTGATACAATAAAATCGTGGATCGCTGGAGCATATAATATGAAGGCAGTCATAATGGCGGGAGGTTTCGGGACACGGCTCCGACCTCTGACCATAAATATCCCCAAGCCGATGGTTCCGATCGGCAATATCCCCATGATGGAACACGTCGTCCACCTTCTTAAAAGAGACGGTTTCGATGAACTGGTTTCGCTTTTGTTTTTTCAGGCGGAAGAAATAAAGAACCACTTTGGTGACGGCCATAAATTCGGCGTCCGCATGGATTATCTGCAACCGACCGAAGATTTCGGCACGGCCGGCGCCGTTCGCTATGCCGAAGATTTCATCGATGAAACCATCCTGGTAATCTCCGGCGACGTTATCACCGATTTCAACCTGGCCCGCGCCATGGAATGGCATAAAAGCAAGCACGCCGACGCCACTATCATGCTGACCCGCGCCGAGAACCCGCTCGCCTATGGCATTGTCATCACCGACGACGACGACCGTATCGTGCGCTTTCTTGAAAAACCCTCCTGGGGCGAGGCGTTCTCCGATACCATCAACACCGGCATTTATATTCTTGAGCCGCATGTCGTCAGACTCATCCCGCCGGCGACCAATTTCGATTTCTCGCAAAACCTGTATCCTTTGATGCTGTCGAAAAACATGGGGCTTTATGGCAATATCGCCGAAGGTTACTGGAAAGATGTCGGCAACGTCAATGAATATGTCCTCGTCCACCGCGACCTGCTGTCGGGCAATATCAACCTCGATTTTGGCCTGACCCATAAAAAAATCGGAGACGCCGACGTTTACCTCGGGCGGGGAGCGCATGTCGGCGATGAAGTCACCCTCGAAGGTTCTGTTATCATCGGCGACAACGCCATCGTCTCCGATGGTGCGACCGTCAGCGGTAGCGTCATTGGCGACAATGTCCGGGTTGGCGAAAAATCTATTGTGAGATCATCCGTCATCTGGGCCGATACCCGTATCGGGGCTGACTCCAAAATCGACCAGGCCATTATCTGCGGGCGGAGTATTGTCGGCGATAATGTCGCCCTTATGGATAATGTCATCATCTCTGACGACTGTAAAATCGGCAATGGCGCCACCATCAAAGCCAACTGCAAAATATGGCCGGGAAAAACCGTTGACGACGGAGCGATTGTTTCATCGTCGCTGGTCTGGGGCGAAAAATGGAATCGGGAACTTTTCACCGCTTCCAAAGTAACCGGTCTGGCCTTAACCGAAATTACCCCGGAAATGTGCGTCAAAATGGGTGGCGCCTTCGGCGCCTTCCTGGGACCGGGAAAAAGAGTCGTTACCAGCCGCGACGCCTCCGATATCTCCCGTCTAATCAAACGCGCTCTTATTGCCGGACTTCTGGCGGCCGGAACCAACGTCGATGACCTTGAAGCCATGCCGATCCCGGTCGTCCGCTATGCCCTCCGCCACGGTACCTATGGCGCCGGAATTTATGTCCGTCATAATCCATCGGATTCCAATCTGATTGACCTGATTTTGTTTAACGGCGATGGGCTGGATATGCCGACCGCCAAACTCAAAAAGGTCGAACGTATGTATTTCGGCGAGGATTTCCGTCGCGCCAAACTCGATGAAATCGGCCATCTCGATATGCCGGCCGGGGTTCTCGAAGACTACCGAAATGACTTTTTTGCCTCCATCCACCCGGATATAATCCGCAAGGCCGGATTCAAGGTGGTCATAGATTATGCCAACGGTGGAGCATCCCAGGTGTATCCAACCCTGTTTTCACAGCTGGGTGTCAATCTGGTGGCGCTCAACGCCTATATCGACCCCCGCAAACTGTCACCGCACCCTGATGAGCAGGCCCAATCCATTGTCCAGCTGTCTTCGATCGTAAAATCCCTGAAAGCCGACATCGGCTTCATGCTCAACCCGGCGGCCGAAAAACTGACTGTGGTCGATGAAAACGGCAATCTCATCGACAGCCAGTTGCTGCTTCTGATTGTCACTTACTTGTTTTTAAGAACGCATAAGTCTTCGAAAATTGCGGTGCCGGTGGGTGCTTCAATGGGTGTGGAAGATATTGCCTCGACCTATGGGGTCGAGGTCCTCCGTGTCCGCAATTCGCATCTGGCGATGATGGAAGCTTATCAAAATTCCGGCGTCGACTTTGTCGGCGGGACGCTCGGCGGCTTTATATTCCCGCAATTCCAGATGGGCACCGATGCCATCATGGCGGCCGTTTATATTCTCGAAATGATGGCCAAAGAGAAAGTCCGACTGGGCGAAATACGGGGCCGATTCGAGTACTATATCCGCAAAACCGTCTCCGTGCCCTGCCCCTGGTCCAAAAAGGGCCAGGTCATGCGCAAGCTCATTACCAGCACGACCGAGAAAGAACGCCAGTTAATCGACGGCATCCGTGTTTTCGAGGAATCCGGCTGGGTCCTGGTGGCCCCGGATAATCAGACGGCGGCGTTTAATATTATGGCCGAATCGAAATCCGCCCAAGCGCTGGAAAATATGGTCGGGAAATACCGGGAACTGGTCGAGCAGTCACAGGATTAATGCCTGAAAAGATACGGCCCCTGAATGCAAAGCGCCGGTCACTTGGTGCGTGACCGGCTGCCTCGCAGGTAATAGGTTGGGAAGATCTATCTGCCTTTTCTGGCTGCTTTTGGCGTTCATTATATTATACTGGATTCAGCAAATTAGGTTTCAAAAATCCGCAAAATTCTGATTTTGCTTGATATTGCAGCAATTATAAGATATTATCTCTGCTTGAATTGGCGCTTATTTTATCGGATAAACTGACCACCGGAGGCCTCTTATGGACTATTTTAAAAGAACCCGCGTGGCCGACATTATTCTAAAAGAAAAAGTCTCGGTCGGCCAGGAAACTATCGTCATGGGCTGGGTCCGTACCGCCCGCGAATCCAGCAATGTCGCCTTTATCGACATCAATGACGGCTCCTGCATGGGCAATCTCCAGGCAGTCATCGATAATCCGACCAATTTCCCCGCCCTCAAAGAAATCGCCACCGGAGCCGCGATCCGGGTGGCCGGGACATTGGTGGAATCTCCCGCCAAGGGCCAGAAAGTGGAACTGGCCGTCAAAGAACTCCAGCTCTTGGGCAAGGCCGATAATACATACCCCCTCCAGAAAAAACGCCACTCCTTCGAATTTTTACGGGAAATCGCGCATCTTCGCCCCCGCACCAATACCTTCGGCGCCGTCGGACGGCTTCGCTCCAAAATCGCCTATGCCGTGCATAAGTTTTATCAAGAGCGTGGCTTTTATTACATCCATACACCGATCATCACCGCCTCCGACTGTGAGGGCGCGGGCGATATGTTTCGTATCACTACTCTGCCGCTCAACCAGGCTCCGGTTCTCGACGGTCACATCGATTTCAATCAGGACTTTTTTGCCGCCGAGACTTTCCTGACCGTCTCCGGACAGCTCGAGGCCGAAACGGCGGCCCTGGCTTTGGGCGATGTTTATACCTTCGGCCCGACTTTCCGGGCGGAAAATTCCAACACCTCGCGCCACGCCTCTGAATTCTGGATGATCGAGCCGGAAATGGCCTTTTGCAATCTTCAGGAAAACATGCAAATCGCCACCGATTTTCTGAAATACTTGTTCAAGTACGCCCTCGATGAATGCGCCGATGAAATGAATTTCTTCAACAGCTGGATTGATAAAACCGTCATCGAAACCCTGACACATGTCATCGAATCGGATTTTGTCCGTTTGCCCTACACCGATGCCATCAAAGAACTGGAAAAGGCCAAAGTCAAATTCGAATTCCCGGTCAAATGGGGTATCGACCTTCAGACCGAACACGAACGTTATATCACCGAGCAGGTTTTCAAAAAGCCCGTCATCGTCTACGATTACCCGAAAAGCATCAAGGCCTTCTATATGCGGATTAACGACGATGGCAAAACGGTTGGCGCCATGGACGTCCTCGTTCCCAAAATCGGCGAAATTATCGGCGGCTCACAACGTGAGGAACGCTACGACGTTCTTAAAGCCCATATGGAAGAGAAGGGACTTAACCTTGATACGTACTCCTGGTATTTGGATTTGCGGCAATATGGCACTGCTCCGCACTCCGGTTTCGGCCTCGGTTTTGACCGGACTTTAATGTATATCTCCGGCATGGCCAATATCCGTGATGTGGCGCCGTTTCCCCGCGTCCCCCGCTGGGCCAAATTTTAAGGGTGCCGTCCGGCTGTCAAGATTGCCTGTTGACTCATAAAAACCGCATGACTAAAACTGCAGTTGAGATTTGTCACACATGAATAAATTTTCCGGAAGGGGATAAGCCATGAAAAAAGCGGTATTAAATTCAATTATTATTGCTTCTTCAGTCTTGGTCGTCTTTGCGTGCGGCCAGAAACGGGATGACGTCAAAAGCGTGCAAAAACTGCCGGATGAAACCGCTGTCGGGACTGTGGTCGATGAAATCCTGATACATTTCGCCGCGGAAAAATTGATCGGCGATATGTCGGCTTCACTTCAGGCATCGCTTCGTGAAGCGATCCATGATAATAGCGTCGATTTCGCCCTTGACGTCTGCGCTCATCTGGCCCCGGAAATCGCCGCGGCCCACTCCAAAGAGGGCTGGTTGATTAAAAGAGTCTCCGACAAAAACCGCAATCCCGCCAACGTCGCCGACTCCGCCGAATTGGAAATGCTGGCTCAATTCGTATCGGCAACACCGCCGGATTCCATCGGCCGTTGGGAACAATCCCCCAATGGCCTGATATACACGTATTGCAAACCGATAAAAACGGGAGCCCTATGCCTTAATTGTCATGGCCCCGCCGAAACTCTCACCCCCCGGGTCAAAGAACGCCTGACAGAATTATATCCGCACGACCGGGCGGTCGGCTATGCCGAGGGTGATTTGCGCGGCATATTTGTCGTTAAAGTCAACTGGCCGGAGGGCAAAGCCTATGCCCAGAAACTGGTGGGAGCCCCGGAATTCAAGCCCGATTCACTTTAAATGATATTTCGCCGGGATTCGTCCCTTATTTATAATATAGTTTCAAAAGCCCGTCGCCCACGACTTGGGGGCTGTTGATAAAGTGTATGTATGGTGCAAGAAGCAGGTCGGGTTCCGATCCCGACGAAGTCGGGAGTGAAACCCGACAACATGATATCTGGAGTTAACCCGGTAACACACCCTTTTAGGGTGTGGAAAGTAATCTAAGGCAATGAAATATGCCTTGAACATAGTGATGAGGGGATTTACTTATGTTACCGCTCTCTCGTCATGCCGGTCCGGTCGCCCACGGCTTGCCGTGGGAATGATTGTTTGTTTACGTGCGTGACACATGTCCACAGGCCTCCTGAACTTTGAAGGATATGCCCGAGGGTTGCGTTCCGTGGGGCCGGGGTGCCCCGCCATTCTATGGCGGGTTCCTTAACAATGTTGCATGGTGCGATTAGATCCGGTAGCTCACCCAACGGGTGAGTGAACATGTTATGGCAATCAATATTTAAATTGCACAAGGCCTGGGTGCCCCGCCGCTCGTCAAGGCACTCCGACAAACTATGTCAGGTCGATTAAACATTATTTATATGGGCAACAACTTCCATTTCCGCCTCCTTTCCCCACCAAACCGATGTTATTTCCGCCCGTCCCCCTTATATATGAGGCCAAAAATTACACCCAAAACCTCGCGCAGGGATGAAAGAAAAATTAATAAATCTCACAAACAAACCCATTTTGCCGCAATCCCATCGCTGATATATGATTATCAATGCCAAAAACACTTTTCCAAATCCGCTTTCAATCACGCTGGAACCACAAAGCCGTGTTTCAGATTTGATAACCATATTGCCCGCCTTCACCTTAAACCGGAAAACCTTATTTACGACCCCGCCCTCCCCTCCAAAAAATCAAAAAATTTTCACGAACGAAGCCATTTGGCCGTAACCGACTTATATTGAGTGAGTTGTAATGATTAATGGACCAATATAGTCCATGCGAAGTGGAGATTAAAAAGCGAAAGGCCGCGGCGAAAATCTCCACCGCGGCCTCTCTATGGGGAGGTGATATGAAAATCTATCTTAATGTCCCGACATACTGCGTCGTCAACTGACGGTTCCGCACGCGCGGGTCGGTGTAATCGGGAAGAATCATCGGTGCCACCCGGTCGCAATCGGGCAAAGCGGCTTCGACTTCTTTGTTGTACTTGACGACATGTTCAAGTGTTAATTTGCCGTCCTGCGCCTTGTCTTTAACAAACCGCGCCGCCGAGGCCCCCGCGATTCGGCCGAAGACCATGATATCGAGAAGCGAGTTGCCCATCAGGCGGTTCTCGCCGTGAATACCCCCGCCGACTTCGCCGCCGACAAACAGGCCGGGCAGTCCGGTTTCACCGGTGCTTCGGAACTCTAGTCCGCCGTTTTGATAGTGCAAGGTCGGATAGATGAGCATCGGCTCCTTCGATA
>CALAMC010000003.1 GCA_937925655.1 uncultured candidate division Zixibacteria bacterium | reverse complement strand
AATATCTTTTTGTGCGGGGCCTTGACATAGCGGCCCAGCCGCACCACCGAGGGAAGATCGAATGTCGTCAGCATCGACCTGATTTTCAGACCGTCCTGTTTTTCGATCAATTCCGCTTTGCCCAGAAACATCAGAATGAAGGCCCGGCGGGCCGAACAGACCGACATCGGTTCATAATTCTGATTCAGGACCAGAACATTGTGGCTTAGAATGTTCATTCTTCGGTTGCCTGTTTGGTGGCTCAATCCTCGTTTAATCTTATAAAATCAGTATAGTTCCGGCCAAAGTCAATATAAATTAATACCTCAATTTCAGGCCCCGGATTCTTATTTTTATGCCGTCGACAGTTGTTTTGAAGGCCCGGCCCTATTATCTTGGTCTCATGAATAAAACGTTCGTGCTCAAGATAATATTCATCCTTTTGTTGGCTGTGACGGCCGGAGGGCAAACCGGCTTCGTGCGCGAATATCCTCTTTATAAATATTATGGAGCAACCGGGCAGTTTCAACCCGAAATTGAACGCGCCGTGCAGGACGCCCGAGCCAGACTGATCACAATTCTCAACGATACCCTCCGCTACCAACCCGATATCCATGTCGCTCACAGCCGCGAGGATTTCGCCCGGCTGACCGGGACCGCCTTCCCCGACTGGGGGGCGGCCGCCGCCAGACCTTTCGAGCGCTTGATCGTCTTGAAATCTCCCGCGCATTTCAACGTCGGAAAACCATTGGCCGAGCTGGTCAAGCATGAATATGCCCATCTGGCGCTGGCCGACCGCGTCAACGGCCAGTGGGTCCCGCGCTGGCTCGATGAAGGCGTTGCCATGTATGTCTCGGCCGAGTGGGACTGGACCGATAATCTGGCCATGGGCCGGGCTGTGGTCTTTCGCTCGATTCTCGCTTTGCATGACATCGAAAAGCTGAACACGTTCGGCGAGGGTCAGGCCCAAACCGCCTACGCCCAGAGTTATCTGGCCGTCAAATATCTGCTCGATCGTTACGGTGTCGGACCGTTCAATGTCATGCTCGACCAGTTCCGGCGGCGAGCCACCGTTGACCAGGCTTTGACCGAGGCCATCGGTGCAACCTATATTGAATTCGAAGAAGAATTTCATACATTCCTCATCGGGAGGTATAACTTGTTAAGCTTGTTTACGGACACGTACTTTTTATGGATTTTCCTGGCACTCGTGGTCATCGTTGGGTTCGTTTTGAAAACCGTCCGGCGGCACCGGTATTACAAAAAGTGGGACGAGGAAGAAAGATATCAATCCACCGACTTTGACTACGGCGACCCCGACCAACCGGAGCAAATAGACGATGACGATAAGCCATAGGCTCGAATTTTGGGCCGTTCGGATTCTGACCGGAGCAGTACAACTTTTGCCGGGAAGAGCGGCCTATGCGGTTGCTTTTATACTCGGACGACTTTCTTATGCCGTCCTGACTTCGCGGCGACGAATCGCCCGGGATAACCTTAAAAGAGCTTTCGGTTCCGAAAAAAGCGACGGCGAAATCGAGCGGATTATTAAAGAAGTATTTCTTCATACCGCCCGCACTCTGGTCGAATTCGCCCGTCAGCCCAAATATACGCCGGAGAAAATTCTGGCTATGACCGGATGTGAGGGGAAAGAGTATCTGGAACGAGTATCGCAGGAGGGCAAAGGGGCGATGCTTATCACCGGTCATTTTGGCAACTGGGAACTGCTCGGCGGCTGGGCCGCCGCGCTGGGATACCCGATCGATTTTCTCGTCGGCCAGCAACATAATCAGAAAGTGGATGAACTGCTGATTTCGTTCCGGCGCGCTCTCGGCGTGGGGATTATCCCCATCGGCATGGCCGCCCGCGGGGTTATCAAGGCGCTCAAATCCAACCGCATGGTGGCGGTCGTTTCCGATCAGCATGCTCCCCTGGGCGGGGTAACGGTCGATTTTTTCGGCCGGCCGGCGGCCACCCCCAAAGGCCCGGCCGCCTTTGCCGTCAAAGTGGATTGCCCGATAATGTTCGGGGTCTATATTCGCTTGGGATACAATCACCATAAGGCCTTGATTTTGCCGCCCATTTACCCCCCCCATAGCGGCGATTCCGAAAACGATATCGTTATTATGACCCAGGCTTATACATCATATTTAGAGCAATGCGTCCGCCAATACCCCGAGCAGTGGCTCTGGACCCATCGCCGCTGGAAGATCGATTGAGGGCATGTTATGACGGTTAACTTGATTCGCACTCCTAATCATCTGGGCGATTGCATTATGGCGCTGGCCGCGCTTCAGGGACTTCCGGAAAATATTAATTACGCCCTTATGGCCCCGCAATGGACAGAACCGCTCTACCGCCACCTGTCCAGTGCCAAATTACATTTGATCCCCAACCGGCATCTGCATGGCGTTGCGGCCGTATCCCGCCAGCGCCCGGTGGTCAAAAATATTCAAGCCGAGAGAGGATTGCTTCTCACACCGTCGTTTTCCTCGGCCCTGATTTTTGCCCTGGCCAATGTAAAACACCGCTATGGTTTTTCGTCCGACGGCCGGGGTTTTCTTTTAACCGACCCGTTTGATCCGACAAACGCTCCGCAGCACCGCGCGGAAAAATACCGCTATATTATGGAGGTTTTTTGGGGGATAAAAATCCAGACGAATATTCCACGCCTGGCGATATCATCGGATGAAATACCCATGGTGACAAAGTTGCTTGAATCCGGCGGTCTGTCCGAACATACCCGCTATGTTGTCGTTGCCGCCCGTGCCGTGGCCGAATCGCGCCGGTGGGGGACGGCCAATTACGCCGCCCTGGCGACAAGATTAATTAAGGCGTTTAACCTGAAAATAGTCGTGTTGGGAACGACCGCCGAGTGGCCCGCCGCCGAAGAAATCCGCGGCCAAAATCCCGATATCGCAAATCTCTGTGGACAAACCGATATCGCAATCGCCGCCGCGGTTTTATCACAGGCGACCTTGTTCATCGGCAACGATTCCGGGCTGGCGCATCTGGCCGGAGCGGCCGGGATACCCCTGGTCGTCCTCTCCGGGGCCGATAATCCGAAGGAAACCTCACCGTTGGCTTCCCGGAAGACGGTTATCAAAAAGGATAGCCTCGCCTGTATCTCCTGCGTTAAAAATATTTGCCCGCTGTCCGGCGACAGACATATGCAGTGCATGAAGCAAATCACGGTCGATGAAGTCTTTAAAGCAGCGGCCAGGTACCTGTCATGACGAAGATAAAAATCGGCGTTATCGGAACCATCAACAAAGACTCGGTCACCCTGCCCGATGGAAACAGCTATCACGGCTGGGGCGGAATTCTTTATAATTTGATGGTGTTGTCGGATGAATTAAAAAAACACGCTGATATTTTCCCCGTCTGTAATATTGGGAGCGATTGCTATGCTCCGATAATGAAAATTCTCAAACGCCTGCCGTCGGTTAAGACCGACTTTATCCGCCGTGTGCCCGAACGCAACAATCATTGCCGCCTGACTTATCATGATAGTGAAACCAAATCGGAAATTCTCGAAGGAGGTGTGCCTCCTCTGCGTTACCGGGATATTGACGGACTGCTGAATTTCGAAGTCGTCCTTCTTAACTTCATTTCCGGGAGAGATGTCGATTTGCGCTCGCTTGGAAAATTCTGCCGCCGTTTCGGCGGAATTGTTTACACCGACGTACATTCATATACTCTTGGAAAAAGGGCCGATGGCCGCCGCTTTCTCCGGGTCCCGCCGTTTTGGACAACGGTGGTCGATCATAGCCATGTCATCCAGATGAATCGGCGCGAATTTGAGCTTTTGAGCGGCGTGACACCGGGGTCGGCTAAACCGGCCACGTGTTTTAGAATGCTGGAGAAACGGTTGAGCATGGCGGGAGTCGAAACTGGCCGACGGCTGTTTATCGTGACCGATGGCCCCCGTGGTGCCTATGTTTTCGAACGGCTGGAGCGTCGCTTGTCATCTCGATTTTTCCCGGCGCGCGGCGGAAGACGACACGGTGATACGACCGGATGCGGTGATTGTTTCGGTGCCGGATTTATAGCTAATTTTCTCAAGTATTGGAAGATTTCACAAGCCATGAAGGCAGGCAACCGCGCCGCCGCCCGTCGCATTCAGGGCAAATACTCAATTTAGTTCACCGCCGAATTATAAAATAGAACCGGGAAATTGTCCGGGCGAGCATGTTTTCATTAAAATTGAATTGACAGACAAAGAGTTGTCTTTATATTAATAATACGTGTTTGGTATGTAAAAAAGCGGTTCCCAAAGCCGCACAATTTGCCCGGCTTATAATTTAATGTCATATACTGTCACATCCCGTTATCGGCCGGGTGGTTCAGCCGGATGCGCAGGCCTGCCTGTGGCCTCGCGGAGGTAATGACTGGGAGAGGGTTTTATGCCTTGCGACCGAATATCCTGAAACCTTCTCGAATCGATTAATAGCTTTTTTGGTCTTATTTAAACGCCTGCTTTCGTTTACGCATACGTGGACGAATATGAATATTTTTTTTAACGCGAAAAACTGAATCCTTTAACATTTAAAATTTAACCGGAGGCACTTTGTGAAAAAATTCCTATTAGTGCTTGCGGCCGGACTGCTCCTCGCGACCCCCGTTCTGGGCGACTGGGTCGAAGAAGACGGCCACAAAATGCACTTCCCGCAGCTGCCCAACGTGACCGGCTGGGATGTCAACGCCACCAATCCCGTGGTTCTGGCCGATGACTGGATGTGCAGCGAAACCGGATGGGTTAAGGATATCCATTTCTGGGGCTCATGGATGCACGGAATCGAAGGCCAGATTATCTCCTTCAATTTGAGCATCCACGCCGATATCCCCGCCAACCCGCCCATGATTCCCTATAGCCGACCTGGGGCGACACTCTGGGAAGAAGAAGTCTATGAGTATGTCATTGCGACGCCTGCCTGGCAACCGGGCATGCAGGGGTGGTATGACCCGATGTCCGGGATATTCCTAATGAACGACCACATGCCCTTTTTCCAGTACAATATTTTCCTGCCGGAAGAAGACTGGTTCTGGCAGGAAGAAGGGACTATTTACTGGCTCAATATTTCCGCCACCGTGGCCAATCCGTCGATGACCAAATGGGGCGTGAAATCGACCAATAACCATTGGAACGACGACGCCGTATGGGGCGAATGGTACGTTTTGAACTGGATCGATCTTTGGGAACCGCCCGATTTTATGCAATCCCTCGATTTGGCATTCGTTATTACCGGTGGGGCTCCGGAAGAACCCGACACCTGCGAATACTACAAGCCGCGCTATCTTGATTACTCTCCGCAGGGGATGCCCGATTTCGATCAGAAACAGAACGGTTGGTTCGACCCCAATGGCTGGACCCATTGCGGACCGGCGGCCGTAGCCAATTGCCTGTGGTGGTTCGATTCCAAATTCGAACCGAATCCGATTGACCCGCGTCCCTTCGGCTCGGCCGGAGGCGTGAATGATAATTACCCGCTGATCTTTGATATGACCGGACTGGGGCTTGACGATCACGATCCCGCCAACGTCCAGCCTTTGATTAATAACCTGGCCGCGCTGATGGGAACCAACACTACTTTCCGCGGCACCCCAATATTGAATCTGCAGATGGGAACGCAAAACTACCTGGCTATGGTCGGTCTGGCCGGAAATTATAAAGATACGATAGTAACGTTGCCGGATTATGATTATATCAAAGGTCAGGTGCTGGACTGCCAGGATGTCATTTTGCTTCTGGGCTTTTATGAAGTCGTTCCCACCACCATGCAGTATAGTTACCTCGGCGGCCATTATGTCACGACCGCCGGCATCTGCACGACCAAAGCCCAGATTTGTATCTCCGACCCGTTTTATGATATGCTGGAAGGAGAACCGCCGGCCGGTTCGGCCCATGGCTCGACCGTCCATAATGATGCCGATAATATCAGCGGCCCGCACTCACAAATTCAGCACGACCCGTACCTGGTGACGGTCACCAATCCCGGCATGCCGTGGATGAGACCGGTGACATTCGTCAACAACTACCCGATCAGCGCCGCCGACATCGCTAATTTCTGGGGAGCCAATAACGCCGTTGATGTGAGCCCTTATCAGGGCGGTCAGATTGTCACCGTTATTGATATGGCCTATGTTATCTGCCCGAGAGAACCCGTCAACGTCGATTCCTGCGAATACTATAAGGCGCCATATGAGGATTACTCACCTTATGGCATGCCCGACTTCGACCAGAAACAGAATGGCTGGATCTCGCCGGTGGGCAATTGGTCCCATTGCGGCCCGGTGGCGCTGGCCAATTGCTTCTGGTGGTTCGATTCCAAATTCGAACCGAACCCGCTTGATCCACGGCCGTTTTACCCCAACCCATCTCATGTTTTAAATGACGGTTACAACCTCGTGTACTCGTTCAGCGCGGCGGGTGGTTGGGATGACCATGACACCAACAACGTCATCCCGTTCGTGGACAGTCTGGCCTTGTACTGCAAAACCAATACGGCCGGCAGCGGCACGGCGGTATTCGATCTTGCCCAGGGCGCCCGCGACTGGACCGATAGCGTCGGGCTGGGTGGCAAATATCTGATAAAAACCTACCCGATTGATAATATGGCGGCCAATTTTGAATTCCTGCGCCACGAGGTTCTGCGCAGTCAGGACGTCATTTTGCTTTTGGGATTCTGGCTGGAAGTGACCCCCGGCATGTGCGAACGAGTCGGCGGTCACTATGTCACCGTGGCCGGAACCTGCATAAACCCGCTGGATTCGGCTTTCTGCATTTCCGACCCGTTTCTGGATATGCACGAGGGTGAACCCCCGGCCGGGTCGGCCCACGCTTCCGGAGTCCACAACGACGCCGGACTGATTTCCGGGCCGCACGGCACGATGTACCATGACAAGTACTTCGTAAAACCGGCGACCTGCACGCCGATAACGGGAATTCCGTTTGCCATCGAATTGGCCAATTATCCGGCCGGCATGATTGCCCCCGTTTTCGCCGGACAAAACCCGTATGACCCGGCCATGCCCACCATCCCGCCCGGACCGGGGATCATGCATACGGTCATCGAGTTCGCTGTCGTCATTTGCCCGGACCGCGACGGCGACGGCTGGTCCGACGATCAGGATAACTGCCCGAATACGTACAATCCGGATCAGGCCAACAGCGACGGTGACAGCCACGGCGACGCCTGCGATAACTGCCCGACCGTCACCAACGAAGACCAGGCCAACGGCGACGGCGACAGTCATGGTGACGCCTGCGACAATTGTCCGACCGTGACCAATGAAGACCAGGCCAACGGCGACGGCGACAGTCATGGCGACGCCTGCGACAACTGCCCGACCGTGACCAACGAGGATCAGGCCAACGGCGATGGTGACAGCCATGGCGACGTCTGCGATAACTGCCCGGCGATTACCAATGAAGACCAGCAGAATTCGGATTCGGACAGCTTCGGCGACGCCTGCGACAATTGCCCGACCGTGACCAACGAAAGCCAAATCAATTCCGATGCCGACAGCCACGGCGACGATTGCGACAATTGTCCGAACCATGACAACGAAGACCAATCCGACGTAGATGGCGACGGAGTTGGTGACGTCTGTGACAACTGCCCCAACGATTACAATCCGGGACAGGAGGACAGTGACGGCGACGGTATCGGTGATGTTTGCGACCCCGGTGATTGCGATTGTGTCCCCGGTGACGCCAACAACGATACCGTTTTCAACCTGCTCGATATCCTCTACGTCATTGATTATGTTTATGGCACGCCTCCGGGACCGGCCCCGACACCCTATGCCATCTGCTCCGGCGATCCGAGTTGCGATTGCGTCGTCAATTTGATCGATATTTTGTATTTGATCGCCTACAAATACAATACTCCTCCGGGTGCCGCCCCCTGCAGTTGCAACAACTGGTTGACGGCTTGTGGCGCACCTTTGAGAAAATAGGCGCTTGAGCCCGTAACTTCATGCGGGGGCTCACCTTATGGTGAGCCCCCGTGGTTTATGGCCGGCGCCGGGAATTTATTTCTTGACCTCAAAGAACACCGGAATATATTATATATATACAGCGGATGGACTTCCCGATTAAACTCTTCAGCGTGTTTTGCTCGTAAAAATAAAACTTTTGGTATCCATGATGCCGGAGGTGTGACAATTATTGACGCAAAATGCGATTCGGGGACCTGTCGATACTGCCGATTATATTTTCTTCCGGTCAGGGCGTTACGGCGCGAACGGATTCGCACAAGCATGATGAAGTCGAAATCTGTGCGGCTAATTCGGCGCTTGAACCGGAAACAGTATCCTGAATAATCTTTTCCCCGAATCGCTTTGAAATAAACGCTTTTAAATAAAACCGCATTCGAACTGCCTTTGTCGAACCTTTAAAAATCTATGGGAGGTCTTAATGTCACGAGCACGCCTTTTTTTAGTCGCCCTTGCGGCATTGTGGCTGTTATCGATCCCGGTCGCCGCCGACTGGGTCGATGCCGACGGCCACAAAATGCACTTCCCCCAACATCCCAATCCTTTCGGGTGGGATGTCAATGCCACGCAGATTTTCATCGCCGATGACTGGATGTGCGGCGAAACCGGCCCGGTCTCCGATATCCACTTCTGGGGGTCCTGGCGCGACAACGTGGTCGGCCCGATTATGGGATTTCATTTGATGATCCTTTCCGATATTCCCGCCGACCCGCCGCAAATCCCCTACAGCCGGCCCGGACAGCCGCTCTGGGAACAGTTTATCCCCATTGAACAGGTCGTAATCCGGCCGATGCCATTGTCCCCGCAGGGCTGGTATTCGCCCATGGAGCAGATATTCATCCCCGAAAATCATGTCGAATGGTTCCAGTACAACATTTTCCTGCCCCAAAGCCTTTGGTTTATGCAGGAGCAGGGAACCATATACTGGCTGGCCATCAAAGCGGAAATCCCGATTATAGATGCCGCCTGGGGGTGGAAAACGACTCTGGAACGCTGGAACGACGACGCCTGCTGGACATTCGAACCCGGCGCCGAATGGATCGAAATGTATGAACCGCCCGATTTCCTTCAGTCCCTGAACCTCGCCTTCGTGATTACCGGTCGCGCTCAACCGGTGGGCGCCTGCTGCTACAGTCCGACCGGTGGTCCCGGCGAAATGTGCATTGTTACCGACCAGCTTACGTGCATAAATCAATACGCCGGCTCTTATCAGGGTGACGGCACCGTCTGCGGCGGCATGGAGGCCTGCTGTCTGCCCGACGGCACCTGCCTGAATGCCGACGCCCTTTGTTGCGTCAATGAAATGGGCGGTATGCCCCAGGGACCGGGAACCGTCTGCACCCAGTGGGAGGCCTGCTGTATGCCCGACGGGATCTGCCTGAATATGGATCCGCTGTGCTGCGCGGCGCTGGGCGGTGTCCCTCTGGGACAGGGAACCGTCTGTACCGCGCCCGAGGCCTGCTGTCTGCCCGACGGCAACTGCCTTAATCTCGACCCGCTGTGCTGCATGGCGTACAGCCCGGGGGCTTCCCCGCAGGGACCGGGAACCGTCTGTACTCAACCGCGGGCCTGCTGTCTGAACGACGGCACCGGCGGATGCCTTATGGTCGATCCGCTCTGCTGTGACGATATGGGTGGCACCGTTTCGACCACGTCCATGATTTGCCTCGGCGATAATAATGGCAATGGCCTCGACGACGCCTGCGAGAAAAAACCCTGGGAACCCGGCGACCCGCACAAAATGCACTATCCGCAATTGCCCGACCCGCTGGGCTGGGATGTCAACGCCACCATGCCGATGATTCTGGCCGATGACTGGCAGTGCTCCAGTACCGGACCGATCACCGATTTCCATTTCTGGGGTTCGTGGCAAAATAATATCGTCGGAAATATCGGTGCCTTTTTAATCCGGATTTATACCGATATCCCCGCCGCCCCGCCGCAGATTCCGTACAGCCGTCCCGGGGAGTTGGTCTGGGAAATGATTGTGCCTTTTGAACAGGTTTTGGTCGTCGAAATGGAACCCTCCATGCAGGGCTGGTATGACCCCATGCAACAGCTGGTCATGCCCGGCAACCATGTCCGCTATTTTCAGTACAATATCTTTCTCCCGCCGGAAATAATGCCTTTCCGTCAGGTTCGGGGCGAAATTTACTGGCTGGCCATTTCGGCCTTCGTTTCCAGCACCATCGATACCCAATGGGGCTGGAAATCATCGCTGGATCATTTTAACGATGATGCCGTCTGGAGCACCGAAATGATGCCTGTCGAATGGATCGAACTCTACTACCCGCCGGACTTCACCCGCTCGCTCGATCTGGCTTTTGTCGTCACCGGTGAAAGCGAATGCGACTGTGTACCGGGCGATGCCAATAATGATACCGTCTTCAACCTGCTCGACATACTGTATATAATTGACTATGTCTATGGCTCGCCTCCGGGACCGGCCCCGGTGCCGTATCCCATCTGCTCCGGTGACCCCAACTGCGATTGCGTCGTCAACCTGATTGATATTCTATATCTGATAGCCTACAAATACAATACGCCTCCGGGAGACGCCCCGTGTTCCTGCGATGACTGGGTAAACTCCTGCGGTCTGCCGCTTAGGAAATAACGGCCGAAGAGTCCATAACCCTGAAACCGGCCCGCCCGCCTTTTCGGGCGGGCCTTTTTTATTCTCGCGATGTCCCATTATGGCCGGAAAAACAATGCCGAATCCGACGAATTAACTCTTTGAAAGATATGTGCTTTCCCTCTTTCTTGTTAAAAATTTCATTGCCAATGCCAAAACGTACGAAACAATGCTTGACAAATCCTCGTATATGATATTAGAATAATATCAAAATGATAGCATAAGGAGTGACCGAAATGATTAAAGAAAAAGAAAGAACCGTCGCGTCGGGGTGGGCCATGCTGTTTTTACTGCTGTTCACCTTTGTCGTCGGCATTTTGGCCCTGATTTTTCTTGTGCCGTTCATTAAAGTCCTGGCGGCTATCTGGATACCGATCAATTTCTTCCTTCTGTGCGGGCTGTTTTTTATCAATCCCAACGAAGCCCGCGTCATGCAGTTGTTCGGTAAATACGTCGGCACTTGCAAGCAGGAGGGACTGCGCTGGGCCAATCCCTTTTACAGCAAAAGGCGCCTTTCGCTTCGCGTGCGCAATTTCGAAACCGGCCGCATGAAGGTCAACGATATCGACGGCAACCCGATCGAAATCGCCTCGATCGTTGTCTGGAAAGTGGTCGAAACCGCCGAAGCCTGTTTCCAGGTGGATAACTACGAGGAATTCGTCAAAATCCAGAGCGAGGCCGCCGTCCGCAATCTGGCCACCCAGCACCCCTATGACACCCACGTTGATGGCCGTCTGTCTCTGCGCGGCAACACGCTGGCCATCTCCGAACAGCTCAAAAGCGAAATCCAGGAACGCCTGAATCAGGCCGGGGTAGAGGTGCTCGAAGCGCGCATCAGCCATCTGGCCTATTCGCCGGAAATCGCCGAAGCCATGCTGCGCCGTCAACAGGCCGGAGCCATCGTCGCCGCCCGTCAGTTGATCGTCGAGGGCGCCGTCGGCATGGTCGAAATGGCGCTGGAACAGCTGTCAGCCAAACATATTATTGAACTGGATCACGAACGTAAAGCCGCCATGGTTTCCAACCTGCTGGTTGTCCTGTGCGGCGAAACCTCGACCCAGCCGGTGATTAACACGGGCACGTTGTACCAATAGCCGTGAGTGAGAAAAAATCATTCCTGTTGCGAATAGACCCGGAGTTGTTGAAACTGCTTCAGCGCTGGGCCGATGATGATCTGCGCTCACTGAACGGACAAATCGAATTTCTCCTGCGCCAAGCCCTCCGCGAGGCCGGGCGAGAGAAAGAAAAGAAAAAGTAGGCCGCCTTCCGGAATCCCGACGAAGTCGGGACGAGAAACCCGACATTTT
>CALAMC010000002.1 GCA_937925655.1 uncultured candidate division Zixibacteria bacterium | reverse complement strand
GGCGACGCCGATTGCACCGGAGATTTAAATTTGCTGGATATACTTTACCTGGTAGATTTTCTTTATAATGGAGGACCGGATCCGGTCAGCGAAAAGGCCGGGGATTGCGATTGTTCGCGTTCGTGTGACCTACTGGATATATTATGTCTAATCGGGTATTTATACAATGGCGGACCGGAACCATGCCGGTATTGACGGATTCGTCGTTTACCGCAGGAACCGCAGTGACCTGACAATAATAGGAATATTGATAGAAAGAGGATGCGATGCTACACAAGATGCTCACGGTGCTTTTAGGAGGGATGCTGATGGCGGTTTCGGTTTCGGCCGAAATCGTGGATTTGGGAAATGTCGCGGACCCCGTCCGCGTTAATGTCCTCGAATCGAATGACAACCGGACGGTGATTCGTTTCGATTTGGGGGCATTCGAGCGTAATCTGATTGATATTGACGGTCAGCCATATTTTCAGCTGACGGCCGGAGACGAGGGGGTCTTACGCGAGCGTGGTAACCCGGCTGTTCCGCGTGTCTGCCGCAGTATAATCATTCCCGACGACGCCGAGATGAAAGTGAACATAATCGACGCCGAGTATGTCGATTTTGAAGAGACTCCGGTGGCTCCGTCCAAAGGTTCGATTTTGAGGACGGTCGATCCCAAATTGGTCAAGTATGAGTTTTCGGATGTTTATAATCGGGATGGTTTTTTCCCGGGAGCGGCGGCCCAATTGCGGGAGCCATTCATTCAGCGTGATTATCGCGGCACGGTGGTGGAAATCTATCCGTTCCATTACAATCCGGCCTCCCGGACACTGCGCGTTTATAAATCCGTCATTCTGGAAGTCGTCAATGTCGGCCCGGGTCAGATAAACGTTTTGACGGCGGACAAGAAAAAGTCTGCCCGCGTTGGCGATTTCGAAACGATATATAAAAGGCGTTTCATTAATTATGACTTCCAATCCAAAGTGTATCCCAACGTGCCCGAAATCGGGGACATGCTGATTATCACGTACGCGTCATTCAACGCGACGGTGGCTCCGCTGGCGGAGTGGAAAAAGCAAAAGGGTATCAAAACCACCGTCGTCAACGTTTCCACGATCGGTAATAATTATACTTCGATATACAATTTCATCGATGCATTCTACGATTCCACCAATCTGGCCTGGGTGCTTCTGGTCGGTGACGCCGCGCAGGTGGCGACCGGGTCATCGGGCGGCGGCGGGGCCGATCCCAAATATGCTTTGGTGTCGGGTTCCGACAGCTATCCGGATCTGTTTATCGGCCGCTTTTCGGCGGAGAACACCGCCCAGGTGCAGACGCAGGTCGACCGCACGATAACGTATGAACGTGATCACCCCGGCAGCGGGTGGTACACGCGTGGTATCGGAATCGCTTCCGCCGAAGGGCCGGGCCATTATAACGAATATGACATTACCCACATGAATTATATTCGTAATGACCTGCTGGCCTATAATTACACGCTGGTGGACCAGATTTACGATCCGGGTGCGACGGCCTCGGCGGTGAGCGCCGCGGTCAATGCCGGTCGCGGAATAATCAATTATATCGGTCATGGCTCGACCACGGCCTGGTCGACGACCGGCTTTTCCAATACTCATGTCAACGCTTTGACCAATAATAATATGCTGCCGTTTATTCATTCGGTGGCCTGTGTTAATGGCAATTTCACGAGTTCCACCTGTTTCGGAGAAGCCTGGTTGCGGGCGACCAATGGGAGTAGCCCCAGCGGTGCGATCGGGGCTTATATGTCCTCGATTAACCAGTACTGGGATGAGCCGATGGACAGCCAGGACGAATACATCGACTTGCTGTGCGCCGAAGCCAAAACCACATACGGCGGGCTGTGTTTCCACGGTTCCTCGCGTATGATCGAAATTAACGGTTCGAGCGGCATCGATATGTACAATACCTGGCATATATTCGGCGACCCCTCGCTTCAGGTTCGCTCTCTTGACCCGCGGCCGATAACGGTTGATCATCCCGGCACGGTGTTTTTCGTTGCCGATGAATATACCGTTGACGTCGGCGTCGAAGGAGCTTTGTGTGCCCTTTATGGCGACGGCGTTCTTTACGGTTCAGCTTATTCCGGGAGCAACGGCATCGCGGTAATCCCGATTGTGCAGGAACTGCCGGTCGCCGACGATATCCTTCTCACCGTGACGGGCTACAATCTCGTAACCGTCATCGAAACGGTTACGACTACGTCCGACCTGGCCATCATTCATCGCAATCCTTTGCAGGACACGAAGGATACACTAAACGCGTATCGGGTTGATTGCGAGATTTATACGTCGGCGCCGCTGAACGAAGATGAATTGCTGTTGAAATATGAAGTCAATTCCGTGTGGGCATCGGTCGTTCTTTCCGAAGGTTTGACGCAGGACACATATTACGGTATGATTCCGGCCCAGCCGGCGGGAACCGAAGTGAGCTATTACCTGTATGCGACCAATACCGCCGATTTTATCGCTTCGACCGATACATTCACGTTCAAGGTCATTGATTACGGACTTATCATGGCGCCGGCCTTCGCCACGCAAGCGGCCCCGGTTTTTGACACGGTCTGGTATAATATGGCGGTTACCAATGACGGTGTTCTGGCGGATGTTTATGACCTGACCTTCTCCGGCAACAGCTGGGTGACCACTTTGTTCGACGAAACGGGGACGTATGAAATAACGGCGACGTCAAGTTTATTCGGGAATGATGAGTTTGAATTTAGGCTAAGGGTTATCATACCCGAAAGCTGGGAAGATGATTTCGATTCGATAACGGTGACAGCAACGTCGCAGGGTGATGCAAGTTATTTCGCGACGGCCGCGATCAAAACCGTGTCGGCGGGGCAACCTCTGCCGATTCCGTTTTCGGATGATTTTCCCTCGACCACCTTCGATGTCCATAAATGGGAATCCACGTCGGGGGTGACAATAACCACGCAGGGACTGAACATTCCTACTCCGCCGTATTGTTTGAATTTTGACGGAGCTCCATCGGCGGGCGACCAGCTGGTTTCCGAAAAAATAAATCTCCGGGATAAAACCGGCTGTATGGTTCGTTTCAAATATGAAAGGACCGGCCCCGCCGATTCTCCCGAAACCGGAGATGACTTGGTCGTGGAATATCTGGATGCTTTGGGTGTCTGGCATGAGATTGGACGCCTCTATGGCAGCGGGCCCGATATGACCGAATTCGAGCAGGTCGAAATTTATTTGCCGGTTGAAGCTCATCACGCCGAATTCCGGGTGCGCCTGTATAATATCGCATCATCCGGGGATTTTGATGATTGGTTTGTGGATGATATTTATGTCGGCTATCCGCCCGATTTCGAACTTATGGTTTCGCCTTACGCACAAACCCAGTATGGCGCATCGGGCGAACAGATCGCCTATCAGATTAAAATTATAAATCGCGGACGGCTGGATGATTCATACGATTTAGCCGCCACCGGCAATGCCTGGGATGCCGCATTTTACGATGAAACCGGAGTTAGCGAAATTACGTCAACCGGTTTGATTGCGGCCGGGGATTCGGCATCCGTCGTTGTCAAAGTGGATATTCCGCCGACTTCAATTATGCATAATGAAGACAATGCCGTCCTGGTTGTTTCTTCGCAAGGCGATCCTCTGGTTTCTTATGAAGTCGGGATTAAATCGGTATCGGCCGGCCCGGCCGGAGAATTTCCGTGGGTTGACCTTTTCGAGGAACTCACGCTCGGAGCGCCGCGCTGGTTGATAAACAAGGGAGCAACCGTTTCGACCGATGGTATCAACCCGCCCAGTCCGCCGTATGCTTTGAATCTCGACGGCGGTTGCGACACGCTGGTTTCGCAGATTATTAATTTGTCGGCGGCCGGTGGAGCAACCATTGCCTATTATTATCAGTGCGGTGGCGGAGGGGCGACGCCCGGCATAGGGGATAATCTGGTTCTGGAATATAAAAATGCCTATGGTGCCTGGGTAAATCTGAACACACATGCCGGGGCGCAGGGTGACATGAATACGTTCGAGCGTGTTTCTTTCGGCCTGCCGCCGGATGCCGTCCATGCCAACTTCCAGATACGGCTGATTTCATCGGGTGCAGGTGAGAATCTGGACGACTGGTTTATCGATAATATTCGTTTGGACTACGCGCCCAATATGTCGGTAACGCCGACCGGGTTGAATCATTGGCTTTTGGTCGGGCAGAGTGCCGACGATGATCTGATCATCAGCAATGCCGGGCCCGGGATGCTGGAATACTGGCTTAAGACTATGCCTGTTTTCAACCGCGGTTTTAATTATGACCTGCTAAACAGCCTGGGTGATGTGGAACCGGCCCGACGGGAATACAGCGAGGAATTTTTAGCCTACGATGATATCAAGGGAACCGACGACCCCCGTCAGGGACACCCTGTGACACGCGACGCCGGAGGTCCCGACCAGTTTGGCTATTTCTGGGTTGATTCCGATGCTCCGGGCGGCCCGACTTTCGACTGGATCGACATATCGTCTTCCGGCACCGATATTACGGCCGGATTGAAGGATGATAATTATATCGGTCCATTTGCGCTTGGATTCGAATTCCCGTATTATGGATTGACGTATGACAAGATTTATGTTGCCTCCAACGGTATGATCGGGTTCGATTCGACCGGGTTGAAAACAAGGCTTAAGAAGCCGATTCCAACCGATTCCGTGCCCAACAATATGATATGCTGGTTGTGGGATGACCTCAATCCGGTTGACGCCGACGTTCCCGAAGCCCGGGTCTATATGGATACGACGGGCGGCCAGTGTGTCATCATGTTCCATAATTATCCTGAATACGGGGCAACGGCCGGGGATGTTATCAATGCCGAAGTTATTCTGATGGCGGATGGTTCGATAAAGATACAATATCTTGATTTCGCCAGCGGTTTCGATGTGGCTTCGGCCACGATCGGTATTGAAAACGCTGACGGAACCGACGGACTGGAAGTGGCGTATTTGACCAATTATGTTCATGCCAACCTGGCCCTTCAGTTCTACTGCCCATCGCAATGGCTGACGCTTGATGTCACCGACGGTTTTGTGGCGCCCGGCGAAGCGGACACGATCCTTTATCATATTTCCACCGAGGGACTCGATACCGGGGTGTATGTTACCAATGTCTGCATAACCAGTAATGACCCCGCACCGGGAAAGAGCAGTTACCTTGTAACCGCACAATTAACCGTGGGTACAGAACCGCCCTGGATATGCGGTGACGCCGATGATTCCGGTGATATCAACCTTCTGGATGTTCTGGTGATAATTGAATATGTTTATAACGAGGGTCAGGAGCCGGCCAATTTTGAAGCGGCCGATGTCGATGGTTCGGGGGGATTGAACCTGATTGATGTTCTGACGCTGATAGATTTTATTTATAATGACGGACCGGAACCAAATTGCCCATGAACAAACCGGTTCGGGAAAATCAAGACAGCCCTTTGGGGCTGTCTTTTTTTTGGCCGATCCGGTAAAAAGTAAAGGTTGACATTAAAAAGGTTGACAGCTTATAATTATTCAAGCGTAATAATTTAACACCTCCATCAAGTTATCGAGGATTTAAATGGGAAATCCTGCGGCCCGCCTGGGCGATATGGCCAAGACCTGCAATGACCCGGCCGATATGCCGGTGGGCACAGTCATCGGAACGGCGGCCATGGTGCTTATAAATAATATGCCTGCGGCCACCAAAGACGACATGATAGTCGGCGTCGATATACATATCGTTATGGTTCCGTCGCCGGGTGGGCCGGTGCCGACGCCTCTTCCACATCCGTACTGCGGAAAGATCGATAACAACGTTTCATCATCGGTAAAGATAATGGGCAAGCCGGCCGCCTATAAGGGTAGTACGGCGACGAATCAGCCATCCCATTTCCCGACGCCTCCGGGGACGGCGTTTCAAAGCCCGCCCTCCAACAGGGCCGAAATCATGATGGGGAGCTTCGATGTTATGATAGGCAACGGCGGGGGCGGCAGTGGCGGCGGCAGTGGCGGTGGCAGTGAAGCCTCGGCCAGTGTGGAAAGCGTTGAAGCCGGAGAAAGACATTGGCTGGATGTAAAGTTCGTGGACAAGGGTGGCAAGCTGGTCGGCGGGGCCAAGTATGAAATAAAAGACCCTGACGGAAATATAATTACGGGAATTCTGACCGGTCATATTAAAAATGGCGGGGTGAAAGAAGGCAATCACGAGATAACACTCAAAGCCATAACGGAAGTGGCCTGGTCAACCAAGAAGGCGAAAGTCGGCGACGATATTAAAATGAAAGCCAAATTGGCCGGGGTCGAATCGGGTGAAAAGGCGGAGTTTCATATATTCAGAAAAGACGTCGGCGTGCCTGATGAAGCTTATGCTTTGGTGGCGGCCGAAGTATCCAATAATGAAATTGAAGCCCAATGGGAATTCAAGTATAAGAATGATGAGGGCGATCCCGGCCTCGGCAAGGCCAAATCAACGCGATACTCCAATCCCATGTTTTATTTTGTGCTTAAGGTCGATGGAATGCAGGCCCGATCGGATTTTATAAAGCTGACCGACGAACTGAAATTGACGCTGACCGATGAAAACGGTGACCCCAAAAAGGATGAGGATTACAGTGTTAAACTGGCCAATGGCCAGGTCAAAAAAGGGAAAACCGACAAAGACGGCAAGGCCACGATAAAAGACGTTCCGGTGCAAAAGAACCAGGTCGATTTTCCCAACCAGGCGAAGGCCAAAAAGATCCCCGAATAAACTATGACACAGGAAGCCGAAGCCACAACCGCCGATATTTTGGTGTCGTTTCAAAAACGCCCGGGTCTTGATTCCGATGATATCATCAATGCCGGGGATGCCACGCTCTACATGGACGGCGGCAACCGGGCGGTCAGACCCAGCCGCCGGGGTATTTATACTTTCAATATTAGTCCCGGCCGATATGTCAGGTTCAGGTTATTCGATACCGATTATGTTTTGAAGTATCAGGATAATCTCGAGCTGGAAGATACCAATTTGGCACCGCTCCGCGTCCGTTTTTCTCCCGACTCGCATAAATTTTTGTCTGCGTGGCAAACGCTGGGTCCCATTACGGGACAGGAAACGGCGGGCAGTTTATTCACCGATGCCAATCTTGGAGCCGTCCAAAGGCGGCTGCAATTGCTGGGGTATTATCCCGGGCTGGTGGACCAGCAACGGGGAGCCGTCACGGCCCACGCCATTCTGGCTTTCCAGGCCGATAAAGACTTATTGGATGATTGCATTATCGGAACCAATACCAAACGAAAATTACTGGATGTGGCGGATGAGCGTAATAAAACGGGGCGGGCTCCTCACGAGACGTTTATCGTAAGAAGGACCATGGTTCGGTTTTCACGTGCCCCCAGCCGGACCGACCCCAATGCGACTTTCGGCTGGCCGCGGAGTGTTGCGCCTGAACCCGATAATCGCGGTTATAAAAAAGTCCGGACGATGGGTGAGCGGGAATATGGGCCGGCTATATCTATCTTAAGAGACCGCACGTTCCGGGTAAAAGTCACCCGGCTGAATATTTCGAATACGGCCACATTGGTTGCCAAAAGCAGTGATGAAGAGGTGGTTCGGGTTGTAACGGAAGCGTTGCCCAATACGGCCAATATGATTCTTGAAATGGAATCAAAAAGACGGGTGGATGGTGTCGAAAAGGCGGTTATTTCGATATGCTGGAGGCATGATTCGGAAGATATCGAAATCGGTTCGATAACCGTATTCGTCGTTTCGAAGATTACGCGCCGGATTCAGCCCTATTTTGTATCGATACAAGGTTCCGGTACCGGAGCGGCGAACATTACGCCGGCCGGGACGCCGGCCGGATCATCATCGGCCGCCGATACCGCCGCCATGATCGCATACAGGAGGGATATCGACCAGGTTATCAGTATCACGAAATCGCTCTGGCGGCAATACGGTATCGATTTTATTTTTCTGGCGGCTCGGGATGTTCAGTTGACCCAGCCCAATGCCGGGGTTCTGACGGAGGCGGGATTCGCCGAACTGATACAGCCGACGGATCCCTCACGGACGGCGTGTTCCGATACGGTCATCAACGTTTTCTTCGTGCATGACATCGACGGCGGTTCGATCGGCCTGTGTTACGATACGAGTAACGCATGGCCCTATGTGGGGATTATACTTAAGAAAAACGCGGCCGGAATTCTGGCCGCGGGCAATGACCTGGCTCATGAACTGGGTCATTTTCTGACTCTGTCCGGTATAAGGTTGAATCCTGCCCGGGGGCATGCCGATGACTATCCCTCGGACAATTATAAAAATGACCTGTGGACGGTAGGGAAGCTCATGTATTCATATAACCCGCATTTGGTCGACTTCAATACCGGCTATGGAAATCGCAGACGCGGATTTTTGGTGACTTTAAGGAAGATTGACGGTGACCCGCTTGACGATGAATGTCGCAGACTCCGAGAGCATGCTGTGAAAAGAAATTTTTACAGGGAACGATGATGTCGCGGGGTAGTGGCCGGAGTAATTATTTATATATATGTTGTTGGTGTTGTCTGGCAATTTTTTCGTCGAGTGTCCTGTGTAATTGCCAGTCCCACGATGATCGTAATAATAAGGCGTATAAGGCGGACGCAATGGAATTGAAAGAATTCGAAGATATGATCAAGTCCCGGAACTGGGAGGCCCTCAATGTCGTCAGTGCTGCCAAGGACCCGATGGTATTCGTCCCGATATTGGAAGACGCTTTAAAAAACAGTGATGAGGAAATCCGGGAATTGGGGATTAACGGCCTGACCATAATCAACCACCCGGAGATTCCCGGCAAAATTATGCCCGCGTTAAAGGACACCGACCGGGAAGTACGAACGGTTGCCATCCAGTATTTGAGGTCGAATTACAATGAATCAATATTGCGCGGTTTGATAGATAATCTCAAGAATCCGGACTTCGAAATACGCGGCGGAATCGCCTTGATTTTGGGGGATTTGGGCCATCAAAAAGCGGTGGCGCCTCTTAGGGAAAGCCTCGGTGGCGATGAAAATAAGGGTATCGCCCGGGACATTGAGCTGGCCCTGGCCAAGCTGGGCAATACGGAGTTGAAGGAAAAATTCGCGTCCGGGCTGAAATCAGAATTGGTCGATATTCGCCTGAAGGCCATGGATGATCTGCGGTACATCAACGATAAAGGCTATGCGTTGCGTCTGGGGCCGGCGCTGGATGACAGGACGGTGGCATATTTATGCGGAACCCCGGATAATCCGAAAGAGGGACGCATCTGTGACGCGGCCATTAACCTGCTGGCGAAATGGTACAAAGGTGATCTGGGTTTTCAAACCTACGAAATCAAGATCTATTCCGACGATGAAATCGACCTGGCCAAGGAATTTTTAAATTCACTGGGGGGAAATCAGAATGAAAAATAGCCGTTTTCTATTCGACCTCCCGAAAGGCTGGGAGGACCAGACGGTATATATTTTTGAAGGGCCGAAGGAGGGTGAGACCGAGCACCGGCTGGTGTTGTATCTCAATCGACATCTTCAGAATGCCGATCTGGAAAGTTTCGCCAGGTCGCAGACCGGGCCGATCGTCGATAATCTTTCCGGGGTGGAGGTTCTCAAGGACGAGGACGTCACCCTTGAGGACTGCAATCCCTGCCATGAATTCGTCTACAAGTGGATAATGGCGGAAAATCTCGCTTATTATCATAAGTACATTTTTGTCATAAGAGACAACGTGGGATTTACTTTTTCCTGCCGTTTTACAAAGATGACCTACAAACTGCTCGGACACCAGATGAACGAAGTGGTCGAAGCGCTGGTGCCGGGGACATATCAGCCAATTGAAGAAGAATAATGCCGGAACTGAAGTACACCAAGGGGACCGACCAGGAGCATGAAATCAAGCTGGAATCCTCGCTGATCTCGGCGAGCTGGGACAATACCGGGGCCTTTGCGGGCGGAGTGGCCGGGTTTCATGTCGAGACCGCATTTGTCGGCGAGGGAGCCGCGATCAAGGTTACGGGCAAAAGCAAGGACGGCAAAAAACTCGGCAAGATTAACGGTGAAGTTCGGGGCAACTCATTTAAGGGCGAATTTGAGATCCCCGACGATACCGATGAGGGAGATGAAATATATTTCGAGTATGATTTATCCAAGAACGGCATCAAGGGTAAATCCGATTCAATCCCGGTCTATCCCGCACCGGTTTTGAAAAAAATGAAATGGTCCAAAGACGAGGCCCGTCGCGGCGAAGTTCTCACGCTCACGACCGAATTTGAAAAGGTCGACGATGGCGCCGATGCCGTCCTGACCATATATGAGTATGATGAGGACAAGGCCCATGACAAAATTGCCGAGATGGATGTCAAGGTCGAGGGCAAAAAGATTCAGGTTGATTGGGAGTATGAATATCACGAAGACACCGATGAAATTCCCACCGAGGAGGAGAAAAAGCGTTATGGGGGCAATTATAATCCTCCGGAGTATTTTTTTACCGTGAGGATCGGGGAATTCGTTCTGGGGAAAAAGCAGGAGTCGGGGCTTTTGAAATTTAAGGATTGGGTGGAGATCGTTCTTAACGATAATATGGGCCGCCCGGTCCCGGATGAAGATTATGTTTTGACCCTGCCCGATGGTACGGAGAAAAAGGGCAAACTCGATAAAAAGGGGCGGGCGGTAGAAAAGGGCATCCCTCCGGGCAAAATAAGTGTGGAATTCCCCAATCGGAAGGGCGGTGTCCTCTCCGCCGCAGACGACAAGAGTCCCAAACCGGAGGAAACGGCAAAAGGCGGCTCCGGGGGTGAGACCCAGGAGTCGTCTGATTCTTCGGCCGCAGAGGGATCCGAAGGCGGCTCGGGGACGCAATAAGGCGCAAAAGTCATATTAATGTTGAGGTCGTATTAAATGGGCGATCCCGCCAATAAGAAGGCTATTGTCCCTTCCGGGGGAGTGCAAATTCTGAAAAGCTATGGCACGATAAAGGTGTCGTTCAAGGCTTATAGTTTCTATAATCAGCGGTCGCTGATTGTCACTCCGCTGGACGGCAAAAATCTGGCCGATTTCAGCAAGAAGTGGGTTTATGCTTATTATGTCCGAAGCAAGGACGAATACATCCTCCACGCGGAAGTCTTCATCAACAGCGGTACCAGTTATGAAGTCGTTTATGATCCCAATATGAGCAAAGCCCGTGCGGAGCGGCGCCAAAAGGTTATTACGAACAAAGGTTATATTGACCTCGATGAATCCGAGGGTCGCCGTCAGGGCGGGGGGTATTATTTCGTCGCCAGTCCGGTAGCTATGACCAAAAAGGCTCTGGACAAGTTGATGGAAAAGCGGACAATCCTGTATGGTCTGGGCGACCATGTCGTCAACGATTATAAAAACGACCCGCCGGTTATTTTTGAAGTGAAGGACCCGTTCGATGTGGCGGTCGATGTCCATGCCGATTATCTGGGCAAGCTCGACGCGTGGGAGGCATTTATCGGTGACGAAAAACGCCAGGCACGGCTGTTTATCGCCTCCACCCTGAAAAACTGGATCGGCGACGACGGCAAGGACCCGGCCGATATAAAGCGCATGCTTAAAAAGGGTGAGCCGGATCGGGAAATAAACAGCTACATCAATTCGGAGAAGACGCATCGGACAGCGGCCGAACGGGCGATGGAGCACTTTGCCTATGAGGTTTCTTATCCCGAATTTGAGGCGGTTGAGCAATCGGCGCTGGACGGTGGGAATTTCGGTATTGCGATGCTGATGATTCTGTGGGGGATTTGTAGCGAGGGGATGTGCCACACTGCGCCGGGGAGGGCTCTGGCTTATAATCTTATGTCCGATAAAAATAATTTTCTGTCAACGGTGATATTCCCCGAGCAAGCCAAAGACTGGGGCATGATTTTTGGCGATTTTGCCGATACCTGGGCGGCTTCGCTGGAAGTGGTCGGGGAATTGCTGCCGGCCAAAATCAAGAAACTTATGGATGCCGCCAAGTCCGGGACCTTTTCATCGACGCAAAAAGTCCAGATGTATCTCAAGAATTTGAGTATAGAAACGACTCTTCAGGGCGATTCCCGACTAATCCACGAACGGCTGGAAAAAGGCCAGAGAATGACAGCCGGTTTGAAGAAGGGAAAGCGCGCCAAGGTTATAAATTCTTTTCAAAAACTGGTGAAAAAAGCCGATGCCGTTATGCCCGATTATACAATTCAGGCCAAAAAACAACTGGATCTGGCGCAGAAATACCGGGGGGCTGGGTCAAAGATCGAGTATATCGGAAAATCGATTGGCTTTATACTATATACCGCGAATTTCATTTCCGCCATTGAAGACTTCTGGAACTCATATCCGGATACCAAGGATCAAAAGCTATTATCGGTAATCGGGGCCGGGAGCGATATTTTTGCTCTGGCCAGCGGCGTTGCCGAAGCTTATATGCAAAAACGAACCGCGTTGAAAGCGGCCAAGGCATTGGGTATGCTCGGAGGCGCCGCCAGTGCCGTATCCGGCGTGATCGATATGCTGGAGCGGATGGAAAAATCGGTCCACTCGGCCATGAAAACCAAAGATTATGGCAAAGCGGTGGGGATGGGCATCAGCGCCGTCGGAGCGGCCACGACCGCTTTCGCGGGCGGGATAGTCCTTGTCAAGGCTTTGAGCGGCGGAGCGCTTTTCAGTGAGGCTATCGTGTGTGGCATGACTCTGGGCACGGTTGCCGGCATCGTCGGTGTCGTTCTGATGCTGGCCGGGAGTCTACTGGTGGCGTGGCTTTCCCGTTCGAAATATCAGGAATTCGCGGAGCATTGTTTTTTAGGCGATGACTATGGCGACGAGATTCACCCCGACTGGTCCTCGGTCAAATTCGGGGGCAAAGGCTCATACATGCAACAGATTGCGGCCCTTTACGATTTGATTATCATGTTCAACGTTGAAGTGGTGACGGCCGTGCTGGAGCGTCCGGGACTCCCCTACAATACTTATGAATCGAATGGTTTTCGTATTAAGATTACGCCCGGCCTGTTTGACCAGGACACCTGCAAGTTTATCGTCAGTCTTCAGGTCGATGCCTATAATATCTGGAATGACCTGTATCTCAAGCATGACAATCTGGTTTTGCCTTTTCAGGGGGCGGGGTGTGTGGTTGAGAAAGACCAAAACGGACGAATATCTCTGATAACGCACACGTGGGCGCGCGATCATAAAAACTATAAGAAGCTAATCCCGAGAAACTCGTACGATTATAAATTTGACTACGACTATAAAGTAACACTGCAGTACAGCGGCCGCGACTTTATGGGCCGCCGCCAGTCACTGGAAAGAACGGTCAAACAGAAGGGGAATTTCGGCGGACGCGGCCAGTATGACAAGACGATGCAGAACGTCGATATCGAACGAGCCCGATAACACGAAATAGGCCCTCGGGCATTAATCTATTTGGCAAAAACCGCTGTATAAACGGCAGATATAAAACTTGACTTTAAAAACAGTCGAAACTATGTTTCTGCGTTAATATAAGGCTTCTGGGAATGGCAATCGCGGCGTGGGTTCGACAAACAAGCAACGCGTACAGGGAGTAATATAATAAATTATGGACATAGCCAATTATTCAGCCGATTCCAGAGCGGTAATCAAAGTCGCGCGGGAAGTGGCAACGACTTTTCGTCATCCGGAAATCGATGTCGAACATCTGCTTATCGCGGTTGTTCGGCATGAGGGCACGGCCGTCGAATCGATTTTAAACCAGGTTGATAAAAGCCCGGCTTTCATCGAACACATAATCGAAACATACCTGAAGGATCGTTCCTCGCGCTCCAAACCGAGGGAAAATCTGACCATTTCTCCCGGCGTGGAAGAAGTCCTGACGCAGGCGATAGAAGAAAAAAACCGGCTTTATGACCCGCTGGTCGAGCCGGAGCATATTTTTATTGCCATATTCGATCCCAAATCGAAACTGGCGCCTTATGTGCGCGACAAAATCGACCTGACCAAAGAGGGGATTTACCGAGCCATTGCCGAATCCAAGACGGTCGAGGAGATTACTGCCGCAGTGGATAAGAAAAAGGCGGCCGGTGACGTGGATGCCGATGATAAATCGGGCCGCGAGGTGGCCGGATCATTGCGCTATTGTATTGATTTGACCAATCAGGCGGCGGCCGGGCAGTTCGACCCCTGCATCGGACGAGACCGCGAAATCCAGCAGACCATTCAAATCTTATTACGACGCCGCAAAAATTCTCCGGTATTGGTTGGGGGCGCCGGCGTTGGCAAGACGGCCATTGTCGAGGGCTTCGCCATGGCGGTTGTCAATAAGCAGGTACCCAAAACGCTTCAGGACGTGCGTGTTCTCGAAGTTGATATGGGGGCGATGGTGGCCGGCGCCAAATACAAGGGTGAATTTGAAGAAAGATTTAAAGCGTTGGTCGGCGAGGTGGTTAAAAGCGGCGGCAAGGTTATTTTATTCATAGACGAGATTCATACCATAACCGCGGCCGGTTCGACCGGGGGTGGGATGGATGCCGCCAATCTGATCAAGCCGGCGCTGGCGCGCGGCCAACTGCGTTTGATTGGAGCGACGACCGAAGAGGAGTATATTAAATATCTCGAAAAGGATAAAGCCCTTGACCGTCGCTTCGAGAAAGTGAAGATAGAGCAACCCAGTTACGAATCCTGCGTCCGGATAGTCAAGGGTGTCGCCCCCAAATATGAGGAGCATCATAAGATAAAATTCACCGAGGATGCCATCGCCGGGTCGGTTAAATTCGCCATGCGCTATTTGAGCGAACGTAATCTGCCCGACGTCGCGCTGGACGTGGTCGATGAAGCGGCCTCGCAGTTTGCCACCAAGAAGGAATACACGGAGGCCAATTTTCCGGCAGTCGAGGAACATATCAAAGAACTGGAAAAACTTCTGGCCGATTGTGAAGGAAAAGACCCCGACAAGGACAAAGACGTCTTTGTCAAATTATATGACCGGTATGAGGCCTTTTCTTTGAGCATGGACATGCTCGATGAGTACTGGGGGTATCGGGTGGAAACTATGGCCAAGGGGGGGAATGAATAATGGACCGACCCAAATTCAAAGATATAAAGGATAAATTCGGTGAATACAAAAGCAAATTTTCGGCGATTAAAGACGTCGTGGCCAATATCCAACCGGTTATCGATGACGCCGATATTGCGTCGGTGATTGCCCGGAGAACGGGCATTCCCGTTTCGAAGATGATGACGGCTGAAAAGGATCGGCTGATTCACATGGAAGAATTTTTGTCAAAGAAAATTGTCGGGCAGGAAAAAGCCATCAAGGCCATCGCCAATGCGGTGCGCAAGTCGCGTGCGGGTCTGAAGCTGGCGCATCGGCCGATGGGATCGTTTTTATTCCTGGGGCCAACCGGAACCGGCAAGACGTATTTGCCGAAACTCCTGGCGGAATTTTTGTTTGACGATAAGAACGCCATGGTGCGGCTGGACATGTCGGAGTTTATGGAATCGCATTCGGTGGCCAAAATGATCGGGGCGCCGCCGGGGTATGTCGGTTATGAAGCGGGGGGACTTCTGACCGAAGCCGTCCGGCGCAAACCGTTTTCGATAATTCTTTTCGATGAAGTCGAGAAGGCTCACCCCGATGTTTTCAACGTTCTGTTGCAGCTTCTCGATGACGGGCGTCTGACCGACGGCCAGGGTCGGACGGTCGATTTTTCGAATACCATGGTGGTGTTGACCTCCAACTATGCGGCCGACAAGATTCTCGACGCCGACCGCGAGGGACGCGACGTCAACATGGAAGAGGTCCGGTCGTTTATATTCACCAAGTTCCGACCGGAATTTCTCAACCGTCTCAACGATATTATCGTATATCATTCATTCACCCAGGAACAGGTCGAGGTTATCGCGGGCCTCGAATTCAAGGGTGTTGTCGCCATGTTGAAAGACCAGAATATCGAGGCGGAGTTGAGCGACGCGGCCCGCAAGAAAATCGCGGCCGACGGTTATACCATGGAACTGGGAGCCCGGCCGATTCAAAGGACAATCGAGCGCGACATAATAAACAAGCTGTCGGTCGATATTATCACCGGTCAGGTTAAATCCGGCGATAAGGTGTCGATCGACGTAAAAGATGACAGCTATGTCTTTACGGTAATTGGGAAACAATAAACTAACAATATAAACCCCAGGGAGGATTGCATGGCGAAATTCATCCTCGGCGCCACCGAGAAGGTCAAGCGCGACGATTCGATCCCGGTCGAGCTATTGCCTTCCAACAAGCTGTTGTACGCCGCCAAGTTGAACAATGAGGAAGATGCCGATGCGACGCCGGTTCGGTGCAACAATCTCAAGGAAGTGTTCGAAAAATTCCGGCCGTCGTTCGACGTCGAGCTGGAATCGACCGAGGGCGAACCGGTCAACGCTCAATTCGAAATCAAGGCCATGAAGGATTTTACGTCCAAGGAATTGATCGAGAAAAACGACTACCTGTCTTCGGTGTATTACGGTAAGGAGATTCTGTCGGATCTCGACAAGCAGTTGAAGAAAAACAATGCCCTGATTAAGACGCTTAATGACAAGGAAAAGAAGGAGGCATTGTTGAAAGTGGCCAGTTATTATATTGACCTTTTGACCGAATAAAAGTGAGGAATTGACATATGGGTGAAGAAGAAAAGCAGTTACAGCCGGAACGAACCCCCGCCGCCGAGTCCGCGGCCCCGGTAGCCGAAAAGATTTCGGATGAAGAATTTTCATCTCTCATGGGCGAGACCTTCGGGGATTTCAAAAAGCTGGCGTCGCTTTTGCCGTCGTTCAAGACCAGCGATGGCGACCTGGTGCGCGGCGTCGAATGGCTCGACCCCAAAAAAGACTTCCAGCGGAAGGAATTCCTGACCAAGGGGGAATACGCCAAGCAACGTCAGCTTTTGGGACAGCGGCTGAAAATGTGGGTGGACAGCTTGTCCAAGAGCAATAATCTGGATGAAGTTCGCAAGCACATCAACGCCGAAGCCACCAGGCTGGAAGCCAATCTCGAAAAGAACATGAAGAAAGTCCATCGGGCCAGCCGCGAATTGGAGACGACTTACCGGGCCATCGATAAATTCTTCACGAATGCCCAACAGGAGCCGGATGAAAAGGTCAACGCCTATTTCGCCAATGTCGGCATCGATCGCTTGACCGACCCTGATGATAAGGCGAAATTCGAAGAACTCTGCAAAGCAGTGGCCGACCTTTATCGCGAGTGGAGTATCAAGGAGTGTTTTTCCCTGGCGGTCATTCCCGGCTATCTGGGAAGCGTCGAAAACATCGACAATTTTGCCCGTCAACTCGGATTCGCCAACAAGCTTCACATCATGACCGATCTGCCCAATTTCGAATCCTACGAAGAAGTCATGGAAATGCTTGAAGATCCCAATTATGCCAACCTGATGGGTTCGGATGCCTATAAACAATACGTATCGGTTTTCGCCAATTACCTGCAGGCCCGGACAGCCAATCAGTTCGAAGACGAGGACATGTGGATTCCGCCGTCATCGGTCGTGGCCGGCCTGATGTACAAGGGCGATACGACCGTCGGCATGCAACAGCCTTCGGCCGGTTTCAAGTACGGCAAAGTCGCCGACGCCAAGTACATCCGTTTCAAGGCCAATCAGCCCGATGCCAGCAAGATCAACGAGAAGGGCGTCAATCCGATGGTCAGCTTCGAAGGGTCGGCGGTGTCGATGGGGGCGGCCACGCTCTATAACAAGGAAACGTTCAACGTCTATTCGATTCGGCGGACGTACGATTACGTTTACAAGACGTTGCGTAATTATCTCAACAAACAGACGTTTTCGGTCATCGACCAGAAATTTATCGACACCATGCGCAAGGATATCGATAAATTCATGAAGGCCATTTCGGGCGGCGATAATATCCTCCAGGATTACAAGATCGAGATTTTCGCCGATGACGAAATGCGCAAGCGTCAGGAAGTCGATATCAAGGTGGCCTTGAATCCGAAGTATCCGGCGCGAACCTTCAACATCGAATTCACCGCCTGGAACGAAGAAAACCAGACGAGCGTAAAGGACAAATAAACGGAATCGAACGCGGGGCAACCTCCGGCGTGAGGTTTCCCTGATGTATAAGATAATTTAAACAATAACCGTATAACCCATTAACCAGGGAGAAATGCAATGGCACGGAGACCAGTCTTGGAAATAGACGGCGTCGTTTATAAGAACGTCTATGCAGTCTCTTATGAGCTCTATACGGCCAAGGATGAAACCGGCCGTCCTTCCGACCGCGCTCACGCCGGAACCGTCAAAATTACCCGCGAGTCCGATGAGAACACGGATATTTATCGCTGGGCTACAGATTCCAGTAAACCCAACTGGAAGGCGGGCAAGGTCATATTTAAAACCCCGGATGATTCCACGATGAAGGAATTGGCCTGGGAGGAAGGTTTCATCACGAAGTATGAAGAATCCATTCCCCACATCAAGAACAACCCGGATGATCAGGTTTACGAGTATTTCGAAATTTCCTGTCATAAGCTTATGGTCGGCGGGGTTGAGTTAGATAACCGCTGGGAAGAATAGCCTTGCGAAGAAATCGGGGCGGGGCCGGGGCCTCGCCCCGTTAATATGTAATTATTAAAATGGATTAATGCCATGAGTATCGTGGGAACCACGGCGGAGTGTACGATCCTCGTCGACAACAAGGAAACGAAGTTCGACATATCCGGTTTGGAGTTGAATCAGTTCATCAACAAGCATCATGAGTTGAAATTAAAAATTCGCGGCGTCGGGGAGGTTTCGTCAAAACAGGATATTGAAGACCCGATGCCCTATCTTAAGTTTCTGGGCAAATCGATTGCGGTGAAGATTAAGCCGACCGGCGGCGACGTCGACGCGAAGCGTCAGCTGGAATTCATCGGCATGGTGACGGCGGTGGACATCATTAACGATATCAATGGCATCAATGTCTTCGAAGTAAAAGCGGCCAGTCCGACGATAAGCATGGATGGTGCGATAGTGAATTCCTTCCATTTCGACCAGAGCGCCAGTGACATAATCGGCGCTATCGTCAATTCTTATCCGATCACGGTCGGCAAAATTGACAGTACCAGCGGCAATTACAAGTTCAGCGTCCAATATCAGGAAACCGACTACGCGTACATAATGCGTTTGGCGGCGGATAAGGGATTATTCGCTTTTTATGACGGCAAGGAATTTCGGGCGGTCAAAGCCTCCAGCGGCGATTTGGAGGAACTGGCCTGGCGCGACACATTACGGTCGTTCAATTTGAGCATGGGAACATACCCGTACAATTTCTCCGCGGCCGTCTTCAATTATGAAAAATCCAAGACGTTCGCATCCGACAGCAAATCCATCCAACCGGATTCGGCTCTGTCGGAATTATCCAACCTGGCGCCGGAAGCGTCCAAAAATATTTACGGGAAGTCGACGGCTAAAATCGTTCCGGCCGTGGAAGCCCCCGGAGATCTGGATAATGTTTTAAAGCAGGAAAAGCAAGGAGCCCTGGGTCAGATGATCCGTTGTACCGGAGAGTCGATTGTCCCCAAGGTGGCGGTCGGGCATTGTGTAAAGATAATCGGGATGGGTAAGCTCGACGCCGTATACTGGGTGGTCGAGGTGAACCATCATTTCGATGAAGCCGGCAAGTACTATAACAGTTTTACGTGCATACCTCTGGATACTGCTTTTCCGCCCTATCCGGTCGAAAGGAACCTTAGTACAGAGATTCAAAGCGCGGTGGTAGTCGATAATAACGATCCCGAAGGCCTGGGCCGGGTCAAGGTGAAATTCCCCTGGCTGGATTCGGATGAAACGGTCTGGATCAGGGTTGGAACGCCCCACGCCGGCGGCGGGCGCGGGTGGATCAGTACGCCGGAAATAGGCGATGAAGTCCTGGTCGGTTTCGATCAGGGTGACCCCGAGTGGCCGATCGTGATCGACTCGTTGTACAACAAAGACAATGCTCCGCATGATGACCACAAGGACGACAAGAATAATAAGAAGCTGTTTGTCACCAAGGGCGGCAACGCCATTATTTTTTCCGACGCCGACGGATCGCAGACGATCACCATCACGCAGGGGAAGAATTCCATCGTCCTGACGCTGGACGGTCCGAAGATATCGATAAAAAGCGATGGCGGCGATATTTCCTTCAAGTCAAACAATTTCAAGCTGGAAGCCGACAGCGATATAGAAATAAAGGCCGGGGCCAATCTGAAACTGGAAGGTGGCGCCAACGTGGAGAATAAAGCCGCCGCTGAAAATAAGATTTCCGGCGCCAAGGTGACGGTCAGTGGTAACCCCATAGCTTTGAATTAGCCGATCATGGAGTATTTAGCACTGCCATTGGTCCTGCGCGACGGATATTTCCGACGGGCTTCATTGCACGATTCCATAACGTATTCGATCGCTTTGATATTATCCACGCATGCCGGCCAGATGCCTTTTGACCCGGACTACGGGTGTGCCATCTGGGAAAAGGAGTATTCCGATATATATTCGACTGACAAGGGTGAAATTCGCGCCGGGTTACGCAATGCCATCGGCAAATATGAAAAAAGACTGTATGATGTCTCCGTTAATTTCTCCGTGGCCGACCGTAAATCGGCCCAAAACCTGGGCATTGTGGTCAAGGTTTCGGGTCTGTACATGGACGGCAAGGAGGAACAAAAATTTGAAGCCGCGTACAACCTGGGATAATAATTAACTTATGGAAAAATCACGAACCCGAGAACAGATCTTTGAACAGATGCAC
This sequence comes from uncultured candidate division Zixibacteria bacterium, assembly GCA_937925655.1. GTDB lineage: Bacteria > Zixibacteria > MSB-5A5 > GN15 > PGXB01 > CALAMC01. The sequence goes on along the minus strand of CALAMC010000002.1, from coordinate 19,356 downwards.
CGCGAGATGCGCATCTGGAACCCCGAAGTGTCGGAATCTCCGGAGCGACTCGATCCCATCTTGAAGATTATGCTTAGTCTTTATGCGCATCAACTGGAAAGGATTGACAAGCGGATCGACCATACCTGGGACAACACGGTTTCGTCACTTATCCGGGCCCTTTGTCCGGAAAGCCGTCGCTGGCCGATCCCGGCGCATACCATAATGCGCTGCAAGCCACGGGACCCGGTCGTGGAAATTGATCCGCATAGTCGCTTTTTCTATAAGGAAAAGCGCGAAGACGGTCATACCTTTTTCTTTTCAGCTCTGCGCCACGAGAAGCTGGTTGCGGCGGAAACCAAACACATGTTTTTGCTGGTTGACCATGAATTATTCGACCTTTCGCCCAAAGATAAGGTTAAAGAGGGCGACGCATATACCGAACCGCCGAAAATTCCGGCCGGAGCACAAGCTCGATTTTACCTGGCGGTCGATTTTACCGGAAATCCGGCGGAGTTTGTCGATTCGGTCTTGTTCATAAATGGGTTACCCGACGCCGTGCGCCAGTTGCGCTGGGGACATTGGTATCCCGGAACGAATTTCGGTGAATTTTATACCGACATTTCGTTCTGCCCGGGATTGGAGTGCAATATTGAAGAAATTTTTTATAAAGATGGGAAGCCGATCAACTGGGGTGGGCTTCGCTCCAGCGGTGACGTTTTTTCCACATTGAACGATAATTTTATCGTCCTGCCCGAATCTTTCGCCTCGACCTGGGAACTTGGCCCGCCGGACCATAAACTGGTCGACAAGCTTGCCCAGAAGTCGATCGTGCTGGAGGAGGGCGACCGGTTTTACTGGATTCGTATCGACCTGCCCGCAGGCGGAACGCGTTCTTCCCTGACCGGTTTGACCGGCGTGTATTTTGATGCCTTTCTGGCCGTCAATAAATCAGAGATGAAATTGTTCAAACATACCGGCGGCAACAAAATTCTGGAAATCGAAATCCCCGAAAATATCGATAATATCGTCGATATCGTCGAAGTCACCGATGCCCGCGACAACGGATATATCCCGTCGTATGAAGTCCGGACCGACCCGAATCAGCGCGTGTATTCGGTCGAGGAAGAAAACGGCCGTCTGGTATTATGGTTCGATTTTTCGACCCGCCTGGAACCTGTTCCCGATAATATTACGGTGGTCTATTCGACCACCGCCGGTACGCGCGCCAATGGAATCGACGCCGGACTGATAAACGAGTTGTATGAAAGCCATCCGGGAATAGTCACGGCCGAAAATATTACCATGTCCGCCGGGGCCGTTCCGGCCAAATCGCCGGAGCAGATTATGCTTGAAGTATCCAACCGGCTTCGCGGTCGCGACCGGGCCATAAGTTTCCAGGACGTGGCCAACTGGGCCATGACGTACGACCGGCGTATTAAAAAGGCGGCTTGTCGCAGCGGTGTCAAAAAGGGTGCTTTCGGCGTATTTCGGTGCATCAAAGTGGCCGTCACGGTCAGCAAAGACGATTTTTACAGCGACGACGAATTGCAGCTTCTGAAAGTCCGCCTGGAAATGTTTTTGAAATCGTGCTCATCGGTCAATACCCAGTACGATGTGGAGATAACCGCCTGATGTCGCGCCCCGAAGATAAAATCATGCCGGATTTCTGTTCCCGGCGTCTGCCGTTTCATTATGTCACGGCCTTGAATCTTTTGATGAAGATGGATATTGACCCGTTTACGGTGCAAATTCTGGCCGAGGGCGAATACGAGAATTACCGGGGGCAGGTGCATGATCAATCACCCGACGCCGGCACGGTTCTCCGTCCCGATACCCGTATAACTCTGCACGTCGGCTATTCCAGCGCCGTGGATTTATTTCCATATCAGTTTTTTTACGGATTCAAGGGCATTACCGACCGCGGCGGCAATGAATGGGAGAAGCGGGCTCGCGAGCTGATGGCCCCGTTCGAAGGCGCGGTCGTCAAGTATGAGGCGCTGGCCCATTATTTGACTCTTAAATATCGTTTCAGCGTTGCCGACCGTTCGCAGATTCTTGATTTTCTGGGGCTGTTCGGATTCGTCCCACCCGATGCAAAGGCCATACCGTTGGATGAACTTATGGTGTGGGTCGGGCTGATGCCTTCCTTTAATTTCTGGGCGGGAAACGCCGAACTGGTATCCCGAATTATCGGTTTGATTTTCAATTGCGATGTGAAAATTCTGGAAAACACACCCAATACTTATGAAGTCCCGCACGATTTGCATTATAGGCTCGGATCGCCCCGAGCGGCACTGGGCCGGGATACAATAATGGGGAAGAGCTTTACGGAATTTGATTCCGGCTGTGAGATACTCATAAGGAATCTGCCACGCGAGCAATTGATGGAGTTATTGCCGGGTCGCTCATTGCGAAAGAAACTCGATTGGATTTTATCGTTTTGTATGCCGGGCAGTCTGATTCCGGTTATCCGGGTTTCGGGACGGCGTCAAAAGCTGGTCCTGGGCGACAGACAGAATAAAACTTTTCTGGGGTATGGGTCGTATTTATAGGCATTTATATTAAATATAGACGGTATTAATTGTTATAGACTTGACAAGGTAATTTGAGGAAGTTAAATTCGATACCAAACATTGAGGCAACATAATGAGTGACTTGCGGTTATATTCGGTAAACTGGTTGGACGGGATGCTCATCTCGCAGAAGCATCTTAAAGATCAGGAAACCTATTTCGAAGAGCTTGTCAAATGGCACGCTCAGAGTATCTCGGACTGTTACGGGTTGGTGAAAAAGTCGCACTCCGGCAAGCCATCGCTGTCGTTGAACCTGTCGGTTAGCGGAAAACGTCTCCGGGTCGAGGTCGTGCGCTGTCAGGCGATAACTCCCGACGGCACCTATATCGAGATCAATGAATCCAATCAGGCGATGGTTGTCGGCGAGAACACATTTACCGAGCCGTTTATTCCGATTTATCTTGGTATCGATTATTCCTCCAAAAAACAGATCGGTGATCCCGACCCGGGCGAGGACCTGCCTCGCAACCCATATCTGTTAAACAGCTATGTTCTCGGTATCGTCAATCCGCCAAATCTTCCCGCCGGGCAATTCATTCAGATTGCGGGTGTGGTGGTCGAAGAAGGTCATGTCCGGTTGGCAGAGAATTATTTCCCGCCCTGTGTGAGTATCGCTGCTGACGACCGGTTGGCCCAGAAAACGTCCGATTTCAAGAATAACCTGGAGCACCTGCTGTCGTTGTCGTCGCGGGCATACAAAGCCGTGACGGCGGGCGGGGCGCTTTCCGGAGAAAAGACGGCCCTGCAGGAAGCGTTCAAGGATACGGTATACCAGTTCGCCATACGATTGGCCTCATCCATGGATAATCTGGTCATCGGGCGCAACTCTCTGCACCCGCTTGATTTCATCATAGAGTACAAGAAAATTTTCCGAGTCATTACGACGATACTTAACCTTAAGCCGGGTCTCAAGGATTTTCTCAATGAGAAATTCTTCACCCGCCAGACCGAGTCAAACGTCGATCGCTTTATCCAGAGTGTCGAGAGTTTCCTGGTTTCGGAATACGACCACAAGAATATCGGCAGTCATCTGGTGGCCATCGATGCCATTCTCGGCACATTGCGCGGCTTGATGGGCTTTTTTGCCGAAAGCAAGTCCGAGGACCTTGGCGAATACGCTACTCCCGAAGATAGTTTAACCTATCAGGGCCGGACATACAAGCTGTTCACATACAGCAGTAATCGGGTCGAAAAGGTCGGGGAGCTGTGTTATCTAATGATTGAAATGTCCGAACCGCGGCCGGTTGCCGATACTGTCACCCTTATCGCCAAAGACCGCTTTCAGGAAAGTCAGTGGCGGAATATGCAGGTGCGGTTAGGTATCAATGACGCCCGGGGTCTGGGCGAAACCGACCCGGTCGAAGTAGATACCAAAACCTTCAATAACAAGGTGGCTTTGCGACCGCAGGATATGTTAAGGTCATCCTCGGTCCGTCAGATTACGCTGATTTTCCGCGGCGCGGGTGGTGCCGAAAGTTTCAAGAATCTCGGCAAAATGGATTTAATGATTTACTCCGTATAGGGGTTAAGGCGGATATACGCTATGGAAACATATATTAAAGACCTGTTTCGCTACATTGAAACCTATGAACAGAAATACTCCGAATTCGACAGTGAGGCATTTTTCCAGACGTACAATGGCATTTATGCCGTCTTTCACGCCCTTCGGGAGCAGCGTGACCAGGCCGTCCAGGTCGATAATTACTTTTTGAAAAAAATTAAAGCCGTTCCGATAAATTCATCAGATTTACGCCAGATAACACTTCAACTATTGATTGCCTTTTTCGAGTCGGAAGCAGATACCGATGGTCAGACCGATCAATCTTATCATTATATTCGCAGCCTGCGCCCGACCGGTCAGGATGCACCGTTTTTTACCGAACATCTGATTCCGATGATGTTTCGGGAAGGGGCGTTGAACCAGAATTACGAGCTGAATCGGTTTTTTCTCAATGAAATCGCCCGCTATTTGAACAAATTCGGGCGCAATATAAATGCCAATATGTCTCCGGAGGAATTCGACAGTTTGTCAGAGCCGCATAAGTTTTTGGAATTGATGCGGCGTCGCATTATTCTCGGTAATGATTTATTGAAAGACCATGGATCTCTGGAGTTTCATCTAAACCGGATAAACGCTTTCGAGAAAATGAGCCGGTCGGGCCGCTTGGCGGAGTATTACTTGATGCACTGGGGGTATCTCCAAAAATCCTCCATCTGGTCCCGGGTGGCGGGCTTTTTCCGGGAAGCTCGCGGCAAACTGGTTGGGGTATTTTCGAACTGGCGCTATTTCAGGCTGGTTATGACCCAGCGCAAGCCGGCGTATTTTTTATATACTCTGCTTATTTTATTTTTTATATGGCTGGCCATTTATATTCCGATCGCCTGGAATGACTACAACCAGCAACAATACGATCAATTCCTTAAGCGGGCCGAAAATGTCCGCGGCACGGATGGCAAATAAAGAACGAAAGGCAGGCATTGAAATAAAGTGGGTTTGGGCAAGATATTAAAAATCTTCAAAAAGGGCTCCAAGGCTACCGCCAAGAAAAAGGGCAAAGATGCCGCCGGGGCGACCAAATGGCCAAGCGGTACCAGGATCGGAATTTATGGACATCACAATTCCGGGAAGACGGTTTATTTCACCGTCCTGAACGAAGAAAGCAAGGTCGCCAGGGATTTACAGATTTCTGTCACCGACAACCCAACCTCGGCCGAGTTCCTGGCCAATCGGCGAAGCATCTGGGGGCTGGGGACATCGACCACCGAAGGAACGGTTGTCGACCAGCGCGGAGAACAAAAGTTCCCGGAACCGACCGAGGAAGATCGGGTTCTGCAATTCAATGCCATCGTCGATCGCAATAAAACACTGTCTATAGTAACCTATGATTATCCCGGAAAAGCGGTATCGATATCGGAAACCAGCCCGGTTCATGATAAAGTTGCCGAATTCATGAAAGGTTGTAATGGCATACTGTTTTTCTTCGATCCCAAAACGCTGGCTTCGGAGCTTCAAAGTCAGGCCCACGTGGCTTCATTTGTAAATATGCTGGAATCGATCGCGCCCCTTGAAGGCAGATTGCCCATACCGGTCGGTTTGGTGATTACCAAATCCGATATACTGGACGGTTTCAACGGCGAAGAAAAAGTCGTGCTGGTGAGCGATGAACACGAGAGTTATTTTTCCGAGGATTTTGAATTATTTCTGGAAAAGGTTCTGGCAAGCAATAATATTGCCGGCGATTCTGTCTGGGCCGGATCGGTCCGTAAAATCCTGGTGAAAATGCGTGATTTCCTAAGAGTCGTGGTTGGTCGAACGCTGAATTTCCAGATATTTTTTATAAGCAATACCGGCGATTCTCCTGAAAAGGTTGGTTCCGATGTGGGTCGGTCGATTTACCTTCCCCCCAAACGGATTCGTCCGGTTGGCGTCCGGGCGCCCTTTCACTGGCTATTGAAGGCAGTGCTTCTGAATCGCCGTATTTCCGGTTTGCGGGCAGTCGCCAAGTATGTGGCTTTATTCAGCCTGGTTTGGGCCTTATTATATTCTCTGCCGTTTATGGCGCACTTGTGGTATTATCTGCCCAAGGCGACGAATGTCGAGGATGCAATATTGGAGCGGCATAAGGGCAGCATTTATACCATGGACCAATCCAAGCTGAATGATATTCTTAAGGCCTATGGAGATTACCGTTATGCGCGGATAGTGCGCCTGTTGTTCCCCAATTATCCTCTCGTGGCTAACAGCATAATGGCCAAGTATCAGACGGCAAATACGGGTAAGGCTCTGGAGGAGCTGGAAACGACTATCCAGCGGTTTTCCGACATGGTAGCGGTGCGCTCCGGCTGGCCGGGAGCCAAAGTAGGCGATACCGTCCTGATCGATAACGACGAAAAGCGGCGGTTTCTGGAGTACGGAACCGTGTTTGAAACTTTTGTCCAATCGGCCGACAAGACCAGCGATCTGTTCTTGCGGAGTGAACGGGTACTATGGTACTATAATAAGTTCCGGGAAGTGCTGTTCAATCCTGAAAGCCCGGAGTTGTGGACCTTGATTCGCGACAGGATTAAGCAGGATACGGAAAGCCGGACGGTTAAATTGAGCGAAGGCGAGCGACTACTTCATGCGGCTCTGGGCAAGCAGGAGGTGGTTAAAAAGGTCGTGGAGGTGGCGCGCGAGGCGGCTAACGAATTGGACCAAATAGCCGGCCAGATTAATGATAATGCCGACCCGGAATATCGCCTGAAAGATGCCGTCAGCAAATTGCGGACATTAAAAGACAAACTTTTGGGGAATCCGGATAAAAGAGATGATATCCAGCGGATTGACAGGTATATCGAACAGGTTAACTGGTTTACCACCCCGCGAAATTACCGGGTCAGTATTATTAGTATTCCGCCCGATCATCACCTGCACATAGCCGTCAAAAAGCGCGGCGGCGAGGCCGATTGGAAAGTCGGGAGTCAGCTATATCAGGGCGAGAAATTTACCATCGAATGGAAAATGCGCGACGAGATTTTAATTGCCCTGGACGCCAAACATCTGGCCAGCGGTGATGAAACATGGGGAAAAAGCCCCAAGGAGCTGATTAAGCTTGACAAATACAGCGCGATTTTCGATTTAAAGGGGACGGTGACGTTTAATTCCGGATTGAAAGCCACATTTGACCTGGAAGAAGATTTGACCGACCGTCTACCGGTAATAAAATAGGAATAATATTTAAAGGAGTGAAAAATGAAAACTGTTAGAAAATTATCGGTTCTTGGGATATTCGCGATGTTTTTGACCATGCTTATACTGCCCACGGCCCGGGCAGCCGTGCAATTGCCGGCCGGTATGGAACTCAAGGTTGAATTCATTCAAGACGTGTCATCAAAATATGTCAAGCCGGGAGATCTGGCCCCGATTAAGCTGGTCGAGGATATCGGTGTCGGCGGTATAACGCTGGTTAAAGCGGGTGCGATGGGGACCGCCCGGGTGGCGAAAGTGGAAAAGGCCGGCAAGCCCGGCAAACCCGGATCATTGGAACTGCAGTTGGTGGAGATTGACTCCGAGGGCGCCTATAAGACTGTGGATGGAGCCAAAATCCAGCTTGAGGCTACCGGCGGGCCGATTATTGCCAAGGGCAAAAGCAAGAAAACCATGTCTTACATATTCATTTTTGGTCTGTTTATCAAAGGGTCCGACGGCGTAATTCCGGCGGGACATGTCGTTACGGCCAAGGTTAAAAACGACGTTATGATTGTCGTTGATTAAGACGCTTGACCAGAAAATTCCGGGCCGGTTTTTTGAAAGCCGGCCTTTTTTGTTCAATCAAATTATTTTTGTTGATTTACTTTCGATGCCAACCAATAATAGTTTCTGCAAGAGCGAATAAACAGGGGATATTGGCCTATTAGAATATTGGATAAGGGATCCTTTTGAAAAAATATAGTTTCCTTAATGACCGCCGGACATTCTTTTTTATTGTGTCCGTCTGTTTGGCGATATGCGTTACCTGCGGGCCGGTGTATGCGGCGGGTGATAATAATCCTGAAGGCGATTATGAGTTATATGCCGGAAGTTCGCCGGACGGGTTGCACTATTCTACCGTTCTTTCTTCTTCTCGGATTGCTTCGCAGCCGTCTTTCCGGAACTTGCCGACCAGAGTCGTTTTGACCGAAGGGGAGTATTATTATCGCGAGTTCTCCGTGCAATATATCTTTTCCGATTCTTTAAAAATTACTCTTGTGGACGGTTATAACGCAGATGACGCCGTGATCGATATGGGCGGCGGGCAGGCCTTTTTCTATTTGACGGCCGATCATACCATGGTTGACAGCACCTTTCTATTTATTTTTTCGGCGCGCCATGGACGCATCCAGGCGCTGGATACCGTGATCGTTTCAGTGGTCAATCGCCCCCTGGAAATCGTCTCGATTGTCCCTGATGCTTCATCCGAGATTCTCGTAAGTGAAAGACCGATACGGATCGAATTCAACGAGCCGGTTGATCCACGCTCTGTGGACAATAGTGTGGTAATCGGTGATATCAGGGGAGAAAAATTCGAATTTTATTATAGTCCCGGAGAAAAAGCCCTGATCATAGATAACCCAAATCGTCGGTTGCCTTCAAGGGATACTATAACGATTAATATAACTTCAAGTCTGCTTGATCTGGCCGGGTATCCCATTTTACAGCCGCATCGACTGATTTTCACGACCGGGCCGGTGGTTTATCCCGGTGACGCCAACGATGACGGGATAGTGGATAAAAATGATCTTATCCCGCTGGCACGTTACTGGGGATATTCCGGGCCGACTCGGACGGTTTCGCAGGAACTGGAGTGGAGCGCGCAACCGGCTCACAGCTGGGAAGAATTTATGGCCGGTTTTGCCGACGTCAACGGCGATGGTATCATAAGCGGCGGCGACGTCTGTGGTATTATCGCCAACTGGGGGAAAAAAACCGGGCGCCATACTCTCGGCAAATCCGGGCCATCGGTTGCCCCCGAAAAGTTGCTGGCCCGTTCGGATCAAACCGTTTTAAAGGACCTTTACACGGCGGTCATCAATTGTCCTGATGGCGATGGTCGCAGGTCTGCCATGACTATACTGGAGTCGTTATTATTTGATGATCATGATAATCTGCCCGGGGAGTATACTCTTTTTCAGAATTATCCCAATCCGTTTAACCCGGAAACCATAATCGAGTATTACTTGCCGGAACCGACGCAGTTGACCATCGGGGTTTATAATATTATCGGGCAGAAGGTGTATGATTTATATAACGGGTTTGCGTCCGAGGGTTTCGGAAGCGTCGCCTGGTATGGAGTCGATAATTTCGGTAAACCGGTGGCCAGCGGAATATATTTTTATCGTCTGGAGACGGAGAGTCTGGCGCTCACCAAACGCATGATATTGATTCGTTAACGGAATAAAAATAAAGTACATAAAAAACCGTCCCGATCCAAATCGGGACGGTTTTTTTATGGAGACGTTATTATTTACAGCCCCATGCCACCCAAACACCGCGACTTTCGAGCAATTCCACCTGCTGGCCGCCTTCAATGGCCGTGCATGATATATACAATGTGTCTCCGGCGCCGATTCCGGGGTTGTCGATCAGGGGTTGCAAAGTTGTGATGCCGGTCCAGCTCAAATCAACGTAGGAAAGATTGGTCAAGCCGGACAAGGCCGAAATATTCACGATGCCGTCATTCATGGATAAGTCAAGATGCCGGAGCGTTTTCAATCCGGCCAGGACCGAAATGTCCGAAATGTCATTCCAGCCCAGATTCAAATATTCCAGCTTCGGACAGCCGGCGAGGCCGCTGATATCGCTCAAGCAGGTTTCGCCGCAGTAACTGGCCGAAAATAATTTCAGGTTGGGCAGTTGATTCAGGCCGGTTAAATCCTGAATTTCATGTTCATTCCAGGTCAAGTTCATGATGCCAAAGACATCGGACAGGTGAATATTGCCCCTTTCCGCGCCGCTGTATTCCATGATTGCCGTTTCCAGATCGTAGTCAGGGAATTGCAATAGCGGATCATGGGTAATGAAATCAACGGCGATTCTGGCCTGGGCGCCGTCCCAGTACACGTCCTCAATGTCCTGGCCATCGGTTCCATCTATTCCGCCTTCACCTGCACCAAGGTAGATATCGGTGATAATATTCATGGTCGGTCCCGTGTATGCCCCGGTGAAATAAATTACAGCCAGTTGGGCGTAGCCATCGGCGTTGGTCAGTGAGCGGTTGGAATTGCCGGATGCGGCATATATATAATGATAACCTTCGCCGCCCCCTTCATCAAAGAATAAATCCGGGACTCTGTTTTCCAGTCCCGCCCCGGGATTGACACTGTCTATGGCCAGATAATTAGATAAAAAACCAAGATATATGCTGGCGCTGCCGATGTCAGGCAGATGGTATGCTTCAACCGCGACGGGGAATGATTCCAGGGGCAGTCTGGTTTGCATGCGCGGAGAAAGTCGAATCATCGGCACCATCGGTTCGAGGACCACAGAAATGGCAATGGGGAGTCCCGGATAGACGTCGGCGCGCTGTTGTCCCCGGTATATCAGCCTTTGTCCGGGGCCGCCGGTGGCGGGTGTATCATAAGCTTCAATAGTAAACAAGCGATTGCGTCCCACCGGGATTTTCAGGGTGCTGTCCAAAACATCATTGCCGACGCTATAGTACATAAGGTACCCGTCAACAAGCACGAGATTAGCTGTGATGGGGTCAAAATCCGGGCCGGTAACGGTCAGGATAAACAGGTCTATTTCCTCGAATCCGGAACTTTGGCCGACATAGGCACGAAAAACGGCTTTTGCAGTCGGGCCATTTTCGTTGACAATCTTCTCCGAACAGGCGAACAGCAGAAATCCCGCCGCGACGACCGTTAAAAGAAGACGATATGTTTTGAATGATTTCATATTATCTCCTTTCTATAATTTGGCCGAAATTCCGGCGGTTATCTGTAAACCCGACAAATCCAGATTGCTGTCGTCGGCGTTGCCTGTGTAAAATTTCACGCCCAGACCGATGTCGGTTTTTTCGTTCAATTGACGGCCGAAACGGGCACCGAATCCGAATATTTTGGAATCGCCAAAACCGTTTTCGTTGGAAGCGATCATTTTATAATCAACTCCGGGGGAAATTGACCAGTCCTTAACGGGATACCAGGTAACCATGGTTGCGATTGAGAATTCATTACCATAAAATTTCAGGCGTTCGATAACGCTTCCGGTTGTATCATAGGTTGCATTACGTCCGCGCCAGACATAGCGTACGGAGGCCGCGCCGTCATAGGTTTCATTGTCGAGAAAACCGCTGACAGCCATATTAACTTCATCGCCTTGCTCGAACACTTTGTCGCCGTCGACATTGTCGGCGCCGTAGGTCGAATATATCAGGTTCGTACTCAAGGTGAAATTGTTTATATTGTGTTCGGTGCCGCCGTTGATCGAAAACATATCGCCGGGATTGTAATCCTCGAAACCGTCATAGGGTTCATATGACCCATTGACCTGATACATAATCCCGCCGCCGCATTTCAGTTCGCCCAGCATGCCGACGCCGCCGAGCATGAGACTGATACCCAATCCTTCGCCCAGACGGCGCACCGGGAAGGAGAGGAAGTTTTGCGACAGGTACTCCACGATTATCCATTCTTCGGCGAGGTCAAGTTTCTTCTTGCCGATGGGCAAATTAAGCCCGACACTGGCCAGCAGTCGGTCATTGGAGAAAGAGCGGTTCAGCATGACGCGGACATCGGTCAGGCCCGACATCGAGAAATCATTGCCTCTCTGGGTAAGGCTGTTGGACGACATGGCGGCATAGAAGAGCGCCTCGAGATTATCCTGCAGAGGAACGAATCCTGTGACAGGGATAGTCGTCTGCGAAATTGAGGCTTCTTCTTCGCCGGTATCGATGGTCCAGTCGGTATAATAGAATTGTACACCGCCTGCGGCGGGGGAGCCATAAATGATCTGGGCCATAGCCCCGGAACCGGCGACGAGAAGTGCCGCCGTCATTATCATAAGAATTTTGTTACCGGTCATCGAAAGTCCCCCCTTATGATAATGAGTCCTTCGGCGTCAACAACGGGCGGATTCAAAGGCGGTGGCGTAACGCCTCCGGCGGGAATTGTCCCGGTGTTGTTCAATACTGAATTAATGCGGCCATCGAGCCCGACCCCGGGGCCCTCGGAAAGCGTCCGCTGGTAGATGGCCTGCTCAAAAGCCACGTCGGAATAGCCTCCGGTTCCGCCCAGTGCAATCATCTGTGACATGGCTGCGGCCTGTTGTCCGGCCTGTCCGAAGCCGGCGTCATGGCCGGCCGCCTGGCGGAATTCCGTTTCGGCGGCTTTATACATCCCGCGATTTTTATAATCCAAACCCCGGCAGTAAGACATAAAGGCCAGATACGATTCGGTCGGGACTTTCATGATCGAATCACGTTCTTCCGTTGTGAGGGTGATGCCCAACTCGTCGATGATTTTAAATACGAAATCTTTTTCCAGGCGGAAAAAGCGTTGCAGTTCCCCCTCGGTGGTGCCGGTTAATTTGGCCGATTCATCGACCGTATGCACAATGGCGCCGTCCAGTCGAAGGTTATCTTCAGAGCCGAGAACCGAGCCGGTGATGATACGGCTGCTTCCGACAATTTTCCCCAGCCTGGGTGCGGTTGCTTTATCCACGTAGTCGCCTTTGGCCAATTCCAGTTCGTCCAGAACCGCCTTTATTTTAAGCCGCTCCATGACCCGCAACGATTTGACTTTGGCCAAATCGATCGAAGTCAATTCGGCCAGGCCGATGCCTATGGGTTTCAGGTCCGGGGAAAGGGTCGAAGCATCGAAATCGACCACCCCGACAGTATTGGCCGGGAAATCAGAGGCGTTGATTTCGTTTTCACGGGCCGCCACTTCGGCGGCTTCTTTACGGAATTTCTTTTCGAGCAACCGGTCAAGATGAATACGAAGCATGTCCCGGGTCTCTTTGTTGGGGTCCATACCGATGGCGGCAGAATATGAGTTCACCGCCTGATCGTAATCTTCGCGTTTTTCATTAACCAGACCGAGATAGACATGGGTGCGTGCGTCCGGTTTCATATTATTGGCCTGTTTGAGGGCGTCCTCGGCTTTATCCAGTTCGCCTTTGCGGAACAGGGCGATGCCGAGTTCCCGCCAGGCCTCGGCGTTTTGCGGATTGGCCCGAATTTCATCGTAAAATATTTCGATGGCCCGGTCGTATTCGCCGCGTTCCGAAAGCGAGCGTCCCTGCATGAACAGACTCTGCGAACACCCGATAAGCAAAACGACCGACAGCAACAGAAATTTTCGGATCATATTATCCTCATGAGATAGGTTTTCTTCCCGTTCCTATTAACCTGCCAGAGGTTTGTATATTTCCATTTTCCGTTTGGCTTCGGCGAAGCTGTTGTCCAGGTCGAAGGCTTTCTTGAACGACTCATAGGCGCTTTTGTAATCATACTTGTCGGCAAAATCGAGTCCGCGGGAATACAGTGTCGTGGCGTCGACCGATTCGGTTCCGCCTGCTTTTAGAAGGTCCTTGGTGGATTCATCGAATTTGACATCGAGCTTTTTGGCCAATTCCTCGACCAATTCTTTTTCCATTTTGAAATAATCCGGTTTGCCTTCGCGGTCAACCGAAGTAATTATTTCGGACGTTTCGACATCGACCGCCCGGACAACCATACGCATGCTACGGGCGTCAAGCTGGGTGATACTGCCGAAAACCATGATAGTGGCGCCCAGCATTTTCCCGGCCTTAACGGCGGTGGCTTGATCCACTTTATCCGATTTCTGCAATTCCAGTTCGCTTAAGATGGCGTTGATTTTATCGCGTTCCACGACTTTAATGGCCGAGAATTTGGCGAAATCGCTGGCGAAAAAGTCAGCCAGTCCTTTGCTGATATAGCCGAGCTGTTCCTGATATTCACCGACTGAAAAATTGTCGAATTCCATGATGGCGATGGTTCTGATTTTCTCACCTTCGGGACAGGTCAGCATGGCGTTGGCCTGGAGGATACGGAACCAGCGGTCGCGAAGTTCCTGGGGCCAGAACTCATGGGGCAGGTGGATGATGCAAGGGTCGATTCTAACGATGTGCTCCAGATAAGAGATAGATTTGTTGATAAAATCCTGTCCCAGGGCATAGTTGCACATACTCAAAATCGAGAATATGGCGGCGCTGTCTTTGGCCAACAGGTCCTGACGCTGTAACAGTTGATTGGCAAGGTCGATGCCCTTTTCGAAATCGGCCTGTGTGTAGTAATCAAAGGCCGTAGCCAATTGTTCGGCTACCGGCTTCATCTGATTCTGGGCAAAGCCCAACGGAGCGGCCATCGCCAACACCATCACGGCGGCGGCCACGACACGGACAAATGTGATTTTGTGAATTGTCATGGTATCACTCCCGGTTTATTTATGAAGTTAGTTGACACATATATTCTTATACGAATTCAGTCAATCATAAATCGACCTATTCGGAAAAATCAAAGGTAATTTTGACTTCTGTTCCGGCTTTGACATCGACCCGATCCGTCTTTGTAACCGTTTGTCCCTCTTTGTCTAACAGGACTTTTATTTCATGTCGTCCGACAGAAGTCCAGAATCGTCCCGGGGCGGTTCGGTTTTGCAAAACGTCGTCTATATAAACCTGGACATTGGTGTAGGCCGGGGTGGCAATTCGAAACCAGGCCGAATCGGGTGGTTTGGGCTTAACAGGTTCGTCGATGGGAGGCGAGACAACCACCGGTTTTGGGCTGAAGGCGAAATTGATTGTGGCTGTATCCTGCGGGTTGATAATGATACGTTCATTCAAACTTCCCTGACTGCTGGCCGGGCTGGCGGCTCTGATCGTATAAGGCCCGGAATCGAGAGTCAAAAAAGCGCGGGTCGTCTGTCGGGCGATTAAAGAATCGTTAAGATATAAATCGGCCGCTATCGTGCTTGATATATCAAGATAGCCGGTCGTAATGACCGGGGCGGTGCGGATTGTAAACGAATTCACTTGCGAATATCCACTGGATATGCCCTCGGCGCTGATCGCCTCTACCCGCCAGTAGTATTGGCCATCGGGTAGATTGGAGGTATCAACGTATGACGTCCCCCGCAGGCGCGGCAGGAATGTTTTGTCCGTAAAATTAGGATTGCGGGAATATTCGAGATTATAAAAACCGTTCTCGCCTGCCGTAGCATCCCATCGGAATGAGGGAGAGGCAACAGATAATTGGATATTGTCGGCGGGTTCCATTAGTTTGGGTGGCAGGAGTGTCGCGGGCCGGTCCTTTCCGGCGAACATGAAATAGCCCGTAATACCGGCGGCGATAATTATCACCAACCCAATAATGGCAACCAGTGGTTTTCTTTTTTTAGAGCCGGAAGGGCCACCTTCCGCAGGAGCCGCGATATATGTTTTATCGGATTCAACGCAGCCCATTTCTTCTATTGTTCTCTGCATGGCTTTGGCGCTGGCAAACCTTTTGGTTGGTTCCTTGTCGATGGCCTTCAATATCAACTGGTCCACGTTCTTGGCCAAATCCGAAGATATGGAGCTTGGTTTGGGCGGATCGCTGAATAATTTGGCATCGCGAATGGCGAATTCGTTGTCGCCCTTGAATGGCAGTTCGCCGGTTAAGGCATAAAAGAGGGTGGTGCCGACGGCATAAATATCGGCCTTGGCATAGTCGGTGTCTTCGGACGGATTGAATTGCTCCGGGGCCATGTAGGCCGGGGTTCCACAGGCGGTTCCGGCACGGGTCAAATTGGGGTCGGTTTTGGCTTTGGCAATGCCGAAGTCGATGATTTTGACATTGCCGTTATGGTCGATCATTATATTGCTGGGCTTTATGTCTCGGTGATAAATGCCTTTTTCATGGGCGAAAGACAAGATATCGAGGACTTTGCAGGCGATATTCATAGCGTCGGCCAGTGGCAGTTTCCCATCCCTTTTTATTTTTTCATCGAGGGTGAAGCCGTCGATGTATTCCATAGCGATAACAATGTTCTCGCCGTGGTTGAAGAAATGCTTGATGCGGCAGATGTTGGGGTGGCCGTCCAGAAGGGCCAGTTTATCGGCCTCCTGGCGGAAACGGTCCACCAGACTGGGGTCGTCGAGAATTTTCAAGACGACTTTGAGATTGGGGACATCCTCGTGTACGCCCAGAAAGACGCGGGCCATGCCGCCGGCGCCGATCTTTTTTAAAATTTTATAATTTCCGATTTTTTCTTCCATAACCTCAAAAATATACTTTTCCTCTATAAGTGAAGCAATATTAAAAGATTGCGCAAAATCAGCGTTTCCAGAAAGACGGTCGAAGCGCCAGCAGAATGGTAAAAAGCTCCAGACGACCCAGAAGCATCAGAATCACCAGCACCCATTTGCCGGGAATCGGTATCCAGGCGTATGTCTGGGTGGAGCCGACGCCGGATAATCCCGGACCGATATTGCCGAGGGCCGCCACCGAGGCCGACGCCGCCGTGAGCAGGTCGGGGATAAAAAGTGTCAAAAGGCAGGTTCCGACGACAAAGGTTACCATGAAGAGCATGAAAAAGGCTCCGATGCTAATTACCTGTTTTTCTTCCATGCTCATGCCGCCGACTTTCAGGGGGGCGATGGCATGAGGCGAAATCATCGTTTTAAGCTCCCGCCATCCGGTTTTAAGGATAACCATGATACGGATCATTTTCATGCCGCCGCCGGTTGACCCGGCGCAGCCTCCCCAGAACATTAAAATAAGGAGAGTGAAGCGTAACAAATCCGGCCAGATGTCGAAATCGGCGGTGCCGAAGCCGGTGGTTGTAGTAATCGAGACGACCTGAAAAGCGGAATGCCGAAAGGCCCCATAAAGCGTCGATACTTTGTCGGCTTCATTTTGCACATGCCGGTCAAATTCCTCATATGAAGCAGGGTTATGGCGGAAGTGATCGGTTGCCTGATAAGCCGGTTTGGTTCCGGCCAGGTACAAAATGCCGGTCGCCACGATTATGGTTATGATTATCGTTCCGATGTAAAAATGCAATTCGCGGTTGTTTTTGAAGTCAATGAAATTTTTACGCAGAACGCGGTAGTGCACCATAAAATTAACGCCGGCCAGGAACATAAAAATTGTAATAATCCAATCGATGAAATGGCTGTTATAATGGCCGACCGAGGCGTTTTTGGTCGAGAATCCGCCGGTCGCCATAGTGGCGAAAGTGTGACAAAGGGCATCGAACCAATCCATGCCGCCGATCATCAGCAAGACGGCCTCGATCCCCGATAGAAGAGCATAGACGCCCCACAAGATGGCCGCCGTCTGGGTCAGGCGGGGTTGAATGCGTTCGGGCGACGGCCCCGGCACTTCGCCGCGAAACATATGGTATCCCGAAATACCCATGGCGGGGAAGATGGCGATGGCCAAAGTAATAATACCCATGCCGCCCAGCCAGTGGGTCAGGCTTCTCCAGAACAAAATACCTTTGGGCAGAATCTCAATATCATTGAAAATTGTCGCACCGGTCGTTGTAAAGCCGCTACATATTTCGAAATAAGCGTCGGTGAAAGCCCGCAGAATATTCAGGCTGCCATGGTCATTAGCGAAAATAAAATAAATAAAAAGCGGCAAGCTTCCGATGAATGCCAGGGTCACCCAGCCCACTGAAACGATGGCAAAGCCTTCTCTAATACCTTCCAGGGGGCGCTTAGACCTGAAACGACGGGTTAAAATGAATCCCGAAATTAATGATATCAGGATGGCCAGAATAAATCCGATCGTTTCGGGCTTTTGGAATATATCCGGGGTGGATTCGGGAAGGTCATAGGCGACCGCTATAGTCAGGGGGATGAGCATGATCACGGCCATGACCATCATCAGCCGCCCAGTGACATAGAATACGACTTTTTTATCCATAGGCGGGCATTTAGCGGGCTTTGAATAGTTTACGGACGCGGGCGGCGTTTTTGGAGTGCGTGATGACGATCATTTTATCGCCCGGCTCAATTATGGTATTGCCATCGGGAATAATCATCTCGTCGCCGCGGAGCAATGTCCCGACAATCGTCCCTTTTTGCATTTTACTTCGGATATGCTGAAGCGGCTTGCCCGTGACGGGGCTGTCCGGATCGACGGTCAGACGCAGGGCCTCGATATCGAGATTTCGAATGCGGACAATGCGACCGATTTGTCCCCGGTGGATTTTTTCAAGAATATTATTGGCGATGGCCAACCGGGGGTGAATGACATGGTCGATGCCGATGGATTTAAACAGCCGGTCATGGCGGACATCGTTGATGACGGCGATCACTTCGCGGGCGCCTTCAGCCTTGGCCAGAAGCGACGACATGACATTGCTGTCGGTTTCCTTATCGGCGGCGATAAAAAAGTCGGCGTTGCGGATATAGACTTCCTGTAATATGGCGGCATCGGTGGCATCGCCGTGAATAATATCGACATCGTTTAAAATATCCGCCGCCTGGCGGCCATGCTCGTAATCAGGGTCAATCAGGACGACTTTTTCGACGATGTCTTTGACTTGGCGGGCGAGTTGAATGGCGGTAAGGCTTGTCCCGGCAATTATTACATTGCGGGCCTCTTTCCGGGATCTTCCGAATAAATTAAGGAAAGCTTCAAGTGAAGGCCGCGGGAAAATTCCGAACATATCATCTTCCGGCTCAATAGTGTAATCGCCATCGGGGATAATGGCTTCACCCTTGCGAATGGCGGCAATAAACAGCAGGGGATGCTGGGCGGTTTCCTTGCGAATGTCTCTAAGAGTTTTGCCAACCAAGGGCATATCCCTGTGCACGCGATAACCGCGCATAAGGACATTGCCCTCATGAAAATTGACGGCATCGGTGGCGCCAGGTGTTTCAACAAACTGGGTAATGGCGTCGACGAGAACCGCTTCCGGGTCGGTCACGAGCGTTACGCCCAGTTTTTTTAAATCGAAAATGCCGGCTCCCTCTCGAAATTCGCTCGAGCGAATTCTCGCGATACGACGTTCCACGCCGTATTGCTGGGCGATGGCGCAAATGACAATATTATGCTCATCGAAAGAGGTTACGGCGACAACCATGTCGGCGTCTTTTATGCCGGCCGTTTCCAATAGGGCGGGTGAAGTGCCGTTGCCGCACAGGATTTGAATATCGGTGCGGTTGCGAATTTGCTCGTAAGTGGCCGTCTCTTTTTCGATTAAAACGATGTCATGGTTTTCATGGCGCAGTTGCTCGGCCAAACTGAATCCGACAACCCCGCCGCCGACAATAATTATCCTCATACGTTCCAGTCATCCCCGGTTTAAAACCAGATTTTCA
>CALAMC010000001.1 GCA_937925655.1 uncultured candidate division Zixibacteria bacterium | reverse complement strand
TAAATATCGCATTGCCTTTGCCCATCTCTCACACCCTGAAAGGGTGTGTTACCGGGTTTGGGGCGGCCACGCAATGGAAAACCGGGCGGGCGAAGACCCGGCGGGTCTGAGGACCCACCGGGCACAACGCAAAGACCGTTTTTAACCCTTTGGGGGGGCAGGTATTGGAGTAAAAAGGTCTTGCTTTTTCGGGCTTTTTTTTTATCATTCAAGACCTATGCCCGGACAATACAAATTATCAGGATTGGAAGGCAAGATTATCGCCATTGACGGCCCGGCCGGATCGGGGAAATCGACCACAGCCAAACTTCTGGCCGAAAAAATAGGGTTTACATATCTCGACACCGGGGCGATGTATCGGGCGGTGACTCTGTTTGCTCTTCGTAACGGGGTTCATGTCGATGACGCTCGGGCGCTGGAGGCGATTGCGCGCAAGGTGGATATCGAGCTTAGGGGCAATCAGGTTTTTCTCAACGGCGAGGATGTCAGTGAGGCGATTCGGACACCGGAGGTGACCAAGGCGGTGTCGCCGGTATCGGCTCATGCCGGGGTACGCGAGGCGATGGTTTTTCGCCAGCGTCAGATGGCCAAGGAAGGCAAAATAGTCGCCGAGGGTCGGGATACGACCTCGGTGGTATTCCCCGATGCCGATATCAAGATTTATCTGGATGCTTCGTTGGAGGCCCGGGCGCAACGGCGTATGCTGGATTTTGTCAGGCAGGGTAATTCGACATCAATTGAAGAACAGAAGGCTCTTCTGGCGGCGCGGGATAACTACGACAGCAAGCGCGATAATTCGCCGCTGAAGAAGACGTCGGATTCAATAATGCTGGATACTTCGAATCTGACAATCGAAGAGCAGGTTGACCGCATATTGAAGATTATCATGGCGAGTGTCAAGAGCCGATGAATATACTTTATACTTTTTTCTGGGTTCTTATCAATTTCATAACCCATGTGTTGTTCCGCATCAAGATCGTCAATCGGGATCTATTACCTCGTGAGGGGGCTTATATTCTGGCGTCGAATCATATATCTCTGGCCGACCCGCCGATATTGGGCAGCGCGCTGGATCGCCCGATATATTTTATGGCGAAAAAGGAGTTATTTCAAAATTTCCTGTTCGGCGCTTTACTGCGTAAAATCAACGCTTTCCCGGTGGACCGGGGTGGCGTTGACCGAAGTGCCATAAAAAAAGCGGTGGCAATACTTGATTCCAACCGTTCGCTGGTGATATTCCCGGAAGGGACGCGGGGGCGCGACGGGAAGCTATTGAAGCCGCAACCGGGGATCGGCCTGATTGCGCGTCATTGTGCGGTCCCGATTGTTCCGGCGTTTATGACCGGCAGTAATCGTTTGCGCGACTGTTTTTTGGGGCGTGAAATTTTATCGGTAATTTACGGTCAGCCTATTGACTCCGATGAAGTTAAGGCCTATGATACGGGCAAGGACGGCTATCGTCGGCTGGCCGACGAAATTATGAGCCGGATACAGAGGATTAAGGATGAATATAAGCTTGCCTCGGAAGTGACACATCAGGGGGCAGGCCCGCATTGACGCGAGGCATGCCCGCCTTGACGCAAGGCAGGCTGATATATAATTATTTATTGTCGATAGACATTACATATCGTGAATATCCCGCCCGCGCAGACCTCTGCGCCGGGATAAATATACAGTTAAGGAGGAATTTATTCCATGGCAGAAGCCAAAAAAACGTCCGCAAAAAAAACAACCATGACGGGAGGTGATACCGAAGGAAGGGTAACCAAGCGCAAAGCCGCGAGATCCGCCAAGACGACGACCAAGAAAATCAAGAAGGTCAAAGTTGCCGGAGCAGAAAACGTCCAGCAAGCGGTGGAGACGCGTCAGGAGCGGGAGTTGCAGGTTACATCGCGTCAGCAAAGGTTAAAAGAAAAGGCGCAGAAGAGAATCGAAACGGTTGCGCCGGATGACATCGCAACGATCGCATCGATGCGTCTGACCGACATCGAAAGCAAGCAGTACTCCGATATGGAGTATAAGTCTCTTCTGGAGATGTACGAAGGTACGATCAAGGACATCAAAGAGGGTGAAATCGTCAACGGGACGGTCCTGGGCGTCACCAAGGACGACGTTATAGTCGACGTCGGGTTCAAATCGGAAGGGATTATTCCCATTTCCGAATTCACGGAACCGATCAACATTTCGGTCGGAGAGAAAATCGACGTTTATCTCGAGGAATTCGAGGACCAGAACGGCCAGTTGATTTTATCCAAACAGAAGGCCGATTTCATGCGCGTCTGGGAAAACATCCGTGAGGCGCACGATTCGGGCAACCTGATTGCCGGCAAACTGGTGCGCCGCATCAAAGGCGGGGTGGTCGTGGACATCATGGGTGTCGACGCTTTTCTGCCCGGCTCGCAGATATCGTTGCGGCAGGTTCCGGATTTCGATGCCTTGATCGGCCAGACGATGGAACTCAAGATCATCAAGCTCAACAAGAGCCGCCGCAACATCGTCGTTTCCCGCCGGGTGGTGCTGGAGGAGGAACGCGAGGCCAAACGTTCGGCCCTGCTCGATGAAATCGAAGTCGGCCAGGTTCGTGAGGGTATAGTCAAGAACATCACCGATTTCGGCGTCTTCATCGATTTGAACGGCGTTGACGGTTTGTTGCACATCACGGACATGTCGTGGGGTCGAATCAAGCACCCGTCGGAGATGGTTTCGCTGGGCGACCGCATTTCGGTCAAGATTCTCGACTTTGACGACAAGACTTCGCGTATATCGCTGGGTTTGAAGCAGCTGACGCCGTACCCATGGGAAAACATCGAAGAGAAATATCCCATCGGGAAAAAGGTCACGGGCAAAGTCGTGTCGATTACCGACTACGGTTCCTTCGTGGAACTGGAAAAGGGTGTCGAAGGCTTGATTCACATATCCGAAATGTCCTGGACGCAGCATATCAAGCACCCGTCCAAGATCATGAGTGTCGGCGACAAGATTGACGCCGTGGTGTTGTCGGTGGACCGGGAGAACGAGAAGATCTCGCTGGGCATCAAGCAGATGGAACCGGATCCCTGGGAAACGATCGAGATGAAATACCCGATCGGTAAAATCGTCTCCGGTAAAGTGCGCAACCTTACGGCCTTCGGGGCCTTCATCGAACTCGAAGAAGGTATCGACGGGCTGATTCATATTTCCGATATGTCCTGGACCAAGCGTATCCAGCACCCGTCGGAACTGATGAAAAAGGGCGATAAGATTGACATCAAGATCCTGCGCATCGACCACGACAATCGTCGCATTTCGCTGGGCTTTAAGCAATTGAAGGACGATCCCTGGCCGGAATTAAGCCGCAAGTTTTCGATGGGCACCGAGTGTCTGGGGACCATTACCCGGGTTCTGGACCGCGGAGTGACGGTAGAGCTCGACGGCGACGTGGAAGGCTTCGTTCCGACCAATCAGCTGGGGCGTGCCGACCTGGAGAATGCCGAAGGCGTTTTCAAGGAAGGCGAGCAGATTCCGCTACAGGTGATCGAATTCGACCGCCAGGCGCATAAGATAATTCTATCGGTCACGGCCTACTATAAGAAGCGCGAGCAACAGGAGATGGACCAATTTCTGGCCAAACATCCGACCCGTACCATGAGCATGGGCGACGTCATGGGTCAGAAGGCCGGTGAGGCGCTCAAGTCGGACGGCGCCGACGATGCGCCCGTTACGGACGCGGACGATACTTCTGCCGATAATCCTCCCGAAGGAGACGAAATCAAGGATGTCTGATTCGGATTTCTGAATTCTTCGCACAGGATTTATAGATACAAGGCGGCGGGACGACCCGCCGCTTTGATTTTGGGGAGCTTTTCGTATATATTTTAACCATGACCAAGATGGCTTTAGAAACGATCGGGTGTCGGCTCAACCAGTATGAAACCGAAAAAATGGCGGCACGCCTTCTGGCCTGCGGGTTCGAGCGGGTTTCGATAAAAGATGATGCCGATGTGTACATAATCAACACCTGCACCGTCACGGGGCGGGCCGATGCCACCTGCCGTAATATTATTTCCCGAATTGCCCGACGGGGAAAAAAATCGGTTTTGGTCGTGGCCGGTTGTTATGTCGATGCCGACCCGGAAAAGATAGCGGCTTTAAAGGGCGTGGACCTGATTATTCCCAATAGCCGGAAAGACGATATTGTCGCCATACTCATCGAAAAATTCCCGGCTTTATTCGATGGCCGTTTGCCGCACGAAGATGTCGCAGTCCTGGTCGATTTTCACCAGCACAATCGGGCCTGGATAAAAATAGGCGACGGTTGCAATCAGAATTGTGCCTATTGTATCATTCCCAGCGTGCGGGGACGCATTCAAAATCGTCCGGCCGATGAAATAATCAGGGAAATCAATCGTCTATCAGAAAACGGATATAATGAGGTCGTTTTAACCGGGGTGCATATCGGCAAGTACCGTGATTCCGGGGCCAAAAGCCTTTCCGATTTGATTCGCCGTATTCTGGAACAGACCCCGTTGAGCCGGGTCAGGCTGTCGTCGATAGAGCCGCAGGAAGTAGATGATGAACTTCTAGGTGTGATGTACGATGGGGGGCGGCGGGTCTGTCGGCATCTGCATATCCCTCTTCAATCAGGGTCTGACCGGATTTTGAGAATCATGCACCGTCCATATTTATCGGATGATTATATTCGAATTTGCGAAAACGCCAAAAACAGAATCCCCGGACTGGTGATCGGCGCGGATATCATAGTCGGGTTTCCCGGTGAAACCGACGAGGATTTCGGGGGTTCGGTGAACGTTGCCCGAAGCGGCATGGTCGATTATATCCATGCTTTTTCATATTCGGACAGGCCCGGCACGGAGGCGTCGCTTATGTCGGGCAAGATAAAGCCGGATACGATCAAGCGCAGGAATAGAATCCTGCGCGAAATTTCGGCTGATAATTACGAGTGTGCCCTCAAGCGAGAAATCGGTCAGACAGCCTATATAATATCGGAATATAAGGATGAGGGGGGGAGTCGTTATTATGGCATGACCGATAATTATTTGCAGGCCGTTATTCCTCATGAGTGCGGCGGAGGCAAACAAATAATCGCGATGCAAATCACCGGCGCCAATGCGAATTATCTTTCGGGCGAGATTATCGGGTAATTAGAAAAAACCGGAATATCGGGCCCAATTCAGCGGAAAAATTTTCTATTTGTTTCAGCCCCGGCTGTCTGTGCCGGGGCCTTTCTGTCAATGTAATTTGTTGTTATTCAACGAGATGCGTCTATTGTCAAGCGATTGGCATGGGGCTTGCGAAAATATCTGCCGGAGAAATACCATATTTGTGTGGATAAAAAATGGCAGACGAAGAAAAGAAAGTTCCCGAAGACAACGAAATCAAGACTCTTGATGACGATACCCCGGATGATCAGGAACAGCAGGCGGCATCGCCCGGCGGTTTGAAGGGGTTTATCAAGAGGTATTTGGTTTGGGCCATAATCGGTTTGGCGGTTGTGGTTCTGGCTTATATGGTTCCCCAATTCATCAAGGGGGATAAAAAGCCGCCGATCGAAACTGCCGCAGAACCGGCCGCAGACTCGACAGCGGTGGAACCTGAAAACCGGGATTCGCTGATGCAGGTTGCCGCCCGGCCTCTGGAACTCAATGAGCTTGATGCGGAAGAACTGGAAGAGCTTCTCGCCATACGCGGTATGTTCGATTATCTCGACACCGCCGCTATTCTCGAAGAAATGAGCATGATGGGCGAAGTGCATGAAG
Organism: uncultured candidate division Zixibacteria bacterium; assembly: GCA_937925655.1. GTDB lineage: Bacteria > Zixibacteria > MSB-5A5 > GN15 > PGXB01 > CALAMC01. The sequence continues at coordinate 26,091 of CALAMC010000001.1, read as the reverse complement.
AGATCAAGTACGACAGCGTGCCCATGACCGCGGCCGACTCGGTCGATACTCTCAACTGGATCGATCGGGAGATGCAGAAAATAGCGGTCGAGCGGGACTCTCTTCAAAGGTTAAAGGAGGATTTGCAGAAATTAGACAAAAAAGTAACGCAGGCGTCGAATCGGCTGGACCAGGCCGAAGCGGCGCGGCTGACCAAGCTGGCCCGTCTGTATGACGGCATGAAGCCGGCGGAAGTGGCAAGCCTGTTCGAGAATCTCCCGGACAGCGTCATTGTATTGATCCTGCCCAAAATGAAACCGGCACATGCCTCCAAGATACTGGGGCTGATGAAGCCCAAGCGCGCGGCCAGCATTTCAACCAAATTGATCACGGTAACGGAACAATGATTAACACTCAAACGGAAATTATGAGTCTTTTCTTGCCCATAAGTACGGGCATGCCGACAGAAGGTGCGACAATCGCCGGCGGTGGGACCGCGGAGTCGTTGATTCAAAAGGGCGATTTTCTGCAGTTTTTGCTCGGATCATACCGGTCCAACGCAAAGATAAAAGAGTTTGCACCGCTTTCGGATGGCGAATTACCGGACAATGAAAAGCTCGCCGCACAAGTTCCCGCCGGATCGGAAGAAATATCGAATATCGAAATAATCAAGGTGATGGTTCCTTCGGATCTTGTATTCGGGGCCGTGAATTCGAATGCTTTTAACAATTCGGTTATGATACAAAATACCGACAGGCAAGTTTGTCCGGATAAGTGCACGGACATGCTAATGAAAATGCCTCCGGTTGTTAATACCGAAACAGAAGCAGATGTCGACGCCCTTGCGGATAAGGACATAAACGTGAACGACCGGCAGGTCGGACAGATTGATAATAACGTTTTATCTGTAAAGAGCGCGCCGCCGATCGAGGCGAAATTCACAGCTGGACGAATAATCGATGCCAACGGGGTTCTCACGGGCAAAGAGCCGTCGATTCGGTCCGAGTCTACCCCGAAGACCAGTGGTCAAATTGCCATCACGGGACGGCCTTACGTGAATGATTTCGCGATGAAAGATGACGATTCGGTTTTTTCCGACCTGCGGTTGAACCGCCTGGCCGATAATCTGGCGGTGCGATCGGCCGAAATCAAACAGATTCCCCCGGAAGGGACAGCCAGAACGGTTGCGGCCGATATTACTCAAGAAGCGGTCTGGCCAAAAATGGCGGTATCGAAAGATGGCTTTGATAAGATCGGCCGGATGGAGATAAATTTGCCGGTCGATGTTACGCAAAAGACGGTCAAGGTGGAAATGACGGTTCCGACCGACGTTCCCTTGAGGGCGGTTGTGTCGGGGGCATCTCGTCCGACTGATGTTCCACAAAAGGCGGCGATGCCGGAAGCGTCTGTCCCGGCTGAATTGCCTATAAAGACGGTTGGGGCGGAAGCGTATGCCGAGGTCGATTCTTCTCAACCATCGACACGACCCCAAACGCCTCCGGAATCATCGGATTTCTCGCGAGTTCGTAATTCCGCGCAGAATGAGTCGGAGGCACCACGGATAGCCGTCACAACTTTCCGTCCGGCGGAAAACGGAATCGACGATGAAACGGTCGTCAGTTCCACAAGCAATAACATATCTTCGGTTCCATCCAAAAAGGTTGCCAAAGAAAGTTCCGAGGGCGTTGTTTCGGTGAAATCCACACCGCAAACACCGGCGGAATCATCGCGACCAATTACCCAGGCGACCGGTCCGACCGAAAAAGGCGTTTCGGTCACGACACGTGCCGAAGTTCCGGCCGTCCGGTTTGTTCTTCCGGAGAATGTTCGGGAGAGCATTATACGACCGGGCAATACAATAACGCTGCGCATGGAACCGGAGCATCTCGGATCGGTACGGCTGACTTTGACGGCGCACCAGGATACCATAATCGGGCGCGTCGTAGTAGAAAGTCCCGCCGCCAGGATGGCCGTGGAATCCAACGTGCACATTCTTCAAAACCGGTTATCGGAAGAAGGTTTGCATCTGGAGCAGTTACAGGTTTCGGTCGGGGGTGAACAGGCCCGGCAGTTTGCACACAGCGACGGGTCACAATTCGGTCAAGCGTCAACGGCTCAAACGTTATCGTCCGGGCGAACCGCGGCTTCCATCGCGGCGACGTCGGCGGCGCCATCCATGACGGGCGGCGGATACGTCAATGCCGGGGGTGTCAACTGGCTGGCTTAGGAGAATAATATGTCTGAAGTAAACAGTGTTTCAGGAAGTTCCAGTAATGTTTTTACGTCTGCGGCCACCGATACGCTGGGCAAGGACGATTTCCTTGAATTGTTGGTCACCAAAATGACCAACCAGGATCCTCTGGAGCCGATGAAAGACGAGGATTTTATCGCCCAGCTGGCGCAGTTTTCGCAACTGGAACAAACCTATAACATGAATCAGCTTTTGCAGGAGTCCATAAATCTGGATTATCTGCAGATGCAGACCATCAACAATACCATGGCGACCAATCTGATCGGCAAGGAAGTGCAGGCGTCATACGACAGCATTTATCTTAGTGAGTCCAATAAGCCCGCGATTAATTTTTCGATCGATGACTACGCCACGGAAGTCAAAATAACGATTTCCAACAGCGATGGTACGGTTGTCCGTACCCTGACGGGCGAAAAATTAAAAGCCGGGGATAATTCCATGACATGGGACGGTTGCGACGACAGCGGCCGGCGGCTGGGCGCGGGCATGTATTCGATAGAAGTCGAAGCGTACGATGCCACCGGTGAACGCGTCACGTCCTCGACCTATGTCCGGGGCCTGGTCGAAGGTGTCGTATATCGCGACGGGGCGGCGTTGCTGAAGGTCAATGGCCTTGAAATCACGCTGGCCAATGTCGAAGAGATTTTGACGCATGCGGGAAAATCCGACGAGGATAACGGGTAAATCGTGCGTTGGCAGAAAGATGAAAGGAACAGAAAGGGACAAAGATGAGAATAGGGGAGTTCAATTCACAGGTTAACCTGATCGAGATCGCCACGCGGCCGCAAGTGGGCACGACAAAGGACGCCGTGAAGGCTTCGTTCAAAGACATGTTCGATAAGGAACTGGCCCAGGCGGCTGGCGTGTCTTTTTCAAAGCATGCTCAATCGCGGCTTTATTCGCGGGGAATAACGATGTCCAGCCAGAAGCTGATGCAGTTGTCGGAAGCCATGGACAAAGCGGCCTCCAAGGGTTCGCGCGAGACGCTGATACTCGACGACGATGCGGCCTATGTGGCGTCGGTGGAAAACCGGACGATCATAACCGCTTTCGGACGGGAAAACTTGAGGGAAGGAGTCATCACCTCGATCGACTCGGCCATAATATTGTGAAGCAATGGAAATGAAAGCAAACATAAACATTAACCGTAAGACTGGACTCCGTTTGAGGACGGGGAGGTCTTGCCGTACATTAATGGAGGTAAGCCTGCCATGATGGGTTCACTTTATGCAGGGGTTTCCGGATTGAGAAACCATCAGACGAAAATGAATGTCATCGGTAACAACATTGCCAACGTCAACACGATCGGTTATAAAACCGGTCGGGTGACATTTCGAGAGGCCCTGGTTCAAACGGTCAAGGGCGCGGGGCGTCCGACGGCCATTTCCGGCGGCACCAACCCGATTCAAATCGGATTGGGCATGAACACGGCGACCATTGATAATGTCTTTCAGCAGGGAGGTCTGGAATTGACCAGCCAGACGACGGATTTGGCCATTCAGGGTTATGGCTTTTTCGTCCTGTCTGACGGACGGGGCAATTATTACACCCGGGCGGGGTCTTTTAATTTTGACGCCAATTCATATCTGGTTGATCCGTCATCGGGCTATTATGTGCAGGGTCGCATGGCCGATGCCAGCGGGGTAATTCCATCCTCGGCCACGACGGGCAATATTCAACTGCCGTTCGGCCAGCAGGATCCTCCGAAAGAGACGGAACGGATAATTTTCGGCAATAATATTGACTCGACGGCGACGGATGCGACGGCTACGCTGGTTTCGGCCGGGACGACCGGGATCGACGCGGTCTTGGGAAAGGCTTTTAACGGCGCCGGCGGGACGCATACCTTAACGATAACGGGCAGTCAGGCGACCCGGTCGACCAATACCGGAACCAATATCACCGGTTCGCCGCTGACCGGCAATATGACACTGGCAGATATCGGTGTTACCGATCCCACGGGATTTTCGATCAGCGTAGATGGCGGGACTCCGGAAGAAATCATGGGACTGACGTTGACGTCGACCATAAACGACCTGATTTCCGCCCTTAATGCGATAAGCGGCTGTGAAGCCACTTTGACGGCGAGCGGGGAAGTGGAAGTGTCCCGGACCAAAGCCGGGGCGGGTGCCACGTACAGTATTCAATCCTCGACGGCCGTCAACTCCGGCGGAGACATCGATATTGTGGCGGCCGTTTTCGGTGTGGCCGATGGTGCCACTTTTACGGCCAATAACGGCACGGATCACAGCTTCTCGTGTATCGATAGTTTTACATCATCGGGAGGAGTGACTTATCCCAGCCTGAACCTGAATATTGTCGTCAATGATGAAACGGGTCTGGCGACAGGCATCAGCGGGCTGGGCGGCAGTAATGATGTCACGATCAGAAGCTTCTCCGGAATCTCGGCCGGGACATGCGTGATCAACACGGCCGACACCATTCATTCGACATCGATAACGGTTTATGATTCACAGGGCAACAAGCATACCCTGACCTTTGATTTTATTCGAACCGCGGATTTCAACGAATGGCGCTGGGAAGCCGGAACGCTGGGGACCGAAACGATTCGCGGGGGCGGTTCGGGTCGGCTCACGTTCAATCCCGACGGTTCTCTTCTGGCTTTTGAGTTCGACGGTGCGGCCACGCGACTGAATATCGATCCCAATAACGGCGCCAGCACGATGAGTATCACGGTGGACGCGGGAACCGCCGGAGCCTATGACGGCTTGACCAGTTTCGGTTCATCTCATACGGCGTCAATTCTGCAGCAGGACGGTTACGGCCTGGGCATTCTGGACCGGATTACGATCGATTACGCGGGCAATATCAACGGTGTTTTCACCAATGGTATCAGCCGGGTTCTGGCGCAGATATACCTGGCGGATTTCAATAACCGGGCGGGTTTGCTCAAAGCCGGTCAGTCGCTTTTCCAGGAGTCGGCCAACTCGGGTCCGGCCATTGAAGGCGTTGCCGGACAGACCATATCGGGGATGATTTCCTCCGGCGCGCTGGAATCGTCGGCGGTGGATATCGCCCAGGAATTCACCAGCATGATAACCACCCAGCGCGGGTTCCAGGCCAACTCACGGATCATTACGACATCGGATGAAATGCTGGAAGAGCTGGTCAATATTAAGAGATAAGGATAATGTCACATGATAAAGGTGACAAAACTGAATAATGACGAGATCGTGGTCAATGCCGACCTGATCGAATTTGTCGAGGCCAATCCGGATACGATTATCAGCCTCATCAGCGGCAAGAAGATCATGGTCAAAGAATCGCCCCAGGAGATAATCAAAAGGACGGCGGCCTACCGCCGTCTTTCCTGGGGAATGGACCTCAAGCAGGTCAAGGAAGCCAACGAGAATTATTAGCGAGGAACGGATATGGCATCGGAAAATGAAAAAAACAAGATCGACGAAACCGCCGTCGAGGAACAGGCCCCGGTCAAAAAGAAAAAGGGCCTGCCGCCGATCGTGCTTTACATCGGCATCGCGGTGGTGATGGTGGCGATCGGGGTCGTGGTCGGAACCAAATTCATGGGGACGGCCGGAACGGCGGAAACGGAAGCGACCGCGGAAGAGAAGCCCAAAGCGGAGAAGAAGTCTCCTCCGAAGGGTCAGCCGACCGAGTTGTTCATGGTCAGCGAATTGATCGTCAATCCGGCGGGGACGGAAGGCACCAGGTTTTTGTCGGCCTCGATCGGGTTCGAGACGTACTCCAAGCAGACGTTGGAGTTGATGGCGAAACGGGAGCATCTCGTGCGTGACGCCCTGATCACCATTTTGGGTTCCAAGACGATCGACCAGTTGTCGGATCCCAAGCAGAAGGAAATCATCCGTTTTCAGATCAAGAAGCGGACCGAGCAACTGCTCCAGGTGGACGATCTGGCGGCGGTGTATTTCACGCAGTTCATATTGCAATAGGAAAACGAGGACAAGGTTTTGGCCAAGATACTGACGCAGGAAGAAATCGACGCCCTGTTAAACACGGTCAGTTCCAACGAACCGGAGAAGACCGAAGACCCGGGGCGGTCGGAGCACGTCCGCTCGGTCGTCACCTACGACTTCAAGCACCCCAACCGGGTGTCCAAGGACCAGGTGCGAACGCTGGAAAATATGCACGACAACTTCGCCGGGCATATCGGATCGACACTTTCGGCGATGTTGCGAACGATGGTGGACGTGGATCTCATTTCGGTTGACCAGATCAACTATTCGGAGTACATCATGTCGCTGGTGTCGCCATCGTGTACTTATACCTTCTCGGCCAAACCGCTCGAAGGGCTGTGTGTCATGGATTTCAGTCCGACGCTCGTTTTCTCTTTCATCGATCGTATGTTCGGCGGCGGCGAGAAAGTCCTCGAAGTGGAACGGGAATTGACCGGGATCGAAAAATCGGCCATGTCCCGAATCACCCGCCGAATCTACAATGACCTGGGTGACTCCTGGAAGAACATGGTACCGATAGAAATCGAACAGAAATCTTTCGAGACCAACCCGCAATTCGTGCAGGTGGTTCCGTCGGGGGAAACGGTTATCGTCGTTTCTCTGCAACTCAAGCTCTTCAGTACGACCGGGTTGTTGACCATCTGTTATCCTTATGTATCGCTGGAATCGATACTGGGCAAGTTGTCGGCGCAGAACTGGATCGACGCGACCAAGCGCAAGAATCTGGAAAGCAATAAGGAAGTCAACCGTGAGAATATTCAGGAAGTTTCGATGGAACTGCAGTTAATACTGGCCCATTCGCGACTGAAAATGCGGGATTTTATCAACCTTAGAATCGGCGATGTCATTACCACCGAACAGAAAATAAATACGGACGTCGAAATGAAGGTCGGCAATCGGCTCAAATTTTTCTGTCGTCCCGGCCTGCACGGCAAGCGTCGGGCGGCCCAGATCATTTCGCTCAATCCGGTTATAGGTAAGGAGTAAATATTCATGGATGAGGAAAAAAATATAAACAACCAATCCGAAGAAAGCCCGCCGAAGGGTAACGAAACCCCCGAACAGAGCAATGTCGACGTGGCTGAAGCCGCCGACAATGCTCCCGCGGCCGGGAATGACCAGATGGCGGAAAACGCGGAAAGTGATTCGTCCGGCGACGGGGAGTCCGGCAAGGCCGGTATCCTTTCCCAGGAAGACATCGATAATGCCATGAAGGGTTTTTCCGGCGGCACTGATGGCGGAGCGGAGGTCACCGGTATGTCCAATTTCGATGAACCGGTTGTGCGGCAGGCCGATTTTCAGCAATTATCCGAAACTTCCGGCGGGACGTCGGTCCGCAATATCGACCTTTTGATGGACGTCGATTTACCGGTCTCGATCGAACTCGGTCGGACCCGTATGAACGTGTCGGACATACTGGCTCTCGGACCGGGGTCGGTGGTGGAGTTGGACAAGCTGGTCGGGGAGCCGGTCGATCTTCTGGTCAACAGCAAATGTGTGGCGCGCGGGGAAGTGGTCGTCGTCGATGAAAACTTCGGCCTGCGAATCACGCAACTGGTTTCGCCGGAAGAAAGGATCAAGAACCTGCAATGAACCGGAATGCCAAGAAAGCGTTGATCGGCGCCCTGGTAATAATTTTCGTGTCAACCATAATGGTTTTAACCGGGATGGGCGGCGACAGAGCCAAAAGTGCCTTGCCCGTTTCAAAGACGTTCGGCGAGAGTGAATCGGAAAGCGCGCCGGGTGGCCCGATGCCGTTGACGGACAGCGGATCCATGGTCTGGCCGATGGTGAAACTGGTGCTGGCTCTGGGGATTGTGGTCGCGGCCATTTACGGATTTTTGTACTTGTTACGGAAAATGATGGGACAAAAATTTTCCGGCAATCGGTCCAATCGTTTGGTCGAAGTGATAGAGACGACCTATATCGCTCAAAAGAAATCCGTTTCGGTGTTGCGCTTTCATGACCGAGCCATACTGGTCGGGATATGTGACGGTTCGATACAACGTCTGGCCGAATTGGACCCCGCAGAAAGCGCGGCGATAATAAGCGATTTTGCATCGCCGAATCCCTCGGGCAAATTCGCGGGGGTTTTAAGCGAAGCCCGGACCCGGCTGAAAAGCTGGAATATGAACCGGATGCTGACAAAATCGGCGGCGCGGGACATGGAGTCCCCGCAGGCGATTTAACAATTGAATATTCGCCCCTCCCTGATGGACGGGCATAAATAGGATTTTTGGGATTTCATAGGATATGAAAAAAACATTCATGATATTGGTCTGGCTGGCGGTTACTCTGGCTGTCACCGCCGCCATCGGTCAGGCTCAAACAATACCCAAATTATCGGTCGAAGTCGGTCAGGCCGAGGATGCCAAAGATCTGTCGGTTACTCTTCAGATTGTACTCCTGATGACGGTTCTTACTCTGGCGCCGTCGATTATCCTGATGGTGACCTCGTTTATCCGTCTGGTAGTGGTACTGGGTTTCCTTCGGCAGGCGATGGGCACACAGCAGTTGCCGCCCAATCAGTTGTTGCTTTCTCTGGCTTTGATACTGACCTTCTTTATTGTCAGTCCGGCCATAAACCAGGGGTACAATGAGGGTTTGAAACCGTATCTCGACGGTCAGATAACCAAGGAAGAGGCGTTTGAAAAGGGGACGGCGCCGTTCAAGAAATTCATGCTGGCGCAGACGCGGGAGAAGGACCTGGCTTTGTTTGTCAGCATCTCCGAATCCGAGCAGCCCGAAACACGGGATGATATTTCATTTACCGTATTGGTCCCGGCATTTGTAATTTCGGAGCTACGTACCGGTTTCCAGATCGCGTTTTTGATTTTCGTCCCGTTTCTGGTGATCGACATGATTGTCTCTTCGGTTTTGATGTCGATGGGGATGATGATGTTGCCGCCGATCATGGTCTCGTTGCCGTTCAAGATATTGTTATTCGTGCTGGTCGACGGCTGGTATTTGCTGGTCAAGTCGCTGGTGGAATCCTTTTATTGATTGAGGTTAGACAATGACTGCGGAAATGGTTGTTATGCTGGGGCGCGAGGCGATTGTGGCCATGCTGACCGCATCGGCGCCGATGTTGATAGCCGGGCTGGTGGTCGGCCTGCTTATTTCCATATTGCAGGCGATTACCCAGATTCATGAAATGACGCTGACGTTCATCCCGAAAATCGTGGCCGTGGCGTTAGCGCTTTTGGTTTTTTTGCCATGGATAATAAATCTGCTGGTATCCTTCACGGTCCGTCTTTACGGCATGATTCCGAGTATGTGATGAATTTTGGCCTGTTGAAAAACTTTCCAGATGGCTGGTCAAAACTTTCTCAATGTCGGCGCGAGTCGGCTTTTGTCAATAATTTATCGTTTCTTAAGTAGCTGTTATCCAACAATATAACGAATTCAAATAAGTCTTTGGGTTTTGGCACAGGGCTTGATTTAGGTCTTGACGACAAACCCGTACTATAGGTAAAAAGATTGTTTGAATTCGTAACATACGGTGCAGAAAAACTTCAGATCTTCCTTATGGTCTCGATTCGGGCCGCCGGGATGTTTGTCATGGCGCCGATATTGGGCGATAAGGCCATCCCGCCGATGATCAAGGCCGGCTTTGCCATAATTCTGGCCATCGTTCTGATTCCGGTCGCGTCGAAAGTGGCGGCATTGCCGGTGGTCGATTCCAATTGGCACCTGTTACTGTTTGCCATCAAGGAGTTTCTGGTCGGGGCCGTAATCGGTTTGTTTTTCACTCTGCTGTTTGTCGGGGTTCGTATGGCCGGCGACATTGTCGGCTATCAGATCGGGCTCATGATGGCCAATATCATGGACCCCAACACCAACACGCAACATTCGCTGGTCAGTGAATTTTATTATCTGGTGGCCGTTCTGATCTTTCTGGCCATTGACGGTCATCATGCCATAGTTGCGGCGCTGGCCGACAGCTTCCGGCTGATACCGATTGGAGCGCTGGCGAGTGACGGCGTTCTGGGTGAGCAGTTGATTCGCTTCACGGCTCACACGTTTATAATCGGCCTTAAAGTCGGAGCGCCGGTCATTGTCACGCTGTTCATGACGAGCGTCACGCTGGGGGTTGTGGCGCGGACCGTACCGCAGATGAATATATTTTTGGTCGGTATTCCGTTGAAAATAATCGTCGGCTTTGCGGTCATGGCGGTGGCCCTGCCGGTTACCAAATACGTCATCCATCAATCCCTGAATTATTTGAACGACGGCGCCCTTGGCGTGCTGTCGGGGCTAAGAGTGAACTGATAGGGCGCTATGGCTGAAGATCAATTTCAAGAGAGAACCGAAAAAGCAACGCCGCGAAAGCGGCGGAAGGCACGCGAGGAGGGTCGCGTTGCCCGATCCAACGAACTCAACTCGGCGGTGATTCTTTGTCTGGGAGCGCTGGCCTTGTATTTGATCGGGCCGAATATGATCGGTGGGCTTAAAGCTTTCATGGTTCAATCGTTTACCGACGCGCCCAAGATCAGCGTGACCAACGATTCGCTGACGGCGCTTCTGTCGCATCAGACGCTGGCTTTTTTCATCATTCTGGCGCCGTTTCTGGCGGTGCTGGCAATTGTGGCCTATGGCATAAATGTTCTTCAGGTCGGCGTCATGTTTACCGGCAAACCGCTGGAGCCGAAGGCGGAACGGTTCAATATGGTCAACGGCATCAAGCGCATAATCTCGGTACGTTCGCTGGTTCAGCTTATTCGCGATGTCGTCAAGCTTTTGCTGATCGGCTTTGTCGGGTACCGGGCGATCACTGCCAACCTGGATACGTTTTACCGGTTGTCGGACACGGCCCCGGACGTCATCGCCGGAGCCATCGGGCGCATGGCTTTAACCACGACACTGCAGATCGGCGGCGTGATATTGCTTCTGGCGCTGTTCGACTATGCCTATCAGAAATATGATTTCGAGAAAAATTTACGCATGTCCAAGCAGGATATTCGCGATGAAATGAAAGACACCGAGGGCAATCCGCAAATCAAGGCGCGCGTCCGCCAGTTGCAGCGCGAGATGTCGCGCAAGCGCATGATGCGCGAGATACCCGAGGCCGACGTCGTCATCACCAACCCGACGCACATCGCGGTGGCTCTTAAGTACAATCCGGAATTGATGGATGCCCCGCTGGTGGTGGCCAAGGGTCAGCGGCTGATCGCGGAAAAGATCAAGGAAATCGCCCGGATGGCGGGCGTCCCGATCGTGGAAAACAAGCCACTGGCGCGGGCGCTGTACAAAATGTGCGATATCGGTTCGCGCGTTCCGGCCGATCTGTACCGGGCGGTGGCCGAGGTGCTGGCCTACGTTTATCGACTCAAAGGGCATGAGGTGAGTTAATGGATACCGGTTCCACGACATCGTTATTGGCCACCCTTAACAAGCGCAGTGATATCGTGCTGGCGCTGGGCGTCATCGGCATAATCGGAGTTTTGATTATACCGGTTCCGGCGGGCTTTCTGGATTTCGCGCTGGCCTTCAATATCACCTTCTCGCTGGTGATACTTTTATCGACACTGTACATCCGCAGCCCGCTCGATTTGTCGGTTTTTCCGGGCATGCTGTTGATAGTCACGTTGATGCGTCTGGCGTTGAACGTGGCCTCGACGCGCCTGATACTCGGGAGCGGGTATGCCGGCGAGGTGATCAATTCTTTCGGCAATTTCGTCGTCCGCGGCAACTACGTGGTCGGCTTTATCATTTTCGTTATCCTGGTCATCATCCAGTTTGTCGTCATCACGAAAGGCGCCGGGCGTATTTCCGAAGTGGCCGCCCGTTTCACTCTGGATGCCATGCCGGGTAAACAGATGGCCATCGACGCCGATCTCAACGCCGGGCTGATCAACGACGAGGAAGCTAAAAAACGGCGGCAGTCCATAGCGCAGGAGGCCGATTTTTATGGGGCCATGGACGGTGCTTCGAAATTCGTGCGCGGGGACGCCGTCGCGGGCATCCTGATAACCATGATTAATATTATCGGGGGCATTGTTATCGGCATCATGATGCACGGCAAGACGGTCACGGAATCGCTGCACACGTACACGCTGCTGTCGGTCGGTGACGGTCTGGTCACGCAGATTCCCGCTCTTATAGTTTCGACCGCGGCGGGCATTATCGTCACACGCGCGGCGTCCGACGATAACATGGGCCGCGACCTGACCCGTCAGCTTCTCAAGCAGCCCCGGGCGATCATGATCGCCGCCGGGATGCTGGTCGTGTTCGGGATCGTTCCCGGCATGCCGACCGTGCCGTTCATGCTCCTGGGACTTCTGGTCGGGACGGTGGGATATTTGACCAATGAAAGCATGAAGAAACAGAAACATGATGAGAAGAAGGAAAAGGCGGCCAAGGATAATGTTCCCAAGGAAGAACGGACCGAAGACCTTCTCAAGATAGATCAGCTGGAACTTGAAATCGGCTATGGTCTGATTCCGCTGGTCGATGAAAAGCAGGGCGGTGATTTGCTCACGCGCATTTCGGCGATTCGCAAGCAGATGGCAGGCGATATGGGCATTATCGTGCCGCCGATTCGTATCCGCGACAATATCCGTCTCAATCCCAATCAGTATCGCGTGAAGGTCAAAGGAGTGGAGGTGGCCCGTTATGAACTTATGCCGGATCATGTCCTGGCCATAAATCCGGGCAATATTGATGAAAACATCGACGGCTTCGATGCCGTCGAGCCGGCTTTCCAGCTCAAAGCGCGCTGGATTATACCCGACCTCAAGGAAATCGCCGAGGGGCAGGGTTACACCGTGGTCGAACCGAGCGCGGTGGTGGCGACGCACCTGACCGAACTGGTCCGGACCCATGCCGCGGAACTTTTGAGTCGACAGGATGTCTCGCACCTGTTGGATACGCTCAAGGAAGATTATCCGTCGCTGGTCAACGATATCGTGCCCAGTGTCGTCCCCCTGTCGGTGGTGCAAAAGGTTTTGCAGGCGCTTCTGTCGGAGCGGATCGCGATTCGCAACCTGCCGACGATCATGGAGGCCACCGCCGACTTTTATCATTCCACCAAGGAACCGGAGATTTTGGCGGAGTACGTGCGCATGGGGCTCAAGCGGCAGATCACCAATATGTATCGTGATCAGAACGGCCGGATAACGGTTTTCACCATCGACCCGGCCATAGAACAAATCCTGACCGACTCGGTCCAGAATACCAAGCAGGGGCTGATGTTCATCACCGACCCGGCTTTTTCGGAAAAACTCGTGAAGCGGGTCGGTAAAGCCATGAGCAAGCTGTCTATGGCCGGTCTGACCCCCATCTGTCTGTGTTCGCCCAATATACGACTGGCTCTCAAACGACTGACCGAGGCGGCGCACCCGCAACTGGTCGTTTTGTCATACAACGAAATAACCAATGACGTGGAAATACTGTCCAACGACGTGGTGAGGCTGGAAGATGATCATTAAATCGTACATAGAAAATACCGCCGCGGCGGCGTTGAAAAAGATTCGCGAGGAGATGGGTCAACAGGCTCTGATTCTGCATACTCGCCATATTCGGGGCGGTCAGTACGGCCGTAGAATCGAGGTCACGGCCTGTATCGATGAGTCGCTGGTGCGGTCGCTGAAAAGCCTGATCGACGTCAATGCCTCCGACAGACCTGGTAAACCCGGTGTCAGGGGAATGGATGTCGATGATTCTTTGAAAGTGACGGTCGATCGGCCGATGGCGGACGAGTCGGCGATGGTGGCGATACCGGAGGAATTGCGCAAGGTATATGACAAGCTGATCGATTTTGACATACCCGTCGGGCCGGCCGACAAACTTATGAAGGATATTCAAAAGGGAAGCGAAACGGCGCCGCTTGCCGATGGCAGTGTTCGGACAAAATTGAAGTCGTCATTCGAGAGTCTGATCAAACGCGAGGTGCATATCCCGGTCGGTTCGAAAGTCATGTTCATCGGAGCCAGCGGGGCGGGAAAGACCTCGACTCTGGCCAAGATGGCCGCCGAATTGACGGCTTTCCGGCGGACGAAAGTGCGTTTGACGAGTTTCGATACGCAAAAAATTTCGGCCTACGAGGAAGTCGGCGGTTACGCCGACCTGCTCGACGCGCCGTACGAAGTAAATCCCCAGAAAGAACTTAAGGTTGACCGGGACGAGGTTCTGCTGATCGACACGCCCTCGATGTCGTACAGCACCGACGGAATAACGGCTGTGCAAAGTTTGATCAATCTGGTCCGACCCGACATCGTATTCATGGTTTTGTCCGTATGTAATCGGGCCGAAGATATAATCGATTTTAAAGAGGGGATTCAAATAGTACAGCCAAATTTACTGATTGCCACGCACCTGGATGAGACCCGTCGCTGGGGAAGCATGCTGGCCGCGGCCATAATGACCGGGATTCCGCTGGCCTTCGTGACCGATTCTCCGGGTGGAGTCGGGCAATTGCACGTTCCCGATCCGGAACGGATATTGGCGAAAATGATGAATGACAAGGAGGCGTACCGTGAATAACAGGACCGCCTTATACGCTAATCGCCTTAACGTCGTGCCGGCAGTACGGCCGTCGGTCATTTCCATCCTGTCCGGCAAGGGCGGGGTGGGCAAGTCGACGACGGCGTTTCATCTGGCGCGGGTTCTGGCAGATGTCGGGCGGGTCATGCTGGTTGATGCCGACCTGCTGTTCGGTGATTTGCATATCATTGCCAATACCGTGCCGCAAGGCACCGTCGATCGCTTTCTGCTGGAAGATAGTGGCCTGCGGCAACCGGCCGTCATACGCGAAAATCTGCACCTGCTGGCGTCACCATCCACATCGGGCCGCGATCTCGATATCGATGTCGCCGGGATTGTCGCCAATCTGCCACGACTGCCGGGACTGTGCGCCGACTATGATTATTTGATAATCGATACGCCATCGGGGTTGATCGATGTTATCGCGGTGGTCGCTTCGGTTTCGGACATTCGCCTGATTACGGTCATACCGGAATTGACGGCAATATCCGACGGTTACGGCCTGATAAAATATTTGAAGACGCTGGGTTTAAAGGGGCCATATTTCCTGTTGCCCAATCGTTGCCGCAATGCCGAAGAGGCGACGTATATTTATTCCCGATTTGCCGAGATATGTCAGAAATTTCATAGATTAAAGCCCGAGTATCTCGGTTATGTCAATGAAAATCAATATCTTGCGGCCAGATTACTGACGACCGAAAAAGACGCCGAAATAAGGAGTTTGACCCCTGTCGGGGGTGATTTCGGGTGTCTGGCCAGGGCCATTCTGGCGGCGATACCCAAATATCGAAAAACGAATTCATTAAACCGGCTACAGACCGCTAATGCATGGCGCTCCGCAGCCGATATAAAAGGATAGCACTCTTATGGTTAGCACGCTTAACAGACGATCCGGGAGTGATAAGCCGACCGCCACCAAGCTGGAACGGATATCGGTTTACGAGGCAAAGACAACTCGCAAGACAGCCAAAACCAAAAAGCCGGTCGATGTATCGCTTGATTGGTTGCGTTATCAGAGGCATCAGAACCCGGAAATCCGGGCCCGGCTTTTAAAGAAGTACCTTCCTCTGGTGCGTAACGTGGCGGGACGCATGGCTATCGGTTTTCCGCGGTCGGTGGAGCTGTCCGATTTGATAAACACCGGCGTTATCGGGTTGATCGAGGCCTTCGCCAATTTCGACCCTGACCGCGGCGTGAAATTTGAAACGTATGCCGTACCCAGAATCCGGGGAGCCATACTGGACGAACTGCGGGCTTTGGACTGGGTGCCGCGGTCGGCGCGAGCCCGTTCGCGAGAAATAGAACGAGCGGTAAATTCGCTGGAAAATGATACCGGGCGTCAGCCGTCCAATGTCGAGCTGGCCGATAAACTGGGGTTTTCCATGTCGGAACTCATGTCCGCCATCGGCGATATCTGCAATTCGTCGCTGTTATCGCTCGATGAGACGGTGTATCGAGAGGAGGATAACCATCAGGTGCCAAGAATAGAAACCATTTGTGACGCATCCCGTCCGTCCGCGCTGGGCGACGTGGAGAAGCTGGAAATGCGGGCGTTTTTGACCACGGCCATCGACCGCCTGACGGAGCAGGAGAAGCTGGTCATCGCATTGTACTATTTCGAAGAATTAACGCTCAAGGAAATCGGCGAAGTCATGTCGATATCCGAGTCGCGGGTATCGCAGATTCACACCAAGGCGGTCGTGAAGCTTCGCGGCATGGTCAAGGAGAAATTCGCCCTGACCGGGTAAGGAGGTATCGTCATGGTTGATCCGGCCCATCTGGCGGACACGATCTCCAAAACGGAGCTGGTTCGTCAGCTCAAACAGGAGAAAAAAGCGGCCCCCGAAATGGAGCAGCGGCTGATCCGGGATGAGGTCCGCCGGAAAACAACCGACGACGCCGAACGCACGAAAGAAACCGGGAAAAGCGACCTTCTGGTCATCAGCGAAGAAGGCAAGGAAAAGAACCAAAGGAAGATGCCGAAAAGAGAAAAACCCGAAGACGGTCAGAATGAATCGAGCGAGGATTCCTCGTCGCGGCATCTCGACATAGAAGTATGACGGAAGCATAAACAGCAGGACAAGGAGGATTCATGGAAATAGGATTTTCACAGAATGTTTTGATCGATATCGGACTGAACGCGGCCGGATTTTTTCTCGGCGGCATGATAATCATGCTTATCGGCAGTTTCCGGAAGTCGCACCGGGCGGCGGTCGCGGTTTCGGCCGGAGCGGCGGCCGTAGTACAGCCATCGGTCGAACCGCTGTCGAAGGCGCGACCACACCGCGGTTCGAAATCTGATTTCAACGGTGAGTACATAAATTTAAACAATTTCGACTGGCAGGGCCAGACGGCGTCGATCCCGAAACGCGAATCATCGCCGACCGCCCGTAATCGCCAGGAAGTCATAAGAATGGCCCGGCAGATGGTGGCCGACAAAAGAAATGACGGCGATGTGAAAGCGAATCTTCCGATAACCGACGGGGAACTCGCCTACGCCCGCTACCTCGAAAAACTTACCAGTACGGGGAGGAATTGATAATGACGCAGGAATCACCTTTTTTCCTGACCAAGGTTGAGTGCCCGATATGCAAGACGATCAACGAGTACGAGACTATCAAGCTGGGCGCCTACACCGAGCGCGATCGTGATACCGACTTCCGTCCGACCGATCGCACCTGGCGCAATCCCCGTTATCAGGCCCACGACCCGCTGTTGTATTTTACGGCCACCTGTTCCAACTGCCTTTATACTCGGGAGTTCACGCAGAAATTCAAAGACTGGAAAAACGACTCATATTTTAAGACCTATCGCCTGAAAGTGGTCAAGCAGAAGCATCTGGAACTATTGGCCGCCTCGGAATCGGTTATAAAGCAGATCGGCCAGAAGCTGGATGCGGTGCGCTATCCCGGCGAAACGGCCGTATTAAAATTAATTCTGGCCATAATCGACGAGAAATTCAACGAAAAGCAGAACGACCTTGACCTCGGCCGGTTTTATTTGCGCATCGGCTGGCTGTTCCGGGGCATGAGCGAAGGAAGCGATCCCAACGAGGCCTGTCTCAAGGGGCATCTGGTCGACATCAGCAAGCGTTTGAGCGGGTTGCGGGGGACGCTGGAAGGATTCAACGCACAAATCGAACAGGTCCGAAACGCCATGCAATTGCATGTTTCCGATGAACGGTTTTCGACCGATGTCAAATCAAGACTGATGCCGCTCAAAGAAAAGTTTGACCGGGAACTGGGCGGTATTCTCGAAACCAGCGGTCAGATTGAACGACGCCTGACCGACCTCAACAATGCCGCCTCGGAGAGTCTCCCGACTTCATCGGAGAATAAGACTGGTACGGGATATTTCAATTATGCCGCGTTTTCCGACTTCCTGGGAGAACTGGCGCAAAAAGCCGAAGGTATCCCGGTTGATGAGAAGCAGGCCCTCACGTACTCGGTGGATTATTACATGGCGGCATTCACGAGCGGCAAGGATATCGACAAGGGTAATCAGATGATTCAGGCGGCGTACTTGATCGCCGAGTTGTCGCGACGTATCGGAGCTTTCGAGCAGGCCAAGGAGTATTTCAACACGACCATCCGGGCCGGACAGGAATTCGTTTACAAGCATCGCAACGACCAGAGCCGGACGGCCATGGCGCGCAAGATACTCGAACTGGCGATAGAGCAGGGACGAGACAATTATTCTCACGTGCAGGGTTAATGGTTTAATGATGATGGATACCAAACAATATGATACCTGCGTGGGCCTCTGGGAAAAAATCGAGCTTGTATCCGAGGAAGACCCTCACGGCGCCATATATCAGTCGCGGGTAGAGGATATCACGAGCGATGGTATCATCATTTCCATTCCGGTTTACGGCGGGGGGGACGGGCAGTTGCTGACCAGCCATTCGCTGGTTAACGTTCGTTTCAAGCGTCCCGACGCCATGTATCAGTTTTCGGCCCGCATGAAGGGCATCAAGAACAATTTCGGCAAGAGAATCCTGCTTTATGATCTGGGGCGTCTGGTCCGGGTTCAACGGCGGGAATTCGTCCGCCTCAATTACCGCATGAGTCTGGAATACGCGAAATTGACCGGTGACAATTGGGCGGAGGACGCCCTGGAGTGGAAATCGTCGGAAACGATCGATATTTCGGCCGGCGGTTTTTTAATGCGAGTCGACGATACAGTGCAACCTCATGACCGACTGCTGCTCAATGTCGATCGGGCGCACCGCATGGGTCTGCCGCGGCTGGTCGTGGCCTTGTGCTGCCGGGTTGTCAGGGTGGACCACAATCATATGGCGGGCGTCGCTTTCATCCGCAGTGGGGATTTTGCCAAGCACTTTTCACATGAACAAATCGAACTCATTCCGGAACCGGCCCGGCAATTCGACACCGCGGCGCAGAATAAAATGATAAAGTTTGTTTTTGACGAACAGGTTCAGAAACGTCAGATGGGGAAATTATGACGACCGAACATCAGATAAAAATCGACAAGAGCGGAATAATTTTCGCGGATCTGGTTGGCCGCGAAATCCGGCTCAAGACCGAGCAGTTTCAAAACAGGGTATTGACCACGCGGGTATTGGCCGTCAGCGATAACTGTTTCGTAATCGACCGTTCGGGGTCATCGGGTATGGTGGACAGGCTTATTCCCAATCAGAAGGTTGATGTCGAATTTGGCTACAAGGGTCAATTTCTCGGCTTTAATTCCAGGATTCAGAATCGGCACGAAGGCCGCCTGGTTATTCCGATTGCCCGGGAAGTTCTGCCCATGAACGCCCGCCAGTTTGCCCGCTATCGTTTCGAAAACGAAGTCCAGCTGGCCTTGTTCGACGAGCACAATATTTCGGCGGCTCGACTGAACAAGCTTAAATGGCTCAAGACGAGCACGACCAATTTGTCCGGCGGCGGCATGCTGGTCATAATTCCGGGTATTGTTACCGGCGACTGTTATATGATACTGCACCTGCCGATGAACGGCATCGATCTGCCCAAATTGATAGTCGGCCGCACCCGATATTTCCTTCCCGGACAGGCGGGGAAAAATCAGGTGGGGGTGGAATTTATCATCAGGGAAGATCGTCAGTCCAAACTGCCCCGGACTATTATCAGAAATTTGCCCGAAAAGCTTTTTGAATATGATGCCGGATGTCGTCAGAAGCTATCCCGGCATTTGGCCGCACTACTGGAAAACGAGAAACAAGGAGATATGGGATGATCAGAAACCGAACCAAATTCGTATCGGATGTAACCACCGATAACAGCATCGTGCAGGTCAAAGCACCGTTCAAGCTGTACAAGGATAAATCCCGGCGTTACATTCGCCTGGAAATTTCCGAAGCCGTCAACTATACGATTTTAAAAGACAGCGAAAATGAACCGCTTACCGAGGCAGACGGTCCCGAGTACACCGGGCAGATACTCAATCTCTCGCCGGGCGGGGCACTGATAGAAAGTGATTATCCGGCGGAGGACGGCGCCCTGTTGCTTTTAAAGATGTCCCTGCAGGAAATAGAGACTCTCGAAAACGTCGTCGGGCTGGTTAAACGGTGCGAACCGCTGGAAGGGAAATGGATGATCGGCGTCGAATTCGTTACGCGCCGGTACCTGAACGATAATTTATCCGCGGTGCAGATCGACATGATTCCCGGCGGTTCTCTTTCTTTCGAGGAAAATATCCAGCGCGTTCTGGGCCGGTATATTTCGTACAGGCAAACGCCGATCGGAGAGGACGGCCATGAAGATATTTAAACGCATTCCGGTGGCGGCCGGTCTGGTGTTGTGTTTGGGGACGACGGCCATGGGCGGCAATAAAGTCGTCGTCAATGTCGATTTACCCGAATGCCCGTACTATGATTCCCGGCTGGATGTCAAACTGCATAATTATCTGGCGTTAATCGACCGGGCCGAAGTCACCTACCCTGACAGTGCCCAGAGAGCGCGGCTGGCAGGCGACCGGTCGCTATTTTTTGACGATATTTTAAAAATCGGGGAAGAATGTGACGGTCGATTTCTGATTAATATCGACATCGACCGCATCGACATCGAACGCCGCAAAGTCACCGTCATTCCACTTGTCGTTTATCGCTACCGCGTGTACGGAGTGATGAAGGGTAGATTGAATATTATCGATGTTACCCGCAAGCGGGTGCTCGAATCCCGTGACCTTGATTTTGAAGTCAAGGAGGCCGATCAATGGCAGGTTTATGACGGTGACCCGGATCACCCGGCCCTGCTGCTTCCGGCCGACCGGCGAATCAACCTGCTCGACCGGGTCGACGACAAAGCCGCTGAAAACCTTTTTGAACAGATTAAAAAAATGACAAGGGGAGCGTACAACCGAGGCTGATATGGACGAGACCCGTGAGACGAACACCAGATTCTGGTCCAAATTGAATCTTTTAAACGAAATCGCCGCGGCTTTTCGTTCGTCGGAACCGGTCAATGATATCGTCGGCGGGGTGCTGGCGAGAATCAATGAACTGGTGCCGTTCAAGGCGGCCGGGCTTTATTTGTATGATGCCAGAAGCGGGCATCTCAAGCCGGTGGTTCGTCAGGGTATGGCCGACAATGGCAAAGATATTCTGGTCGGTTTCGGGGAACGGTCGGCGGTCGACTGGTTCAACGCGGAAAGACATGAACAGCTTATTGACGGCGATGACGGAGAGCAGTTGCTGGCGATACCGTTGATTGTGCAAACCAGGCCGGTGGGTCTGATAGCCTTCGTGTCCGAATTATCGCGTTCGTTTCGCGATAAGGATCGCCGTTTTTTGCTGATCGCCGGTGACCTGATCGCCGTTTCGCTGGAGCGGCAGATATACAACAAGAGGCTTCGGGCCAAAAACCGGGCCCTTCGCAAAGCCCAGGATGAGTTGAAAGTTGTCCGGCAGAATATTATCGATTATGAACGTCTTTCGGCGGTGCGGGAACTGGCCGTCTCCATCAACCATGAGATCAACAACCCGCTGTCCGTCATAGTCGGAAACATACAGTGCCTTTTGCATAAGGCGAAAAATCTGGATAAAAACGTGTACGATCGCCTTCGGCTGATCGAGCACGAAGCGATGCGTATCGCGGAAATTAACCAGCGGCTGCTCAAAATAGAGGACCTGGTTTCGGAAACGTACATGAGCGGCCACGAAAAAATAAAGATGATTGATCTCGAAAAATCAACGACAGGAACGGGACGATGAACATAGCGACTTTATCCCCTCGGGAAATCGAAATTGTCTCGATAAAAAACCAGTTCGATAATGTCCCCATCGGCTGCATGGTGGTCACGCTGGAGGGGGCTATCTGTTATATCAATCGCGAGGCGGCGCGATTGCTCGGTTACGACGGACCGGCCGATCTGGAAAACGCCAGTGTCCGGGATATCGAGGCCATTCTCAACTGCGGCTTTTATGAAGCCCGCAACGTCATTATGACGGGAGAGACTTATCGGAAAACGGAACATAAATGCACCAATTGCCGGGGTCAGTTTAAAGTGCTGAACATTTTCTGCAATCCTTTCCGTGACGCCGACGGCAAAATCATCGGCATTTTAAGTCTTCTGCAGGATGTCAGCGAGTCGACCCTCAAGAAACAGGACCTGGAGGAAGCTATTTATGAGCTGTCCATCATGTCCCAGGTTTCGGAAGCGCTGTCGTCGTCGGCCGAACTCGACGAAATTTTCAAAGTTGTCCTGACCGGAGTTACTTCGAGCCAGGGCCTGGGATTCAACCGCGCCTTTTTATTCCTTATCGATAACAATAACGAAAATCTGGTGGGGCAGTTGGCGGTCGGACCGACCAGTCCCGAAGAAGCCGGGCGAATCTGGACGCAACTGGAAAGCAAACGGATGACATTGCGCGAGATGCTCGATGCCGGTCATTATAATTCCGGCAACGGTGATTCGGCTTTGACCTCGCTTATCAAAGGGTGGAAGATACCTTTGAGCGACCAGAATATATTCGGCACGGCCGTTCTTACCGGTCAGGCCATGCTGACATTGCGCAGTGAATCTTTGGGAGCGCAATCGCGTTCGATACTGGCCCGGCTGGGAGTCGAAAACATCGCTCTGGCGCCGATCATTTCCAAGGGCCGTCGTCTGGGTCTTATTGTGGCCGATAATCAGATTACCGGCCGCGAAATTTCACCGTCGCTGGTGGAGCTTTTGCAGGCTTTTGCCTGCCAGACGGCGGTGGCCATTGAACGTTCACGGCTATATGACAGCCAGGTGGAGCGGGCCGAGGAACTGGCGCGGATCAACCGACAACTGGCCGAATCGCAGGAGCAAATTATCCGGGTGGAAAAAATGTCGGTGATCGGCGAATTGACGTCATCGATCGCCCATGAACTGCGCAACCCTCTGACCGTCATCGGGGGTTTTGCCAATTTGCTGTTGACCACCGGCGCGTCCGACGCAAATAATGAGTATTTGAATATTATATTATCGGAAACCAAGCGGGCTGAATCGGTTTTGCACCAGGTGCTGGATTTCTCGAAAGCCAGCCGGGCCGAAAACCGAGCCATCGGTTTTCATCAGTTGGTTCATAACTGCTGCAATATCGTCGCCGCGCGCCTCAAGCGTGGTCAACCGCAACCCGCGCTGGTGGGGGATAATCCCGGGCTGACCGTCTGGGGCAACCCCGACCAGCTTCAGCACGCCATTGTGCAGTTTTTGAATATGATAATTGACGGTTCGACCGAAAATAACGCCATCAATTTGGATATTTCCGCCAATGACAGCACCGTATTTTTGACCGTTTCGGTTACCTTCGAAAAGAATGACCGCAAACGTCTAACCAGAATGCTGGAACAGGGATTCAACAATCCATCGGGAACACAGCGGCTGTCGATTCTGGTCGCCGGGGAAACCATCCGCTATCACGGCGGCAATTTCGGCCTGGAAAGCTCCGAAGACGGACTGCCGAAAATACGTGTGGAGTTACCGCTTTATAAGGGGTCGGAAGAATGAAGAGTATTTTAATTATCGATGATGAAGCCCATATTCTCCAACTTTATAAGGAAGTGTTCCGGCGGGAGGGCTGTCAGGTTTCCATCGCCCCCGATATCGAATCGGCCCTTGCCCAACTGGAAAAGGAACCGTGCGACCTGGTCATTCTGGACATAGAATTGGATGAAGACAACGGGCTCAACTTTCTTAAGTATCTAAAAAGTGCCCGGCCGAATATGCCGGTTATTCTTAACTCGGCTTATTCGATATACAAGTCCGATTTTCACAGCTGGGCCGCCGATGCCTACATTGTTAAAACATCGGATTTGGAACCGCTTAAATTGAAAGTGAAAGAATTGCTGGATGTCGATTCAAAATATCCCCAAAAACCCGCCGCAAAATAGCGGGGATCTGACATTGCAGGTGCGAAGCCTGGCCGAGCAGGTTAAGCTTCTGGCTCTGAATATGGCCATTCAACTGGCCCGTTCCAAGGACCGGGTGCGCGATTTGACCATTCTCGAACCGGACTTTACGAAACTGATTCATGGTTCGATCGAGGTTATCCAGCAAATCACCGGGTTATTGGAATATCTTCAGTGCCGAAAGAGTGTCGATGCCGTCAAAGATGACAGTCTCAACCAGATTGAGGCGTCGCTGAACGGGATTTTAAGTCAATCGCACGACATCCAGGAAGCCATCGAAGCCATTAAGGATAAACGAAATAAGGTCGATAAAAATAATACGGGAATATAGGCAGTCGGCAATGACCGCCGGAGAATAGTTTGTTATGAATATCGAAAAGATTGAGCAGTTGGCGAAAAAGAGGGGCCGCTCCTTCAGGGTTTTGATTGTCGATGACGAACCCCGCGTCCGCGATATCTTCAAGGAGTTCTGTCAGTTGAGCAACTTTGTCGAAGTGGACACGGCCGTCAACGGGACCGACGCCATCGAAAAGGTCAAAACTTCCGATTATGACCTGGTCACGATGGATTTGATCATGCCCGAAATGGCCGGGGTTGAGGCGGTTACGAAAATCAAGGAGCAGAAGCCCTATCTTCCGGTCATAGTTATAACCGGTAATGCCACCGACCGCCTGGTCAATCAGGCCGGTGTCCAGGGGGCGTCGTCCCTTTTATATAAGCCGGTTATGCTGGAAAACTTCATGGATGAGTTGACGGCGACTTTCGAAAAGAGTGTCGGGAAATAAATTGCCATGGAATCTGCGATAAATATACTGGTTGTGGACGATGAGCCCGCCATCTGCGTTGTAATGCAGGAGCTATTACAGCGCAAGGGCTATCATGTTCTGACGGCATATGATGGCGCGGCGGCGCTGGCCGTGCTGGAAAGCCGCCCAATGGCGGTTGTCATATCCGATATTGTCATGCCCGGCATGGGCGGGATAGACCTTCTGACCGCCATCAAACAGAAACATCCGCGGACGGCGGTGATCATGATGACCGGTTACGGCGACGCCTATACGATAAGACAGATTCTGTCGTTGGGGGCCGATGAATATATCACCAAGCCGTTCAAGGGCGACGAAGTGTCGTTGATAGTCGAGCGGGTAATTTTCCGGATGCTCAACGGCATCCCGGCTCCGGTCGGCACGGGCAAGTAGCCCGGATTTCCGGTATTTCAGCCATTTTCATATCTTCTTTTTATCGGAATTATCCTGCAAATTTGACTTGAAAAAATGCGAAATAGGGCTATATTGTTGGCTCTGAAAATCGAGAGTTCGTCAGGAGAGGTGGCCGAGCGGCCGAAGGCAGCTGCCTGCTAAGCAGTTGTACGTGAAAGCGTACCCTGGGTTCGAATCCCAGCCTCTCCGTTTTAATAGGGTCGGGTAATCGGATGGAGTCTTTTTCGTGAAGTAAAAATGATGCATCACGGATGGGATAGGGGTTGTTGCACTATCGAAACTTACCACCCGTAGTTACTATGGTAAAAAAGGCACTAAATGCTGGAATGTCAAATGGAAAGAGGCTACCTTTTTCAATAACCTGTGGTCGCATAAAGCGCCACAATTGAATAGGAGGCAGCCTCATGAAAAAGATGCAAAGAACAATTGTCGAGGGCAAGAGTATTTTTATCGGTTTGGAGGATTCCAAGCGGACGTGGAAATTGTGTGTTCGATGTGAAGGCATGATTGTGCACGAGACAAGTCTTCCGACAGATTATTTTAATCTGCAGAGGTATTTAAAAGGCCGGGTCGCCCACGGCTTGCCGTGGGAATGATTGTTTGCCGAAGAGTATTATCTTTATAATCGGGGACAGTTGATGGCCATCTTTGACCGGTATGATAATGTGGATCAGTTTTATGTAAACGGGCCGGGGGGGGCGATGGCGGTGTATAAGGACAATGATCAGAGTTATTTGTATTATTTCATAAAAGACCATCTGGGGTCGACGCGGGTAATGATTGACCGAAAGAGTTCTTGTCAAGAGTTGTGTAAATTTAATTTTCAAGCAGCGTGTCTTTCG